>CAJTZE010000042.1 GCA_910584265.1 uncultured Dorea sp. | reverse complement strand
AAGTATTGATTTTTCAAGGTTCAGCACACCAAAATGGTGTGGGAAGTTTGAGTTAATAATGCAAAAGAGAAAGAGCGCACTCAGCAGCAAATCCGGCTCACTTTCAAGCAGGTATTAAAGTCTGCCGTTGCCGACCACTTGTTTCCTTCCAATGTATTTGAGGATATTTTTGCTAATACAGACGCAATTAAATATACGCCTCCAGAGAAACGCGCACTATATGACCATGAAAAAACTGCAGTATTCTCAGCCGGCCTAAAGGACAGTGACAGGGCGTTCCTGTACATTCTGTATGGCTGCGGCCTGAGGCGCGGAGAAGCCCTTGCTTTGACAGTATTCGACATCAACACAAAGCTTCTTACACTAACAGTGAATAAGGCCCAGGAGCTAACGAATAACACTGCATCAACCAAGGATCCAAAAAGCAAAAATGGATACCGGACACTTCCCATTCCCAGTAAGGTCGCTCCTGTGATTGTAAACTATGTGAATGCCCGCCGTTCCTACGGAAAAACATATCTCTTCACCATGCGCAATGGGAAGCCTGTCACAAAAAGCTGCTATGATAAAATGTGGGCGCGGATAATCCGCGCGCTTCAGGATGCATCCGAAGAACCGATAGCCGGTCTTACCGCTCATGTATTCCGGCACAACTACTGTACGAACCTCTGCTATCAGATACCGGCTATATCAATTAAACATATTGCAAAGCTTATGGGAGATACCGAGAAGATGGTCCTGGACGTATATAATCATATTATCCTTGAAAAAGAAAATGCGGTTTCTGCGGTGGAATCTGCCATGAATTTTTGAGACCAGATTGAGACATCTTACCTCTGTTGAGACGCGGTTGAGACATTTACTTCTTATTAGTTTTACTTACTTTATATTACTTTTTCAATAATAAAAAATGACGCAAACCCTCTGATCACAAGTGTTTCCGCCATTCTGCACTACTGAGCGTGCGGGGATTCGAACCCCGGACAACTTGATTAAAAGTCAAGTGCTCTACCACCTGAGCTACACGCCCCTATTAACTGGGCTAGTTGGATTCGAACCAACGAATGCAGGAGTCAAAGTCCTGTGCCTTACCGCTTGGCGATAGCCCATTAAAAGAAAAAAGGGTGGGTAGTGGGACTCGAACCCACGGTCTTCGGAACCACAATCCGACGCGTTAACCAACTGCACCATACCCACCATATTCTATTAAGTCCATCTACCGGCTCATCTTTCTGCCAAGGCTGTGGGGGACCGACCCGCTCATCAAGTCTGACCGTATACTTGAATATACGTGTCACCGAGCCTGGGGGGATTCGAACCCTCGACCTACGGCTTAGAAGGCCGTTGCTCTATCCAGCTGAGCTACAGACTCATGCCCTTAATCCCTAAGGGACTAAGAAAGCGGGTGATGGGAATCGAACCCACGTATCCAGCTTGGAAGGCTGGTGTTCTACCATTGAACTACACCCGCATGAATATCGGGGTGACAGGATTCGAACCTGCGACCTCCTGGTCCCAAACCAGGCGCTCTAGCCAAGCTGAGCCACACCCCGACAATATTATGTTTTACTTACTTCCGCGACACAAGACATATTATATAGGAACAGTTCCGGCTTGTCAACAACTTTTTTATTTTTTTCTACAGATAAAATGTCTCAAAAGAAGCTTCTCCGGATTTATCAATTGTCATCACCATATAACTAGGTCTCCTCCCGCTCTGTCTCGGATAAGTCAGGCTTCCCGGATTCATCGTCACCAAATCCTCTTCTATGGTAAGCAACGGCCTATGTGTATGTCCATACATAACAATATCAGCTCCAAGCTCCCTCGCCGTTTCCTGCAGGTGTTCCTCTGTAATATTCACCAGATATGCATGACCGTGGGTAATAAACACCTTATACCTTCCGATTTCAAATACTTCCTCATTGGGAAGACCCGAAAGAAAATCATTATTTCCCGCAATCATATGTACCGGGCAGTCCACCATCCGGCGGACATCCGCCATCTGGCGCTCTATATCTCCAAGATGGATCAGCATATCTATAGGCTCCTCCCGCTTAAGCACCTCCCTCAAGGCCTTCAGAGATCTATGGGTGTCGCTTATGATCAATATCTTCATATAATAAATTCCTGCTCTTTCCTTCCGCCGTATTCTCTTCAGGCAGACTTTCTAACGAACATTCTAACACTAAAACCTATATTATACAATCTATTGATTTTCAAATGCGAAAAGATGCTAAAAGATAAGAAAGAAATACTCCATTTTAACGCCGTTTATCCGGGAGCGGTGCTCTGATAGAAAAGCGCCTCCGCTCCCGGATATATGGCATTTATAGCGGCAGATTTTTCTGAAACATTACTGCTTACTGCTGTTTTTCATTTATACCGAATCTACAGCCTCCTTCACAGACTTCTCAAACCGCTCAAGGAAGGAAGAGCACTGCGCTTCATTTATAATAAGCGGCGGTTTTACTTTGATCACATGCGGAGACGAACCGCCCAGGCCCATGATCAGGCCGTTTTCTAATGCCTTATTATAAATTGCAGCCGCCATTGCCGCATCCGGCTCTTTTGTTACCGGATCCTTTACCATCTCAATACCGATATGTAATCCCGGCCCTCTGACATCTCCCATGATCGGATATTTTTTCTGGATCTCCTTCAATCCTTTTGTGAGGAATTCACCCATCTTACGGGCATTTTCCGGAATATTATCCCGGATCAGGATTTCAATCGTCTTCAATGCCGCCGCCTGTGCCATCGGATTATTGCAGAAGGTGAAATTATCGTCGTTGCCGTCCTGGAATCCTTTCAGTTTACTGCTGATTACGGTACCGGCGATCGGGAATCCGTTTCCGAGCGCTTTTCCTATTGTAAATATATCCGGCGTTACCCCATACAAATCCATTGCAAACATGGTTCCGCAGCGTCCGAATCCGGTCTGCATCTCATCAAATATCAGCAGCGTATCAAACTCATCGCAGATTTCTCTTACACGTTTCAAATATCCTGCCGGACACGGAATCTGGCCGCCGCTGCCCTGTACGGGCTCAAGAATCACTGCCGCCACCGGTCCGGATACTCCCATCTGCAGGGTTGTCCTAAGCGCCTCTGCGCATTCATACTGACAGGAGCCCTCTTTCTTTCCGAATGGACACCGATAACAGTAAGGATTGGGAACACGAACCACATTATCCATAAACGCCATGTATTTTACGCCGCCTCCATACACGTCTCCCTTTGCCTTCGTCGCATGCCATCCTGTAGCGGCGGTTGCCAGCGTATTTCCGTGAAACGCATGGTACAGGCTTACAAAATACCTCGCCTCCGGGTGATTAATCATCGCGATCTTCATAGCCGCTTCATTTGCAATGGAACCGCTCGGCTCAAAGGATACTCTGTCAAATACATCCGGTGCCGCGCTCAGGATTTTATCCGCTAATTTCAGCCTCGGAAACGTATTCAGTCCGCCCTTCATGTGATACAGGAATTCTGCCTGTTCAAATGCAGCATTCATCACCTCTTCGTTTCCAAAGCCGAGACAGAGAGACCACGCCTGAGATTCCAGATCCAGATATTCCTTCTCATCTCTATCATAGCAGTACACGCCTTTTCCCCTGACGATCAACGGGCCTCTCCAGGGGCCGCCGAACATTACATGCTCTTTCATCTGCACTTCTGTGTTTCTGTCCATTTCATTTGGATAATTTTTTCTCACTTTAATTGCCTCCTCTCAAGTCTATCTTCAAGCTAATTTAAAAAAATAACGAAAATACTTTATATACCATAAAGCTTATAGGATTTGCACCATCCAAGAACGAAGTTACCATTGTCGCAGATCCGAATCCCTCCGGGATGCTAAACATTCCCGCCTCTTTGACAATATCCGTAACTAATGGTCCTGTTAAAGTTGATACCGGCAACATGACAAATGCAATAATGAGCGTACCGATAATCACCAGCTTCACCACATTTCCCTTTACATACGGCGTAATCAGGCAAAGCATAAACGCAATGCTTGCCAGATCCGCAAATGGAATCGTATGGTTATATGGAAGCACTGCCGCCAATACCAGCGCAATCGGGACCAATAAAACACTTGCCGCCAGTGTTGCCGGATGTCCAATTGTAATAGCAGTATCCATGCCAATCCGTATTTCCCGTCCGGGCAGCCATTTCTGAATCCGGTCCCGGATTATCTCACTAAGCGGAGTCAGGCCTTCTACCAGAACAGATACCATTCTCGGCAGAAGAATCATAACTGCCGCCATGGCGATACCTACATACAGCGCCGCACTGACTGCATCGCCCGCTAATAGGCCGATCACTGTACCGATCGCAAAGCCCATAAAAGCTGGTTCTCCAAACACGCCGAATTTCTTACGCAGAGTTTCCGGATCTGCATTCAAATCCTTAATGCCGGGAATTTTATCTAAAACTTTAGACAAGGCCCATCCAATCGGCATAAAGGAAATAGACACTACATGCGGGAAGGATAGACCCGGCAGTCCGAAAAATTCCTCTGTCTTCGGCGCTATCAGATCCGCCGCCTTCAATACGATGATCTCGCTGACTACAAATGCCAGAAGCGACAGTACGAAATTATGCCCCGATGCTGTATAGACATACATTCCGCCGTAAAAACAGAGCGCATAGTTCCATAGGTCGATATCCATTGTATCGGTAAATTTAACAAATATCAGAATCAGGTTTACTACCAAAAACAGCGGCAGCATCAGCAGCGCGATCGGCAGCGCCCATATCGCACTCATAAGCGGCCCCCAGCCTACATCAATGATATTCAAGGAAAGTCCCCAGTTTTCTACCATCGCCTCTGCCGGGCCTGCCAGCACGGTAAAGAACAGATCTGTCAGACAGGCAATCCCCACAAAGCCGACTCCTACCGTAAGCGCCGAGCGCATCGCCTTGCTAAATTTTGCTCCCATGATCATAGCAATGATCAGCAGGAATATAGGCACAAGAACTGCGGAATTCATATTTAACAATGCTCCAAAAATACTCTTTAATAGTTCCAAAAATCCACTCATCTTCTCTCCTCCTCTGCTATTTCTCTACCTTTTTTATAACCTCGACCATCTCCTCGATTACTTTTCCTGCTCCGATGCCGGTAAGCAGCGGCGTCGCCACAATCCTCGGTATGCCCTCTGGCACAGTCACCGTTCCTGTCACCATAATAAGATCCGGATTCGTCATTTCCACCTTCGCGTTCATCTCTGCAAAGGAGCTCTGGATTACATTCGCCTCCAGCCCATTTTCCTCTAATGCCTCCCTCACCTTATACGCGACAACGGTAGATGTCGCAATCGAGCTTGCACAGCAGATTAATATTGTAGGTACCATTCTTTTTCCTCCTTTTACTCTCCCAGCCTGTCAGTTTCCTGTTCCATCCCGCATAGAATCTCAGCTATTTTATCCGGCCTGGTTTCTGTTTCAAGGCGTTTCATCAAATCCCTGTCTGAAAAAACACCGATCACCGTCTGCAGCAGCTCTAGCTGCTGATCCATCTTCTGCAGAACCAGATTAAAAATATATTTTACCTGTACGGTCTGACTCTCGTTTCCCATCTCGTCAAACTCCACAGGCTTCTCTAATCTGGCAATTGCAATACACGGTTTTAGGACACAGTCCGGGTCTGCATGAGGCACCGCAACCGCAAACGGCTCTGTCCGCAGACCTGTAGGATAGACCTCCTCTCTTGCCATCAGCATTTCATAATAGCCTTCCTTTACAAATCCTTTTTCCATCAAAGAACCTGTCAGCCTTTTCAATGCTTCATTGCGGTCTGCCGCTTTGATATTCGTGAAAACTAATTCAGGATATATCAAATCTCTTAAATTCATCTCTTCACCACTCCTTTCATTTTGTCATATTTGGAAGCATTGCTCTGAAGTCCTCAAAGTCTTCTGCATTCAAGAGCCTGTCCACAAGCATTTCATTTGCCATCAGCCGGATGATCAGCTCGAAAAAACCATTCAGATATTTCAAGTCACCCATCTGTACTGCCAGCAGAAACACCAGCCTCACTCTTCCTTCTCCCCACTGTATCGGCTCTTTCAATATGCCGACACTAATCACCGTACTCCTTGCACACGGTTCTATCGGATGCGGCATTGCTATATACTTTCCAAACAGTGTAGAAGAAATCTCTTCTCTTGCCAGAGTCTTCTCAAGAAATACATTCTCCGCATAACCCTGATTTATAAGCTCTGACGCCATCTGCACAATAATATCCTTATAATCTTTTCCACACAGCTCCGGAAAAAATAACTCCTTCCGAAAATAGCTTCGAATATCATTTGGCAGCTTCTCATAGAGAGACTTTTTCCTGATATTCTGGATTGCCTCTGTAATTTTATTCTGATCCAGATTATTCACCAGTGGTGAAATCTGAATCTGAACCCACAGATTCCCCTGCCCCAGTTTCTTTGGCTCCGTCGATACAACAATACCCGGCTCCAGCCTTTCAACCTCTTTTATGTTATACGGCGAGAACGGGCCTGCAATATTGCAGATACTGCCGTACAGAGATTTCAGGCGTGTTACCAAAAGCCTGCTGGCGCCGTAATTCAAGCCGGTTACTACCACCATTTTTATATGATTGGCGCTATCGCTGTTTTCCATCTTCACGATCGCCGCTCCTAGGTACGCAGCCACATATCCCAGCTCATCCTCGGTAAGCTTCAGCCCAAAAATATCATAAAACTTCTCATAGATGAACAGCGCCATATCAAATACGAAGGGATATTCTGTCTTAAAAAGCGTCAATACTGGGTTTGTCTTCTTGTCTAAAAGATCCTTTCTACGCTTTTTCATCATGTATTGAATATGCGCGATCAATCCCTGCTTCAGCTCCAGATCATCGGTTAAATCAATGAAAAAGTTCTTCTTTATATCCCCAAGCAGCTCATCTACAATAAATTCATAATGGTTTTTATCATTTTTTAAGCTCTGAAAATCCATTTCCTTCTCACTGATCAGGCGCATCAGCGAAATCTGAATCATCAGATCAATCTGCTCCGCTTTATTAAACATGACCCGGAATTCTTCATTGACAATCTCTACGATGGAACGCGTCAGCCTGGAATTCATATCCTGCGGTGAGGATAGCTCCAAACTTCCTCCTTCAAAGGTTTGCCCCTGGAAAACTCTTGTTATCTTTATGGCAAGGAAGATCACCAGATGCAGCGTATCCTCTGCCGTCATCGCCAGCCTATTGTCCTCCAGCGCCCGCAGCACGACCTCCATCATTTTTTCCGGAACCTCTTTTCCAAAATAATCATCATATTTTTCGATTACAAAATAATCCGGCTCCGTCCGGTCAACGATCAGCTCTTTCAGTAAAAACCGTTTGGTTTCTTCTTCCCCGACTGTCCATATCTTTCCTTTTTCTCTTTGGAGAAAAATCGGAGAAACTCTGTTTTCTATTGCTGCTTTGATCTTATAAATACTGTTTTCCAAGGTTGCTTTGCTGACATACATTTCCGCTTCCAGATCATCCAGATACTCTACGTTGTCCTTATCTGCCAGAAGCAGACGGATACTAAGTGTTTTAATCCGGTCTCTCGGCGTGTTCGGAATATCCGAACCATCGCTTAGTATCTGATTCAGTTTTTCTACATGATCTCCCCAAATCCGGTATCCATCCTTTCTTGAGGACTGGATACCATATCCTGTCGGCTGGAGCATGTGATTGATCACGGTAATATCTGACCGAATGGTCCTCGGCGTCACATTCACCTTTTCTGCAAGTATGTTTCCTTTCACCCAATCATTTCTTCGTATTAGCTCATTTATTATTTTTTTGTGTCTATCCTGCAAGTCATACATTTTTTCACCCCCAGAAAAAATACGAATTTTCTTTCAACTTTTCTTATTTTCTGACAGCTTTATATCATGGTTTTATGATAGCATCTGTCATTTCACTCGGACAACTCAACGATTTCCGCTCTCTTAGGAAATCGTTTCCTAAGTATGAATTTGTACTACACAACATTCTCTGCTACACTGAACCTGCATACCAACAGATGATTTTGAGATCTGCAAAGGAGGAACCTCAAATGCCAGAAGCAGTTATATTTGATATGGATGGAGTGATTGTCGATACGGAACCCGGATACTTTTACGCAGTTAATGATTATCTTTCTATCTTTGGGATATCCATATCCCAAGAATTTAACAGAAAGCTGATCGGCGTATCCTATTCACATATATGGGAATTACTAAATAAAGAATATCATCTTAACAGTCTTACCATGGAAACTTTTATTGCAGGCATGGAACGCTGTCGAAAGAAACGGATCGCAGCCGAAGGCTGCATTCCCGTCCCAGGAACACTAGAATTAATAGAAGAATTACATCAGTCCGGCATCCTCTTAGCAATCGCCTCATCCTCACCGGGCGCAGAGATTGGAGCCGTTATGGATGCCGTAAATATCCGACGGTATATAAATGCCATAGTCTCAGCAGGAGACGAGTGTGAACATGGAAAACCAAATCCGGAGGTATTCCTAAAAGCTGCCTGCAAACTTTGTGTAAAACCGGAAGCATGCCTAGTCATTGAAGACGCAGCCCCCGGAATCCTGGCCGCCAAAAGGGCCGGAATGCATGTGATTGGTTATCAGTCTTCCTTTGGCGGACAAAATTTGAGAAATGCCGACATCGTTGTCTCATCTATGACAGATATTACTCCTGGATTATGCAGAAAGCTTTTTATACCTTGACGGACGAAGTCCGCCTGCCCGAAATGGCGTGCATTACGGGATACTCGGAAGTATGTATTAGCGGACGCGGAGGAAATCAGAAAACGCCTAAGCTTATCGCTTAGACGCCTTTCCCTTCCCTCTGAACCTCCTCGATGATTCGTCTCATCTTCCGCAGTCCTTCTCCCCTATGGCTCAGTTCATTTTTCTTTTCCGGCGCAAGCTCGGCGCTGGCGCAGCCGTATTCCGGCAGATAGAAGATCGGATCATAGCCAAATCCGTTCTCTCCGGCAATCTCATATCCGATTCTCCCTTCCATGGTTCCTCTGACTACCTTCGTCTCTCCGTTTGGGAACGCCGCCGCAATGGCGCATACGAATCTGGCGGTGCGCTTCTTATCCGGCACGCCCTCAAGCCGCCGGAGCAGCTCGCGATTCTTAATATCATAGGAGGTATCTTCTCCCATATATCTCGCCGAATAAATCCCAGGCTCTTTATTCAGGTAATCAATCTCTAAGCCGGAATCATCCGCCAATACGATACAGTTCTCATACTCCTGATTCTTCGCGGCAATTTCCCTGATCCCGGTCGCCTTTATCATAGCGTTTTCCTCAAAGGTCGTCCCATCCTCCACGATATCGGCAGTAATCCCCGCTTCTTTCTGGGATAATATCTCCATTCCCAGATTCGAGAGTATCATACGTATTTCTACCATCTTATGGGCATTGCCCGTAGCAAATATTAATTTTTCCATCATACCATCCCTTCCATAAATCAGATCGCTTCCTGTTCTGCCCCACCGGGCCTGCCTGCCTTTTTTCTACAGCCAGGCGCTTAAGCCCCATCTGTCCCAAGACTTCTTTTCCCGGGCGGCTTTGGACCCGGAAACTGATAGAAATAAGTCTTCAGCATTCCATTATATATCTTACGGTTCTTGTCCGCCTTCCGTCCAAAATACCGCTCTGCATCCTCATAGCCGGTAATCATATAGACTGACCAGGAATCCAGCAGACGACAGCTCTCCCCGAATGTCTGATACAGCTTCGGAAGATCCCTTTTATCCTCCAGCCGTTCCCCATAAGGCGGATTCGTAATCACAAAGCCATATTTCTTCGGATGCCTCAGCTCCTTTACATCTCTTTCCTGAAAATGGATCAGATGCTCCACTTCCGCCTCTCTTGCATTCCTTCTCGCCACCTTGATAACCGCAGGATCTATATCATATCCCTGAATATCCACATCGATATCATCCTTTATCAGATCATTGGCCTCTTCCACCGCGTCATACCAATTCTTCTTTGGCACCAGGTTTGCCCATTCCTCCGAAACAAAGGAACGGTTCATGCCTGGTGCGATTCCGGCCGCCATCATTGCAGCCTCTATAGGAAAGGTTCCGCTGCCACAGAAGGGATCCACTAAAATCCTGTCTTTCTTCCACGGAGTCAGCATAATCAGCGCTGCTGCCAGCGTCTCTGTGATCGGCGCCTTTCCCGACACCTCTCGGTAACCTCTCTTATGCAGAGACGTGCCGGAGGTATCGATCCCTACCGTTACGATATCCTTCTTTATAAACACCCGGACCGGATAGGATGCCCCATCCTCCGAAAACCATTCCACATGATAACGCTCCTGAAGCCTCTTTACCATCGCCTTCTTCATAATGGATTGAATATCAGAGGGACTGAACAGCCTGCTTTTTACAGACGCAGCCTTCGCCACCCAGAATTTCCCATTCTTCGGTATGTACGCCTCCCAGGGAAGCGCTTTCGTCTGGTCAAATAGCTCCTCAAAGGTAACTGCCCGGAAGCTCCCTGCCTTGAGCAGCACCCGCTCTGCCGTACGCAGGAACATATTCGCCTGACAGACCGCCTGGGCGTCTCCATAAAAACTGACCCGTCCGTCCTCCACCTCAGAAATCTCATAGCCAAGCTCTGTAATCTCTCTCTTTAAAACTGCTTCAAGTCCAAAATGGCAGGGCGCAATCAACTCAAATCTCTCCATATTCTCCTCCAGACTCTTTTCCATGTATTGACATACTGATGTAATTCAACCGCTTTACCGCTTCGTTGATTTACTTTTCCATATTACTTGCATATCTTCTTCCTTGTCAAGAATAATTATCACCTCTGCTAATCTTCCGTCAGTACGCTGGCGCGGCGGATTTTGCAACCGTGCGACATAGTCAGCGCCTCCATAAATAGACCTATCGCCTAAAACAATAAAAAAAGCAAGGAAAACCTTGCAAAATAAAGAAAACTTTTACTTATTTATGTTTAAGAAGCGGCAAACTCGGATCATAGCATACTTCATCCTCTTCAATCATCTTATCTGCTCCCGGTTTGCGGTAGAAGGAAAAGTCTCGGTCTCCATCCGGGAAAGTGTGAACAAATGCCAGTGTTGTTGGTATCTTATCATCCATAAGAAGACCTCTGGACTCGATCCCTGCTTCCTCAATCGTTGTCTTCAGAAGCTTTCCAAACTGATCATTGCCAACCTTACCGGGAAATGCCGTCTTTTTATTCAGCTTTGTCCTGCCATTATAAAATCAATCAGCAGTTCCCCCGCAGTTACGTCATATAGTTTATCCACATCTGTATCCTCCCGTTATATCTTAGGAACATCCGTTAATAATCTTATAATCCCAGCCGGTCAGCCATCTCCAACACACTAACCATCGTACTTCTGTCTGTAATAAGTGTGTCAAGATAGCCGCCATTCAATGCGCCAAGAATAGATGCAACTTTATGGTCGCCGCTTGCAATTCCAACAACATTCTTATGCTGTTTTAATTCATCAAGACTCACCTTTACAAATCTGTCACATAATGAATTATTAGTAAGATTACCATAAATATCATAGAAATTAGAACAGATATCTCCACACACATTACTATTCTTTAGTTCTTTGACCGTTTCAATGTCATAACGCATATCAGAAATGCTGGCCGCCGTATTTGGTGTCGGTCCAATTCCAACCAATGTAATATCAGATTCTCGTGCTTTATCTACGATTTCTGTAAAAGAACCATCACGCATAATACTTTGTGCAGTTTCAACAGTTTCACATATAAAAGGTGCATTTACAACATAACCTGTTCCTTTATATTTTCCAAGAAGATTCTGCGCAATTGTATTAGGCTGCATTTTCATCCCGATTCGTCCTTGAGCTCCTACTAAAGTATACACCTCTATATCTTTAATATGATTGCTTCCGTTCAGGAAATCTACCAAAAGTTCCAGTGTAGCGCCCCATGTCAGGGAAATTTTAATTCCATCCCGCATCATGCCGTCTACTATACGGGCAGCTGCATGAGCAACATCATAATAGCTTCCAGTCGTGGAATTAACAATAACAATATCCATCAATTCGAATCGTTCTTTTACAGATTGCTGCATCTCTAATATGCCAATCGTATTATCTTGATCAATGATATCTATTCGAATGATACCTTCCTCCATTGCTTCTTTCAATAATTTATTAAGAGTTACCCTGGAAATATTCAGTTCATCTGCGATATCTGCAAGTTTCATATCTTTTTTATAATAGTAATATGCCGCCTTAACTTTCAGCTCGCGTTTATAATCCTGTGACAGTGCCATGACGTTCTCCTTAGTATAAAATATGTATATTTCTTTTAGTATAATTTTCCAAATTTCATTCGTCAAGAGAAAATACAGCTTGAGTTTCCGCACTTTAAACTGTCATTTTGATTGCTTCTTCAATCGTCCTGGCTGTCGGGACTGAATTTTTTTCTAATTCAAGGTTATAAGGAATTGGAACGTCCATGCCACACACTCTTTTTACAGGTGCATCCAAGTAGAAAAATGCCTCACTGTCACATATGATTCCTGCAATTTCTCCACCGATCCCCCCGGTAAGATTAGCCTCATGTACAATCACAACATGTTTTGTCTTCTTTACAGATGAGATTATCGCATCCTTATCTAATGGACTCAGAGTTCTAAGATCCATTACCTCCACATCAATACCTTCTAATGACAATTTCTCTGCCACTTCGAGACACATATGTACCATGCGTCCATATGTGATAACCGTAACATCCTTTCCTTTCCGTTTGATATCCGCTTTTCCAATTGGAATGCGGTACATTTCTTCCGGAACACCGCCTTTCAATTGATAAAGCTTTCTCTGTTCAAAGAAAATGACCGGATTATTATCCTCGACCGAACTAATCAAAAGACCCTTGGCATCATATGGCGTCGATGGAACAATAACCTTGAGTCCCGGAATATGACAGAACCACGCCTCGATGCTCTGACTGTGCTGCGCCGCAGCGCCTGAACCAGAGCCTTCGGCAGCTCTCACCACCATCGGAACCATAGCTTTTCCACCAAACATATATCTCATCTTAGCAGCCTGATTTACAATCTGATCTGCCGCAATTGTCAGAAAATCCGAGAACATAATCTCAGCAATCGGTCTCATTCCAGTAACTGCTGCACCCGCCGCAGCGCCGGCAATAGCAGCCTCGGAAATCGGTGTATCTCTCACTCGTTCCGATCCGAATTCATCAAACATTCCCACGGAAACACCAAAAGAACCACCATAGATTCCCACATCTTCTCCCATCAGAAATACTTTTGGATCTTCCCTCATCTTCTGAACCATGGCTTCTTTTATTGCTTTTGAGTAAGTTAGTATTCTTTCCATATCCATTCTCTATTCCTATCACTATTTCTAAGCATATACATCGGTTGTAATCAATTCCAAACCAGGGAACGGACTTTCTTCTGCAAACTGAACAGCCTGTTCAATCTTTCTTTCTGCTTCCTGCCTGGCCTTTGACAATTCATCTTTTGTAAATCCATTAGCAAGCATATATTTCTCCATCCGGTCAATCGGATCTCTGTTCTTCTTCCAGTCATTTACCTCTTCACGTGTTCGATAAGTCTGTGCATCACTTCTGGAATGACCCATATAACGATATGTATTACAGCAGATTAGCATCGGTCCATTTTTCAAAACATCTTCTCTTGCTTCCTTGATTGCCTCATACACACCAATCACATCGTTGCCGTCAAGCTCCATTCCCTTCATTCCATACGCCAAAGCCCTGTCGGATATCTTATCGATATTCATAGCATATGATTTCGGAGTTGACAATGCATACTGATTATTCTCACAGAGAAAGAGAACCGGCAGCTTCCAGATGGAAGCCAGATTCGCTGCCTCGTGGAAATTGCCTTCGTTAATTGCGCCATCCCCAAAGAAACACACTGTGATGCCGTCTGTATGGTTCATCTGCTGACTTAAGGCCGCGCCTGCCGCAATACAAAACCCGCCTCCAACGACACCATTGGCTCCAAGATTACCTTTATCCAGATCGGCAATATGCATAGATCCGCCCTTGCCTTTGCAGTAACCATCCACTTTACCCAGCATTTCTGCCATCATCAAATTCATATCCATTCCCATGGCGATCGCGTGCCCATGTCCTCTGTGGGTACTGGTAATATAATCCTGTTCCTTTAATACTGAACACACTCCTGCTGCCGTAGCTTCTTCACCTACATAAAGATGTGTAGTTCCATGCACCTTACCCAAAGAAAAGAAATAGGCTATCTTCTCATCAAACGCTCTGATACAGAGCATTTTTGAATATAAATCAAGTAGTGTATTTTTCTCAAGCACAGTCTTCACCTCAATAATTGAAGATAGAAACGATATCTTCGCGTTCAACAGGAATCTTGGTATTTGCCAAATTATGGGAAGCCATTACTTCATCTGTAAATTTCTCCACTTCCTCTGCAGTAAGTCTCTCTTCAGGCTTCACCTCTCCAACAAACGTGCTGATTATATTGCAGAACTCATCTAAATCCTTCATATTCATAACATGGATCAGTCTATCAACCACTTCCGGTTCATACTTTGCAGTTAACTGCAGGTAATTTGCAATGATCAGAGCCATCGCTCTTCCGTGGGCGATATGCTTGTGGGATGTAAGCGGATAGCTTGCGCCATGAAGAATGGTTGTCCTAGTCTGAGACACCACCATACCTGCCATAACAGAGGCCTGTGCCATATTCTCGTAATCCTCTTCCACAAGAGCGTTCTCCAGCATATGCGGGAATGCCTTCGCCATGGTTCCGATACTCTCATAAGCAATTGCCTGTACCAGAGAGTTTGTTGTCTTAGCAAAAACACTCTCCATTGCATGTGTCATTGCATCAATGGATGTATTGACTGCTACTCCTCTTGGCATGGTCATGGTGTATCTGTAATCTACGAATGCTGCCTTTGAGAAGAAAGTCTGTTGTTTCAGATTATTCTTGGTTCCACGTTTAGAATCAATGATCATGGCATATGGTGTAACTTCAGAACCGGTTCCTGAAGTAGTCGGAATCGCAATAATCGGAAGTACATCATCTGTAAATGCAGTTTTAAACAACTCTTCATCCGGCGCATCTTGCCTTGACAGCAAGGCTACTGCTTTGGCAGTATCCAGCGAAGAACCACCGCCAACAGAAACCACAAATTCCGCGCCAAATTCTTTGCTGACCTTAGCACACTCTCTAACCACCTCAATGGTAGGATTGCTCTGTACCTTATCACAAACTACATATTCAATCTTCTGATCCTCCAGGGCGGCAATAATATCTTTATCTGCCCCTGTCGCTGTAAAGGAAATCGGGTCAGTGACTACAATGGCCTTCTTTCCGTATTTACCAAACTCCTCTTTATGTTCCAGCAAGCATCCTTTTCCGCAAAAAACCCGGACTGGCATATTAAACGTAATATTCATCATGTTTCTCCCTTCTACCCACAATAGGGTAAAGCTCTTTCTGCTACTTATATACTTACATCATCTGGCTGAATTCTACCCGTTCCTTATTCGGTCCCAAAATCGTAAAAAATTTTACTCCATTATCCCAGAATGGAAGGAAGTTAATCGTATCCTGCAATGTGTTTAGATTCTTCTCACAGATAATTTCATATACCTTCGCAATGTCTGTCACATCAATCGCCACATGATCGATGGAACCGGTCGCCATCTTCGCCTCATCTTCGTATGCCTCTATGGTCAGATTCCCCTGTTTCAGAAACGCCACTCTGGCTCCATTGGCTTCATTGATCGTTTCATATACTACTTCAAATCCCAGTTCCTTATAAAACGCTGTTGTCGCGTCCATATTCGCTGTCGGCAATCCAATATGCTGTAATCCTGTTATAAATTCTTTCATCATAATTTCCACCCATCTCTGACCGGCGCCAATGACTGATACAAAGTATCATACATCTTTCTGGCATCGGCGTACTTTGCTGTTATCTCAATATTCGGCTTCACTGTGGTTCTGATTCGTACATTCTTCTCAAGTCCCTCTTCCAGACTGTCAAACACACCAACTGCCACGCCTGCAAGAATAGCCACTCCAAGGGCCGGAGCCTCATCGGTCTCGAGACACTCAATTGTCTTGCCGGAATTATCACATCTAAGCTGAAGTGCAAATTCAGATCTGGCGCCGCCGCCACTCATACGTACAAGATCAAACTCGCCGACCATCTTGTCAAGCAGATCACACAACTGTGTATACTCATATGCAATACATTCATAGGTTGCCTTATAAAGCTGCGGTCTGGTGGTATACGGTGTGATTCCATAGATTACACCTCTTGCAGCAGGGTTATTATATGGTGTACAAGATCCCACAAGATGTGGTGCAAAATAAATATCTGTCGGGGTCTTAGGAAGCTTATCTACTTCCTCTGCAAGATACTGATAGACAGACTTACCCTGTTCCTCTGCTTTCATCCTCTCAGCCGCACAGACTTCATTCACCATCCATTTCGTCCCCATTCCGGCTGGCACATATACGAAGTTCGAATACTTACCGTCCAGATGGCAGAATGTGTTCAGACAGCAGTCAAATGCCTCATCGGAACTGTTCGGCTCATCGGAAAGTGTAGTAAGACCCTCATAGGTTCCGCATGAGCAGGAAACCATTCCCTTATGGATTGCACCGGAACCAATTGAGGTACTGAAGTGATCAAAACCTCCTGTAACCACTGAAATTCCTTCCGGAAGTCCAAATAACTCTGCATGTTCCTTGTCAAGCTGACCCACAAGCTGCCCGGATGGAACCGGTTTGCACATCCGTTCCACACTGATTCCTGCTGCATCAAGAATTTCCCGCGACCATTCTTTCTTACGAATATCAAATGCCATATTTCTGCAGCAATTTGAATAATTACAAACCGGCTCAAATCCCATCATCGCCATAAGAAATCCCTCCGGCGGGCAGAACTTGTCCGTAGCTTCATATCTCTCCGGCTCATGAGCTTTCACCCATAGAATATTCGCAAGTCCATACATAGGATGCGGCGGTGTACCGGTAATCTCATAGATTCTCTTAGCCGGGATCTTCTTTATTAACTCTTCTACTTCAACAACTGCGCGATTATCTGCATTCATATAAGCAGGTCCTACCGGTTTACGGTCATAGCCTACCGGAATGATTGTCTCTCCATGAGAGCTGAACGCTACTGCGATCGGCTCATCATTCGGGATCTTAGCCCGGATGCTAAGACACACTTCTCTGATCGCATTGATAAATTCATTCGGTTCAAGCTCACACCATCCCGGAGAAGGGCTATATGTGTCATAGCCCTTCTCCGCTTTTGCAAGAATATTTCCCACTGAATCAAATGCAACTCCTTTACAAGCTCCTGTTCCAAGATCAAAACCGAGAATACTCATAGTTCTTCCCCTCCGTCAAATCAATTTACTGTACCGTATAGCCTCCGTCAACCAGGAGGTTCTCACCGTTGATCATGTTTGCCGCATCACTGGAAAGGAAAAGAATTGCCGCTGCAATCTCATCTGGATGGCAGAAACGTCCTGAAGGAATCTTCTTCTTCATCTCAACGCCCTTCTCACCTTCCCAGATGCGCTCTCCCATCTCAGTAAGGACAACAGTAGGAGATACCAGGTTCGCATTGATATTATACTGACCCCACTCAAGAGCGAGCGTCTTAATGGTACCAATAAGAGCTGCCTTACTTGCCGTATAAGCCACATGTCTATCTGTAGCAATTACACCGCCCTGAGACGCAACTGCAACGATCTTGCCGCCGCCATGTGCGATCATATACTTACCTACAGCCTGGCAGAGGAAGAACGCGGCCTTAGAGTTGATCAGCATCGTCTTGTCCCACAGCTCCTCTGTGATATCAACAGCATAATCAACCAGACCAACACCTGCTATGCTTGCAAGAATATCAATCCGTCCGAAACGCTCGTCTGCTTTCTCCACGATCATAGGCCCTGCGCTTACCGGTGTAAGATCACATACGACCGGTAATGTCTCTGCGCCAAACTCATCCGTAAGCTCTTTTGCAAAGCCCTCCACAGCCGGAGACATGTCAATCAGCACAAGCTTTGCACCTGCCTTTGCAAACGCGATTGCCGTTGCCTTGCCGATTCCGCTTGCCGCTCCTGTTACAAGGGCTACCTTATCTTTAATAGAAAAACTTCCGTCAAATGGTTTATAGTTCATGATTCTCCTCCTTATATTGGTTATGAATGAATAATTATTTTGTATCTCTATTCGTAAATCTGTCAATCAGGATAGCAATAACGATTACGATACCTGTTACAATCTGCTGATAGTAGGACTGTACATTCATCAGAGTCATACCATTGGTCAGTACCTGCATGATCAATGCACCGATAACTGCGCCAGCCACAGATCCTTTACCACCCGCAAGAGATGCTCCGCCGATTGCACATGCTGCGATAGCATCCAGCTCAAATCCTGCCGCCGCGGTAGGCTCTGCAGCTCCAAGGCGTCCTATCATAGTGATTGCTGCCAGTGCATACATAAATCCCGCAATCACATAAATAGACATCTTATACAGGGTAACATTGATACCGGACAATCTTGCCGCTTCCTCGTTACTTCCGATAGCATAGGCATACACACCTACTTTACAATATTTCACAACCAGCCCAAAAACAATAACTGCAACGATCATAATCAAAATCGGTACAGGGAATGATCCTCCGATCTTACCTCCGACTACTGAAGTATAGCTAGACGGCACGCCAGCCACCGGACGTCCCTTTGTATACAGTAGAGCGAAACCTCTGAACGCTGTCTGTGTTGCCAATGTAACCAGGAATGCCTGAAGTTT
This sequence comes from uncultured Dorea sp., assembly GCA_910584265.1. GTDB lineage: Bacteria > Bacillota > Clostridia > Lachnospirales > Lachnospiraceae > Claveliimonas. The sequence goes on along the minus strand of CAJTZE010000042.1, from coordinate 10,287 downwards.
AAACTTCGATACAAGAAATCCATTGATCAGTCCCATTGAACATCCTAAAAGAATTGAAATAATCACTGCCAGAGCCGGATGCACTCCATTCACAAGCATGGTAGCAAGCATAACTCCTACAACTGCGATGACCGGTCCTACTGAAAGGTCGATGCCTCCGGTCAGGATTACGATCAGCATACCCATGGTCATAATGATTGTAACAGAGCAAGCTCTGACAACCGACATTAAATTAAATACGTTTAAAAAGTCCGGTGTAGCAAATGAAAAAAAGATACAAAGAGCTACCAGTGACAACAGCGTACTTCCAATACGCGCATATCTCTTATACCAAGGCTGTTTAATAATATATCTTTCATTATTATTGTTACTCATAGTTATTGATCTCCTCCCATTGCATAATGTAAAACATTCACTTCTGTAGCGTCCTTGCCATCCAACTCTCCTGTGATGCGTCCCTCGTGCATTACAACAATACGGTCGCACATTCCCAGTATCTCTGGCAATTCTGAGGATACCATGATAATAGATCCTCCATTCTTAACAAAATCGTCCATAAGTCTGTAGATCTCGCTCTTTGCACCAATATCAATTCCCCGTGTCGGCTCATCATATATCATCACCTCGGAATTTGCACTCATCCATTTCGCAAGTACGACCTTTTGCTGATTGCCGCCAGACATCGTGTCTGTATGTGCGTGCGGATTCGGTGGTACGATCTTCAGTTTCTCAATATAATGTTCTGTATTGTCATATAGTTTCTTATAATTGATTGCTCCTGCCTTAATATATTTATTCAATATACTGACATTCATATTAATAGCATTGCTCTGACCCTTAATAAATCCCTGTGCCTTCCTTTCTTCCGGAATAAGGGCAATACCAGACTTTATGGCAGATCCGCAATCCTTAATGTCCAATTTCTTATTATGTAAGTAGATTTCTCCGGAATCATACTTATCTGCTCCGAAAATCACTCTCATCACTTCCGTACGTCCCGCCCCTACCAGACCAGAAAAACCTAAGATCTCACCTTTTTTCAGTTTAAAGTTAATATCTTCAAACTTTCCTTTTGATGTCAGATGCTCTACTCTCAGTACTTCTTCCTCAACGGAATAATTATTGCTGTGAGCCATGTATTCAGATACGCTTCGTCCTACCATAAGCTCAACCAACGAATCTCTGGTAACTTCACGAATATCCTTCGTTGCAATATGCATTCCATCACGGAAAACGGTCACTCTGTCCGCAATCCCAAATAACTCATCAAGCCGATGGGACACATAGATAATTGCGGTTCCGGCTTCTTTCAGTTTCTTAATAATAGTGAACAGATGCTCAATCTCTGTATCTGATAAGCTGGCTGTAGGTTCATCCAACGCCACTACTTTAGAATTGTGCATCAGACAGCGTCCAATCGCCACCATCTGCATATTCGCCACACTCAGATTACCAACCTTTTCATCACTGCTAAACGTACATCCCAGTTCAATTAAAATTTCTTCGCATCTGGCATAAAGTTCTGAATAATTAATAATACCTGCCTTAAGGGGCTCATTTCCCAAAAGGATATTCTGTCCAACCGTCAGTTCCGGAACCAGGTTTAATTCCTGATGCACCATATTAATTCCGATCTTGCTTGCATGTCCCGGGTTCTTAATTGTAACCGGCTGGCCCTCATAAATGATTTCTCCCTCATCTGCCTCGTAAATACCCTTCATAACATTCAGCAAGGTGGATTTACCAGCGCCATTCTCCCCGACAAGAGCATGAACTTCACCCTTATACACTTCCAGATTCACATCTCTTAATGCTTTAACACCCGGAAAGGATTTGCTGATATTCTTCAAGTGCAATACTGTTTCTTGATTACTGTTCATCTCTTCTCCTTTCGCCCTCTTTTTTATATAAAAGGAGCCCAGAAACCTAGAAATCTCTGGGCCCATTCCTTCAATTAGTATTCTATCGAAATTATGTAACTACAATATTTATTTATCAGGATCGTAACCCACGTGGTCTGTTGTGTTATCCTTTGTGATAACAATCTGTGGAACCTTTACGACTCTCGGTATATCTTCGCCTGCAATAAGACGTAATGCAGCCTCTGCCGCCATCTTACCGCCTACATAGAGGTTAAGATCGATTGTACCTGTGGCATCGCCTGCTGCAATAGATGTGATAGCGCCCTCAATACCGTCTGATCCAATAACAGCGATCTCGCCATGCTTGTTAGCTTCCTTAATAGCCTCAACTACACCAAGTTCCATAGTATCGTTACAGCAGTAGAAAGCTTTGATATCCGGATACTGGTTGATAATTGTAGCAGCCTGATCCATTGCCTCCTGACGGTCCCAATTACCAACTACGTCAGCAACAACTTCAATTCCGTCATATTTTTCACATACCTCAAGGAATCCTGCGGTACGGTTGATAGAAGCATATGCTCCCGGAAGACCTTCAACAACTGCAACCTGTCCTTCTTCTTTACACCAATCTTCGCAAATCCACTCTGCTGCAAGACGTCCGGTGTCAAGACTGATGTTACCAACATAGAGGTCAGCTTCCTGCATGGTTGAATCAAAAATATTAACAACAAGAATTCCTGCCTCACGAGCTTCTTTACACTGAGCATCCAGTGTTGTGTCAGCCTGTGGCGCCATAAAAATAACGTCGTATCCCTTGCCTACAAGTGCATCACAAAGCGCCTGCTGCTGCTCTGCATCAGACTCACTGTCCGGTGCTACAAGATCGATGTTTTTTTCCGGAACACCTGCTTCTATAAGCTGATCCTTAACACCACCAGCGATGTTTGTCCAAGACTCGTTAGATAATGTCTTTACGATGATACCGAACTTTGCTGTTGACCAGTCAATTCCATATGAATCAAGAGCTGGCATATCAGCCAATTCATTTCCGTCCATAGCGTCTGTCTCTGTATCCGGATCAAAATCTGTAGATCCTGCGAAACGTCCTACTGCAGACATATCAAGTTCTGCTGCATCCCCAGCATCTTCAGATGCATCTTCTGTTTCAGATGTCTCTCCTCCTGCTTCCTCTTTACCGCTGCTGCATGCCATTAATCCAAATGCCATGGTCATAACCATCCAAATAGCAATAAGTCTTTTTACTAATGTTTTCTTCATAATGTCCTCCTTGTGTGAATTGTTTTTTAGTAAAAGTAAATAGTTAATGTTGGTTTGTACCAACCATTTCCAAATGTTCTTGTAACAAACTGTTTTCGACAGAATACTAGCCTCCAAGAAATTATTCTCACCCGTTAAAGTAAGAATAAACTCGTTACAAAACAGTTCAAGTTACAAACCGCTGTTCCACACGTTAACATTTTACAAAACACCCTTACATCTATTTCATGTCCATCGCTACGCGCAAAACATTTTTAACATTTGTATAACACCTTTACGTTTATTATATTCAAAATTATTTAAATGTCAATATAAATGTCAATACTTTTTGTATTTTTCAATACTATTTGTAATTTTTTGTCTAAAATTCCAAATATTTCATTTGTTTTGAGGCTTTCACGCTCACTTAATCAAACAAAAGAAATTGCGACATCCCATTTGTTATATACTTTTTATTTGTATATTTTTATTTATTTTCTTACAACAAAAAAACTTTCTATGCTTTCAAAGTATCTATTTTATTATTACTTTATTAATTTAAAAATCTGTTGACAAACATTTTCTTCAAATCTATAATTTAGTACAACACAACTCAATACTCGACAGCAAGGCGCTGTCAATTACTTAATTACGATAAGGAGGTATTTATGATGAACAAAAATCGCAGCTTTTGGTTGGGAATGGACCGCAAATTCTTTCTCGTTGAGGAAGATATGCCGGTTTTAGGGGACCACGATGTTTTAATCAAACCTATGGCCAATTCCATCTGTGGTTCTGAACTCAGAACCTATACAACAGGTTTTATGGGCAAAAGAGCCATGGACGAGCCTTGCACCGTAGGTCATGAATGCAGCGGAATCATCACAGAAACAGGCAAAAAAGTCAGCAATCTGCATGCAGGCCAGCACGTTGTAATCGAACCCGGAATCTATTGCCAACACTGTGCAAACTGCACAAGCGGACGATATAACATCTGCGATGATTTTTATTTCACAGCAAGTAATGATTATCACAATTTCGGCAAAGCTAAAGGAGGTCACGGCGAAGGCGCCATGAGAGATTTTCTGGCCGTTCCTGAGCATATGCTTCATGTAATTCCGGACGATATGGATTTCGATGTTGCTGCATTGGCGGAGCCAACTGCCGTAGCCGTACATGCAGTCAGACGCGCCGGGGATCTCAGAGGCAAAGATGTTGCAATCTTTGGCGCAGGTCCGATCGGTATGCTCGTAATGCAGTGTGCTCTTGCATCCGGCGCTGCCACTGTCACTATGATCGACATCAGCGCTGCCAGACTCAAACTGGCTATGGAGCGCGGAGCGAGCGCAGTGATCCAATCCGGAGCCACGGAGATTCCAAGCTATGCCTTTGACGTATTATTTGAAGTTACAGGTATTGCTACCATTCAGAACCAGATGGTTTATGCGGCCAAAAGAGGTTCAACCCTCGTACAGGTAGGCTGGCCAGGCAAAGATGCCGTTATAGATATTTATGAATTTAACTGGAAAGAACTTACCTATAATGGTTCCATTGATTATGCAGGTGATTTTCCTACTGCTATCCGCTGGCTTGCCGACGGCAGAGTAGATGGAAAAGCAATGATCACTCATCGTTTTAAATTTGAAGAGATTCCAGAGGCTTTCGAACTTGCCGCAACCAAACCTGATGAATGCATCAAAGCAGTAATCATCCACGAATAAAGGAGAGATAATGAGCAAATATCAAATGCTGTTTGAACCGCACGGAAGCACTTTAACTCCTAACTTACCGGTATTTACAGAATATGACTCAGACTCTTATGACGACATATCCAGAAGCCGTTATGTAGAAACAAGAGTCGCGCAATTAAGAAGCTGGCATCAGAACAACCCTATCGCTGATGTAGAACGCTATGAGATACAATACCAGAACGGTGATTATACAGGAACCGGAATCGTATACAGACCAAAAACAGACCGTATACTTCCTGTGTTCGTATATTTTCACGGCGGCAATTTTACCACGTTAAGTAATGTATGTTATGAATATGAGTGTGCAGAAATAGCTTATGCCGGCGAGTGTGTTGTATTCAATTTCGATTACCGGCTATCCCCGGAACATCGATACCCCGTACCACTTGAAGATTGTTTTGCAGCACTTCAGGAAGCCGTGCGTATGGCGCCGGAATATCGGGCAGACGCAAGCAGACTTGCAGTCGGCGGTGATTCAGCCGGCAGCAATCTTGCAGCAGGATTGGAACTTTACATACGCGATCATTCAGGACCAAAGATTCATTGCATGGCGCTGTGTTATCCCGTTGTCGGTACAGAAATATTGGATATCGAACAGCTACAAAACGATCCAATCCTCGCATACTATCTGCCGGATAACATGGATGCTGTCAATCCTTTATATGCTTCGCCGCTTTCTGATCCCAGCCCCGAAAAAACACCGCCTGTTTTACTTGTGATTGGAAGCTGTGATTTCCTGCTCGAAGATAATCTCAAATATGCACGCAAGCTGCTATGTGCCGGTGTGGATATACGCCTGGCATATTTCGAAGGCGCTCCACATGGTTTTATACAGATGGTAACCCCTGATGGACTTGCCTCACTGAGCACCATCTCCGAATACCTCAAAGAACAACTTAATAAGTAGATCTTCATGTGTAACCTAAAATATCCCCACCTCATAAAGAGGCAGGGGATATTTTAGATTCTTTTAGGAAAAATGCAATTCTTTGTTCCATTTTCACTTACCTTCATTGTAAAATAATCATTTTGTAAAACCATTTTCGTTTTGTATATTCTAAATTTGTTTTAAAATATTGTCAATAGTATGCAACAATCTACAATATTTTTCACTTCTATTATTGACACAAATTTATTTTTGTACTATTATACGTTTGTAAATTAGTTTATATTTTAAAACGGAGGTTGATATCACTATGTATCAAACATATCATAATCAAAATGTAGCCACCATACATTCATCTAGAATCGAGAAACTTAAAAGTGATTCTATCAATGCCAGGCAGAAGGTATGTGTTCAGAGAGCCAGATATCTTACAGAAGCATATATAGAGCATGCATCAGAGCCAATGATCAAGCGGCGCGCCTATGCATTCAAGAATATCCTGAATAAAATAGATATATTTATTGAAGATGGACAGCTCCTCGCCGGAAATCACGCCGCATCCTTAAGAGCCGCTTCCATTTTCCCAGAGTACTGCGTGAATTGGCTTTTCGAAGAGATTGATACGTTACCTACCCGCCCCGGCGATCGTTTTCTTGTTGACCCGGAGGTTCGTGAAGAACTTCTTGATATTGCAGAATGGTGGAAAGGCAAAACTTTACAGGACCGCTGCCAGGCAACACTTCCCGCAGAAGTTAAGGATGCCTATAATGCCCACGTACTCTCTGCCAACGGCAACATGACATCCGGAGACGGACACATTATGCTCGATTTTGAGAAGATGATCAAGGTCGGCGCACAGGGCATTATCGATGAGGCAAAAGAACATCTGGATGCTCTGGATTTGAGTGATCCGGACAGCCATCACAAACGCATTTTCTACGAATCAGTTATTATCTGTTACGAAGGAATGATTGACTATGCGCATCGTTATGCTGCTCTTGCAAGAGAATTAGCTGCGAACACTTCCGATGCTGCACGCAAGGAAGATCTTCTTGCACTCGCCAGGAATTGTGAGCGCGTACCTCAGTATCCGGTTGAAACCTTTTACGAAGGTGTACAGTCCGTATGGTTTGCACATCTCTTATCTCAGATAGAGAGCAATGGACATTCCATGTCCTTTGGACGATTAGATCAGTATTTGTATCCATTTTATAAGAAAGATCTGGAAGACGGAAGAATCTCTCAAGGCTCAGCAACCGAACTTCTTGCCTGCCTTTGGGTCAAGGCTTTCGGCGTAGTTAAGATCCGTCCATGGAGCCACACCCGTTTCTCCGGCGGAGATCCAACTTACCAGAATCTTGCTTTGGGCGGCGTCACTCCGGACGGCGAGGATGCGGTGAACGATCTTACCATGATCTGTCTGGACAGCGTAAGCATGACTCGCTTAACTCAGCCAAATGTATCTGCGCGTTACAATGAAAAGAATCCGCCGGAATACTTAAAGAAATGTGCAGAAGTAATCCGCCTCGGTTTCGGTATGCCTGCAATGCACGGTGATCGTGTGATGATCCCATCTCTGATCAGCCGCGGAGTCACACCGAGAGATGCTAACAACTATGCCATCGTTGGCTGTATTGAGCCAATCATTCCGGGCAAGTTTGGTTACAGAAGCGCCGGTATGAGCTTTACGAATTTTGCCAAGGTTCTTGAAATCACGATGAACGGAGGAACAGATCCGAATACAGGAATCACTCTTTTAAAACAAGACAAAACCTTTGCTGAAATGAACAGTATCGAAGAATTGCGAGCTGCATATGACGAACAGATGGCTTATGTAGTTAAGTTAAGAGTTATCGGAGAGCATTGCATTGATTATGCGATCGAAGATGTTGTTCCGGATGCATTCTGCTCCGGATTGATTCAGGATTGTCTGGGGCGCGGCAAGAATGCCAAGGAAGGCGGAAGCATCTACGATATGGTTACCGGTCCGGAGACAGGCATAACAAATACCGCCAACAGCCTTGCCGCTATCAAAAAATTGATCTTTGAAGATAAACGTATGACTCCTGCAGAGCTTATGAAATACTTAAAGAGCAATTTCGATGGCGCCGAAGGCGAAAACATTCGCCGTATGCTGGTAAATAAAGCCCCTAAATTCGGCAATGATGACGATTACGTAGATAAGATCAGTTCTGATATCTATCGTACATTTATGAAAGAGCAGGATAAATATCCGACAGCGCGCCTTGGACGCGGTCCTATCGGCTGTCTGAGTTATCCATGTACTGCTACGATTTCAGGCAATGTTCCTCAGGGAGCGCCGGTTGGCGCCACTCCGGACGGACGTAAGGCAGGAGAACCATTATCCGAGGGATGTTCACCATTCCACGGAACGGATATCATTGGTCCTACTGCTGTGCTGAATTCCGTTGCCAAGATGCCAAACTACCTGATTACCGGAGGCAATCTTCTGAACATCCGTCTGGCTCCATCAGTTATGGTTACAAATGAAGGGCTTGCAAAGGTCAGCAATCTGATCCGCGCTTTCTTCGCTATGGGCGGATGGCATATACAATTTAATGTTACTTCTACAGAAACTCTTCTGGATGCAAAAAAGAATCCGGAGAAATATAAAGATTTGGTTGTTCGTGTTGCCGGCTATAGCGCACTGTTTAATGATCTGGAAGAAAAAACAAAGGATGACATCATCGCAAGAACAGAACACGATTTATAAAACGAGGGGAAAGCCATGCAAACAAAAGGAATTATTAGTGAAATTGAACGCTATGCTATCAAAGATGGCCCAGGAATACGCACTGTCGTATTCCTGAAAGGCTGCCCTTTAAAATGCAGATGGTGCGCCAACCCGGAAACCCAGAAATCTATCTACCAGCTCATGTACTGGAAGACCAGGTGCATCGGGTGTAAGCAATGTGTAAAAGCATGTCCTAATCATGCGCTGTCCTTTGGTAAAACCGGTATAGAAATCAATCGCAGCAGCTGTCTCTCATGCGGAACCTGTGTTGATACTTGTAACAGCCAGGCGCTAACTATGGCAGGCTACTTAAGAACTGTTGATGAAGTTGTCTGGGAAATTATAAAAGACAAACCTTACTATCTCGCATCTGGCGGAGGAGTCACATTTTCCGGTGGCGAGGCTGCCTGCCAAGGCGATTTTGTGTATGAAGTTGCTAAAAGCTGCAAAGAGCAAAAGATTTCTACCTGTATTGAGACCTGCGGTTACGCCGAATGGAGCGTATATGAGAAAATGCTTCCTTATATAGATTATTTCTACTACGATTTGAAATTGATTGATAAAAATCGTCACAGAGAGTATACCGGCGTTTCCAACAAGTTAATTCTGGATAATTATTGCAATCTGGCCGCGACAGGCGCCGATGTGACGGTACGGATCCCTATTATACCGACTGTCAATAACACCGGCAAAAACATTCAGGATACCATCGGCTTTTTACTGAAGAATTCACCCGGATGTCATGTCAGCCTGCTTCCATATCATCGGTTAGGTGCTTCTAAATACAATAAACTTGATATGGATTATTCCATGAACAAACTTGAACCACCTTCTGATGCAGAAATGGAAAGAATAGCAGGTATTTTCCAGAAAAACGGTTTCTTTGTTACTATAGGAGAATAATTATGCCAAACGTATCAGCATCAATTTTAGCCTGTGACCACTCAAAAATCGGCGATTAGATATTAGAAGCAGAACGTGCCGGAGCAGACATTGTACATATCGACGTTATGGACGGTGTTTATGTAGAAAATGTCACCCTCGGTCCTCAACTTGTATCTGATCTCAAGAAGATTACCCATCTTCCACTGTCTGTATTTGATAATTACATTATACCAAATATAGACGGCGGTATCTACTTTTTCAGCGGCCTCCCTGCATAGCAGGGGGGTTTATTTTTACTGTGATACAAAGAAAGGACAGCGTAAAAAGCATTTTTGCCTTCTACGCTGCCTTTCCGCCTTTGTAACGCCCATAAAGTTGTATTTTGATGTATATACAAATTACTTCCTTATGTGGCGTTAGCATTAGGCGATGCTGCTTTTTCTGCCTTTTTCCATTTAATAGTTATCGCTGCAGTTCTTATTGGATGCATTCTGGTTGGACGCATTCTTATTAGAAGCATTCTTATTAGAAGCATTCTGATTAGATGCGTTCTTGCTGGATGCGTTCTGATTTGACGCATTCTTGTTGGATGCATTCTGGCTTGATGCATTTCTATTAGATGCATTCTGATTTGTAGAATTCTGATTGTTTGCCATTATTTTTTCCTCCTAATCCATTTGGTTACGACTTTATTATTTCCTGTTTTTCCGCTTCTATGTATTACTTTCATGGAAAATTTTGAAAAAATTGGAATAATGTTAATATTTTTATAATTTTTTCTTGCATTTTACTTTATACTATATTATACTAATGCTTGTAGGAAGAAGCACTTCCTACAACCCCTTATTAATTATTTATACTCCCCTCAAAAGACCGATGGCTCCCCCA
>CAJTZE010000041.1 GCA_910584265.1 uncultured Dorea sp. | reverse complement strand
AGTGATGTAAAAATACCAGGATAATACAGATTAGAACTTTTGCTAAGCATGACACTGGATAAGGACAAAATATATTCAACTTTACTTGCCGAAAGAAGATATCTTTACCAAAAATGGCTTTTTCGGGATGTCCACAGGGATAGTGAGCATCGGATTGGGTCCCCAAGCGTGGTATTAAGTAATCTTCTTGCTGTTCATATTCGCCGCTTAATCTCTCAAAAATTGATTTTGCCATTTTGCAATTCTTCCGTATGATTTGAATTTGCCTACAATTCAATCATTCTGGCTGATTACAAAGTCTTTGGATTTAACATCCTTATTCAGTGCCGCCCTTTTGTGAGCATTTATTTTATACTTTCCTTAACTTTCTTAAGGAGCGAGTAAAGGATATCCTGTTCTGTCTCAGTCAATCCCGATCAAAGCGTCTTTTCCGTGTGAGCCATATCCTTCTCTGTTTCCAAAACCCGGTCTATTCCCGCCTGCGTGATATGTACCAGCTTAATCCGCTTATCCCCAACATCGCCATGCCCTTCAACCAGCCCTTTCTGTTCCAGCCGGGAAATGATCCCCGCAGCTGTGGACTGGGCTACATGGAGATTCTTCTCCAACTGTTTCATGGACAACTGCTTTTCAGGGGTGTTGTACAAAGCCAGAAGGGCTCCTGTCTGCACCATTGTCAAATCCTGTGAACGCATCATATTGTCTGCCCTTTTCTGCAGTTCATCACTGATCTGTTTTATCAGCATTCCGAAGGTTATGCTGCATCCTTCCCACTGCCGGGCGGATCAGGGACTTTCACCCCTTAGAACGTGCGCCCGCCGGGCACACATAAAAAATGGAGCAGTTGTACACTACCCCATTTTCCTTTCGCCATTAAGCACAATAACACCGGCGCGCGAACGGTAACCTCGCACTTCCTTAAATCACAGGCCCCAGACAATAAATATCCATAGTGCTTACATATTGCAGCGCTTCGTTTTTTGTCATCTGACCATTTAATACATTAATAAGAAGCTCAAAGGCCTCTTCCCCTGCTTCTTCGATACTTTTTTCTCCTGCAATGATTCGCCCTGCATTAAGGTCCATATCATGACTCATCCGGCGGTAAGTATTAGGATTACCGCACACCTTAATTACAGGCATACTCGGAAATCCCTGTGGCGCTCCTCGTCCGGTTGAAAACATTAGCAGCTGTGCTCCGGTTGCCGCCATCCCCGTCAAAATCTCCGGTTCCCTGCCCGGTGCGTCTTTAATCCAAAGACCCTTTTGAGCAATAACCCGCTCCGGATACTCCAGCACACCTTGAATCGGTCTGTGCCCGCTCTTAACTATTGCACCCAGAGACTTTTCTTCTATGCTGGACAAACCGCCTTTAATATTTCCCGGAGTCGGCTGACCGCCGCGCATATCTTCACCTGCGGCCTTTGCCCTTGCTTCCATTCTTTCTACAATTTCATAGATTTTCTTGCCAACCGGACCGTCCGGTCCGCCGACTGCACGCTGCGCCAAAATATGCTCTCCGCCAAGAAATTCTGTAGTCTCTCCAAACACAACAGTTCCGCCAAGATCTACAATCTTATCCGCCACATATCCAATGACACAGTTAGACGCCATTCCACTTGTAGTGTCAGAGCCGCCGCACTTAATCCCCATGATCACATTAGATATGTCCACAGTTTTTCTTTGAAGCCCGGATATTTCAAGAACCAGACTCTGAGCCGCATCAATTCCCTTCTGAATTGCCCGGCTCATACCGCCGGATTCCTGAATATATATTACCTTCACTGGTTTTCCGGTTGCAGAGATTTCATCATATAGTCTGGCAACATCCGTCCCTTCACAGCCAAGACTTACAATTAATACCGCGCCAACATTCGGACTGCACCCCAAGCTGCTCAGTGTATCTGTTACACGTTTCAAATCCAACGGAAGCTGACAGCATCCCTGATGATGAAAATACCCGATCGTGCCGGCCACCTGTCTGCAAATTGCCTGTGCAACATCTGTGGCGCAGATTACGCTGGGAATAACTGCTACATGATTTCGGCTTCCGACAGAGCCGTCCGGACGAACATATCCTTCAAATGTATACATTTTACTCATTATAAGTCACCTCTTCCACGCATTGCTTCCATATTATGGACATGCACGTATTCTCCTTTTGCAATATCCGCGCATGCTCTCCCGATGGATTCTCCATACTTTATAACAGGCTCACACTTCATAATTTTTCTAACGGCAATCTTATGTCCGTACGGCACATCTCCAATCACCTCAACCTCTTCTGTGTTTCCGGTTTTATCCCGTATCACCACATGTGTTCCGCTCGTAATATCATTTGCAAAAACCGTAGCCACATTATCTTTATCATCAACTTTTAAAGCCAAGCTTAATTTCATAATTTACTCCTTTACTGCCAACACCGCTACTCCGTCCGGAATCACCACAACTCTTGCATCCTTGCCTTTCATCTTATAAGCCATCCGGAGCGCCTCGTCAGGACTTGACGCATACGCCATATTAGCTTTTTCCACCAGTTCTTTATCAAGAAACGTTGTTACGAGAATAATGGTGTGTCTCCTCAGTATGCGTGAAAAAATCTGCGCGCACCATTGCTCCGGAATGGTTTCTTTCGGCGGAATCGCAGAAAGATACTCATCAATTTCCTCCGCTGTCCCCCGAACAATCAGCTTCTCAAAGTGACTTCCGCCCATTCCGTCCACACAGGAGGCACACATAATAATGACTGCGCCTTCTTTCGCGCACGCTTCGGCAGTTGCAACAGCCTTTGGCGATTGATACAGATTCTGGTCTAATGGATAGCCGCCATTCGAGGTAATCACAATATCTCCTTTTACGCTCGGACATTGGGCAAGACCACGTACAAATTTAACACCTGCCGCATGAGCCTCTTCCATATCTCCCGCAAAAGCGCCGATAACCTTTTTTTCTCCGTTTAATGCCACATTGCAGATAAACTGAAGATTTACCCTGCGGGCCGCATATACCATATCTTCATGTACCGGATTGTGATTTAACACACCTGTGGCCGCAAACGGATTAGCAATCGCCCGATAGGAATGGTTCTCATTCACAGTTTCCTGACTGCATATTCCGGGCAGGATACTCTTCCTTCCTCCGGAGAATCCGGCAAAGAAATGTGGTTCGATAAAGCCTTCTGCAATCAGGAGGTCGCATTCTGCCGCCAATCGGTTTACGTGAAATTCGGCTCCGGAAGGTAATGTACAGACATGAACGAAATCCTCCTGGCGGAAGGCATCATTAACAGCTATTTTTTCATGGTCCACAATCTCATCACCGAACATCTGTCTCTGTTCCTCTTCAGTTGTAGCCCGATGCAGCCCGGTGGCTATCAGGATTGTAATATTCGCATCCGGATTTCCCCTGCGTATTTCCTCTAGCTCCAATGGCAGCATCAGCTTACTTGGCACCGCACGCGTGTGATCGCTTGTCACTAATACAATTTTATCCTTTCCCTTTGCCAGTTCGGAAAGCCGAGGCGTACCGACTGGATGTTCCAAAGCCTCTCTAATCAGTTCCAGCTCAGACTTACCCGGATCATATTCATCTGCCCGCGATACGAGAACCGCTTCCAAATTCTTTTCATCCACTTCCAAATCTATCGCGGATGTATAATATGGTATTTTAAATTTCTTCATTCTATTGTTCTCCTATTTGGCTGCGTTTGCTGCAATCTGAATGGCATCCCATACCCCGGCAAACATCGGAGCATATCCTAAATCAAGATATCCCAGCTCCTCCGTTGTCATTCCACGGTCAATTGCACAAGCGAATACGTCAATCCTCCAGGCAGCTTCTTTTTCTCCCATGATCTGCGCTCCTAAAATGACCTTTGAATCAGCATCATATACCAGCTTAATCGTAATTGTATACGGCTCCGGATAATAGCGCGCATGGCTTCTTGCCTGCACAGTCCTTGTCCTGTAATTAAGTCCCAGGTTCTTCGCTTCCTTTTCCGAAAATCCGGTCTTGGCAAACTCCATCCCCATACAGCGCAGCATAGTAGTCCCCAAAGCACGGTCAAAGCATACTTCCTTTCCCAGAATACTGTCCCCGGCCAGCCGCCCCTGTTTGTTGGCATTTGTTCCAAGCGCAATAAAGGCCGGTTTTTTTGTCAGCCGATGATATACCGTCGCACAGTCGCCTACTGCATAGACATCCGGTTTTGATGTACGCATAGCTGTATCTGTTACTATCGCTCCGTTTTTTAATTTTTCAATATCCCCGGTAAACTGTGTATTGGGAGTCACGCCGATTGATAAAATCACAAGATCTGCATCATAGGTTCCTTTGTCTGTAACAATTTTTGTTACTTTTCCATCTTCGCCTTCAAAGCCCTGTACAAATTCCCCTGTCTGTACTTTTACATTATGCTTATTTAATTCCTCAGTAACTGCATCTCCAAATTCCGTATCGAATACATTCAAAACAGCATCCAGCGCCTCAATAATCCGAACGGATTTTACCTTCTGCATAATGCAGGCTTCTGCAATCTCAAGACCAATATAACCTCCTCCTACAATTACAACATTGCCTCTGCATGCCTCTATAATCGTACGTATGTGGTCTGCATCCTGTAATGTTTTGAGACAATGGATGTTTCCAAGAGCTGCTCCTTTAAACGGCGGAATCTTTGGGGAAGTTCCTGTTGCAATCACTAATTTATCATATGAAAATTCCTGTTCTCCGTACTGCCCGCTCCTTGCCGTTACTGCTTTTCTCTCATAATCAATCCCTGTTGCCTGACAGCCTGTATATACACAAATGCCTGCCGATTCAAATTCCGGCGCCTTACGCACCCGGATCAAGTCCAGATTATTGTTAATTCCTGCAACATAATATGGCAGTCCGCAGGCTCCATAAGAAACTTCTCCGCTCTTTTCCAAAACTGTTACTTCATATTCCGGAGCCTTTCTTTTGATTCTGGAAGCGGCGCTCATGCCTGCGGGATTTCCTCCTAATATTAATACTTTCATAGCAATTAATCCTCCAATTCATATACCGGTTTTGAATAACCCCCGTAATCTTCCCATTTTAACCGTAATCTGTCACCGCATTTCGGAAGTTTTCCTTCTGCTCCCACAAGATTTGAAATCATCCTGATGCCGCCTTCCAGTTCAACATCTATCACATAATACGGAAGTTTCTCCTCCACAGACGGATGGAACGGCTTCCGGACAGTAATATAGGAGTACAGCGTCGCCTCCTGCGCCATCTCTTTATATGAAAATTTTTCGCTCAGACATTCAGGACATATATATGCGGCCGGCCAGCGAAGTCTTCCGCAGCAGTCACATTTCTGAATTAAAAGCTTATGTTCTTTACAGCCTTCCCAGAATCCTTTGGTGTCTGCACTGATTCCTGGTTCAAAAAATTCAGCCTTCACATTAATCCATCCTTTCTAATATCAGAGATACGTGGCTCTGGAGCACTGCTCCATTGTCCCCACACATAATAAGCTCTGGCGTTTTCGTTCCCGGATAGCTTCCCAACTGCCTTTCTCCGCACTGCCCTCTAAGCTGCATAACCCCTTCGCTGACAGGCGTGAGCCCCATAAAGTAGGCCTCCGACAGCATTCCTCCGGATGTATTGACAGGGAACTCCCCACCCGGTCCCAAACGCTCTCTTGATAAAAATTCTTTCACCTCTTCCGGTCGAAAGAATCCATAATCGCGAAGGGTTGCTTCTACCGTATAAGTAAAGCAGTCATACAGCTCACAGGCATCAATATCATCCTTGGAAACACCGGCCATATCAAAAGCCTGCCGGCTGGCCTGTGCCGCAGCGCTCTCCGAATCCAGCGCATCCAGACGATAAGGAGAAAGCGGCTGATTAGAGCTCCCAAATCCACGAATCAAAACCGGCGGTTGTTCAAGTCCTTTTGCCAACTCTGCAGTTGTAAAAATCAATGCACGTCCCCCGTCTGAATTCGGCGTCGCATCTAAAAGGCGGAACGGTTCCGTAACATAAGCCGTATTATAGTAGGTCTCATCATCCAATACTTTTCTATACATGGCAGCCTTTGGATTAATATTTGCCCATCTTCTCTGGGCAATGGCAATCTCCTTCCAGATGTCAGGTCCGGTGCCATAGGTCTCCTGAGCCCTCCTGGCAAGCATTGCATATTTTGCCATAGTACTCAGATCCCCATATGCGGCCAGCTCATCCGTAGCCGCCCCTTTATTTAATTCTTTCACAAAGCTCCGCCTTGCACTTCTTCCGTTATCACCATAAGAGAGGACTACATATCTGCAAAGTCCGCTTGCCAGCATTCCGGCAACATGGTACAGCCAGCTTCTGGTACAATAGGTCTCCTGGCTTAAAACCTGCGGACGGATACCAAGCTGCTCCGCAACAGTAAAGGCGGTTACATCATAGTCCCCGCCTATTGCATCAAAGTGACGATACAAAAGCAATGCCCCTATATCGTTTTTATCTATTCCGGCATCCCTGACTGCGTTCCGGATTGCTTCACAATGAAAGCTTACCGCCGTACGTCCCGGCACCTTCCCCTGCTCTGTGTATCCGACTCCTACAATGGCTATCTTATTTCTCAACTCACTTAATGCCATGATCGCCAACCCTCCTGAATTTACAATTTCCACACTTCATCTAACGGAGGCATCGTGCATTCATGATAGTATGCTAATCTCGTTGTATTCATCAGATGCTTATATGTAAGGTTCTCTGAAATAGAATTATTTCCCCAGCTACCGCACCCGATAGACATGGTTGGATTCAGCCCATTGATATAATTGCCGCCGGAAGCTGCGCCGCCCGCCTGATTTACCAGAAGACGTCCGACAGGAAGTTCTGCTCCTGCATATTCTGCCTTCTCGGTATCATTGGTATAGATAACTGATGTATGCCCGGCGCCTTCCCACAAAAGATTTGCCTTTGCGTCTGCAACTGCCTGCCTGAAGTCATCGTATGGGAATAGCTGAATGACAGGAAGAAGCTTTTCACGCCTAAGAATATTCTCATCATTCATTCCGGGCGTGTTAAACAGAAGAACCTGTGTGTCCTCCGGAATCTCAAACCCAAGCTCGTCTGCAATCTTCACCGGCTTCATTCCAACATGCACCGGATTAATCGCTCCATTCTCTTTAAAGATAAATCCCGGAAGCTCTGCCACCTTCTCATCCGGAATAACTGCCGCCCCTGCCTTCTCAAATGCAGCTATTAATTTTGCATAATTCTCTCCTGGAAAATGAATTGCCTGTTCACCTGTACATGGAATACCATTATCATATGCACGGCCGTTTACGATTTTTACAGCCATGTCATCATAATCCTCAAAATCCTCTGCCACAAGCACTTGAACATTTCCCTGCCCGACGCCATAAGAAGGCCGTCCGCTGGAATATGCAGATTTCACCATAGCCGCTCCTCCCGTTGCAACCGTCACATCTGCCTTAGCCATTAATTCCCTGGAAAGAGCCATGCTCGGAGCTTCAATAATCTGCACCAGATCATCCGGCGCGCCGGCCTCTTTTAATGCCTGGCGGATTAATTCTGCCCCATGAACGGACACATTTTTTGCACCGGGGTGCGGGGAAATAATCATGGCATTGCGGCATTTGATAATGTTCATACCATTGCTTGCAGCCGTAGAGGTCGGATTTGTACTCGGTGTCAAACAGGCCACGATGCCTGCAGGCTTTGCAAAGGTCACAATGCCGTTTATCGTATCATTGTCAATCACTCCCACAGACTTTTTATCTCTCAGGTAAAACCATGCTGCCGCACACGCCTTCTGCTGCTTGTAAGTCTTACTGTCAACACGTCCATAATGAGTTTCATCCACAGCCTCTTTCGCAAGCTCCTCCGCATGGTCGTAAATCACTTTTCCAATTGCCTTTACAAGCGCATCCACCTGCTCTTGTGAATAAGTCTCCACAACTGCCTGCGCTTTACGCGCTTTCTCCAGCATTTCATCAATAATGCTTTTTTCTTCTGCTTCCATTGTCAGTTCCTCCTTAATATACAATACAGTTCTTAATAACCTTTCCTGATGCATGTTCCAGAAGCGCCTTTTCCAAATCTGCAAGCTGATATTCATTCTGAATAAAATCATCACTTGAAATCACACCCATCTTCAACAGCTCCAAAGCTGTCATCACATGCCTCGGCGTAGTGTGAAATACTCCTTTAATGGTGATCTGGGAATAATGCATAAGCGTGGTATCTATATGCAGCACACTTCCGCCTTTTGTTCCTCCGAACAGAAGCACAAATCCTCCTTTTCTCACCATCAGAATACTGCTCTCCCAGACGGTTACCAGACCGGTCGCCTCAATCACAACATCCGCTCCGCGTCCCTTCTCCGTAAGGCTGAGAAGATACTCAACCGTATTCTCAATACCGCTTAGATTTACCGCCAGAAATACTCCCAGCTTTTCTGCTAATTTCAGACGGTTGTCCGTCATATCCGTAATAATTACCTTTGCTCCTTTTAAAACTGCCAGCCTTGCAAACATAAGTCCAATCGGACCAGCGCCATTAATGATTACCGTATCGCCCTGCTGAATCGGACAGTTATCAATTCCATAAACAGCACAGGAAAACGGTTCCATCAGCGATGCCGTCTTATGAGAGATACTGTCGTCCAGTTTAAACATATTCTGGCGTACAATCCTCTCCGGAACTTTCACATACTCTGCATAAGCTCCCCTGTTAAACAAAAGATCTTCGCACATAGAGGGCTGCCCCTTTTTGCAGAAATAGCATTCGTTACACGGCGCAGTATTATGAACCGCCACCCTGTCTCCTTCTTTGAAGCCTTTCACATTCTTTCCAACGCCGGCAATGACTCCTGAAAATTCATGTCCAAACGGATGAGGCGGTTTTAAAAGGGGATATCCTCTTTTATAATTCTTAACATCGGTACCGCATGTTGTTGAAATTTTATTCTTAATAAGAACCTCTCCGTCCATAATTTCCGGAATCGGGCGTTCTTCAATTCTAAGATCCTTCTCCTTATACAAAACCGCCCGCAACATCGTTCATTTCCTCCTGTTTAATAACCCATTCCGTCCTTTCCTTCTTCCGGCTTAGCTGTCTGACCGTAGGATTTAAATCTGAGCATAGCTTCTGCCATCTGTTCGTCTGTCAATATGCAAGGTGTTCCAATACATTCCGCACGATACTGGATTTCTGCGCAGAATTCCATATTTACGGCCAGGCTGAATGCCTTGGCAAGCTTTGGTCCGCAGGTGACTAAGCCATGATTCTGAAGCAGAACTGCCTTCGCGTCGCTTTTTGCCAAGGTCTCTTTTACACTTTCTGCCAGCTCCGGTGTTCCGAATGTACGGTATGGTGCAACAGGAATCTCCGCCGCTCCTGAGCCTCCTATTACGTAGTGAACCGCCTTAATCGGACGGTTTAATGCCGCGTAAGCTGTGCAAAAGGCAGAGTGTGTATGTACGACCGCTCTTGCCTCCGGTTTACACTGGTACATAACGATATGCAGCCCATACTCACTGGACGGCTTCCGCTCACCCTCAATTGTATTTCCATCTAAGTCCATTACGACTACATCCTTCGGCTCAGTCTCAAAATAACCGATTCCGGACGGGCTGATTGCCATGTATCCGGTTTCCGGATCATATATACTAATGTTCCCGCTGGTTCCTTTACAGAGACCGGCGGCACTCATCTGTTTTCCATATTCAACAATCTCTTCTCTTTCTTTTTGCATTAACATAGGCTTCATTTCTCCTTTCCCTACAGCTTCATATCAATATTTCTAAGATTTACAACCATATCGCTCTTTCCATTCTCCCAGAAGCTCTTAATGGTCTTCGCCAAAAGTAACGGAGATTTTGGAAGGGCATCCACAACATTTCCTGCATTATGAGGAGTCATAGTCAGATTATCCAGAGCAAGAAGCGGATCATCCGCTGGTATAGGCTCTTCCCAAAATACATCAATGGCGGCTCCGCCAATCGTCTTATTCTGCAAAGCTTCTACCAAAGCTTCTTTGCAGAGAACGCCTGCCCGGGAGGTATTGATCAGATACGCCGTGGGCTTCATCAGCCCTATCAAATCTCTGTTGATACTGTTCTTTGTCTCAGGCGTCACTCTCATATGCAGACTAATGATATCCGCCGTTGCAAATAACTCCTTCTGACCTGTCATTTTTACCGGAAGTCCGATTTCGTCCATACTCTCCTGAGATACAAACGGATCGTATGCAATTACATTCATACCGATTCCGGCACACTTTTTTGCTACTAATTTACCAATATGCCCAAGCCCGACGACTCCCACCGTCATGTCACACATGGATGTGGTATAGCTGCTGTTTACATACTCTTTTCTCCAATTTCCCTGTTGAATCGCGGCATGAGCTCTTGCAATATTACGTGTTTCGGCAAACATAAGCCCTACTGCGAAATCAGATGTGCACTCTGCATTTCTGATACAATGTATAACCGGAATATTTCTCTTCGTAGCCGCTTCAATATCAATATGTTCCATTCCGCCTCTGCAGGTTCCGATTAATTTCAGATTTTCCCCTGCCTGAATCAAATCCTCCGGAACTGGGCAAAAATGCGTCAGTAAAATTTCCGCGTCTTTGATTTTTTCATACGCTTCCTCCGGAACCTTCTCTGCAGCAGGTCCATTTTTTTCAAGATTTAACGCCTTCTTTTGAAATTCCTGCCTTGTCTCACTTTTCCATTCAACTTCCCGAATCTCATGTTCTCCACCCGGAAGCAAACGCGCCGCTTCCGCTAACAGGTCACAGTTGACTACAATATCTCCAATTACTACTATCTTCATACGATGCCTCCATTATAATTTTTACCCTAATACACTTCGTTCCATTGCCAGATGACAATGGGACGAAATGTTAGGTTATTTAACTTGAATTCCTGAAGATTAAATCATTGTGCCGAAGCCGCATTATCAGCCGGAGACGCTGGCGCCGCATATGCGTCGCCCAATGCCATCTTTTCAAGATATTCCTGAACGCCTGACTTATTTTTCTTAAACAGGAAGTACAGTACAAAGTAAATTGCAACTACTGCAATGATGATTACAGGATTCATGGTCAGGAATGCCATTGTAATGACACCGGCAGTGCAATTTGACATGATAAACCCAATAACCAGCGTTCCTCCCTCCACGGCCGTTACTGCCGCCTCAAATCCGGCATCAGAAGCAATGATCGTAAATGTTTCCGCCCAGTAAGATGCCATTAAAATCTTTGCACAGAATACAATGCAGGCCATAATCCATGCCTTCACAATATTACCATTGCTAAGGCTGACAGGAATCTCAACCATGTATGGCAGGGACGGAAGCACCATCAGCGGCACTACACAGTTTCCAGGAAGAATAAATGCCAGTAATATGCAAACCGGAATTACCAGAAGTCCCGTTGTCAATGTAGCTGTTTCACCATATCCAAGAGCATCATTAACCGCAACGATAAACTCTCTATCCTGTCCATATTTACTCTTCTTTAAAGTCTTTCTTGAATAATCCGTTAACGCTGTAAAGCCAGAAGCAAACAGTCCCGCAATTTTAGGAAAAATCGCCATAACCGCCGAGCAGGTAATCGCAACTGTAAGAATATTTCCCCATGCAGCCAATGTATTAAGCAAATTATAATTTCCTACAACACCGAGCAGAGCGCCAACCACAAGACCAATATACATGGGCTCTCCAAGGAAGCCTATTCTTTTCTTAATTGTCTGCGGATCAACACGAACCTTGTCCAATCCGATCTTATTGAAAATAATACTCAGCACAAGATACATCGGCGCATCTCCGTTGTGATGAGGCGCTGTCATTGCGCAGCCCGGATAATGATAATATGTGGACCATCTCTTCTGCATAACCTCCGCAATCAGAAGTGTCACTGCATTGACAAATAACATCAGCACAAACGCTACCAAAAGATTCTCTTTAATTACATAAAACATTGATCCCCACACAATAATTGAATAATTGTTCCATAAATCTGACGGCATAAATATATCTGTCCATTTAATCAGCCATAAAACAATTTGGAAAACCAGTCCCACACCAATAAACATCATGCCGATATCTGTTGAATATGCCACTGCCGCAACCGCCTGCCAACCGATATCCAACGCCTTTAAATTTAATCCGGTAGCGTCAATAAGCTGACTGACCAGCGGCGATAGGACATTACCAAATTCTGTTGTTATGAACGTCATACCCTTCAGTCCCACGCCAACTAAAACCGCGGAAGAAAATGCCTTCTTTGTCGGAGCCCTGAATATCTTACAAAAAATGAAGATCATCACAGGAACCATCAGGTCTTTTCCAAAAGTATCAAAAATCGCTTTCAACAATTCCATTAGTTTTACTCTCTCCTTTCTCCTTATTACAACTTCAGTTTACTGACTTCTTTCATTAATTCTTCAACAAACTCGTCCTCATCCATTCCAACAAGAAATCCTGTTGCATTTAACAGCGGAAGCCCAAATCCATCTTCTACAGGACTGGTGTAAGCAATAATGTCATAATTTCCATTCTGTACTGCCAACGGAACACCGCCGGGCGCTACCTCTTCAGCTTCCAGCTCATATCCTCTTTCCTCCAGAACATCTGTCAATTTTGATGTCAGCATTGCAGAGCTAACTGTCCCGGAACCGCATACTGATAAAATCCTTACTGGTCTCATATTTTCCCTCCTTTCATGTTTATCATTCTTCTAAAGATTCCAGCTGTTTAATAATGGCAGCCTTATCTTTTGAATTCTTTATCTGCATCAATTTCTCTCCATCCTGGATAATCTTCATCATCCTTTTGAGCATTTCAATCTGCTGATGCGAGTCCTTAACGACTAAGGGCAAAATCAACTCACACTCCAAAACATTATCCTTCATTCCCATCATACTGAATTTAATCGGTTTCCTGGGTATAACCACCCCTACCGCCGGTGCGTTTACCAGTTTATTATTGGTATGTGGTATTGCAATATTAATGCCCTTTCCCGGAAGGCCGGTTGGATATACTTCTTCTCTTTCAACAACGGCCTGTCCATATCCTTCTTTGACATATCCGTATTTTTCAAATAATCCTGCGGCCAGTAAAATACAATCCTCTGCAGTCTCCACATCTGCATCTAATGTTATTAATCGTTCATCTAGTAAAGCCATTTCCTTTCCTCCAACAATTATTTTCCATGACTTAATCCTAACACATACTTTTTTATGCAAACAGTCCAATTTCATTCACATTTCTCATGGCTTTTTTGTGCATATCTACGTGCCTGGCATCCACAGAATTGTCAATAATATACCAAACAATGTAATAGCAAGACCGATGAGCCGAAACACTCGCAGCGTCTTAAGAATGCCAAATTGCCCGTAAAAATAATTTGTAACATAAATCGACGGATCTGCTATAAACATTACTCCCAGTCCAATCAGCGGAAGATACATCCACCGAAAATCGGCATGATATCCTATAATAAACAAATTCATTACAACCAAAATGGCCGTTATGAAATATACAACCGTTTTCCGGATACTTTTATAACTCTCGATATACCGTCTGGTTTTCTGATAACATTCTATATTACAGCAATAAACATTTCCCAGATCATCGTCCACCTGAATGCTATACTTCGTCTCCTTCACAGGCTTTCCGCAAAATATACATTTTTTCATATCCAGTCATCTACTCCTCAAATTCTGCAACTGCATGGTCTTCTCCTGTCACTTTTCACACGAATCTTCCGTCTGATATACTTTCTGTATGCTCTCTACACATCTTTTTGTTTCAAAAAACTTAAAAATATCCCGCAGCATACCCAGGTGAGAGTGGTTGTCAACCGTGGACAAAAATACAAATATGTGAGCTTTCTCGCTGTCATCACACAAAATGCTTTCCATTCCAACGAGAATACACATTGCAACCTCCCCGTCGGCATCTCCCATCTGCGGGCAATGAATAAGTTCTACATCCGGATGAATCCGATAGGTATGAACTTTATGCTTAAGAATCAGATTCTGCATCCTGCCGGGCAGATTCCCCTTTCCGCCTTGCAGCATATTACTCCCCAGAATTACCATATCCTCCCATCGCACCTTCTCCTGGACTTTTATCAGACGGCTGTTAACAATCTTCTCCGCAAAGTCTCTCTGCATCAGTTCTTTGTTCTGAGAATAATTCTTTTCATTGAAATACTGAAATAAATCAAAATAAATCTGTTTTTCTTTGGACGAAATATCCACGTGTCTCTTAAATATATTGAATAATTCCTGGATCTGATCATCTACCCGATCACTTACTCCCTTTTCCTTCAGGATGTCAATAATCCTTTGCTTTGAATAATCAGACAAAACCGGGTTCGAGACAACCAGATAGTCGAAAGCCACATCCTCTCCTAAGTCTTCAAAGCTTACAACTAAAGCATACTGGTTTAGGTTCCGTCTCTTTACCTGCCTCCGGCTAATCACATAATACCTGAAGTTTTTTCCAAGAAAATGTTCCAGCTGTTCCTGCAGAAACGCTGCCGTCGCCATATTATCCGGTCCGATAATTAATATCGCTTCTGTCGGAATACTATGGATAACCCAATATTTATTTAAATTTGCAGCCATATAAACACAGATATAAGCAATTTCATCATCTGTAGGCAGTAATGGAAAAGAGAGATTTTTCTCTTTAAAAGACTTTTTCGTAATATCGAATACTACCGGATACATTTTCTTGATGTCTTCCTTCATCGGATTCTTCGCTGATATCCCATATTTCATTCGATAATAAAGCGGCTTCACATGACGTATCAGTTGCTCTTTCAGCCGTTCCTTATCTGTAAAATACAGACATCCGATACGCTCAAAATTCCAGATCAGCTCGGCACAAACTGCTGATATAAAAGAATCCTCCTGATCCCTGGTTACCAAATCTGTCATATTCATCCCCATAAACAGTGAAGTAATATAAAATATTTCACTAGTTGGGATAATAATCTGATGCTTTTTTAATTTCTTTGCGCTTATTTCTAAAGATCTGTAGGACGCCGTATCCATCAAAGTATATCTTTCTTCTTCATTCATCTGAATAGCTTTCCCCATCATGCTGCGTATCAATGCCATCTGGATACGCATACTCTCATATTCGATGTTAGAAAGCACCGCTCCTCCTTGAATATCAGACTCATACTGGTGAATAATGCATACACATAAAGCAGCAAAATCAATGTCATTCCCTGTATACTTTACCAGTGTTTCGTACAGAATTTTCTTTACGCATGTAATACACTCTACATTCAGAAGCTGTGCAAAGCACTGTCCCAGCATCCGCCTTATAGCGCTTTCATCGCCATCCACGTAATATCCAGCCTTAATCGTACTGTCAAGAAGAATCCCCTCTCTTTCAAGCGCTTTCTTCAACTCCCTGATATCTGCCAGAATTGTATTCTTGCTGATATCAAAAAAACACCTTAGCTTATCAATGGTAACTGGTTCATGGTGCAGCGATATACATATAATCTCTATAGTTCGACGTTCTTCAATAGAAAAAAAGTAGGAGCCAACCTTTCCAAGCTGTTTATTCAGAAGCGCTTTTCTGACAACATCAACAGTCACAGTTTGATTTTCGATTTTGATATCACCCAAATTCTTTTCAATCAGCCAATCGCTGATTGTCTGAATATCGTAATACAGTGTGCGTTTTGCAATACCGTATGCGGATAATATGTCCTTGATCGGAACACCCTCATTGTTCCTGGATAGCATCGTCAATATGTTTGCCTGTCTTTTCTTTAATTCCATATAGTTCACAGTCTCTTTCACAATATATTAATCCGGAAGATTATTTAACAGATTCACCAATGCTTTCCCAGCCTCTTCTTCATCCTCTCCGTTAATAATAATCTTCACTTCAGTTCCCTTAAACACGCCGGCGGTAAGGATACTGATAATACTCTTCGGTAAAATCTCCGCAGTATCTGTAACCATGCGGATGTCACTCTGAAACTTTCCGCTTAAATTCGCCAGCTCTGCTGCCGGTCTTGCATGCAGCCCCGTCTCATTATTTATAATCACCTTTGCTTCAAACATCATTCACTTCTCCTTTTCTTTTATTCAAAATGTACTGTTTTCTATTAATTACATTACTTGTTTTTAGGCATTGTGTCTATATCAAAACATTGCACAACTCCTTTCTGAATATTTTGCATGATTTTGTGTCGAAATTCTTCTGCCAGATTCTATCAGGTTTTTTTCTGAGACGGATAAAAACCATTAACCTGTCCGCCAAAATAAAACACAAAAAAAGACTATCTGTTCTCCGATAGCCTCCTTCTTTAATTTAGCGTACTGTATCATTGATATTGAGCATATCTGTCACCTCTATTATAACTGGTCGGGAAGAGAAATGAAAGATTGGAACTTATATGGACTTTCTCCGCTGCGGCAAGCCCTCCATTCCAACCGATGGAAACAGCCGGAGCTGAAGCAGGCGGCAAGCGAATTTCTCTGGGGGAAATATCTTAGTAATGACCCTCTGAAAATGTATGTGGCATTCCGTATCTGGAACAGCTATCTGCTTGCCAGAGAACCCCGTGACCAAATCATACGCATAAATCAATCACTTCTTTCTGGGTACGAAAAAAGCAGTCAATCCTAAGACTAACTGCTTTGTGTGCATGGGTATGAAGTTGTCAAATTCTTCATATCCATATTATAACAGTTCCATATATCCGCTACAATAAAAATCTGGATTAACAAGTTCTACAACTGCATTGTATGGAAATTCCCTTAACGGTACTTCTGGCGGTACAGACACGGGGATAATTCCACCATGCAGACTGCACTTCAAATCATAGATACGCTTTTTAAGCTGGGTACTCGGTGTCCCGTCCTCGTTCTGCAAGAACACATCACGCACCGCTGTAAATTTTAATTCTCCAAATGTTTTCTCTTTGTCAATAACAAATCCGTTTGATAATCTCATAAATTCTTCACTCCTTTACTTTTCTTCAACTGCTACAATATCATCAGCAAGCAACACATAATCGGTATGTCCCATATCCCCGATTGCATAACCTCTGCCGTATAACTTCGGATTGACAAGTTTTACTTTCTGCTCATACTTGAAATGTTTTTCGACAGCCTGCACGGGAATTTCCACTACAACATTTTCGCCTTTCTGTACGTCAGAATAAAGATTGTAGATTCGTCTGGCTAAGACCCTGCGATTGTTTTATCGCTTTCAAAGACTGGCTCACTTTCTCCTTCAAATTCAAGAGTTCCAAAAGACTGTGCCATATCTGGCACGACCTATTTCATTTCCATATTGTTTTACCTCATTTCTTTCTATATTTGATAAGTATATTCTTTTGTAAAACAAGGACTGCTTCCAAATAATCCCGCCTGACGCATGAATCTTCATTTTCAATCATCTTCAAAAGCAAAGAACCTTTGCAGCCGTTCCCGGCTTATCCGGTTCCAACCGTCACTCCACAACACGTTTCCTTTTTCGATAAATATAAAGTAGTTACAGCACTCCGCAATCAGTTCAGGATCGTGTGTCACAATAAATAATGTTTTTCCTAATGCGCTTAATTCCCGCAGGTTTTCTGCCACTTCTTTCATGTGGCGGTAATCCAATCCGCTTGTCGGCTCGTCAAAGACAATAATCTGTTTTCCTGACGCAACCGCACTGGCAATAGCCACCCTTTGTTTCTGCCCGCCGGATAATGACATTGGGTGGGATTCCCTGAATTCTGAAATGTGCAGGCTCTCCATAATCTTTTCAGCCTCAAGTATTGCTTTTTCTTTATCTGGATTATCCAGACTAAGCAAAATCTCATCCCGAACACTTTCCGTAAAAAGCTGGTGGTTCACATCCTGCATGACCATGTAACAGATTTTCATTCTCTGGCTTGCCATATAAGTTTTTCCTTCCATGCTCATACAGCCTTTTGCTGTTTGAAACAACCCGCACAGATTGTTAGCAAAAGACGTTTTCCCCGCTCCATTGTTGCCGACCACTCCTACCACAGAGCCTTGCGGAATCATCAAATCCGGTATGTCCAACACCTTTTGTTTTTGCTTTTTCCCGCCAGAAGCATTTTTGTAGGCGGCTTCAAAATCCCGGATATACAGCTGCTTTGCCGCACCGACTGCACCCTGCATCTTGCTAAAATCTTCTGACTGTAAAGACCTAAGCCCAAGTGATTGTAGTTCGTCAGTGGATTTCTTTCTAAAATCCGTAATAGAAAGATTTTCTTTTATATGTCCATCCTGCATATACAGAAGCCGATCTGCAATATCCATCAGATAGTACAAGCGATGTTCCGCTATCACAATCGTTTTCCCTTGTGATTTCCATTCCTGCAGCACGTTCTTTAATTCTCTGATTGATTTAATATCCAGATTTGAAGACGGTTCGTCCAGTACAAATATATCAGGCTCCATCGCTGATACGGAAGCACAGGCAATCTTTTGTTTCTCACCGCCAGATAATGCAAAAAGGCTTCGATTCAGCAAATCTTCAATCTTTAATACACCCACTGTCTTTTCTATGCGAGAATTGATTTTTTCTGCATCAATCCCCAAATTCTCGCATCCAAATGCAATTTCACTTGTGGTATCCACCGTAAAAAACTGCGTTCTCGGATTTTGAAAGACAGAACCGACTACGCCAGACAGGGCATAAAGAGATACATTTTTTACATCTATCCCTTCCACGATTATCTGTCCTGTAAGCGTCCCCTCATAATAATGTGGGATCAAGCCATTCATTAAACGTGTAAGTGTTGTTTTGCCGCAACCGGATTCGCCGCAAAGCAACACAACCTCGCCGTCATGAATCGTTAAGTCTATATTTTCAATCTTCCCCCTGGAATTGCCTTGTTCATATTGGAAAGACACATTTTTTAACTCTATCATTTCAGCCCTCCCGAAAAAATCAGGAACACCAGCAGAGCGGCGGTCACAACGAGCATAAGTGCAAAATCTTTCCAGTGGAAACCAATCTTGCAAATGCTTGTACGCTTTTTCCCATTTCCTAATCCTCTTGTCAAAGCCGCCGCAGACAGGTCATTGCCTATCGTTACCACAGACATCATAAACGGGACAATTCGGTACTCTAATACTGCTTGCGGGTTCTTGAAAAATTTTTTGCCTGTGATTCCCCTCATACGCATAGCATTTCCGATAGATTCCGCTTCTTCGGAAATTGTAGGGAAAAACCGAAACATAACAGAAAACGGAATGATAAATGCTTCTGGTATGTGCATCCGCTGCATCGCAAAGACAAACTCACTAACCTTTGTGGTGGAGAGCAGATAATAGCCCATCATGGCGCCGGGAAACCACCTCATACCCAGCTGGGTAAGCAATGATACAATGATTTTTGCCACAGTTCCCAGATAATCTAAAAGGAAGAGATTGGTTATCCATGAAACACAAAATACACTCAGATAGATAGCGGCAGCCTTTCTCCTCCTGCCCGAAAGCAGGAGGAGAAAGGGAAGGAGGGACAGTGCAGGCTTCAACCAGAAACTGATGCCATCTGTTTTTCCGTCGATCATTACAATGCCGAATATCAACAGCATATACAGCTTTGTTCTCGGATCGAGCCAAAAACGCTGCTTTGCATCAACTGACAGTAATAATTCCGGCTTCATCAAACGATACCCGCCTTTACAAAGTGTTTTTTCAGGATTGCCCTGCCCAGATAAGCGCCAATCACGGCACCGACAATACCCAAAACAATAACCACGGGAAGCATCCAGTTGGCCGTAAGGTTCATTACGGCGTCAATGTACTCATCTGTACCACCATTATTTCTATAAGCGGCAAAGAACGTATCTCGCATAATCCACATCGGCAGCATAGAGCCAATCACCCACTCCGTAAACACACAATATCCCAATACGGTGTGTTTCCAGCTCTTATACTCTCCAGCCTTAAATATCAAATCAGCAAAAAACCCGAATACGATTCCAAAGGGAATTGAAATCCAGCTTTGCCCCATCAGAAAGCAGAGAACGCTGACCAGTGTACCCATGATTGTTGCGGCGCCAAATTTTCCGGTCTTTGTCAAAAACAGCATGAACGGGATACCTCCGAGAATCCCCAATCCCAACGGGATAATGACCGCGAAAATGGGGATGTAGCCCATTATACCCGTGATGAAGAACATCACAAAGTAAATGACAGTGAAGATGCCGATGTTGATAAAGTCTTTCGCGTTTAATTTTTTCTTGTCCATTGTAGGAACTCCTTTCTTTTTATGTAAGGTTGTCTGCCTTGATTTTCCAACCGATTGCTTTTTCTCTCATGCCTACAAAGTCTGCATAAATGCCGGTCTGTTTGATAAGCTCGTCATGCGTACCTTGTTGAGAGATTTTCCCCTGATTGATAACGATTATCTGATCTGCATTTTTAACAGTTTTCAGCCGATGAGCAATCATGATAATCGTCTTTCCCTGCGTCAGTGCTTCGATTGCTTTCTGAAGCTCTGCTTCGTTTTCTGGATCAACATTTGCCGTAGCCTCATCCAAAATAATAATGGGGGCATCTTTCATAATTGCTCTTGCAATAGAAATTCTCTGTTTTTCGCCGCCTGAAATGGTCGCACCGCTTTCTCCGATTACAGTTTGATACCCATCTGGTAAAGCTAAGATAAATTCATGGCATCTTGCTGCCTTTGCCGCTCGTACCACATCTTCGTGAGCAGCATTAGGAGAGCCAAATTTAATGTTGTTCTCAATCGTGTCCGGGAACAGATACACATTCTGAAATACCATACTGATATTTTTCATCAGACTGTCCAGTTTATAGTCCTTGACATCAATGCCGCCGATGCGGACGCTGCCACTGTCAACATCCCAAAAACGTGCTATCAGATTTACCAGCGTTGTTTTTCCAGAACCAGACGGGCCAACAATAGCCGTGGTGGTTCCCTGCGGTACCACCAGCGACACATGGTTGATTACTTTCTTATCGCCATAGGAGAAACTCACATCCCGCATTTCAATATCCAACCGGGCCGGGCGTTGTTCTTTACCATCAATGTCGATCTGTGGACTTTGATTGATTTCTTCTACACGGTCAATAGAAGCATCAATCATCGAAAGCATAAAAAACATTTCTCCCGCACTTTCCAATTGGCTATACACCATAAACGCTGACACTAATATCATCAGGCAATAAGACATCTCTAATGTTCCATTTATAAAAAGAGCAATAGAACAGAATGCCGCCGCAGCGCTGGCGATACGGAGAACAATCTGCTCCGCAGCTATGTAGGGAATACGCCGCCTTTCCAAAAGCATATTTTTCTTCTGTGTCTCCTCAATCGTTTTTCCCATTGCGCTATTTGACTGATTTACCATATGAAAAGCTCTTACAACGCCCATTCCCTGTATGTATTCCAGTACAGCATCCATAAATTTGGTTTGAGCCTCTAACCGCTTTGGAGACAATCTTCTGGAGCAGTGCAAAAGCATTGTGTTAATTATCATAAACAAAATCACACCGAGCAAAAAAATCAAGCTGAGTTTCCAGTTAAAATAACACATTGCCAGTGAAAAAATAACCGCATGAATCACTCCTACCAACGTTCTTACAATTACGACAAATGCCATACTCTCCAGATCACTCATCGTCGCCGTTGCAACCGATGTGAGATTTCCCAGACTGTGGCTGTTAAAATAGCCCATAGGCATATACTTCATGCGATTGCCGATCTGAATTCGCTTATTTTCACAAGTACGATAACTTCCTTCGCCTTCTTTTGCGTGTGCAAGAT
The DNA here is from genome assembly GCA_910584265.1 of uncultured Dorea sp. Taxonomy (GTDB): domain Bacteria; phylum Bacillota; class Clostridia; order Lachnospirales; family Lachnospiraceae; genus Claveliimonas. The sequence goes on along the minus strand of CAJTZE010000041.1, from coordinate 8,175 downwards.
CCCAAAACAAACTTGTTCCCAGTACGCTGGCAAGCATAATGCCAAAAGAGATAATAGCTGTCTGGGTGGTAATACTGTCATGAACTAATCCATCCAAAACGACAAACAGGGCAACAAACTGTAGGGCTTCCAGTACACAGCGGATGATTTCATAAAAAATCCCCAGATACCAATTGTGTTTTTGGCTTTCTACAAATGTAAAAAACTTCCGAAAAGAACGTATCATACTGTTTTCACCTCCTTTGTGTCCATGTGAGCCGTCCACATCGACTGATAAAGGCCGCACTCTCTTAACAATTCTTCGTGCGTTCCTTTTGCCTGAATCAGTCCCTTATTTACGACAACGATTTGGTCGGAATCTGTTATCGTTGACAAACGATGGGCAATCACAATTAATGTCTTACCCTTTGTCAGCCTGCTGATGGCTTCCTGTACTACGGCTTCATTTTCCGGATCAGTATAAGAAGTCGCTTCGTCCAGAATCACAATCGGCGCATCTTTCAGCATAGCTCTGGCAATCGCTATCCTCTGGCGCTCCCCGCCGGACAAATGCCCTCCGGCGCCTCCGACCACAGTTTCATACCCATGTTCAAGATTCATAATGAACTCATGGCAGCCGGATGCTTTTGCAATCTGTTCCACCTCGTCATCGCTTGCCCCCGTTCTGCCCATTCGGATGTTATTGCGAACCGTATCATTAAACAGATAATTATCCTGCGATACATAAGAGATCAGGTCATTCAGTTGGTCAGTAGTGATTTCCTTTACGCTTTTACCGCCAATTGTAATCAATCCACCTGTCACATCCCAAAAGGACGCAATCAGTTTTGCAATCGTTGATTTTCCGCTGCCGGACGGTCCGACAAAAGCCGTAATTTTCCCTTGCGGGATTGTCAGGTCAATTCCTTTCAATACTTCTTTTTCCTCATACGCAAAATGCACGTTTTCCAAAAAAATGTCAAGATTTGGCAAATTGCTTTTTTCCTTTGGACGAACAAGCTCTGGCTGATTCAACATACCGTCAATCTCACCCATGACAGTACCTATTTTTGCAATATCGTCGGTAAAGAACATTGCGGCCACAAGTGGGCCTGCAATTCCCAATGACAGGACAGTTACCGTAATAAAAGTTGCGGCCGACAAGGAACCGTTCATATAAAATAGACAGCCAACCGGAAGTACACTAATTAACGCCGCAGGCCATACGCTCATCATAATAGCCGAATATTTTTGCGTGGCCTTCATCCAGTCTAAAATCAGATCTGCGTTTGCATGGACGGCGTCTGTAAATTTTCGATAGGAATTATCCGCTTGATTAAATGCCTTAATGACTTCAATGCCGCCGATGTATTCTACTGTTGTTGCGCTCATGTGATTTCCCGCCTTGACTACTTCGCCATACTTCTTTGGGTATTCCTTCATCATCCCCATATAACACATCATCCCAACGGGGATTGTAACCAGCGACACCAAAGCCATTCTCCAATCCAGAATGAACAAATAAACGATAATCGCAATCGGTACAAGAAGATTAGAAGTCATTTCCGGAATTACATGAGCAAGGGGAACCTCTAATTGTTCAATGCGCTCCACCATACCGTTTTTTAACTGTCCCGATGGAGTATTTAAAATGTATCCCATAGGTACTCTGGTAAGTTTTGAAGCAATTTTACGTCTTGCCTCTGACATTACTTCAAAGGTTGCTTCATGGGATGCCCTTGTAGAAATTCCCATCAATATTGCTTTTAAGGCAAAGCAGCCGCCGGAAATCAAACACCACCTCATATAAAATGATAAATCCCGATTCCCGGAGAGCAGTGCAATCGTCATTCTCGCTGTCGCAAAATATGGAATGATGCCAAAAGCAACCCCCATTACGGCAAGGACAACGGAAACGATGTAGCCAGCCTTATGCGGTTTGGCAAATTCTATAAGTCTGCCAAATGGATTACCGCTTTGTGACTGATTCATAATAAAATCCCTCCTACCTCTGGTTAGAATTCACTAACCAATATTCAAAAAAATAAGCCCATAATCTGTCATGTGGAATCCACAAACAAATTATCGGCTCTGCGTCTTAGCGTCTGGCACTACTGATAATTGTATTTTCATATCCTCAACATCTATCAAACATTCCTGCTTGCACTTCGGACAAAATACCGGAAAGTTTTTTAGTGAAGTATCCGCCCGAATCTTGGTACGTGTCCTGCATTTACAAAAAGGGCAGTGTATCCATCCGCTTTCATCCACACAAAATCCTTTGGCTTTCTGCATTTCCTTTACACCTTCTTTCTCTCTATTTCTGGTAATATTCTTTCCAGCCGTTTCCATAAAATGCACGAAGCTCATTGATATAATTTCTTGCTTCTTCCATCGGCATATCATGAATTACTACCTCGAAGATGCCGGAGTAAAAAGCACTGGAAACAACATGAAGAAACCCATCCGTAATCCGCCCGTCCTGCATTGCTTTACTGCCAGTACGCAATAAAAAAGATTTCATACAGGCAGTATCCAATTCCACTAAACTTTCCAAAAATTCCTGATAATAATTTCCTGGTGCCCCTGTAACCAAGAGCTTAAATTCATCGAAATGTTCGTAAATATATGGGACAGTTTCCTCAAATCCTTTGTCAGAATACTCTGTCATTTTTTCAGACTGCTCACTTCCTGACAGTGTCGTAAATTCTGACAGGGAACGTCCTATCAAATCCTTCAGTCCTTTTGCCGACGGTTCTACAAGAAACCTGAATAGACCCTCTTTATCCAAATATCTTGTATAAATTGTACTTGTGCTGACATCTGCATTCTGGGCAATCGTTCTTAACGAAGCATCTGCATATCCTTTTTTCAAAAATTCTTCTTTTGCACAAGCAATTATTTTCTCATCATATCCCTCAATTCTACTCGCCATTGTCTACCACCTTTCTCTTTCACAACAGCGTTTCCGAAACAACGTATTTAAAACACCGTTTTAATTATACTCAAAAAATTCCGTCTGTCAAGATAAGCAAAAGAATTTCTACAAAAAATCTAATTTTTTTGCAGAATAATACCCTCTGGCGCTTATAAACAAGCTCCAGAGGGTATTTCCAATACCTTTATTGCCATTCCATTCCTAAATATAAATGGAATATCATCCTCATTACTCCATCGCCCAATTCTGGCTCTGCGTCTGGAGCTTCACCATGCGGGCATAGATACCATTCTTTTTCAAAAGCGTATCGGAACTGCCCTGCTCTGCCACTGTGCCTTCCGAAAGGACGACAATCTTATCCGCCCCCGCAACGGTACGCATACGGTGGGCAATGATCATGACCGTTTTATTCTCAATTAACTTTGACAGGGACTCCTGAATCAGCGTCTCGTTTTCTACGTCAAGGCTTGCCGTCGCCTCGTCCAACAGGATGATCGGAGCGTTCTTTAAGAATGCCCTGGCAATCGAGATACGCTGGCGTTCCCCGCCGGACAGCTCGCAGCCATTCTCCCCAATTAAGGTATTCCACTTATCGGGCAGCTTCTCTGCAAATTCATCCACGTTGGCAAGCCTCGCCGCTTCAAGCACCTCCGCATCAGTCGCATCCTTTCGCCCCAGGCGGATATTCTCCATGACCGTGTTATTAAACAGCGTCACATCCTGGAACACGATGGAATACAGGGACATCAGCGATTCCGGGTCGATCTTCGAGATGTCCATGCCGCCTACCGTAATCTTTCCCTTCTGGATATCCCAGAACCTTGAGGCAAGGCGGGAAACTGTCGTCTTTCCGCCGCCGGAAGGCCCCACCAGTGCGGTGACCTGCCCCTGCTTCGCAGTAAAGGACACATCCTTTAATACCGTTTCCCCACTGTTATAGGAAAATCCCACATGGTCAAAGACAATATCATAGCCTTTATTGGTCAGCTTCTCTGCGCCTTGCTGTTCCGGATGGCTCAAAATTTCATCCATCCGCCTGCATTGGATGTTCCTTATCATGATAATTGCACTCAGGTTATCCAATGCGGCGATTAGCGGGTCATATACACGGGAAACCAGGATCATAAAGGCAAAGAACGTAAGCAGAGTAATTTTACTGTCTGCTAACAGCGCGCCTCCCACCAGCACGGTCGTGGCGATGCCGAGTTTCAGCACCATGCGCCCGCAGGTATGGAAGACCGCATTGGTAAGCTCGCCGATTACCGTATACTTCTCCACATCCTTTATTTTTCTGTCCAGCCCTTTCAGGTACCCCTCCTCCGCATTGTTTGCTTTCAGGTCACGCAGCGTTTCCAAGCATTCCTGGATGCCGTCCGAACACGCAATGGACACCTCCGTCACCTTTTCCTGCCTGCTGCGCATGACTCCCGCCGATGCCAGTATAATTCCGAAGGAGACAGGCAGCACCCACAGGGAGGCAAGCGCCATGCGCCAGTCAAAGATAAAGAGCCCTGCCGCAATCAAAAGAGTGGAAATAAGCGAACCTATAAATTCCGGCACCCAATGGGATAATCCTCCCTCTAATGTGGCACAGTCCGTCATAAGAACCGTTGTCAGGTCGGACAGATCTTTTTTCCCGAAAAAGGACAGGGGAATCTTCCGCAGCTTCTCTGCAAGGGAAAGCCTGCGCACGCCGCTCTCCACATAGGTGGCGAAAAAGGTGGCGTTGTACTGGATATAATAAGTCAGCATAATGAATCCGAGGGCGATGACAAGCCCCACAATGTAAAATGTACTTTTTCCCTCCGGAATGCCCCCATCCAGCAGGTCGCCGATGAGGTTATACAACAGCACCACCGGAACCATCAGGGAAAGGTTATGCAGGATGCAGGCAAAAAACGCCTTTACCATGTCCTTTGCGCCCTTGTCAGACAGGGCAAACGTGTGCTTTAACTTTTCATGCATTTGAAACACCTACCTTCCATTTTGCCGCTTTGTTATACTGTCTCCACATTTCGGCATAAAGGCCGTTTTTATCCTTAAGCCGGTCATGTGTGCCTGTATCTTCTATCTTCCCATCCCTGATCACTACGATTCTGTCTGCACCCGTAACAGTGGAGAGTCTGTGTGCAATCATCAGCACGGTCTTTCCCTTTGCAAGCACATTAAACGCTGCCTGCACCTTTGCCTCGTTGTCCGGGTCGGCGAAAGCGGTTGCCTCATCCAGTATCAGAACTGGCGCGTTTTTCAGCATCACCCTCGCAATGGAAATACGCTGCCGCTCCCCGCCCGACAGATACACCCCTTTTGCACCTACCACCGTATCCACGCCTTGTGGCAGTTTTTCAAGGATATCATCGCACTGTGCGTCATGGAGGGCTTTCAGGATTTCCCCGCGGGAAGCGTCCGGTTTCGCCATCCTTACATTTTCCAAAATAGATGTCTTCAGAAGTTTGGAATCCTGAAAGACAAAGGAAACCGTATCCATCAGCTCTTCTTTTGGGATATCCTTTACATTGACGCCGCCGATTTTCACGCTGCCTTCTCTTACATCCCAGAACCTTGCCACGATGCTGGCAAGGGTAGTCTTTCCTCCGCCTGACGGTCCCACAAAAGCAACGTGTTCGCCTGATCTGATTGTGAGAGAAATGTTTTCCAGCGCGTTCCTCTCAGCGTCCTTATACCGGAAGGAAACCCCAGAAAGCTCCACGGAATTGTCTTTCGGATGTTTCGGATGATCTGTTTCCGGCAGCGGCTCCGTTTCCAGGATACTGTCGATACGGGACATAGCATCCGCCACAATCAGCTTATTCTCACTGGCATACATGATCTTTGTCAGCGTCAGCGTAATAATCGGGGTAATGATGATGTAATATATCAGATTCAGTAAAAACTCGTTTGTCACCCCGCCCGATGTCATCACCAGTGCCGCCGCAATCAGGACGGCAAAAATCCCGTTTACCAGCGTGGTGTAGCACATCATGGGGAAACGCAGGTCTTTCGTATAGGCGATCACCCATTTCTCATAATTGTCGATGGCTTCCTTGAACCGCCTGAAAGAGAACACCGACTGGCCGAAGGTTTTGACCACCGAAATGCCCCTTACATACTCCACCGCCTCACTCGCCATCTGCCCCAGGGCGTTGTTGTATTCTTCCATTTTCTTCGCCATACGTTTTCCCGTCATGACACTCATGATGACAAACGCCGCCGCAACCGGCAGGAGGCTTAAAAGCCCCAGCCGCCAGTCAAATACAAGCAGAAGGACGATAAGCCCCACAGGTGTCGCAAGGGCATTTGCCTTGTCGGGGAGCTGGTGGGCAAGGTAGGTTTCTGTTGCCGCACTGGATTCATAAACAATCTTCCTGACTTTGCCGCTGCCGATACCGTCCATGAACCCTATGGGCAGGGTCACGATGTGGTGCATTGCCTTTGTCCGCATATTTGCCTGCACCCGGAATGCCGCTAAGTGGGAACAGATCAGGGCCGCAATATAGATCAGGATCGCCGCCACTGCGAAAACCACTGCCATCCAGCCGTTATGGGACAGATCCTGCACATCCCTGTAGTTAGGAGCCACATCCAAAACTTCTTTGATGACTTTCCAGATGTACACAAACGGAAGCAATGCCACCAGTGCGCTCAGCGCGCTTAAAATCCATGACGCTATGGTCAGGTACTTATAGCTCCCGGCATACCGAAGGAGCCGCTTTAAATTGGATTCTTTTTTCAAAAATAAGACCTCCTTGTATGTTTTTCTATGATAAAGGGAACGCTGCAGTCATTCCCTGTTACCCTTATAAAATATAAGTTAGTTTCTACTAACCTGCGAGGAAAATATAATAGAATCCAAAACAGGATTCTATTATCCAAATTCTATAATAGAAAGCCAGCAATGCAAACTTTCTATATATTAGCTGTTGGCTCGGATCACTGTCCCATGATTTTCATCCACCCTGCGGTGTAGAAATCATTTAACTGCTGCAAAAATACCTTTGCGTCGTCAAAGGGCATCCTATGGAGGATCATTTCAAAAAAGGCGCCTATCATCCCTGTTGCCATAATATGTTCCAGCCTTTTATCAATTTTGGGGGAAGGGGTTCCAAGCTGCTCCAAAACCTTATAATAATTATGGGTGGCTTCCACCTCGATCTCCACCATGTCATCAATCATGGATGCGTATTTCGTACCCTCGGAGCATTTCAGGATCAGGTAAAATTCATCCATATGCTCACAGGAATATGCCAGCAGCTCATTCATACACTCTGATGACATCTTTCCCATCTGCTCCGGCTGCTTTTCCATAGGCAGGCTTTCAAAATATTCATGGGTCTGCTTATACCGCCCCATCATATATTCATAGGCCGGGTCCACCAGGACTGCGAACAGTTCTTCCTTGCTGTCGTAATAGCCATAAAATGCCCCCGTGGTCACGCCTGCCGTTTTGACGATATTCCGCAGGGAGGCCGCCTGGAACCCCTTTTCCATAAATTCTGCTTTGGCCGCCACATGGATCAGCTCCAGCGTGCTTTTTTCCGGCTCACTCATTCTGCCGCACGCCCCTTTCTTTGTAACGCTGTTATATATCACTGTTACACAGTATAGTTCAAGCCGGAGTTTTTGTCAAGAGGATAAAATAAATTTCATCTGAATGTCCAAATCCTGTTTTAATTTTCCCTGTACTTTTATACCATTTGCAATACCTGATTATTATCAAGCTTGGGAGCCACTTTAAATACTATATGTAGTATTGTTATAAATGGCATGACTGTTACCGCAGCCATGCCATTGCTATCATAAATATATGATGTTATCTGATGTTATCTTAAGGAATCAATTACAGCTTTTGCCTTTTGGGAATCATATAGTTTTCTTAAATTGTTATCTGTCTTTGGTATTGCATAAGAATTATGAATGATTCTATCCATGATCGAATCTGCTTGTGTTCCTCCGCCCAGTCTCTCATGCCAGTCCTCCACATCGTACTGCCCCACAAAAATCGTTGGACTGTTTCCGCATCGCTGTTCTATGAGTTCGTATATAAACTTTGATTCCCTCTCGTTAATTTTATAGTTCAACCCTTCATCAATGATCAAAACCTTGTAATTTCCAAGTCTTTTTCTATACCGGGCCTGCTCTCTGAGATTATGCCAAAAATGAACGCAAAAAACACACCAACTCAAAGTTATCGGGAACGTTTAAGATTTGAGCCATTTGATAACCAATTTTATCTTCATCAGTAATGTGTCCTTCATACC
>CAJTZE010000040.1 GCA_910584265.1 uncultured Dorea sp. | reverse complement strand
AAAAACTTTTTTAACATTTTTCACTTTACCTATTGACATTTCTTAGCTGGACTTTCTATTCCTTTAGCATTGCCATATCCTCTTCCACAATACGCGCCTGGCTTCTATATAAACGGCTGAGTGCCGGGTAGAGGCTCCGGTATGTCTGATAATACCTTTCGTACCGCCTTACATGTTCCGGTATAGGTTCTGTTACTGTCTTAACCTGTAAAACTGCATCACAGGCTTCCTCAATTGTTCCATAATATCCGGCTCCCACTGCTGCCAGTATCGCCGCACCTGCCGCAGGCCCTTCCTCCATATTAGTAGTTACCACGCGGGCATTATATATATCCGCCTGTATCTGCCGCCACAGACGGCTCTTAGCTCCGCCTCCCATGGCACGAACCTCTGTTACATCTACGCCTGTCTCCCGGAAAATTTCTATGGTATCTCTCAGCGAAAAAGAAATCCCCTCCATCACGCTGCGGCATATGGCTTCTTTTCCGTGCCGGAGCGTCAGCCCAAAGAACACGCCTCTGGCATCGGCATCTACGATAGGAGTGCTTTCTCCGTTTAAGTACGGCAGAAAGATAAGCCCTTCGCTTCCCGCTGGAGCCTGCTCTGCCAATCCGGTCATCCAGTCATAAACATCCTTCTTCTCTTCCAAAAGCTCTCTCTTCTCACGTTCAAAAAATGTATCCCTCAGCCATTTGAATGAACCTCCGGCCGACAACGTACAACCCAGAAAATCATATTTTCCAGATACGCTATGACAGGTACTTAAAATCCCTCTGTTTTTTTTATCGGCGAACGGGGTATCGCAGCATCCGAATACCACGCCTGAAGTGCCGGTAACTGCACTGATCACGCCTGTTTTCACCGCCCCGCAGCCAATCCCGCCCACCGGCTGGTCTCCGCCTCCTGTAATCACCGGAATCCCCGGACGCATTCCCAGCTCTTTTGCCGTGCTGCTTTTTAAATATCCTGCAATATCCTGAGATTCCAGCACCCGGTCCGGCAGAATTTCCCGGGGGATGCCGCAAACCTCCAGCATCCTCTCCGACCAGCTTCTTGTACGCAGGTCAAACAGAAATGTAAGCGAAGCATCCGACACATCCACAGCCGTTTCTCCAGTCATCCGGTAACGCAGGTAATCCTTGGCAAACATCACCTTGTGGATACGGCGGTACTGCTCCGGCCGGTGTTTTTTCACCCAGTTCAGCTTAGCCGCCCAGTAGCTCGGAAGGCAGCTGCTTCCAGTAATCCCCAGCATTTCTTCCCTGTCAATCCTGCTGTTTAACTCTGCCGCCTCTGCTGCCGAGCGCTGATCCAGCCAGATAATGCAGTTTCCTGCAGGCTCCATATTTTCATCCAGCATCGTACAGCCCTGCATCTGCCCGGAAAAACTGACTGCGCGGATTTCTTCTCCCGCTCCGCACTCCTTTACTGCCATGGCCGCCGCCTGTTTCAATGCTTCCCACCACTCCCGCGGATCCTGCTCCGCATAACCGGGAAATGGTGATACTACATTGCATTCGCAGTATCCCTTTCCGGCTGTGCGTCCTTCTCTGTCCATGACAACAGCCTTCACTCCGCTGGTCCCGGCATCAATTCCCATAAAATAATCCATATCCAGCCTCCTCACAATTTCAGTAGTCCTTCAGGGCTTACTCTCCTGTAGGATCATCTGCTTATTTATATCTTGATTATAAAAAGAGTACCCTCCAAAAAGCCAACATTGTTTTGGAATTACGTTATCACTTTTTGTATATTATCACCGTTTCTCCCCATTTTCCGCCCGCTTTATTGTTCAAAATGCAAATTAGTTCCAGATATTTTCTGTATTATCCTAAAATATACACAAAAAGACAGCACGGTCGGCTGCGGTTTCTTATCGAACCCCCGGCAGTCTGCCATGCTGTCTGTCCATCTTATATTCTATTTTACGTAATGCTTACTTCCTGCTTCTTTACAAAGTCAAGAAATTTCATCAGCTCCGGCTCCGTATTCTCCGTAAGCCATGCCATCCCCATCTCCTGTTTCATATGAAAATCCTTAATACTCACAAAGGAAAGGCGGTTCGGCTCATAATACCGCATCAATTCGGTTACCAGCATCACTCCGCCTCCAGTCTCTGTCATAAGCAGCGCTGATTCTGTCTCCGTCGTCCGAAAAATAATATTAGGGTGAAACCCCAGCTCCGTCCATTGGCTTTCCCGAAACTCATTGAGCTGCGGCGAACCGGAGGTATCAGCTGTAATGAAATTCTCCGTTTTCAGCTCTTCCACCGTCACCTCTGTCTTTCCGGCAAAGGGGTGGTCCTTTCCCACCGCCAGACATATCTCCGGTTCCACCAGCGGCATATAGGATATCCGCGGAACATCCCTGACGATCACCCTCGGCATCAGGACGGCGTCCTGTTTTCCATTTAGCAGGGACCATACCACCTGATCCAGATGCACACTGCTGTACAGCGGCGCGAAATTCTGGTTCTGGCTGACCTTTTTATACTTCTTCATCAGATCGATCAGTATTCTCTGCTCCAGTATTCCCCAATAACCGATACGCAGATGATTCGATGACATCAGCTGAGCCATCTTCGTATCGCGCACAGCCTCGTCACAAAGCCGCAGAATTTCTTCCGTGTATTCCAGCAGGATTTCCCCGCTCTTCGTCAGTGAAACATGATGCTTATCCCTGACGAACAATATACAGCCCAGCTCGCTTTCCAGATTCGCAATCTGTTTACTCACCGCTGTCTGGGCTACAAAACAACTCTCCGCCGCTTTAGAAAAGCTTTTATAGACCGCTGTGGATTGAAAATACTTCAGCTGCTGCAGTGTCATATCTGTCCTTCCTTTCCATGCCATCATACCATGCTGTAAGACCTATTATACTTTATCTTTCCTCGTTTCACAATTACTTGTTTGCAGCACTGCTCTTTCTTCCATTCACATAAGCGGCTTCTTACATGCCGTCTTCCCGGTACTGAAAAATGCCGCTTCGCAGAAAGCTATACCATCTCCTTCTTTATCTGTTCAAAATCCATCTCCAGATCAGGATACAAATAAGGCCTTACCTTATCCTCAAACGTATAAACTGCCGGAACAGCATCCTTTGCAAATGCATAAACCACGATCCGCATCTTGATCGGATCTACAATCCAGTATTCTTTTACTCCTGCATTCTGATACTTATACCGTTTCAGCTCATAGTCATGTCTGGAGCTTGACAATGACACAATCTCTATCACAAACTCCGGTGCTCCCATGCAGTAAGCTCCGCCTGCAAGCTGTTCCTTCCTGCGGATCACAAAAATATCCGGTTCCACCATCGTATATTCATCGCAATCCAGACGCACACCGCAGGATGCCGCAAGCACCCGGCAGTCCTTCTTCTTATCGGAAAAATAGCTATACAAAGCCGCCGCCAGCGCCAGCATTATACTCTGATGCCTTATAGAAGGAGCTGACATATAATAAATCTTCCCGTCAACCAGCTCTGCCCTGAGCTCATCCGGAAGGGAATAATAAGTATCCAAAGTTGCCCGCCCCTCCTTTCCTGTACTCTGGTAAGTACCGGTTTCCCGAATCAATGCGGTATCTGCGGCCGAATCCTCCAGCTCATAATAATCTAACCCCATTGCCCCTGCCATAGCATCAATTGTCTCATCCCTCGGATATCTTGTCGTGCCGTTCAATATCTTGTTCAAGGTTCCTGCCGGAACTCCTGATTCACTGGCAAGCCTCTGGTTTGTCCATCCTAATTCCTTCTTCCGCTTCTTTAGTTTTGCAATGTTTGGCTTTAAATACATACTCCATCCCCCTGCTTACATCTGCTTCGTTCTACTGTCCTGCAGCTTCCTGACTGCCTTCGGATACATGCGCCAGATTCTCTGCTCCATCCTGCACTTCTGTATCCGGCATGCCATCCTCCTGCAGCGCTTCTCCCTGTGTCTGCGTCTTTTCCTTCAGCTTCTCATATCCCTTTGACACACAATAATTATAACGCACATCCTCCAAATCCGGAATCTCTGTCTTTAGCCGCTCTAAAAACTGCTCTGTCTCCTGTTCTGTAAACAGCGGCTCCTGATCGTCCATAAAAGCACACAGCTTCACAAAGTCCGCCTCAAACGCTTCCGGCTGTTCCACGCTCTCCACAATCTCCCTGCACTTCTGATAATCCTCCAGCTCAAGAAAATACAACAATGCCAGCTCATACGTCAATTTTCTTTCTCTTTCGGCATGTGCCTTTTCTATTTCCTGTTTCTCAGTATCCCACTGCTCCTGTATCTGCCGCATCTCTTCACGGTAATCCTCCAGTATCTGGCGGCTGTCATCCTTTGTATCCGTCAAGCCTTCCTGTACCTTCCCCTCCTTCTGTTCGTCCTGCTTCCATGAATCTCCGCCTGCCGCCTGTGTAACTGCAGCCGCGAATCCGGTCAGAATAACTGCACACACAAGCACCTTTCGCAGCGGTGCCATCCTATGATTACTTCTCTTCCTGCTATTTGGAAAATGATCTGATATTTCCCGAACGGTCTGATAACGCTTCTTAGAATTACAGTTTACACATCTGGATATCATATTCTTCAAACGGAACTCTTCCATCTTTCCCAGCGCCGGCTCCACCTCAGCCGCAGACAACAGATACTGCACCGTCTTCCCAAATCCATAGATATCTTCCTGCACGCTCGCCTTCTGATAATATTGATTGTCCGGTGACAAGAAATTCTCCCGGACATACCTGCGCTGCATCAAATGCAGCATCTCATCCTGCTCCCTGCTTCCTAAATCCAACAGATACAGCTTCTGATTCTCCCCTACAATAATACTGTAGGGATTCACATATTGATAACAAGGATTCCCCCTGCACTGATGAAAATGCTCCAGATTCTCCATCAATTCCCAGATCCATCCAAGCAGCATCTCCTTGTCAATCCGGGAATGATACTTCAGCCACACGATCAGCTGTTTGCCTTTGATATAATCGGTGCTCATATAACACCGGTCACTGTGCACCACGATCCTAAGTACATCATACCCTTGTCTCTCCTCCAAAAAAACACTCCTTTCTACTATTTACATAACCTTATCCTTATGCTAACTCATACATACAGTTATGTCAAGTTTATTTTTGTGTTTTATGTAATTTCATTGTTTTTTATTCAGATATTTATCAGCGCATCTTTTGTTCCGGGCGCGAAGCTGCGCACCTTATTTTTGTTATAAAGGAAATCCTAAGGAATTTCCTTTATAACAAAAAAGGGTGCCCTCAGGCACCCTCAGCTTTTCTATAGTATTCTTAGTCTAACAGTTCTGCCATAACCAGATGGCGAGGTGTTCCATTTACATACAGAGGGGTAAGCTCTCCCTGGATCAGCGGCCTTGCATACTTCTCATAGCCGTCATTCAGGCCGCATCCGTCTTCTGTGATCCACTCATCCGGAACTGCTCTCTCAACATTCGCGATTGCATGGATATCATAAGCGCTTGTTCCGCAGCAGTATGGATCTGCCACAATTCTATCTAATGTGATCATAACGCCTGTCTTGCCTTCTTCTGCCGCCTTAACAGCGTCTCTGCCGCACTGGAATGCTTCATTGATATCTGTTAGAGAAGCAATATGCGTAGCTGCTCTCTGCAGAGTAGAAAACTCAACTGCTCTGGTCTTAAGGCCTGTATCTGCTGCAATAAGCTGTGCAAGATAAGCAGCAGTACCAGACATCTGCTTGTGACCGAATGCGTCTACTGCCACATTCTCGTTTGCCAGCTCGCATACATAACGTCCGTCAGCAATCTTAACACCCTCCGACACTGCGATAACAACAGAACTCTTCGTCTCGCTCAGTTCCTTTACCTTTGCCTTAAATGCATCAATATCAAATACTCTCTCCGGCAGATAGATTGCATCACAGCCTGAACAGTCATCGCCCTTTGCAAGTGCCGCAGCCGCTGTCAGCCATCCGGCATTCCGTCCCATAATCTCTACAATACACACAGTAGGCTTCTTTGCTCCAAATGACTCATTATCACGGATAATCTCCTTAAGAGATGTTGCAATATATTTTGCTGCAGAACCATATCCCGGACAATGATCCGTAATCGGAAGGTCATTATCAATGGTCTTCGGTACTCCTACGAATCTCTGCGGCTTATTGTGAGCCGCCGCATAATCAGATAACATCTTTACTGTATCCATAGAATCGTTGCCGCCTGCGTAGAACAGGCACTCAATGTCGTGCTTCTCCATAATCTCGAAAACCTTCTCATATACGTCCTCATGCCCTTCAATCTTAGGCATCTTGAAACGGCATGAACCCAAGAATGCAGAAGGTGTTCTCTTTAAAAGCTCAATCCCTGTCTCATCATCCAGATATGGATGAAGCTCTACAAGCTTGTCCTCTAAGAAGCCTTCAATTCCATGAACCATTCCGTAAATCTTCTCTACGCCCAGTGCCTTTGCTCCGGCAAATACACCTGCTACAGAAGAATTAATCACTGCTGTAGGACCGCCAGACTGTCCAACTACGATATTTCCTTTCATTGTTACTACCTCCAAAAACGTTTATATAATTAACTCTGAACAAATCTAATTCTATTACATTTCAAAAATGTTGTCCATAGAAAATTAACCAAATATGTCTATTTTTTCACGGTTTTCCATAAAACACCGCAGAATATACAAAAAAGAGCATTCCTTAAAAGTGAAATGCTCTCCTACCGTGGGCGAGAGGATTCGAACCCCCGACCTTTTGGTCCGTAGCCAAACGCTCTATCCAGCTGAGCTACGCCCACACATCTGCAAACTTCCTGCCTACAGCATTTAATATTTTATCCTATCATGATTCATTTGTCAATATGCATAGCAAATTTTTTTAACTTCATCAATTTAATAGCGGCTGTACACATACATTATGCCTATTCTCGCTCTGTGTCGTGTTATTTTTTCTCCGAATATGCTATTCTTTACCCGAAAGGAGGAAGCAGACAGCATGGATCAGAAAAAAACAGGCCGATTTCTAAAAGAGCTCCGCAAAGAGAAGGGGCTGACACAGGAACAATTTTCCGAAATACTGGGAGTATCCAACCGCAGTATTTCCCGCTGGGAAAACGGAGTAAATATGCCGGACTTCGACTTGGTAATTGAAATCGCCAATTACTATGAGATCAGCATTGAAGAATTATTAGATGGAGAAAGGAAGGCTCATATGATTGATAAGAAAACGCAGGAAACCTTACTAAAGGTTGCAGATTACAATAATAATGAAAAAATGGCATTTTCCAGACGATTAAACCTGCTGTTTATTCTGGGCGTCATTGCCTTTATTGTCTATATGCTCTTGGACATCCGAGGCTTAACATCCGCCGGAATCTATGAGAACATTGCAGACTTCGCATTAGGGCTGGTATTTGGTATGCTGCTTATAGGCGTATTATATACCAGCCGTTATATCACTAAGATCAAGGCCTTTAAGCAGCGTCTGCTGGGCAGGACCGCCAGAAATAACTAGCACCAGTACACCTATCCCAAAGCCCCGGAAGCACAGCGCCTCTGGGGCTTTTCAAATTAATGATTCCATTTTCTTACTCTTTATCTTCTAAATCCCCGGTAGCGGTTGATACATGCGTAAATCTCCTGCCTGCGCACCTCCGCCAGATTTCCCGGCACGCTTCCTCTGCACAAGGCTCCCGGCCCTTCCTTTTCCATTCTCTGGCATACATGCTCTAAAAGTCTGCCGATTTCCTGCTTTGGGTTTTTCTCCAGCTGTTCAGCAATATATTTCATCACATGGCTGAGGGTAGTTGTCTGTTCGCTGTCGGCAATCTGCTCTACGTATTTTAATTCTACCGTATCTCTGCCGATGGAAAAGCTGTCTTTACCGAACTGTTTTACCTTAATCTGATCATGCTTCTTCTCAATCCGTCCTACACGAAGCATACGCCCTGTCTGTTTCCACGAATTCCCGGCATTTTCCGTGCTCTCTGCGGGCTTCTCGCCTTCCGGACAGATTTCCCTGACCTGTTCTGTAATGTCTAACGCCCGGTAGGTATCCATCTGAAGTATCTTATCAGCAATATAAAAGTAAGCTCCGGAACTTCCTGCAACCAGGATCACCGATACGCCTTGCTGACGGTAAAGGTTCTTTGCCTGATCGATAAACGGTGTGATCGGCTCCTTTTCCTTGGCAATTACCGACTGCATCAGCGCATCCCTTACCATAAAATTCGTCGCTGAGGTATCCTCGTCAATCAAAAGCGTTTCAGCGCCGGAATCCACCGCTTCTACCACATTGGCCGCCTGGGAGGTAGAACCGCTGGCATCCTCTGTAGAAAAGTCCACCGTATCCTTGCCGTTAGGAAGATGATTGATAAACGGTGAAATATTTACATGGGACACTGCCCGTCCGTCCTCTGCACGGATTTTCACAGCTGTATCATCGGTAATCACATATTCCCTGCCGTCTCCTTCGATATGATTGTACACTCCAAGCTCTAACGCCTTTAACAGAGTAGATTTCCCGTGGTAGCCGCCGCCTACGATCAGCGTAATTCCCCTCGGTATCCCCATCCCTTTCAGCTTTCCTTTATGGGGCAGGGTAAGCTCCACTTCCATAGACTTCGGACTTTCAAATACAACGGCTCCCTTCATCGGCTTATCTGACACGCCGCTTTCTCTCGGCAGGATTGCTCCGTTGGCAACGAACGCCGCCAGCTCCCTTTTCTTTAGCTCCTCCCGGATTGCCTGCTGATCCTCTGCCAGATCAAACACCCTGCGGATCTTCCCTGCATCCAGATTCCTATAATAAAGGGATTTCTTTACACATTCCGGCACAAACCGAAAGAGGATCTTCTCCAGCTCCGGCGAATTGATGCTCCGCCCGTTAGCCGGGAAGCCCACCTCGAACCGTACCAGAACCCGCTTTTCATTGATTTCAAGGGCTGTCCGCTCCAGCACCTGCTGCCCGCATCTGGAAATACTCATCAGACCGCTTTTGCCTGAACCCTTCGCCTGAAACATATAATCACCCATACACCTTGCAAATGCCCGGTTCAGATAATCCTGCAGTGCAATCCTCGTATGCTTTTCTGAAAAGAGCTCTGCGGGAAATGCAGCCGTTTTCTGCGGTACCTCTACGCTTACCTTAGACGGCGCCGCAAAGGGGTCCCCCTGCACATGGTCAATATGCAGGATATATCCCGGAAACTGATAACTCCCCTTCAGATCCTTATATGCCGGATAGCTTTTCCTGTGGATCCGTTCTAATTCTGCTCTCAACTGTCTGTCTGTATTCATCTTCCATTCCTTCTTTCCATTTCGATCTCAATCTATCTGGAAGCCGTCCTCGGCCTCATGGCCGGACGGTTCTTCCATCCATTCCGGAACCGCGCCGCTTATCTGCGGAAGATAATCCCGCCGGATGCCGGATCCATGGCATCCACAATTGCCAGCGACTCCAGCTGATAACCCAGATTGCGGATAATCCTCCCGCCCGGCTGAAACCCTTTCTCTATCACGATTCCGATTCCCTCTGCCACAGCGCCTGACGCCTGTACAATCTGGATTAATCCCTGCAGGGCACAGCCATTTGCAAGAAAATCATCAATAATCAGCACTCTATCCTCTTCATTCAGAAACTTCTTTGAGACGATTACCTGATTTTTCGTTTTGTGTGTAAATGACTCCACCTCCGCTACGTACATCTCCCCTTCCAGATTAATACTCTTAGCCTTTTTCGCAAACACAACCGGAACGCCGAAATGCATTGCAGTTACCGCCGCAATTCCGATTCCCGATGCCTCTATGGTCAATATCTTATTAATCTTTTTATCCTTGAACCGTTCCTTAAATTCCTGCCCTATCTTATCAAATAAAGCAATGTCCATTTGATGGTTCAGAAAACTGTCCACCTTCAACACATTTCCTTCTTTTACAATACCATCCTTTACAATTCGTTCTTCCAGAAAATTCATCATACCATTCTCTTTTCGTATCTCTTTCTATACAAACACTCTCTATTTTTCATGAACCAGAAACATTGTAGCACATTGTTCTCTTCGATACCACGAAAAAAGGAGAAATTTTTAAAAATTCCTCCTGCTTTCCTTTACCGCTTCTAATATGATCTTCCTCGCCTCTTTTGCCTTCTCCGGATTCATATCCGGAACTCCTTCTAAGGGGTAGTCTTTCCCAAGATTCTTGTATTTATTTATCCCCATCGTGTGGTATGGCAGTACCTCCAGCCCCGCAAGATTGCCAAGCCTGCCTATCAAACGGCCGGTTTCTTGCAGCTCTTCCCTGCTGTCCGTAATCCCCGGCACGATGACATGCCGGATGATCAACGGGATATGCGCGTGCTCAAGAGCCTTCGCAAATGCCAGCACCGGCGCCTGTTCCCTGCCGGTAAGCTTCTTATGGCCTTCCATGTCACTGTGCTTGATATCTAAAAGCACCAGATCCGTCACCTGAAACAGCCGTTCAAATTCCATTTCCCGTTCCTTCCTATATACAATTCCAGATGTATCCAGACAAGTGTGGATTCCCCGGCTCTTCGCCTCTTCAAACAGAGCCGTCAGAAACTCCAGCTGTACCAGCGGTTCTCCGCCGCTGGCCGTAATGCCCCCGTTCCGGTAAAACGGACGGTTCCTCTCAAACTGCTCCAAAAGCTCCTCAACCGTCATGTCCGTTCCTCCCTGCATCTCCCAGCTGTCCGGATTATGACAGTAGAGACACCGCATAGGGCAGCCCTGAAAGAAGATAACCAGACGGACTCCGGGACCGTCCACGGTCCCGAAGCTCTCTGTAGAATGGATACGTCCTGTCCTTTTTTCTCCCGCCATACTGCTCTTACAACCCTTCATGGAAGGTCCTGGATATGACCTCATCCTGCTGTTCCTTTGTCAGCTTATTGAAATTCACCGCATAGCCGGACACCCGGACCGTAAGCTGAGGATATTTTTCCGGATGAGCCTGTGCATCCAGAAGCTTCTCCTTTGTAAAAACATTAATGTTCAGATGGTGCCCGCCCTTTTCTGCGTAGCCATCCAGAAGATTTACCAAATTGTCAACCTGTGCATCACTGATATTCATAACTATCCCTCCTGTTCTCTTTCATCTGTCAGATTTGATTCCATGCAGGCACAGTCCGGCTGCATGGAAAAGCTCAGATCATCCAGACTGATATCATTCACTAACACCTGGTCCTCCTTGCCGAGCGCGCCCGGAATAATGGAAAACGTATTAGAAATCCCATCCTGCGCATCCTTAAAGGGAAGCTTTGATACCGAGCTTAAAGAGGCCACTGCACCCTTGCTGTCTCTTCTGTGCATAGGATTTGCTCCGGGCGCAAAGGCTTCCCCTGCCTTTCTTCCATCCGGCGTAGATCCGGTATACTTGCCATACACCACATTAGACGTGATCGTTAGGATCGACGTGGTAGGAATACCTCCCCGGTAGGTGTGGTTACCCTTGATATAATGCATAAATTCCTTCACCACATGGTAAGCAATCTCATCTACTCTGTCATCGTCATTTCCATATTTCGGAAAATCCCCTTCCACTTCATAGTTTACCACAATACCCTTCTCGTTCCGGATTGTCTTTACCTTTGCGAATTTGATTGCCGACAGGGAATCCGCCACCACGGAAAGTCCGGCGATCCCGGTTGCAAACCATCTGGTCACCTGCTTATCATGGAGCGCCATCTGAATCCTTTCATAACAGTACTTATCATGCATATAGTGGATGATATTCAATGTATTTACATACACCTGTGCCAGCCACTTCATCATATCGTCAAAGCGTTCCATAACCTCGTCATAATCCAGATATTCCGATGTGATCGGACGGTACTTCGGCCCCACCTGCTTTCCGGATATCTCATCCACGCCGCCGTTAATCGCATACAGCAGGCACTTTGCCAGATTCGCCCTTGCCCCAAAGAACTGCATTTCTTTACCTACCCGCATAGAGGATACACAGCAGGCAATCGCATAGTCGTCTCCAAGAGTCACTCTCATCAGGTCATCATTTTCATACTGGATCGAAGACGACATGATCGAAGTCCTTGCACAGTACCGCTTGAAATTCTCCGGAAGCTTTGTAGACCATAATACAGTCAGGTTCGGCTCCGGCGCCGTACCGAGATTTGACAGCGTATGCAGATAACGGAACGACATTTTCGTTACCATAGAACGCCCGTCGATTCCCATTCCGCCGATTGACTCGGTAACCCAGGTAGGATCTCCGGAAAACAGAGCATTGTATTCCGGCGTTCTGGCAAATTTCACCAGTCTCAGCTTCATAATAAAATGATCCACAAATTCCTGGATTTCTTCCTCGGTGAAGGTTCCGTTCTTCAAATCACGCTCCGAATATATATCCAAAAACGTGGAAGTTCTTCCCAGAGACATGGCCGCCCCATTCTGCTCCTTGATAGCCGCCAGATATCCGAAATACAGCCATTGGATCGCTTCTTTCACATTTTCCGCCGGTCTGGAAATATTAAATCCATAGATTTCCCCCAGCTCTTTTAATTCCTTCAGCGCCTTGATCTGTTCGGACAATTCCTCCCTCTGCCTGGTCACATCCGAATACATGATGACCCTTGTCCCGTCCTTCTGCCGCTGCTTATCTTCAATCAGACGGTCAACACCATACAGCGCAACACGTCTGTAATCCCCGATGATCCGCCCCCGGCCGTATGCATCCGGCAATCCGGTAATAATATGGCTGGAACGGCAGGCGCGCATTTCCGGTGTATACGCATCAAAAACACCATCATTGTGAGTTTTTCTGTGCTTCATAAAAAATTCCACAATAGCGGGGTCAACATGATAACCGTTTTCCTCACATGCCTTGATCGCCATACGGATACCGCCGTAGGGCTGCAATGCCCGCTTAAAAGGCTTATCAGTCTGAAAACCGACAATTTTTTCCTTTTCCTTATCCAGATATCCTGGACCATGGGACACAATTCTCGATATGATCTTCGTGTCCATATCCAGAACCCCGCCCCGCTTCCGCTCTTCCTCTGAAAGTTCCATTACCTGAGCCCATAATTCTTTGGTTGCATCCGTCGCACCGGTCAAAAAAGATTCGTCCCCCTCATAGGGTGTATAATTCCTCTGGATAAAATCCCGGACATTAATTTCCTTCTGCCAGGCTCCTTTTGCAAACCCGCTCCACTCTTGTACCATAAGCTCCTCCTGTCTATATTTTTGCTTTAACTATTTCCCGTCAGGCCGCCACCGTAAGCTGCCAGACATTCCTTCTCCCCTGACTCCACAGACGCACATAAACCTCTGTACATTTTTTAAACTTCTGAAAAGTACGGACCGCCTCTCCCACATTGCAGTACACCTTCCAGCAGCCGGCACAGATACAGTTTCTTCCGGAATTTTCCACAAAGCCGATCACATCGCCCAAAGGATATCCTAAAAACAATCCTATCTCATGGGGAAAACCTGCCCCTTCATTCAGACGTTCCTTCAGCTTACTGACTGCATAGTCTGTATCCGCATGCTCATAGCCCAGGCCGCGCAGGAATTCTGTCACTCCCGGCCTTTTCATATCCCTTTTTAGAAATTCCTTCCGGTATACATAAATCAACGCCGTATGTTCCCGGATTCTAAGAACACACATGGAAACACCCTTTCCTTTCATACGCTGATTCCAGCAGGCAATATATACCTCCAGCGCCTCCGGCGAAGGACAGACATAGGAAAATAAATTTGCTGTCTTTAAGGAGGCCAGAGTCGGCGCACAATTCTCTATAATATATTTTTCCATTCCTGATTCCCCCTTTTCTATACTCTCAATTTAAAAATTTCCCTTACTTAGTTTCATCCATTTATCTAAAAAATATTCTCTGAAACAAATGACTGTTCATTCTCGTCAATTAGTTACGACTAACTTATATGCATTTAAAAAGTTAGCTTTAACTAACCCGATATTTAATATAATATGCTTTCAAGACCATGTCAAGAATTTTCAATAAATAAGATCCATTTTCTTGAAACCGGCCGCAAGATGAAGTATGATTAACTAAGAAGTTCTTACATATATCTGAACCGCCTGGAGGTAAACATATGATACAAATTCCGATGAGAATATCTGGAAATTTTAACAGAAATAACATTACATCACTCAATCATGTAAAGCTTCAGGATGCCCTGAGCAGACAGGATCTGGCCTCCATCAATTCTCCTGCACCAGACAGGAGGTCCAAAAGCCGGCAGGCACCGGCCGCATGCCGGAGGGAGCACCCTTCATATCCGCAGGAACCAGAATCACCTCTATCCCGCCCGGCCGCCATGGCGCACCGTCAGATACCTGCTCTCCGCAACCTGATCCAAAAGGGCCAGAAGGTGAATATCGGCATAGCCGGACAGCTGCCGGGCATCCGGATTGCCATGGGCTGGAATACGAACCACCCCCAATGTGATATTGATCTGTCCGCATATCTGCTCGATTCTAATAGCAGGGTTCCTGCCGATGACTGGTTTGTATTTTACGGACAGACGAATAGTCCTGACGGCAGCGTTACCTTAAACACAAACGGGTCTGCCGAAGACCGGGAGCTTGCCGATATTGATTTTACGAAGCTTGATCCTTCCATCAGCAAAATCGTATTCGTCCTTACAATCAATGAGGCCTTTACCTATAACTTAAATTTCAGTATGGTCAGGGATGCCTACATACGATTATTGGAACCCGGTTCAGGCAGGGAGCTGTACAGCTTTCTTCTGACAGATTACTATGCGAATGTGGTCTCGATGATGCTGGGAGAAATCTATCTATACAACAATACTTGGAAATTCAATGCCATTGGAAACGGGGTGGCAAGAGATCTTGCAGGCCTGTGTGAATTATATGGCGTTCAAACAGCTTAATGGGAGGAAATACGGATATGCTTACATTTGAAACAGTGAATGAATTAACATTAAAAGTTACCTGTACCGGGAATGATATTCTGTTTACCAAAGCAGGCGCCTACATTGCCGGTGACTGTGCCGGAAATACAAATTACCGCTTTGAAAAGGTTCTCCTCGGACCTCAGAATAATCTTGGCCAGGCGCTTCTCGGCTCCTTAGCGCGGCGCGTGACCGGGGAGAATATCCCTCTTATGAAGGTTACGCTGAGCGGAAATTCAGAAACCTATTACGCCTGCAATGCACAGCATGTACTGGTTTACAGGCTGGAACCCGGCGAGACGATTTCCGTGGAATCCGAAAATATTCTTGCATTTACTCAGGACTGCCGCTATAGCGTCCGCTTTATCGGCTCAGGGGTTTTGTCGCAGAAGGGTCTTGCCACCTCCACATTGACCGGGGAAGGAAAGAATGCATATGTTGCGATACTTACCGATGGGAATCCAATCGCGCTCAGCAACGTGCAGAGCCGCAACACCATCGCTGTAGACCCTGACGCGGTCATCTGCTGGATGGGCAATGGAAACTGTGATCCCCATATCCGGACCGACGTAAATTGGAAGACCTTCATCGGTCAGGCTTCCGGGGAATCCTATTCCTTTGAGTGGAACGGAAGCATGCCGGTAACCGTTATTATCCAGCCGTCCGAGCGGAAGGGCGGAATCCAGCTAAAGATTGATTAGAAAAGATATCGGGAGAGCATACACGCTCTCCCGGTCACACTTAATTACTATATATCAGATTTTTCATCCATAAGAGCATCTCATCCGAGAACACGCTCTCTCCCTTCATCTCTTTTAAACCTCCGCCTGTCCGGTACTTCTTACAGAAGCCTGCCGGAACAAGCCCTATATCAGCCTCCTCCACCATAGACAGGTCAAATTCACTGTCTCCGGCGGCGAGTACTATATCTGCCCTTACATAATCCCGGAACCTTCTTACGGCCGTTCCCTTATTCAGCCTCTTGGGCACCACATAGACCTTCTCACCATTGCAGAATACGTCCGTCAGCGTATGATCCAATTCTTTTTTCAGGCTTAAGACCACCCTCTCCGGCTGGCTGCATTTTGTAAAAACAAACAGTTCCTCAATAAACCGAATCTCAAATTTCCGAAGCGGCTCCATCTCAAGCAACTGTATTGCCCGCTGTAATTCCCCCGCGCAGTCCGCTGTCAGCTCTCTGGATGCCGCATACCAGGCAGGGTCGCTCTTACCGTTCACAAGAAGAAGCCCGCCATTGCAGATCAGCGCATACTCAAACGCCCCTGCCCTCAAATCAATCCTGTCATACTGCTCTTTTGTTCTGGTAGTCGTCGGAACGATCAGGCATTCCTGTTTTATCTGCCGCAGCAGCCTGTGAGACACTGCCGTCATATAAGAGATTTCCCTGCCCTGATACAGCTCTACATTGATCCTCTGCTCACCAATATCATGCCTGCAGGAATAAATCAGGGTATTGTCGAGATCAAGATGTATTACTTTCATTTCTTCCCGACAATCGCTTTACGAATCAGGTCTACCGGAATAATCAGAAGGCCTAATACCATGGATACCAATAGAGCCTGCATGCTCAGCATCGTCGTGCCGAATACGCTTCCGCCGATTTCTATGATAACTGTCTGGAGAACAAAGATCGAACCCATTACAAGGATAAAATTCTTGTTTTCTCCAATATGCTCCAGCAGATTAAACCGGTCAGACCGGGTATTAAAGCTGTTAAATATAATCGAATAAATGAAGAATGCAAACATAAATGTCTTCTCATATAATTCCGGATCTGCGCAGCCCGCCGGGGTTACAAGATCCGTAATCCCTCCGATATTCTCAAGGATCAGTATGGAGCCGATCGTAATAAATATCGAACTGGTGCCGATTGCTGATTTGATAAATCCGGTCAGGATATTATCGCTTCTCTTTGCCGGCTTGTCATCCATATACCGGTTCAGGATCGGCTCTCCGCCAAATGCCATGGCGGCGAGCGTATCCATAATAAGGTTGATCCATAAAATCTGTACGATGGAGAACGGCTCCGTCCATCCAAGAACCGGTGCAATAATATTCATCAAAAGTGTACTGATATTTACCGTCAGCTGAAAAATCAAAAACTTTCCTACAGACTTCGCCATCGTCCGGCTGTTAAGAACACAGTCCTTGATGGAGGTCAGACTGTTATTCAGGATTACTACATCCCCGGCCTCCTGCGCTACTGCTGTACCGTCACCCATTGCAAAGCCGATATCTGCCTGCTTTAACGCAGGAGCATCGTTGACGCCGTCTCCCGTCATACCGCAGACATTGTCAAGCTGCTGGGCGATCGACACCAGACGCTTCTTGTCCAGAGGCTTCGCCCTGCTTACAACACGCAGATGCGGAAGCTTTTTCTTCAATTCCTCGTCAGACATCTCCTCTAATTCGTCATGGGTGAGAACCACATCCACACTCTCATCCTTCAGGATCCCGGCTTCCTTTGCAATTGCCACTGCCGTTTCCTCTGCGTCTCCCGTTACCATTACCACCTGAATGCCCGCACGGTTCAACACGCCCACGGTCTCAACTGCATCAGACCTTACATTATCTCTCAGACACAGAACCGCAAGGAGGATTTTCTTTCCGCCTTCAAACTTCGCTACAGACAAGAGCTTCATGGTCCGCTTCGCTTCCTCAAGCATCTGCGCTTCTACCTTCGTTCTCTCGGCAGACGTAAATTCTTTTATGCTGCCGTCCTCTGCCGCATAATGGGTGATCTCATGGATGATATTCTCCGTCGCACCCTTCCAGTAGACGCTTCCATCAAGCATGTCAACCGTCGCGCATTTTTTCTCGGAATCAAATCCGCTGATTTCCTTCACCTTTGAGTGGTCCACCGCATCTGCGCTTCCATTTGCAATCGCATAGGACAGCAGCGCCCTGTCCATATTGTTACTTCCGATCGCCTTTCCTTCCGAAATCTTCGCAAGGTTATTCAAGGTAATTGCTTCTAGAAATTCCTTACTTAAAACCTTATCTGTAACCCTTCCGTCTCCCAGAATAAACTCTACCAGCGAAAGATTACCTTCTGTAATCGTCCCTGTCTTATCGCTGAATAAAAGATTCATGTACGCTGAGTCTGAAAATGCCGCCTTATGACTGACAAGGATATTCTTCTTATACATGGACTCTGTATTCATGGACTGAACCAGGCTGTTCATCATCGGAAGCCCCTCCGGAACCGCCATGATAACAATCGATGCCATCAGCATCACTGCCTCAGCGATCAGAAGCAGAACAAATACTGGAGTCACCGCCTCATCTGTCCGCATGATCGTAAGCACTACCTGCAGGATACCGGCAATTGCAGCCGCCGAAACACCTAATTTACCAATACCTGCCGCCACGACCTCAAGCTTTAAGCTGGAGGTATCCTTTCTCTCCTCTTCCTCATCATCCGTCAACGCCTTATTGATCTTACCAAGTTCAGAAGCATCGCCGATTACGGTTGCTGTCATATATGCCTCTCCGCTGGTAACCACAGAACCCATGAATACCTTGCTGGCAGAAGCGTAATCTGAAGACTCTGCCTCGTCCATATTCTCAGCGGCATGCTTGTCCTCGTCCCGCGACTCGCCGTTTAATGCCGCCTGAGATACCTTCACATGGCCGTCAAACACTAACCCGTCCACCGGAACCTTATCGCCTGACTGGATCAGCACCGTATCCCCCTTCACAATCTCACTGGTGAGGACCTTTACCAGCCTGCCGCCCCGGATCACCTTAGCATAGGTTTTGTTATATTCCTCCTGAAGAGCCTCGCTTCTGGACGTATTCCTGTACTCAGACAAAGTGCTGAAGCCTGTTGCAAGACCAATCGCAAGCACGATACTGATAATCTCTACCACATCATTTTCCCCTGCAATTGCCGGAACCATCATGCCCAGTACAGCCAGTACGATCTTGAGCACAAGGGCTGCACACAATACCTTGATCCAAATATCATCGAATGCCCCGATAAACATAGACCAGAGAGATTCCTGCTCCTTCTTGGCAAGCTCATTTGTTCCAAATTCCTGTTTACTCTTTGTAACCTGTTCCTCGGATAGCCCGTTTTTCAGGACATTCTTCTTTATCTTTTCGCTCATATAAATCACTGCCTCTCTTATAAATACGTAATCTTCTGCTATCTGCACAAAAAGAGAAACCGATTGCAGTTTCTCTTTTCAAACTGTTATCCGCTATACATAACGTTTGCAGAGGTCGCCAAGGGACGAGTCGGTCGTTCCCTGGCCAACCGCGCTGAATTTCCACTCGCCATTATACCGGTAAATCTCTCCAAATATCATTGCTGTCATACCAGAATAGTCCTCTGTAAGATTATACCTGCACATTTCCCTGTTGGTTTTCCCATCCACCAGCCGGATAAATGCATTCCGGATCATTCCAAAATGCTGTTTCCTGCGGACCGCATCGTAGATATTTACAACGATCACAATCCTGTCATACTGCTTCGGCATGCCTGCAAGATCAATGAGTATCTGCTCGTCGTCACCGTCCCCGGCGCCGGTAAGGTTATCCCCCATATGTTGTACCATCCTCGACTTATGCTGAAGATTTCCAAAATACACCAGATCTCCGTTACCACTGAGTTTCCCATTTATCAGAAGAATTGCCGATGCATCGCAGTCAATATCCTGCTGCTGTTTCATTCCGAAAAAACCTCTTTTCTGCTGAACCTCATCCCAGCCAAGTCCCACTAGAACCTGGGATAGTCCTGCACTTTCCTTTGTCAGGCTGACTTTCTGCCCTTTCTGTAAACTAACCGACATATCCGATACCTCCTGCTTATTTTCGTCCCGGTTTCCAGTTCAGACCCCATCCGAATGCCCTGTCCATCATCGAATGGCCTCCAAAAAACTGAACGATCTTCTCGACGCTGAAGGTCTCATCGTTCATATTCTCCAACAGGGCAAGAGCACACATCTTCTCCTTGGAATTATAATCGTCCATCTTCACAACCAGATCCTCTGCTCCGGGATACTTGATGGTCACTACAGCATCTGCCTGCCGCCAGTTAGCCACACCCTCATAAATAAAAGTGTATACCAAAATCCGTTTAATATTCGTAATCTGGTTCCCATTGATCCGAAGATTCTCTCCTGCGGCCGCAGCGCCGGTCCGGTCATCCCCGTCCAGAGATACATATGGCGGCCGTGCCAGCGAACCAAAGGAATTGCCAAGCGCCTGCACGGCTCCCTTGCTTCCGTCCTTCAATTCAAACAGGCAGCCGAGGTCAAGGTCTATGCCCTGCCCTCCTCCAAACAAGCTTTTCAGAAGCCCCTGATTCTGAGGGACCGAATTCCAGTTCAGATTCACAAGAATCTCTCCGAGTCCGGAAGATGCCTTCTTCAAGCTTACCTTCTGGCCTTTTTGCAAACTAATAGCCATAATACCTTCTCCTTTATTCTACCTCAATACCATAATTTGCACATAGAGCCGCCAAGCCTCCCTGATAACCGCTTCCTATCGCATTGAATTTCCATTCTCCGTTATTTTTATACAATTCACCAAATACCGCCGCTGTTTCGATAGAGAAGTCTTCTCCCAGATCATACCTCAGCAGCTCTTCCCCCGTAACTTCGTTGTAAATCCGGATAAACGCATTATTTACCTGTCCGAAATTCTGCCTTCTCTGCTCCGGCTCATAAATCGTCACCGTGAAGGCAATCCTGGTCAGGTTCTCCGGAACCTTTGACAGATCAACCTTGATCTGCTCATCATCGCCCTCTCCCTCGCCGGTACGGTTATCTCCCATATGAGTAAGACTTCCGGACGGATGGGTCAGATTTCCAAAAAATACGAAATCCTCTTGTCTTGATACTCTTCCGGAATCCGTGAGCAGGAACGCGGACGCATCCAGATCAAAATCACCGCCGGTATCAAACTGGTTCACATCCCAGCCCAGTCCCACAACCACCTTTGACAGACCTGGATTCCCCTTTGTCAGGCTTACCTTCTGTCCTTTTTGTAAACTTATCGGCATAATCACAATCCCCCTTTATGCAACTTCAATCCCATAGTGTCCGCACAGCGCCGCAAGTCCGCCCTGGAAACCGCTTCCGATTGCATTGAACTTCCACTCGCCATTGTACCGGTAAATCTCACCTACTACCACCGCCGTTTCAATGGAGAAATCCTCTCCCAGGTCATATCGTATCAGTTCGCTGTTCGTGGCCATATCCACAATCCGGATATATGCGTTCGATACCTGTCCGAAATTCTGCCTTCTAGGCTCTGCGTCATAAATCGTCACCGTAAATGCAATCTTATCAACATTAGAAGGAATCACCGTAAGATCTACTTCAATCTGTTCGTCATCCCCCTCGCCCTCGCCGGTCAGGTTATCTCCCATATGCTTCACGGCACCCGATGTATGCTCCAGATTTCCATAAAAGATAAATTCCTTCTCGGTCGGGCATCTTCCGTTTGATCCAAGCATAAATGCGGCCGCATCCAGATCGAAATCAGCGCCGGAATCAAACGCATTCACATCCCAGCCCAATCCGACCATGATATTCTTCAAACCCGGATTCTTCTTTGTCAAATCTACCTTTTGTCCTTTTGCTAAATTAATTGGCATAATGCATGTCCTCCTTTATTGTTAAAATCTTCTTTTTGCCTGCGGTCCTTCGTTCGTCTGAGCTCCGCCGTATTTCTGCAGGAATTCCTTCTTAATGGTTTCCAGTCTGGCCGCATCGTCCACCCGCTGCTTCCGCGCAGTCTCCTGAATTGCCCTTGTCTCATCAATGCCGTTAACGATCGTTCTCCAGGTGGTCTCAAGGGTCTCGATCTTGATGGAGCTTCCAGAAGCCAGCTTCGCCGTCATCTTAGACTGCTCCACCGTATTTCTTGCATTCTTGATCAGCATTTCATTGGTCTTCTTATCCAGCTCAGCCATGGACTCCGCCTGGATCTTCTGTCTTTTAAGCATGACAGCCTGTGCCAGCGCCTGCTTAAATACCGGAAGCGTAACAATAAATGCAGAGTTGATCTTTCGGACAAGGTTCATATTACTGAACTCCATCGTTTTGATCATCGGAATTGACTGGATCGCAATATTCTCCGCCGTGCGCAGGTCCTGCGTACGCTGCTCCAACATCATCAGGGAATTGTTCAGGCTGGCAAGCTCTAACTGGATAGCATGATCCCCGGCAGCCTCAAAGTCAGACTGCCTTTGAGAAATATATGCCTCCAGCTCCCTGCAGCCCTGCTCTCCTGCTAAGATATATTTTACAAGTTGATGATAATAATTCACATTCGCGTCAAACATCTGATCCAGCTTCCGGTTCGCCTGTTTGATCTCGCTCTCATACTGCTTCAGCTGAACGTAAATCTTATCAACCTCTTCCCCCATCGTATGATACTTCTCTAAAATCTTCTCCAGCTGCTTCTTCAGATTGCCGAACAGCTTGCCGAAAACGCCTTTATTATCCTTAATCTCATCAATGTCAAATTTTGACATGATCTTAGATAACGCAGTAAGCATCTCGCTGGAATCATCCAGCTGGCGCATGTTCATGCTGTTCAGCACGATGTCAGAGGCCTTTGAGATCTCCTCCGCCGCCTCTGCTCCGAAGGATACGATCGTCTCAAGATTGTTCACCTCGATCGTGCTGACAAGCGCATCCACCTCATCTGAGCCTACAAGCGTCTCGTTCATCTGTGTTCTGTCAGCGGCAATGTCATAAGGCCGCACCGTCTCAATCTCATTCTCAACGGTTGCCGCCGAAGCCGCCGGAGCTGCTGTTTTGCTAAAATCCAGTCCCATTTTCCTACCCTCTCTTAAATATTTTATCACGCCATGACGTATGGAAAGCCGCCGGAACCTGCTCCCAGTCCGGAACCTGCAGATCATATACATAATCCCCGATCTGGTGCTCTTCCATCAGCTTTTTATTAAAATGCCTCTCAATATTATATCCCGTAGGAATAAAGAAAAGCACATCAAATCCAAGCAGATTTAAAAACGCGGTATAAATGGAATCCTCCAGGGAAACCAGTATCTCCGATGCATTTATATAAATCAGTTTTGGATTTTTCTTTGTAAAATCAAACTTCTGGATCAGTCTTGTAACCTCTTTGGGAAGATTAAGCGCCACGGAAATGATCGTGTACTCCGTCCCGTTTTCAAAGGTTCCTTTGATCAGCTTCTGCTCGATCAACGCTTCCAGCTTATCCAGAATATGCTCCTGCATCTCCTCCCGCAGAAAGCCGTATTGGTACGACGGATGGGTCTTTATCTTATTTCTCAGCAGCCTTTTGTTCTTAAAAAATTCGGCCGCATACATCTTCATCGGATTCGGCGCCGCAGGAGAAATAAACGGAGCCTGATTGACCACCAGCGTATCCGGCGTCATCAGCTGTTTGATGGAAATCCAGTAATTCTCTACATTCTTATCCTTTACGCCGGACATTTTCGCAAAAATCACCGGAAGATTCACCACCCCGCCGGCGGTGCTGAAATTGGGGCGGAATTTCAGATCATTATCCCATAAAATCTTGATTTCCCGGTCCATGGTCCTAAGCGTTACCGTATTCGCCTTCCCAAACTGCTGGTCCCGGAACATCCCCGAATCCTCGTACAGCAGAGAATCCAGCTCCCGCTCCGCATGGTAGGCCGCCGTACCGATATGAAGTCCAGCATTCTGCTCCGGAAATTTATCCATCGCCATCGATGTCTGATAATTCATCTCATACAAAAGAGGATCCTCAAGACAGCACTGTACATTCAGATTCGGACATAATATCAGCACATCAACAGGAATCCTTGCAAGATATTTCATGAATAACGCTTCCGAAGCATCCCTGCAGCCTCCCATGTAGATAAAGCATCCAATCTGAGGCATCCTCCAATTCTGGAACAGCTGCCCCTGATACCGCTTCATCCAGCAGAGAAGATATACGGCTTTATTCATCAGCCTGTTTAAATTGCCGCCGTTTTTCTTCCATTCTTCTGTCAGCACCTCTGCAAATGCTCTGACCATAAGACCCTTAAGCATCTGGCTTGCCGGATACTGAATATTTGCCGTAAGGCCTGCAAGCATCTGGTCAAACTCCTTATAATTCCCCCTGCGGATCTTCATGATCTCATCCGGACCCGGCTTCGGTATCGTCTCATTTACAATCACAAGCTGTCTCTTTTCATTCTTGAATGACAGATAGAACTGATACAGCTCATTCGCATAGGTCAGCTTATCCTCCACACCGTTTATTCTGCAATAGCAGTTATAAAACAAGTCTTCCCTGTCCCCTCTTGCGGCCGGTGCCCGCAGGATATCCGCCAGCCCCTTTCCTTCCATCCATGCATTGGTGCAGTTCATAAGTCCCGGCAAATCCCCAAATACCTTCTTGTTCTGCTCCGCCTTCTCAGCCTCATGTACCAGCTTCTTCAGCGAAAAATCTGCCGGAAATTCCTTCCCTCCCGGGACTTCATATTCAAGCGGCCTCTCAGGATTCCTATCCGGCTTCGGATAACCCAAATCCCCTGCCGGCTGCACAAGTACTACATCACATCCTGCATCGGCTAAAATCGAGATGAGCAGCAGCTCATAATTACTTACCGAACCCCAGTACAAAAGCTTTGGTACATCCTCCTGCCCGAGCCGGTTCACGATCCGTTCAAATTTATAATAAAGCCAGCACATAAACTTGATATATGCATTCTTCAGCATATTCTCCGTCTTGCCCGCCCTCTTAAGCCCGTCCAGAGTATCATACATGGAATCCGCAACATATTCCCGCTGCGCCATGCTCATTCTCGGAAGCCACCTCTGCAGGCTGGACGATATGAAACCTATACTCATCTGAAAATCCATTCCCATCATCTCACTATAATAGGCCAGATTCCCCTCTGTCGGATTTGCTATTTTCCCTTCGATGACCACCCCGGATTTCCGCGCAGCATCATAATACTTAAATAAAAATCTGCTGACCTCATCTGAAATTCGGTTGATCCTGTAAAAATATGCTCCCTTTTCCCTGCGCTTACTCAATCCAATGAAATAATCATCGAGACTTTGAATTCTTCTGTTC
Organism: uncultured Dorea sp.; assembly: GCA_910584265.1. GTDB lineage: Bacteria > Bacillota > Clostridia > Lachnospirales > Lachnospiraceae > Claveliimonas. The sequence goes on along the minus strand of CAJTZE010000040.1, from coordinate 5,706 downwards.
CCTCTGTCCATAACAATTCTCCTGACAGCCTAACTACGTATGATTTTAGCATATAAAGGCTTATTTTACAAGTTTTAGACTCTGTCAACCGGTAAATCCCCGGATGAACATATTAATGCTCTTATAATCCACTGCCAGATTAAGATTCTGCCCTTTATCAATCCCCGCTGTGCTGATACCGATTACCTCGCCCTGCATATTCAGCACTGCACCTCCAGAGCTTCCGTGGGAAATCGGCGCAGTAAATTGGATCATGTCCACCGTTTCAATCTCCCGGAAGCCGGAAATGATACCGTCCGAAACCGAATTAAACAATCCCAGCGGACTCCCGATAGCCACAACCTTCTGCCCCCTTACAAGCTTTTTCTTTCCATTATAGACCGGCAGAGGGGACAGACTCCTATTGATACGTATCACTGCGAGATCCAGCACTGCATTATACTTGATCAGCTCATCCGTACGGTAAATTCTGTCATCATCCTCTATCCGTACGGTAAAGAAATATCCCTTCCCTGCCACATGGTAATTTGTAAGAATATATCCGTCCTTCCCAATCATAATGCCCGATCCTGTAGATACCGCCTTTCCTCTCTGATCATGCACCTCGATCATAACGATGGAGGCGGCAAGCAGAGCCAGCTCTTCAAAGCTTTTTTCCACAGAGGACGGACTCTGCGGCACAGTACGCTTCTCAATCACTCTCTGCACTGTCCGGTTCTGCACCGCCGGACTCTCTTCCACGATTCTCTGTACCGGACGGCTCTGTGCCGCCATGCCCTGCACTGCCGGGCTTCCAGCCGTCTTCATCCTCTCCGGTGCCCGGTGCTCCGGCTTATGTAGAGCTTCTTCCTTTTTATAGGGCTTATATTCTGGAATCGGAATCTCATTAAATTCTCCAAGCACAAATTCCCCGGACAAATTTCTCACTGCGGCTACTGTCTCAATGTCCTTCCTCCGCTGCAGGAACAGAACATCACAGCCGATCAGGGTCAGCATATAGTAAAACAAATATTCCTGCTCCCTGCACACATTATCTGCCAGAATCTTAAAGCATTTCCGTTCATTCCAGTCCGATAGGGCCCGTCCCAGAACACAGTCCGTCCAATAAAGCAGCTTCACAACAAAATTCTGCTCTATAGAGTCTGTCATATTCTTTCTTATCAGCCTGTACTTTTCCACCGCTTCAAAGCAGGCTTTCCCCAGCGCACTTCCAAACTCCGCAGACTTCTCCTGATTCTTCACATACAATTCCTGCTCTGTCCTAAGTCCTTTGGCATGCTCTTGATAAAACAGCACATCCTCCTGCCGGGTCAATGCCGGCAGTTCCCCCATTCTGACGTAAAACAGCTCCCCGCTCTGCATCCTGCTTCCCATTCTCTTATCAACAGACAGAATATACTGTGCTATATCCCGGCCGCTTCCCAGCGCCCTGATAAAGTACACATCCCGGCAGCCATGACAGCATCCGCCCTTTATATTCAAGAATGTATCAATCGAATTAATATTCATCACATTATGTCTGTATTTCAGCTTCCCTTTCATTCTGTTCACCTGCCGTAACTATACATCGGATGATTTCTTTCATTCTAACACATTGTCTAAAATATATCTACCAATCCTCCCGACAGTATGCTATATTTATAATTAATTTGTTAAACCAGAATCATATGCAAAGGAGCTTTCGGACATGAACGACAAAGCCGTATACTACAGCGTAGGACCACTCTTATACTGCCCTGCAGACAAAACATCCATCTCTAATTCCATCCAGTCGCAGAGATTCGGCACAGGATATTCTCTGGCACTCTGCCTTGAAGACACGATAAATGATTATTTTGTCGCGGAAGCCGAGGAGCAGCTGACGGCATCGATCAACAATATTTACGAAGCTAGGCAGCATTCTGATTTTTATCTGCCCAAGCTGTTTATCCGGGTACGGCAGCCAGAGCAGATACACCGGCTTACTAAGAGTTTTGGAAACAGCGGCGAAATCATAACCGGATACATTCTTCCGAAATTCTCCCCGTCCAATGCAGACGCATATATCGAAGAGACGGCCAGCCTCAACGGCGGTCCGGGAACACCAAAATACATCATGCCGATCTATGAAAGTCCTGCAATCGCAGACCTTCGTACACGCTGCGGCACCTTGTACCAGTTAAAAGAAAAACTGGCTCCAATAGAGCCAGCTGTATTAAATATACGCCTTGGAGGCAACGATCTGTCACACCTGTTCGGCTTCCGGCGGGAACCGTATGAATCTATCCATCAGCTGACGCCCATTGCAAATATTTTTGCAGACATTGTCACAGTGTACGGAATGGACTATGTTATTTCCGGTCCTGTCTGGGAATACTATTCCGGCCGCCAGTGGGAGTCCGGGCTGAGGCGGGAAATAAAAGATGACAAATTATGCGGATTCATCGGCAAAACAGTGATCCATCCGAATCAGATCAAGGTTGTAAACGAAGAGTACCGTGTATCCAAAAGGAATTACGACGATGCCCTTCAGATCCTAAACTGGAATGTCAGGGAGCACTCCTATGTCTCCGGCAGCAGCACCGGCGAACGGATGAACGAGTACAAAACCCACCTGAACTGGGCCCGCAGAACATGCTTTACCGCTGAAAACTTCGGCATTATCTAACTGCCTGCAGACTAGGCATCGGCGATTTTCTTAATAATCCCGCAGCATTTATAATGCTTAAGCGGATAATATTCAACGGGCACTCCCTTTTCTTCTGCCAGTCTTACCAGATGGCTCAATTCCCGGGCATTTCTATACCTCTCATCAATCAATATTTTCCAGGGGACCCTGCGCAGCAGAACACGGGTCGCCTCGCCGATCCCCGGCTTGATAAAGTTAACATCTTCTATGTCAAACCGCTCTTTGATACTGCGGACCTCATCCATCCCTGTCCCCTCCGGCCGGATGTCCCGGATTTGGGGCGATATGGTAAATTCCCGTTCAATCGTCTCAATAAACTCATAAGACAGATCCGCATCCTTAAGCTCCTCGTAATATACTGCCCCATGAAAATCCTGCCCGCCAATGATGTCACTCCGCAGAAACGTTCTGCTGACCAGACCTGACACAGTACAATTCAGGCATGAACTTGGGATCAGAATATCCTCATGGGTTCCGCAGAGCTTTGTTACGCCCGCCGGATCTGCTAAGACAGCAATCTCAGAAGATACACCTTCATATCGTTCCATCTCTTTCTTTAATTCATTTAAAATAGCGCCCTTGCCGATCCACCCGTCCACAAACAGCAGCTGCTCCGGCTGATAATGCTCCAGAAGATACTTCATGGCATTGTGATCGATCCCTCTGCCCCGGATAATAGAAATAGAATAATGCGGAACGTCGATATGATATTTAAATTTCAGATACCGCTTAAGCAGTATGCCGATCGGTATCCCTGCCCTGGCAAGAGACACCAGCACAACAGTTTCTCCCTTTGATTCTTCTATTTTATCAGCAAGGCTTCCCACCGCCTGCGCTGTAGGCTCCGCATATAGCTTCAGCGCCTCCTTGTAAAATTCCATATATTTATCCGTAGGCACATATTCAATCGGAAGCATTTCACAGTAATGCCTGCCCGACTGAATCAGCCGTTCCCGTTCCTTGGTCGGCCGGGGTTCCACCATCCCAGAGATATCCTTTAGCAAAAGGATTACATCGTCTTCTTTGTATGAGCTTCTCATTTTTCACACCACCTGATCAAAGTTACATTTTCATTGTTCTTCCCGACCGCATGAAGCAGGGAATTCTTTCCCTCTTCCTGACAATTACAGGCATCCGTAATGACAAACACCCTGTCATATTCTCCAACATCATAAATAAAGGTTCTTCTATCCTTATCGTACAGGCTCTTCAGCTCATATCTTGTCCTCAACGGATACCCCTCATCCCGCGAGACCGCGATCGGACTTCTTGTGGTGGAATGACATCTCACCTTACACCCCAGCTTCTCTATACGGTCTGCAATAAACAAAGCCGGATACATAAACTCCTCTGTCCCAATCACAAGCACGCTCTGCTCCTGCTCAAATGAAACGGATTCTTCTATACCGCTCCATAAGGCTTTACATGCCTTCCTGTAATCAGGGGCATTTACAAGCCTTCTCGCATCCATCCGCCCGGAAATGCTTATCTCTCTTACATTCCGGATACTGCTTGTATCACATGCTTCATAGCTGCCGTTTTCCGCATACTGCCCTGCTATCCTGCCATAAGCTTCATGATCCGTCTTCAGAAGATAATGCAGGCGTATCCCCCTCTCTTTGTATCGATTCCGATGCGCTTCTGTCATACCGTTTAAAATCGATGTCGCGGAAAAACGAATATTCCGGCCGTATAAATCCTCCATGATATTGACAATATTAAGAATCGTATTCCCCGTCGTAATCTCATCCTCCATAAATACGATCCTGTCAATCCCGTCTATCACTCTGTCAATATCATTCTTTACCAGCTTCTGCTCTGCGGCATGGCTGTGGACTTCCGAAAAATATAAATACTCTGCTCCCGGAACATCTTCCCTTGTCGTCTGGATGTATTTCGTTCCCAGACGGATGGCCGCTTCTGCCCCGATAGCCGTCGCTGTCTCTGCAAATCCAATCAATAACAGCCTTTCATCCTTGTATTCATCCTTCAGCATATCTGCAAGCGCATCAAACAGCGCCATCACGTTACCCGGAGCGGCCGGAATATGCTTTCCCTGAAGCGGATTTATCACAAGATAATTCCTTTTTTTATTGTTCTCCCTTTTTCCAACCGATACCAAATCCTTCTCTAAATACATATCTTTCCCCATTCTTTCCATAATCTGCCGTCTGCAGATTTTCCTACCTGTCAATTATATGAAAAAAGAAAAATTTAATCAACAGATCAAAATAACATTTTGTTTTTCATTACTCTCATTTTTTCAAAAAAGTGTTGCAAATAAACGTCAATTATGATATTATTAAACTCGGTCACCGCGAAATGCGTTGACATAGATACGGCTCCATGGTCAAGCGGTTAAGACATCGCCCTTTCACGGCGGTAACCCGGGTTCGATTCCCGGTGGAGTCATGAAGATGAGCAAAATACATCTTGCCGATGCAGCTCAATTCTTTTAGATTGACTCCGTCAATCGCAGGCAGAGCGCTGATTACAAATCAGCTGCTCATATACGCATCTTGCCGATGCAGCTCAATTCTTTTAGATTGACTCCGTCAATCGCAGGCAGAGCGCTGATTACAAATCAGCTGCTCATATACGCATCTTGCCGATGTGGCTCAATTGGCAGAGCAGCTGATTTGTAATCAGCAGGTTATCGGTTCGAGTCCGATCATCGGCTTTGTTCCTATAAGGGACATAATTTGGACCTTTAGCTCAGTTGGTCAGAGCAATCGGCTCATAACCGATCGGTCCTGGGTTCGAGTCCCCGAAGGTCCATTTATATCCGAGCACTATGTGCTCAACAAGGCCCAGTGGCTCAGTTGGTTAGAGCGCCGCCCTGTCACGGCGGAGGTCGAGAGTTCGAGTCTCTTCTGGGTCGGTTATTGGGATCTTAGCTCAGCTGGGAGAGCATCTGCCTTACAAGCAGAGGGTCACAGGTTCGAGCCCTGTAGGTCCCATACTACAATACCTATTGTAGATATGCCGCAGTGGCGGAACTGGCAGACGCCCGGGACTTAAAATCCCGTGGGTAGTGA
>CAJTZE010000039.1 GCA_910584265.1 uncultured Dorea sp. | reverse complement strand
CCATCTGAAGCTCCACCTCGATATGTTGGTCTGCATGAAGTTTGGACAATAAACAAAACGTCTCCACATGGCACGAGAGGACAGAAAGTACGTGATTTCCCAGTCGGTTCGTCCAACTTAATCCATCACCATTTTTATGCCCTCGGCCGTAGGCGGGAACTTATCCATATCTCTACTAACATTTCTGTTATCACTGTGCAATTTCGTAATTGACACAAACTACAATGATCTATAACCGATCACTATACAAAAATAAGGTTCTTATCAAAATAATTATGTATTTCACTCTATATATTCATTACCGATATCTTCAAAAAATACAGGTAATGTCTCTTTTACATATCTTAACAACATATTAGCTACCTCTCTCATTTGCGGATGTGCTTTCGGAGAAGTTCTTAATCTGAGGAAGTGTCTCAATTCCCTAAGATTCATAGTAACTACAATTTCAGTCTTTAAACTATTCGGGAGAATGCTTCTACCTTCTTCGGGTTTTGCTCCCATAGACATTAATTCATTATAACTACATTCAACTTTTTCCATTACATCGCACCAAATTCTATACTTTTCTTCATCGTCTTTCCAAAAACATGGTCTAATTAATGTCAACTCCTTACCAAATTTTTCCTGGCTATAATTGCAATACCTAGTACTTTCTTGACTATAGCTTGCTATTCTATGTCTAACAATTTCATGAGAAACTCCACGATCACATACAAATTTTATTGTTAGCTTTTCATGCTCTAATACAGATTCATGTCCGCTAGCTATGATTCTCTTTATAAATTTTTTCGCCGACTCTTCATTAATCAAATTCTCACTTTTATAACAAACTCGTCCACAAGTTTCTATATTTTTCATTATTTTGTATACATCTACATCTGACAATATTTCTATGCTAGGTTCTATAATCCTCATATTTTATAATCCATCCTTTTCTAAAATTGATTCATTGATTTATCATTTCACTAATATCAAATATATATGTTTTTCCACACTCAGTACTAATCTTTCCTTCTTCTTTAGGGTTATCATATAAAAGTTCAACATTATGTACATTATTTAAGCAAAATAATATAGCACCTAAAGCATTAATTTTAGTCCCTAGAGGCGTAACTCTTAAATATGTTTTGGGATATGTCTTTTTCATTTTTTCAAGATAATCATAAGCTGACAGGAAACTATTTGCTATAATGTACTCTGGTTTTCTTTCTACGGATTTTATTATATCAATATTTTCTTGCAAGGCATAATTTTGCCATCCTGGTTTATAACTTGGTAATGTAATGACCGGAACAATATCCGCAAAATCATACCTATCATTTATTTGTTCAACACGTTTACCATCAAATCCCAAAAATGCAATCCATTTCTCATCTAGTTTATCATCATTTGCTCGTAAGAATCCAGGTATTGGTTCAATTCCCCTAAATTTCTTATATAGATCAAACCGGTCAACAAATTCTTCTTCATCACTCCCATCAATGTTTTTACAATATCTCAACGGCTCTGTATATAAACAATACACCTCTTTAAAGCCAATTTTTTTTATATTAAATAATAGAGTTCCCATCAATCTTAAATTCATTGATGTAATATTTAAAATAACCGGAATACTTTTGTCCAATTTCCGCAAAAAAGTAAACGCTTGAGATTTTAAGTCATATTTTTCATTATTACATTCAAATGAATCTTCTTCATAATCATAATCAAGAAAAAAATATGTGCATTTACATTGCTCATTTAATTTATCTATTTTCCCTACATTTTCTGAACGCTTTTCTGAACTTGAATTTCCTATAAAATTAAGTTTATCTTTGGAATAATAGCATAGGAATTCTTCCCAGAAAAACATCTTTTCAAAATATCCTCCCATTTAGCTCTCCTCTGTGAAAAAGAATTTTAACTGCATATAATCCAAATTAACATTCTCGTTCAGTAAATTTGTTTTCTTCATATATTTTTTTATAAGTTTTGTAATTTCTAATGTATTATTACTAATCAGAATATTAACCTCTTCAATATCAAATTCAATCTTCTGCTTTCTTCTCCATGAAATCTGAAAACTCGGTGTATATATAGGATGTAAAACATATAAAAATTCATCTGCTCCTATATAACCAGCATTTTTTGCTTTATTATTTTTGCACTTGATGAGCACCCCCCTTGTTACGCATTCTTTCAAAAAGATTCTAACATTTTCCTCTATTCTTCCATTACTAGATTTAATAGAAAAATGATTAGGTTCAATTTTAGATATCCTTTCTTCTTTATGATATGCTTGACATATTTTTCCTAAAGCAATAATAAATGTCCGAATATTAAGCCCTATTTCCGGAATTGCGCTAATCTGTTTCACTCGCTTATTCGATATCTCATATATTGCATCCGTCTGCGTCTTATAAGAAATAACCTTTGGTTTTTCATATGAAAATTTTTCATTTGCTATGGCAATTTCAAATATCTCATTACATATTTCAAGTAAATATCTCAATGTCCCGCCCGATATATTTACCAAAGTTCTAAATCCCGAATAAATTTTATTTTTAGATGAACTTAAATACAAATAATAAAGTAATGATTCTTTGTAATTGTGCACATACGTATCATATTTTTTGTTTTTTGTCTTAATCATTTCCCACATATCTTCAACAGAGACATTTGATTTTTTCTTTAAAAAGACTATTCTAAATAAAAGAAAATCAAAATAATTTCTTTGAAAATAATCATTTACCTCTGACGAATTATATTCTATGCTATTTAAAAAAGCAGAAATTTCCTCCTCCTTTTCCTTACCTCGGTTTTTTAATATAATTTCCATTTCATGCTCAAAATTTAGCTCTTCAAATATATCTTCAAAATTTAAAATGTTATTAATATCAAAATTATTCTTATTGCAAAATAACTCAATACGCTTTTTGCAAACATCTAAAGCATACTGATAGTATCCGTCTTTTCCATTAAGTATTTTCTCATTCAGATCTATACTTTTTATATCATCTGTTTCACTTATAAATTCGCCACCAATGGTTTCAGCAGACTTTAATCCATCAGGACGCATACAAATTTTAAATGTATGTTTATCATCAGAATATTTTACAAACGAAAGAATTGACCGCTGCTGCCAGTCATTTAATCCCTCAAATTCATCCACAAGATAAAAAATGATTTTTTCAGAAAAATCATAATTTCTTATAGCCCTCAGCAAATCACTTGGTAATTCTTTAATTATTGTTGCAAAATCTCCTATATGTGGATACTCCTGATTTGCACAATTATTGATATATTCTCTAACCAAGTATAATTCATTATATATTACATCTTTTAGCTCCTCCAAAGACACCGCTGAACTCTTACCTGAAAACAAACGTGCATATTTCTTTGAAAAGTTTTTTTCATCTGTAAAATCAATTTTGTCTTTAATGTCTATTACTTGGCGAATCAATTCATAATTTAATGCAGAAATAAAATAATGTGCAAACAGTTTTGACCATTGATCATCTGACACACCACATCCACAAAATGAGGCCATTATATTTAAATCAATTCGGTAGTAAATCCCAATATAACTATTATCGCTCAGATAACTCTCCACATTTTTGGCATCTGAAAGAGCTAGTGCCTTAAACAATGTAGTTTTTCCTGAACCCCTTGATCCATATATCAATAATGGTTTTGTGTCATAAAATTGATCAAAAAAGCTTGGGGTAACAAAATAATCAAACACATTTACCCTTACTTGCTCTTCACGATATTCAGAAAAAGGTGTACCACTTATTTTTTTATTCATTCTACCTCTCACCTCCGGTATAATTCTTTCCATTTACCTTGCTTTTCAAACCAATAAAGTGACAAAGAAGTATTAGATGCCCTACTATGCTGAAAAAGTAATGGTAGATTTAAGCTAAATGAATTTTTAGATTTTAACTCATTCTCTTTTTTATTTACAAACTCTAATACTAATTCTTTTTTGTCCTTATTAAATTCCCAATATTCATTGGCATCATCAAAAACACTATAGTCGCTTGTGAAAACTTCTGACGCAATTATTTTTAAATTAGGGAATTGTTTCTCTAACATATCAACACTTTTCTTATATCCACCAAATACAAGATAATAAAATTGATCATCCGGATTCTTTTCAGAAATTTCTTTTAATGTTACATTATGTTTTCCAAAATGATTTGTAACACTCCAGAAATCTTTAAACTGTTTTCCTGTTCCTATAATATCATCATAAAATACAAAATACTTTTTTTGCATCGCAATCTTCAATGGAACATCTTCTACTTCAATAAATTCAATTGTTCGTGGCACACATGCAGATTTCTTATACATTGATGACAGACTAAACGCGCTATCTGATGGATCATGATCTTTTACAGGAACAAAACACATATTACTATATATCTCTTCCAATCCTTCTTTTATTTTATCTATAGATTGATCTCTTTCCCCTACCTTTTTACTAATCCACAAATCACGATTCAATAATCTAACCAAATTCTCTATAATAAATTCTTCCTGCTCACAACTATAATAAATAAGCATATCTAATAGAGCAAGACCTACAATTTTATCATCACCGAAATTCGCTAAAAAACCTTCTACATCAGAAAAGCTTATACCATTCCAAATGTAGTTCGTCATGAATCTTACTTTCTTCATAACCTGTTTTTCCCACTTGTCATCCGTCATTCCCAAACCTCCTGGTTAATTATCCTCTTTTGGTATATCATCAAGCCATTGAGACAAATCATCTTGCATAATTGCTTCTAATTTTCTATACAATTCTTGTAAGTCTTCTTTTCTCATTTCATTTCCTATTAATATCCGGTATTCTCGCCTCAATGATAATAAACGTACCAAAGTTTTTGTTCTCTGCTCATACATATTTTTGTAGTTTAAAAAATTCATAGCTCCGTTTAAAATCAATAAAACAGAGCTAAAAATCAATGCGATTACTTTAAACTGTATTGCTATCTTTTCAATAAAAGATATTCCAAGAGAAAAAGAAACACAAGCATTCACTATAACAATAGTCCAACTTAGTTTAATATATTTTGAATAATAGTCTTTTTTCTTTTGTGAAAAATCTTCAATTAATTTATTAAGTTCTTTTTCAAATAAATCCTTTTTTATTTGCAATTCGGTATCCATAATTCTCCTAAATTATACGTTATCTGCGAGCATTCTTTTTATATCCTGTGCTGTAAGGTATGGTGTTGCGACTCCACGTATTGGAACCTTTAACCGCCCATCAGCAGTGCTATTTTTTATAAATTGTTTTACCAAACCATCAAATTTGTTTTCAACTACAATGATACAATCAGATACTGCTATATCTGAAATGGTATTTTGGCACCAATATCCAACCCCTTTTCCTATCCTGTTTACAAGAATATCTCCTCTTTGAGCCTTTACAACTTTTGAACTAACTGTCTTTGTATCATAATATCTCACTGATGGTTTCCAAGTTGTTCCTATTTTTGATGCATTATGAAACACCATTTTCCCTTTCTTTACAAAATCACTACTTGAAAGATTACCTCTACGTAAACTAATTGTTCTCTCATTTTTCAAAGGTTCAATTTGTAGCCACCAATTACCCTTAACTATATCACTGTATGGTATTTCACCCATTTTTGCTATTTGCCATTCATTATCTTTTTTAGCATCATATAAATTTGTAAATGTTTCTAATGAAATCCCTTTTTTCATTATTATAGCAAATGTATTTATTTCTCCTTTTTCAAAAGTATTGGAAGGTAATCTAATAACATCACAAATTTTATAATCATTCGCAATTTGACACCTAGCTTTTCGTAAAGATTCACCTTCCACAAATGTATTTGGTAAAATGAATAGCAGAATACTTCCATCATGTGCTAAAAACATATTAGCCTGTGTCATTTCCCCTTCATATCTCTTATTTATCAATCCCGAATAACATTCTTCAGCAACAAAATCTTTATCATTATATTTTCTGCACTCTTCATGAAGATATCCAAACGGAGGATTTGATAAAATCAAGTCATATGTTTGTCCTACTTTTTTCTTATTCAGTGCAAACTCTCTTCCATCTTCAATAAAAAATTCTGCTCCTTCAATTTTATGTTCCTTAGAATCACTATCAATATCTATGCCAATAATAAATGCCTCAGAATATTTTTCTTTAGCAGCTTTTAACAGATTCCATGAACCACAACAAATATCTATCACTGTGTGCATTTCAACATTAGGCAACAATTTTAAAATGCATTCTGCCAGTTCTATTGGTGTATAATAACTGTATCTTTTCATCTTATTTCTCCAAGTGTCTACTTCTCCAATTATTATTTTATCATATAACTTGTTCATTTTCAACTTCTTCAAAGTAATCTTATAAGTATCCCACAAGCTTAATCGTACTAGAGGGATACTTATACGTCATATCTTTCTATCCACTTCAATTTTCACCTTGGTTTTGAATTCCAGCTCAAATCTCTGATCGTAGACTGTAACCTTTTCAATCAGTTTCCGCACAAACTGTTCATCATATTCTAACACCTCCGTGGTCTGGCTGTTCAGAAATTCCCGCATCTCAACAATCCGCTTTTTCAGTCCTTCTCGCTCAGCACTCTCTATCAGTGTCTTCTGTTTCAGTTCCCGCAAGCGGTCTATCTCATCTGCCACGCTATTATAATCCTTTTTGGAATTTGCCAATCGCAGCAGCTCTTTTTGCAGTTCCTCTAGCTTGGCATTGATTCCCTCCGCCGAGGTTTCATCTTCCTGCCGGATAACTGCCTCAATGTTTTCCTGTAATGTCTCCATCATGCCGTGCCTGTTGTCAAGTGCAAGGTTGATGGCCTTTATCACGGCCTCCTGCAGGTCTGATTCCTGGATGGTAGGTGCATCGCATTTTCCAGGACCATGTTCCACACGGGTGCAGCACCGCCAAACTGTAGAGTGCTTTCCCCGATTATTCCATGCAATCCTCCGGTAAATATCGCCGCACTTTGGGCAGTAGACGATACTGGATAAAGCGTACTTGCTGCTATACACCCTCTTCTTCCGTTTTACCCCGCTGTGGAGGTTTGCCCTCCTTGCCATTTCCTCCTGCACCTGCATATAAAGGTCACGGGGAATGATGGGTTCATGGCTGTTTTCCACATAATACTGTGGAACGATGCCGTTGTTCTGCACCCGCTTTTTATTAAGGAAATCCACGGTATAGGTTTTCTGCAGCAGGGCATCGCCGATATATTTCTCGTTCTGCAGTATTTTCCGCAGTGTTTCCGGCCTCCATTTTGATTTGCCTGCCGCTGTAAGGATTCCGTCCGCTTCAAGGCCTCTTGCTATCTGGAGCAGGCTTCCGCCCTCCAGGTATTCCCGATAGATACGCTTTACTACTTCCGCTCCCGCAGGATCGATGATCAGATGCCCTTCCTCGTCTTTTGTGTATCCGAGGAAACGGTTATGGTTGACCTGCACCTCGCCGTTCTGGTATCGGTACTGCAGTCCCAATTTAATGTTCTGGCTGAGCGACTGGCTTTCCTGCTGGGCAAGGGACGCCATAATAGTCAGCAGCACCTCCCCTTTGGAATCCATCGTATTGATATTCTCTTTTTCAAAGAAAACAGGTATGTTCTTTTCTTTCAGCTCCCGGATATATTTCAGGCAGTCCAGCGTGTTCCTTGCAAACCGGCTGATGGATTTTGTAATGATCATGTCAATCCCACCTGCCATACATTCTTCAATCATGCGGTTAAATTCACTGCGTTTTTTTGTATTACAGCCGCTGATCCCGTCATCCGCAAATATGCCCGCCAGCTCCCATTCCGGATTTTTCTGGATGAACTGGGTGTAATGTTCCACCTGGACTTCATAGCTGCTTGCCTGCTCGTCACTGTCTGTGGAAACACGGCAGTAGGCGGCAACCCTGAGTTTTGGTTTTTCTTCTTTGGTCACAGTGTTTCCCACCCTTTTCCGGGCAGGAATAACCGTAACATTCTTATTCAGGTCCACCTTTCCATTTTCTCCTGGGTTTCCTTATATCCCGGCACATCTACTGCAGTATTCCTTGCCACATTCTCACAGCGCAGCCGGTTTAAAAACTGCCCAACCTGTTCCCATATTTTATTCTGCATATCCATGCCCTCCTTCAAATCTTATTATAATTATTAACATATCCGCAGATATTACTCCATCCCAAATTAGACCGTTTCTTAAAAAGGAAACAGGCAGTGTTCCAAGCCTTTTGCTTAGAACACTGCCTATTTCTTTTTTATCCGGTTCATTTTATATCCAACCCCACGTACCGTCTGAATATATTCTGGCTGGCTGGGATTGTCTTCAATTTTCTTTCGGAGACGGCGAACATGGGAAGTGATATTGCTGTCATCCTGGAGATATTCCCCATCCCAAACATAATTGTAAATCTTTTCTTTGGAAAGCGTCATCCCCTGATGAAGTGCCAGAACATACAGAATACGGAATTCGATATTGGTAAGATTTACTTCATGGTTCTCTTTCAAAACTTTATGCTGATCTGGCAAAAGAACTAAATCGCCAATTTGTATCACTTGCTGTTGCCCATCTATGGTTTCAACCTCACATTTCTTTGTTTGATTAACAATTTCGAGAATTTTATCAAAAATACTTGATTCTGATTCCTCCAATGCCACCACTATTAGTTTACTCATACCTGATACCTCCTTCTATATCTATCGAATCTGAGTAAAATAGTTCATATATCTTCTCCAGAGATGCAGTTAACTTAATAATGGTATGTTCATCTAAAATGATAACACAGGGAATCCTGTTCTTTGATTCCCCATGCTTTCTGATGTTTAGAAAATCCTATTGACTTTTTTCATCTGTTACATATCTTTTGCTTTCATCCTGTCCATTTCCGCTTTTTTCAGTTTTTTATATTGATCGCGCCCTGTAGCCCAGTCACCCCAAAACAGCGTATTCACTACTACAAATGGAAACAAATAATTTCGTTCAAACGGTACTTTTCCAGAAGCAAATACAAAAATTGACCCTGCCAATAATAGGACGGGAATAATCCCGCCACAAAGCGGATTTTTTAATTTTGTACAGAGCAAGTACTCTACAGCCATAAGCAACCCTGCAATAATAAAACCTAAAATCAAATCCATCATAATTCTTTCTCCTTTTCTTGTTTATACTTTTCAATAATCATTTTTGCAGTTTCTAGATCAATCTTAGAGTCAACAGCCAATCCCTTAATAAATGTCTGAAACGGTTCTTCCTCCTGTTGATCACCTAATTCTATTTTCTGGATAAGTTTATCCAGCCGCAGGCGGACTGTTGGATATGACACTCCATACAACTTTGCAATCTCTTTTAGTGATCCAGATTTTAAAGTAAAATTTTTTAGGAATGTAACATCCTCCTGTTCCAAAGAAAGAATCCACCTTGGTATCTTATCAATATCCAATAAATCACCCCTTTCTTTAACTTGTTTAATAAAATTAAGTATAACATAAATAATATTAAAGTCAAGAATTATTTTATTTTAATTTTATTCATGTTTTTATCAAAAAAATTCTTTCCATATTGGTTATCCACTATATTCATATCTCCTATTCTTTTACATCTATGATCTTAATTGACATGAAATTTTTCAATACAGCCGTTGGAATGATGTTCATATTATCAACCCAACATACCCTTAACAATCTTATCTCCACAACACATCCTATATCTAACCTGTCAACTCAACTATCCCACCCAAAAAGCAGTGGATATGTTTCCGCACAGTACAACAAACAAAAAATCCGAGAGCCGGAACAATTTTTCCAAACTGTCCCAACTCTCGGAAATCCCTTGTTTTCTGCACTTTTCCGCTATTCTATTTCTCCACCCGTGACATCAACACGACACACTCAACATGATACGTCCCCGGGAACAAATCTATCCCCCCTGCTCGTTCCACCCGGTACCCTCTTCCCTGCAGCATTTCCAGATCCCTCGCCAGACTGGTCGGCTTACAGGCAATATACACGATCCTCTCCACTCCAAAATTCGTAATCTTCTCCAGCGCTTTCGGATGCACCCCGTCTCTGGGCGGATCCAGCATGATCAAATCCGGCACCTCTCCCAGCTCATCAATGACCTTCAGCACATCCCCGGCCCAGAAGCTGCAATTATCAAGACCGTTCAGCTTGGCATTTTCCCTTGCCGCCTCTACAGCCTCCTCCACAATCTCCACTCCCGTTACCTTCTTCGCCACCGGCGCCAGTATCTGGGCAATTGTCCCGGTTCCGCTGTACAAATCAAATATCACCTTGTCCTTCGTATCACCGATATACTCCCTCGCCTTTTCATAAAGGATCTCCGCTCCCAGCGAATTTGTTTGAAAAAATGAAAATGGCGTTATCTTAAACTTTAACCCTAAAAGCTCCTCATAAAAATAGCTCTTCCCATACAAGACTTCCGTTCCTTCATCCTTCACGACATCCGCCACGCTGTCATTCCTTGTCCGCAGGATTCCGGCTATTGTCCCGTCCAGCTTTAGGGCTGTCAATGCATTGACCCAGCCTGCCCCGTCAAATTCCTCATATCCTGACGTCGTGATCAAATCAATCAGTATCTCTCCGGTCTTTACTGCCTTCCTCACCAGCAGGTGCCGGAAAAATCCCGTATGCTTCATGCGGTGATAATAAGGAAGCCCGCTTTTTTTTGCATAGTCTAAGGTACAGGTCAGTATTTTCCGGTAATCCTCATCCACAATCTGACACTCCGGCACAGATACGATGTCGTGAAAGCTTCCCCGCTTATGCATGCCAAGAGCCATAGGACCATCCTTATATTCATCTCCAAAGGAAAATTCCATCTTATTTCGGTAAGCAGTCTTTACCGGACTGGGCTGGATCCCTTCCCAGACATAGCTTCCATTTACCGTCTCATCCATCAACGCTTTTACCTGTTCAGACTTCATCTGCAGCTGCTGCTCATAAGGAAGATTCTGATAGGTACAGCCTCCGCAGCCGCCAAAATGCGGACAGGGGGACGGTATTTCCATTGATGCGGGCTCCTCCACAGACAAAATTCTTCCCTCCGCTTTCCCTTTCCGTATCTTATTGACCGCTATGCGCAGTTTCTGCCCCGGTATGGCATTTTTCACCACAACACACTTGTCTTCACCTTCCACCAAGGCAATGCCTTTATTTGGAAATTCCACCTTCGTAACAAATCCCTCTACTATCTGTCCCTTTTTCATATCCACACCATTCCTATATTGTTATCACACACATATCACAATTCAATATATCCATATATCCGCAGAAAAAGGCACTTCTCATCGAAGTGCCTCTGTCTCTAATCCTTCACTATTGCCTACGCCTGATCATCTTCGTTAAAGAAATCATCATCGAAGTCATCTTCAAAATCTTCCTCAAAATCCTCCAGATAATCCGGGGTAAGGAAACAATATACTGCATAAGCGATTGCTGCAACTGCTGCGATAGTTCCGATTACTGCAAGAATAATGAGAATTGTCTTACACTGCTTCTCTTCTTCCTCCTTCTTATGGATCAAATCATTCAGCTTAGATGCTGCAAGAACCTCTTCAATCTTGTTCCTATTAATGTTCATACTCCCGCTCCTTTCTCCTGCGCTTGTCTAATAACATTTTATTGTTTTATTATAACACCAACCTGTTAAGATTACTACAATTTTTTACGGAAAATCGCTGATATCTGGAAAATTTACCCATCGATTTTCTTCAGTTTCGCAAATTTCGCAAACATCTTTTTTCTTCCTGCCGTATCGAATTCAACCGTCACCTCATAGTCTCTGCCGCCTTCGGTAATCCCTGTTACCAATCCGTCGCCGAATTTGATATGATGCACCCGGTCTCCCACATCGTATCCCGGTCCTCCGCCTCCGGCAACCTTAAACTGCTGCACCGGCCTGACCTGAAAAGCTTTGCTTCGGAAGCTCTGCTTTGCATGTTGGTACACATTCCGGTACTCTGGTTCTGGTTTTTCCCTCTTAAATACTTCTCCGTCTGATAGGTATTCCTCTGGAATCTCCTTTAAGAACCGGGACATCTTATTGTACTGCATTTCACCCCGGACCATCCGGCGCCTTGCGCAGGTCAGCGTAAGTCCCTGCTTCGCCCGTGTAATACCCACATAACAAAGTCTCCGCTCCTCCTCAATCTCATCGCCGTCATCCGAGGTAATGCTCAGATAGCTCGGAAAAATGCCATCCTCCAGGCCTGCCAGATATACATGCGGAAATTCCAGCCCCTTTGCACTATGTAAGGTCATGAGCATCACATAATCGCTCTCCTCATTCAGACTGTCAATATCCGCCACCAGCGCCACTTCCTCCAGAAATCCGCTAAGCGTAATAGGTTCTCCCTGCTCCGCACAGTGTTCCTCATAAGCAATGATCTTATTTTTCAGCTCACCAATATTTTCCAGCCTTGCTTCTGCTTCCAGCTCGCCTTCACCTTTCAGTTCTTCTATATAGCCGGTTTCCTCTAAGATTTCGTCCACAAGCTCCGAGATGCACAGCTTCCCTGCCTCTGCCTTAAAATGTTCAATCAACGCCGCAAAAGACTCCAGCCTTGCCTTACCCCGGCCGATATTCGGAATATGCTCCACACCGAGCAGGGCTTCATAAAATCCCATTTCCCTTGCCAGCGCATATTCCTGCACCCGGTTAATGCTGGTCAGCCCGATGCCCCGCTTCGGCACATTGACGATCCGGCGCACCGCAATATCATCTCTTGCATTATCAATGGTTTTCAGATAAGCTAAAATATCCTTGATCTCCCTGCGGGCATAGAAATTGATTCCGCCCACAATCCGGTAAGGAATATTGGCAGTTACAAATTTCTCTTCAAACACGCGGGACTGGGCATTTGTCCGGTAAAGAATAGCAAAGTCATGACAATTTGCATTTCCTGCATTTACCTGCTCTCTGATATCCCCGACAATATATTCCGCCTCATCATAGCCGGAATCAAACTGGCGGAACTTAATCTTCTCCCCGTCGCCGTTATCGGTCCAGAGGGTCTTATCCTTTCTGCCCCGGTTATTGCGGATCACGGTATTAGCCGCGTTCAAAATATTTCCCGTAGAACGGTAATTCTGCTCCAGCTTAATAACCTCCGCGTCCTCGAACACCTGCTCAAAATCCAGAATATTCTTAATATTCGCCCCCCGGAATTTATAGACGGACTGGTCGTCGTCACCCACCACGCACAGATTACGGTATTTCCTTGCAAGCAGGCTCACAAACCAGAACTGCACCGTATTGGTATCCTGATACTCGTCCACCATAATATAGCGGAACCGCTCCTGATAATAATCCAGCACCTCTGCCTGGGTCTGAAATAACTGCACCGTCTTTAGCAGCAGGTCGTCAAAATCCAGCGCATTATTGGCCCGCATCTGCTTTTCGTATTCCTCATACACCGAAGCGATTTTCTGCCGTCCAAAATCTCCCTCCGCACGAAGCCGGTATTCCTCCGGCGTGATCATCTCATTCTTCGCCGACGAAATAGCCGACATGAGATTTCTCTCCTTATAAATCTTCGTATCCACATTCAGATGCTTGCAAATATCCTTCATCAGCGTCTTCTGATCATCCGTATCATAAATGGTAAAGCTTGTATCATACCCCAGCAGATCAATGTGCCTTCTCAAAATCCGTACGCAGGCAGAGTGGAAGGTACTCACCCAGATGCTCTCCGCGCCGTATCCCACAATGTGATCCACACGCTCCCGCATTTCTCCCGCCGCCTTGTTGGTAAATGTAATGGCAAGAATATTCCAGGGATTGACGCCCTTTTCCTCAATCAAATATGCAATCCTGTGTGTCAAAACCCTGGTTTTTCCTGAACCTGCGCCTGCCAGAACCAGAAGCGGGCCTTGCGTATGCTGCACCGCCTCCCGCTGGGGTGCATTTAATGTATCCAAATCAATCATTGTTTCCCTCGCTAAATAATTTCTTCTTATAGTACCCTTCCGCTGTATAAAGGGCTGCCGCCGGATTGTGCCCAAGCACCCGGTCCTTTGTCACCGCCGTGGTAACCAGCGCTTCCGAGTATTTATAAAATAAGCTGTCATGTCCCACGCACAATCCCACTACCACATTCAGGTCTGTGTGCGCATCATTCAGAAGCTTTGCCTGCAGGATCGGATTGCAGATATTATGGCCAAGCTCCTCGCATTCCATCGGAATTCCCACCTCATGCTTCGGGATACATCCTACCTTACAGGCGGCGCCGTACACCTCAAAGCCATGCGCCCGGAAAATCTTTGCCAGCATCCGCGCCTCCCGGATAAGGCCCACGCATGCAGCTATGCCAAGCTTTTCTGCCCCGATCCGCTTCGCATAATCCATGATCTCCTGCACTCTGGTCAACTGGCAGTATCCCTCATACTCCACGCAGGCTGCCGCAACCATGCTCCTCTGATTCTCTTCCTCGCTGTATTTCTCCCGCACATACTTCAGATCCTCCTCTGTCACAGTTCCCGTAGTCAGACAGAATTCCGGAAATTCCTTCTCCATCCGATTACAGTTCACCACTCCGCAGTCGATGCAGGACCGCTTTGTCTCACTGCTCATTCCATATCCTCCTCATCTTACTCTTCCCACTTTCGCGCTTCTCTTACAGCGCATATAAAATCTCCGCCTTAACCGGATGCTTCCTTCTTACGAATATCATCCCTGCAGACCTCTCGCCTGCCTGTCCATATCCTCAATCACAATATCGTAAATCTCGCCCAGAGAAGCGCAGTATTCCAGCACCTTCCACGGCTCGTTTGTATGAAAATGAATCTTGATCAGCTCTTCATCCCCGACTGCCAGTAGACAGTCCCCTTTAAAATGCTCGGTAAAATATTCGCCGATCATATCCTCGTCAAGCTCCTCACCTTCAATCAATAACTGTGTATCATATCTAAATTCCAGCATTCTTCCTTATCTCCCTGCATTAATGAAACTCCTTCAAATCATTTTCTGACCAATAAATCTCTGAATTTACCGGTGTAAACATTTCTACTCCTCAACTCCCTCAAAAATTTCTGCTAACGTCATTTGAATATGTGGTAATTCGCGCAATGCTATTACTGTATCCGCATTATAATGTCTATCTTCTTTATCATCCTCCAGAATATAGCTATATGTCAACACATATTTACCTTCTATAAGATAGTAAATCTGTACACCTCTTTCCTTCGGAGATACAATCCAATATTCCGGCACACCCGCCTTTCCATAAATCTCCTTTTTTATAGTCATATCACGCATTGCAGTGGAAGGGCTGAGCGTTTCTGCTATAAATTTAGGAATACCGGTATAGCTGCCGCCCTTCAGATGTTTCCGGTCACAAATAATCATAACATCCGGAATCACATAGTCATCGTTTTCTTCCGAATGATACTTAAAGTCAAGATTTTCAACAAATGCAAGACATACACTGTCTTTCAAACTACGCCGGATGATTGCATAAATATTTCCATCTATCATGCTATGTCTATAATTTGCTGAAGGCGACATGTCATATATGATTCCGTCTATTTTCTCTTCTTTCCTGAACTCTTCCTCTGATAGCAGCATCTCATCACTTCCCTTCCTATTTTTCCTCACAATCTTACCTCTTTCTCTCCGCGCCGGCAAGAAACTGCCGCACCGATACCAAACCGCAATAAATCAGGCACTACTCAGATTATACCGCAGCCAATCCTTTAACACAAACATAAAATCAGAGTTTTTTGACATTCCCTTCCCCATCTGATAAAATTGTCTGGAATATTTGTAACCGGATTAACGCTTGAACCCTCCAACAAGAAAGGAGTCTCTGTGATACTGGAAACCAAACGCCTTTATCTGCGCGAAATGACGCAGGATGATTATGGATCGCTCTGTAAAATTTTACAGGACGAAGAGGTAATGTACGCCTATGAACACGCTTTTAGTGATGAAGAAGTACAGGAATGGCTGGATAAACAGTTGGCGCGGTACCGCGAATACGGCTTCGGACTGTGGGCTGTCATCTTAAAAGAAACAGACGAAATGATCGGCCAGTGCGGACTGACCATGCAGGACTGCAGCGGCAGACAGGTATTGGAAATCGGCTATCTCTTTCAGAAGGCCTTCTGGCATCAGGGCTATTGCACCGAAGCGGCCGCCGCATGTAAGGAGTATGCATTTCACACATTAAAAGCGCCGGAGGTATTTTCTATTATCCGGGACACTAACACAGCGTCCCAGAATGTAGCCAGAAGAAACGGCATGACTGTGGTGGAGCAGTTTGTAAAACACTACTACAATATCGACATGCCACATCTGGTATTCGGAATCAAAAATGTATAGTTTGCATTACCATTCATTCAAACTGATACAGGAATCCTTACTAAAATTCTGTTGTCCATATTATTATTTATTATAATCATCATCTGCATCCCCCGGCAGATATGTTCCAAAGACATATCCTCTTTCATACACCTTGGCCCGCAGCTCTTCTATGTCCGCGCCCCGGATTCGGCCTGCTCTATCGTTCCTTCAAATAAATAATCCGGAAGTGTGATACCGCGGATCTGAATATGATAATCTGCCGCACACTGCCTGAATTCTTTGGAAATCCTTACAATCTCCGAGAGAAATTCACCCTCAAAGGGCCTGTCCTCATACAGCCTGTCCTCAATCTGAAGCAGCGGTCCCGGAACATAATATTCACAGATTCCGTTCACTGCATCCGGCTCCCGCGCCAGATATGCCGTCAAAGACCTTGGAACATCCCTCCGCATCTCTGATTCCCGCTTAATAAATGCTTCAAAATCCTTGTCATATTTCGTCTGGAAAAATCCATCCTCCACTCCGTCAAACACATGATACATGGAAGAGTCCCAAAACAGCCGCCCCTGTTTACATCCGGTCCGTCTATTCAGCGTGTCTTCAAATGCCTGTTTGATTTCCTCTGACTGTATATCATCGAACATCATATAACGGGATTCTCCTTTCGCTTCCTGACTCGGTATCACACAGGCTGTTACTTCCCACGACCCTTCTGTCATCACCTGATAGAAAACCATTTCATCCCCATCGGCATCCGATGTCTCGGCTTCCTGCACACTGCAAGTCTCTCCAGTCTCTGCTGCAGCTGCCGGCTGCGCTCTGCATTTTTCTGCGGTTCCTCATTCTGTATTCCCGTATTTTCCAATTGTGAAAATTCCGGCACTCTAATATCTGGTATTTCCTCGAATACCGTCTCCAAGGTTTTCGCATACTCCACCGCTGTCTGATACGCCTCATGGATCCGCGCCCATTCCAGCGGATGCTCCTCCGGATGATACTGCTTTACCAATACTGCATATGCCCGTTTCGTTACCGCAATGCCTAAGATGTCAAATGCTCATTGTACCATCTCGCCTGCCCTTCCTCTGATTCCTGTTTCCATGTCCGGAGCATCCGGTCCTATGGATTAATGACCGTCACCACCTGAGCCTCGTCTGCGCTTCCTGCTCCAGAGTATTTCATGAAGATATACCCCTCTCCATCCAATATGTCTCCGCTCCGCAGCCAGGCGCCGGTCTCGCCGTACTCCCGCACAGACTGTTCATAATTCTGCGCACTGTCTCCATAGTATTCCGTAAGAATTACCCGATAACCTGCATCCGCAATCCCATACATCTCCTTATCCACCGCCAGACAGCAGTCATTCTGCAGGGCAAATCCTTTTACCATCTGAAAGCTCACTGCCCTTTCCCGTTCTGCCTCCGTCAGCTCCACAGACTCCGGTGTATTTATCCTTTTGATGCTGTCCGTCATCCATTCCGGCTCCATTTCAAAATAATTTGATGATATCCTGCTCTCTGCGCCGTAGATTCCCTCGCCCATCTGGATCGTTTCCCTTGTATACATACCGTTAGAGATATTTAATCCCTTTTCCTCCTCCGGCGGCAGATTCAAATACCACCCTGTAAGCATAAGAAATGATACGGACGGTTCTAACCCCAGATTCCTTACCACATCACTTCCAACCGTCATTCTGGTCTTATCCCACGCAGCCTTTTTCATTTTTTCTGCAAAAAAACTTTGCGGAAGCACCACTCCGCGGATCTGGATCTCATAATCTGCCGCACACTCCTCTAATGCCCCCTGCAGGCCGGCATCCTCTGGGAAATCCTGTCTTTCAAACTTCTCCCTCATCGTCGTTACTTCCGGGTCGGGAAGATAATAATCACACACTCCGTTTAATGATCCGGAATCAATCGATATATATGACCCTGCTGTTTTGGGCACATTCTTCCGCGCATCTGCTTCCTTCCGGATGAATGCATCAAAATTCCCATCATATCTGGTCTGGAAGAATCCGTCCCGGATTCCGCCGGAAGAGTAATCCTCTGTCTTAGAATCCCAAAACAGCCGTCCCTCAGAACGGCCGGTCCGCTCATTGACCTTTTCCTCAAAGGCCTGCCTGATCTCCTCTTCCTGTAGATTATCAAAAAAGTAATAAGCTTTGTCTTCGCTCTCCAGATCCCGCACGGCACACACGATTACAGAACCCGAAGCCTGCTCCAGGATCCGGTAGCATTCCATCTCCTCCTCATGATCACCAAAAAGAGTTTCCTTCTCTGCAGTCAGCTCTTCTTCCGAATAGCGCCCTTCTCCATATTTTTCATTCAGATATGCTGCGGCTTCTGCAGCTGTCCTTCCTTCTTTTACCTTCTCGGCCCGCCGCCCTGACAAAGCGATCACGAAAAAAGCGAATACCAGTGCAGGAATGATCCACAGACGGCTAAGAGGCCTTCGTCTTGTTTTCCGCGGTTGAATGGGCCTTTGTTTTGTTTTCTGTGATTGAGCACACCTGATCTGACAGCAAACTAAGATTTCCTCTGCAAGCCTCTTACAGTCAGCCTCTCCTCTGAAATCATAATAATCTATACGGTCCTCCATCTCAGTCTGTACCAGAAACAGGATGTCCTCTGACAGCTTGTGTTTCCTCACTATTTCCAAAAGCAGGAGCAGTCCGTCTGCTCCCTCTTCCCGGGAAAATTCCTCTCGAAAGAAATACTCCCATTCTTTTACTGCCTTTTTGTTCCACAAAGCCGCCAGCCGATGCAGTCTCTCCTGCAGCAGTCGTCTATGCTCTGCCTTTTCCTCCGCCCAGCTGGACATCTCTTCCTGAAATATCGTGCCGTACGCCGCATCTTCTATCACTTGTGCATCCTGCCAGTGCTCCTCTTCTCTGCATCCTGCCTGCTCCCGCTCCTGCGGTGCCGCATTCTCCTGCCGGGGCACATTTTCCCAGCTCATTTCATCCGGGAGCCTGCCATCCAAAGCACTTTCGGATGCCGCCTTCGGTGCTTTCGCGTATTCCACCGCCCTCTGGTAAGCTTCATGGATGCGCGCCCACTCTGCTGGATGCTCTTCCGGATGATACTGCTTTACCAACGCCGCATACGCTTTTTTTATCTCCCGCACATCCCTCGTTACCTCAATGCCTAAGATGTTAAATGCCCGTCGTACCACCTTACATAATCCTCCTCTGCATCCTGTTCCTCTTCTGTCCGCTCCTGATACCAGGAATCCCCGCTCTCCTGCTCCCAGGAAAGCTCCGTCATATCCAGATACCGGTCCGCACTCTCAAAAAATTCCCTCAAACCCTTTTTCCACTTTTTCATCCGGTAGGGGTTCTGTTCCTTGTTTATCAGATATTGCAGATATTGGAGTTTCCTGCTGATCTCCTCGCGGAGCTGGCCTGTGCTCTGGGCATACAATCTTTCTCCCCATGCGAACAGCATCTGATTCTCCTCCTGCTCTGCAGGCGGCATTTTTAATTTCTCCAACGCCTTCACATAAGCATCTATTTCCTCCGGCGCAATCGTATCTCTTCCGGTCATGATGATCTGCTGGGTTTCCTCCCCCGTAGAATCCACCTTCACATCCACGATCAGAATCCCATTGATATCATAGGTATATCTTACCGTTATTTTCTCCTGTCCTTTTAAAGACATGGGAACAGGTACATTTACTTCACCCAGATAAACATTATCTGTGACATAATACTCTTCTCCCTGATAAACGTCAACCCTTACCGTATTCTGGAAATCCGCAGCTGTCTGGAATTTCTGTACCTTGCTGCAGGGCAGCACACTGTTCCGGTCAATAATCGCTGCCATGATCGGACGCGCCGCATCCATCTCGTTATGCAGTCCGGTTCCCAGCGTAAAGGGGCAGATATCCGTCAGAAGCATATCCTTAATCTCCTCGTTCCGCTCCTTGATCCCTGCATAAACACCCACGCCAAGGGCAACCATATAATCCGGGTTCATCGCCGTCATCTGAGAGTCCGGCAGGAAACGGCGCAGATACTGCTGTACCGTCGGCATCTTACAGGAACCGCCCACCAGTACAACCTTGGATATCTCAAGCATCTTTCTCTGGGCATCATTTAACACCGACTTTACCGGAGCGGTCATCTTGTGGAAGAGAGGCATGGATATCTGCACCAGCTTCCGGTTACTTAGCTCCATCGTCTCCCAGAAGTCTCTGTCCGCCGCTGACATTACCGTATGTTCTTCCTTCGTCAACGCACATTTTGCACGGGCAGCGCCGGCAAGGATAATTTCCCGGCGCTTTCGGTCAAGCTTCCCAAACTCAAGCTGATGCTCCTTACAGAACTGCTCCGCAATTATCTGGTCAAAATCGCTGCCGCCAAGATGGTTATCGCCGCTAACCGCCGCAATCTCGATCACATTTTCGAAGCAGTCAACCAGTGACACGTCCAGCGTCCCTCCGCCAAAATCAAACACCAGCAGCGTTTCGTCATTCTCCTGCTGCCAGCCTGAATTTCTCCAGCCCCGGCAAGCAAGCGCCGCGGCAGAAGGCTCATTGATAATCCGTTCTACATGAAGTCCAGCCAGAGCCCCTGCATCCTTTGTAGCTTTTCTCGCCATATCATTAAAATATGCCGGTACGCTGATTACAGCCTCCTCTACCGGTTCTCCCAGATAACGCTCTGCATCCTCTTTCAATTTCCGCAGCACCAATGCAGAAAGCTCCTCCGGCCGGTAGGTTTTCCCTCCAAGCAGATACGTCTTTCCCGTCCCCATAAACCGTTTAAAAACCGAGGCTGTCTGCTCCGGGTGGGAAATCAACCGTTCCTTCGCAATCTTCCCCACATATACCGTCCCTTCTTCATCAATGCTGACTACGCTGGGCGTCAGATATTCTCCCAGGGAATTGGGGATCGGACAGCTCTCCCCGTCCTGCCAGACTGCCGCAAGGCTGTTTGTAGTTCCAAGATCAATTCCGATAATCCTTCCCATATGTTCCCCCTCTTTCTCTCTCATCATCTCTCATTCTTATTCACGTCTTTTGATGTCAAAACCATTATACCGCTCTTTACTTTGAGACACAACTTTAGTAGTCCATCTCCATAATCTTTTCATGTCGATTGCGCAACATAATTGCTTATGTTATAATTCGATATGCTTTGAGATACTAAGTGCGTCATGTTTTCACATCAAACGAAAGGATAAAATCTATTTATTTTTGCGCAAAAAATGTGTATACTAACAAGGAGGACTCTATTGAAAAGACGTAATCTAATTCAAAAGCTTGAAAATGCCGGATTCTATTTTGAACGGCATGGAGCTAACCATGATTTGTACAGACGGGGTTCGGATACTGAGAAGATACCCCGCCATAGAGAAATCAATGAAAAATTGGCCCACGCTATACTGAAAAAATGGAATTTATAATTATCACGGAGGAATCGAATGAAGACAACATATCCTGTATTACTTACAAGAACAGAAAACTGTATTTTAGTTGAAGTTCCTGATTTTGACATTTTAACAGAGGGCACTGATTACACCAACGCAATTGAGATGGCACGGGATGCAATCGGCCTTACCGGTATTTCTATGGAAGACCACAAAGAACCGATTCCATCCCCTTCTGCATTGACAGATATCTCCGCCGGAAGCGGAACCTTTTCTAAGGATGGTGATACGATCGTCAACCTGATCGACATTGATTTCAGCATTTACAGAAGAAAGCTTGACAACCGCACCGTACGCAAGAATGTTTCTCTGCCAAGCTGGCTGAATTATGAGGCTGAATGTGCCGGAATCAATGTTTCTAGAGTATTGCAGGAAGCGCTTATGAATACTCTGGGTGTATCTAGATAACAGCAGCAAAATACCCCGCAGGAAGCGGCAGTCCGCCTGCCGCCCCTCTGCAGGGTTCTGCATTTTTTCTCTTTTCTAGGGAATAGCTGATTCAATCATCGCTTCCCTAGAATCCGGAAAGCCGCCCTCCCGTCCCGCTTTCCTTCATAAGAGAATATTTCCCTGCGTATGCTTTAAATCTCCGTCGGAATTCTTCGCTGTTATTTCGGAAATTCTCAAGGGACTCATGAAGATTCATATTATGCTGCGCCATGTCGATCACACAGCCGGCAATATTAGAGCAGTGGTCGGCGGTGCGCTCCAGATCCGTAAGCAAATCCGACCATACAAAGCCTGCGTCAATGGTACAGCTTCCCTGCTGCAGACGGAGAATGTGCCGCGTGCGCAGCTGCTCTTTTAACTGGTCAATAACCTCTTCTAACGGCTCCACCATGTATGCCGTCTCCAGATCATTTGTCAGGAAGCAGCTCCGTGACAGATCCAGTATCTCATTCACAGCCGAAGCGATCACTCCGATTTCCGATTCTGCTGAACCGGTAAATGCCAGACCTTTTCCATGCATTTCTTCTACCGCTTCTACCAGATTTACCGCATGGTCAGAAATGCGTTCAAAATCACCGATATTTTTCAGAAGCTTGGCCGCCTCCATATTGTCAACTTCACTGCTCTGCTTTGTACTGAGCTGGACCAGATAGGTTCCCAGCATATCCTCATAATGATCCGTTTTCTCTTCTTTTTTCCGGACCTCTGCCGCCAGCTCCGCAGAATATCCCCGCAGACAGGCAATGCTTTCTCTCGATGCATCAAAAGCCGTTTCCGCCATAGCAGCCGCCACCTCGCGGCAGCTCTCCAGCGCAATCGACGGGGTATTCAGCAGACGCTCGTCCAGTTCGCACAATATCTCCGGCTCGCTTGTATCCGGAACCAGCCGGTTCACCAGCTTCTCCAGAAAACCGGACAACGGAAGCATCAATACCGTACATAATACATTAAACACTGTATGCGCCACAGCAATACCGAACAAAGACGCAGATTCATACAGAAATACCGGCGCCGCTATCCACTTCAGCAGACAAAATACGGTAAGCCAGACAGAGGTTCCGATCACATTAAAGGACAAATGTACCAGCGCCGCCCGCTTTGCATTCTTGTTCGCTCCTGCAGAGGACAGCATCGCCGTAACACAGGTACCGATATTCTGGCCCATAATAATCGGAATTGCGGCTCCGTAGGACACCTGCCCTGTAACCGCCAATGCCTGCAGAATACCCACAGATGCAGAACTGGACTGAATGACCGCCGTAAGGATGGCTCCTGCCAGTACACCCAGAACGGGATTTTGAAACATAATAAATAGATTTTGAAATTCCGGTATGTCCCGAAGGCCGGAAACTGCCCCTGACATGGTATCCATGCCGAACATCAGCGTTGCAAAGCCGAGCAGGATCATTCCCGTGTCATTTTTCCGGTCATCCCTGCAGAACATATAAAATATAATACCGATCAGTGCAAGGACCGGCGTAAATGAAGCCGGCTTTAACAAGTTTACAAACACATTGCCGCTATCAATTCCCGCAAGGCTTAGTAACCATGCGGTAATCGTCGTTCCAATGTTCGCCCCCATGATCACATTAACTGCCTGTTTCAATGTCATCAGTCCTGAATTGACAAAGCCCACGACCATAACCGTTGAAGCAGAAGAGCTCTGGATCACTGCCGTTATTCCAAGTCCGGTCAAAAGTCCCGCCAGTCTGTTGGTTGTAAGCCTACTGAGCAGAGACCGGAGCTTTTCTCCGGCTCTGCGCTCTAACGCCTGTCCCATAATGCTCATGCCAAACAAAAACAGGCTCAGGCCCCCGATCAATGTCAGTATGTCAAATATATCCATCTTCGTACGCCCCTTTCCGGCCGCTGCATTTATCCGCCTTAGGAAAATGAATGGAAATGGCTGTGCCTTCATTGGGAGTGCTGTGCAGCTCTATCGCGGCCTCATTCAGCTTTGCCGCATGCTTCACAATAGATAACCCCAGGCCTGTCCCTCCGATTTCTTTTGAACGGCTCTTATCCACCCGGTAAAACCGCTCAAAAATCCGCTCCTGATGCTCCGCAGAAATACCAATACCATTATCGGAGACCGTAAGCCTTACACCATCCTCTTCATCCGTTATATTTACTGAAACCCATCCGTTCCGACGGTTATATTTTATCCCATTATCACAGAGATTATAGATGATCTCCTGTAACAGCCGCGGGATTCCATAAACCTTAGCGGATCCTCCGTCCAGCATCAGACGGATTCCTGCTTTCTGCGCTTCCTTGGAAAGACTTTCCAGCGTTTCCTCTGCAATCTCATAAAGATCCACTGTCTCCCGGCTCATATGCTCCGCCCCCTCATCCAATCGGGAAAGCTGGATAATATCCTCAATCAACCGGATCATGCGATTTGCTTCCTCATAGATACGCTCAGAGAATCCCTTCATATCCTCTGATTTCACCATATCATTTACCAGCAATTCCGCATAACCGGATATGGTATGCAGCGGTGTTTTCAATTCATGGGATACATTCGCCGTAAATTCGCGCCGCACCTGCTCCGCCTTTTCTTTTTCCGTTATATCCAGTATCAAAAGAACGATCCCGGAAATCAAACCGTCCGAAAGAACCGGGTTCGCGCTGAACTGATAGCTTCTGCTTCCGTCATCCATCTTCATCTCGGCATATCTCCCTTCTCCGGCTTTACTTAGAAGCTCCTGCAGCTTAATGCTTCGGTTCACAGACAGGAGATATTTTCCCACGCAGGACTGATCCGCATGCAGAAGACGTGCGGCGGCAGGATTGATAGCTAATATAATCTGCTTTTCATTAAAAAGCATGATCCCTTCCTCCATACCGGTTATAACCGCTTCAAATTCACTTTTCTTTTGCCGCAATTCCTCCTCCTGCCTTCGGATCTTTCTCTGCTGTACAGCAATCCGTTCCAGAAAAGGAGCCAGTTCATCATATCCTTCATTATTTAACGGTTCATTCAGGTCCAGCCTGTTCAAAGGCTTCACAATACTTTTTGACAGACGATAAGCCAGCAGGAGCGATAATCCCAAAGCCGCCGCAAATATAATACATATCGGCTGGAGCATCCCCAAAAGCAGCGTAAGAACTGTATTCTGCGACATAGAAAGACGCAATACCGTACCGTCCGGAAGACGCTTTGCACAATAAACCGCACGCTCCATCAATGTAACAGAATAACGCGAGCTCTCTCCCATTCCCTCCGAGACAGCCTGTTTAATTTCCTCTCTCTCAAGATGATTCTCCATCCCGCCAGAATCCGACTGGCTGTCATAAAGTACGCTTCCATCTGTATCAATCCAGGTAATGCGGTAAAATTTCACATCAAGCCCGTCAAAATATTTGAGTCCCTCATTTGCCGTTCCCTGGGCCGCAAGTTCTGTCTGCATTCGCAGCTGGCTGCGCTGGACACCCGTATAATGCTCGTAAAGCACACCCATAAATAACAGGACAGAAGCAGCAAACACACCCAGCGCCGCAAAGCAGATTGATTGAAAAATTCGTTTTGTCATAGCCTGATCTCCATTCGGTAGCCTACGCCGCGGACAGTCTCTATATACGCCCTGCATCCCTTCAGCTTCGAGCGCAAGGTTCCGATATGGACATCCACTGTACGGGTCTCACCCATATAAGCAGAATCCCACACACTCTGTAACAGCTGTTCCCTGGTAAATACCCTGCCCGGGCTGCTCATAAATAGCTGGAGAAGCTCATACTCTTTTAAGGTAAGCTCGATCTGCTTCCCGTCAGAAAATACTTTATGCTCCTCTGTATTCATTTCAAGATTTCCAACGCACAAAACCCCTGCATCTTGTTTCGGCCCGGCCCGGCGCAGCACTGCCTTCACCCGGGACACCATCTCCATCATGCCAAATGGCTTCGCAAGGTAGTCATCTGCACCCAGATCAAGACCCATTACCTTATCGTATTCCGTTCCTTTCGCTGTAGCCATAATGACCGGGAGCTTTGCTGTATCTGTATGACTGCGGAGCCGTTTTAGGATTGCTATCCCATCCTCATCCGGCAGCATAATATCAAGCATAACCAAATCCGGTTTTCCTTCCCTAAGTGCCAGGAAAAATGCCCCGCCCTCAGAAAATCCCCTGGCTTCAAATCCTGCGGAGTTTAAAGTATATATCATCAACTCCCGGATTGCACGATCGTCCTCCACACAGTAGATCATCTCAAACCACCTCCCTAACCCGGCAGATACTCCTATATTTCTTACATTCTATACGATACCTCAGAAAAATCAAATTTACCCTCCTGATATTGTAAAATCTATGTAAAAAATACCGTATCACAGCCGTTTTCTTTGCTGCAATACGGTATTCTGCCATAACACTATTATTCTACGATCCAGCTTTCTATATTCTCTGCACCTGCATATTTCTCCAGATACTTCCTGCCATACTCCATGGCCTTCTCCAGATCCCGGTTATCGGAAAAGGAATACACCAGCGTCAGAATCTCTTCTGCGTCCTCCGTAATCATAGCCCGCTCGGAATCGCTGGTGGAGCTTCCGATCGCCCCGGCCGCGTCCGCAAGCACCGGAAGACCGTCTATCTTAATCTCATCCTTGCCGATTCCCTTATAAGTCTCTCCTTCCTTTCCTACGCGGAAGACCAGCTCATCTGCAATCTTCGCGGCGTCGTAGGAGCCTGCGGAGAATCCGGATTCGATGGAGATGAGGTTATTCACATCCACCACCGTATTTACCTCGTACAGCCCTTTTCCCTGTCCGATCCTGCGCACCAGCGCCTCAGAAGATACACGGTAGCGGCTGGGGTCTTTACCGAATGCCTTATAAGCCATACGGGATTCCTTTATATTGGGAATCTCATTCACGCCATAATCGAAAATCGCATCCTTCGCCTTCTTAAAAATATCCTTCTTCAGATATTTCCACATATCCTCATTCTTCTTCTCTACCCTCACCTTATACTGAAAACACCCTACTCTGGTCTTCGGCCATTTTTCCTTCATCGCCGCATCAATCACTAAATGCTTACTCATAATACTCCTGCCTTTCCTCTGTATTTCACAGCTTTATTATATCCGCTGTCCTCTCTTTCGGCAATACTAAACTATTTTTAACGGAGCCCCGGCCTTTTTATGCAGTAATTGCATTTCCAGTATACAGCTGATAGTATTTACCCTTCTCCTCTATCAGCTGGTCATGGGTTCCACGCTCAATAATCCTTCCCTGTTCAAGAACCATGATACAATCAGAGTTCCTTACCGTTGACAGCCTGTGGGCAATGACAAATGTGGTCCTTCCGTTCATCAGCCGGTCCATGCCCTCCTGCACGATGCGCTCCGTTCTTGTATCGATCGAGCTGGTAGCCTCATCCAGAATCAGTACCGGCGGGTCTGCAACTGCCGCCCTTGCGATGGCAAGAAGCTGTCTCTGACCCTGGCTCAAGGACGCCCCGTCCCCGGTCAGCATAGTCTGGTAGCCGTCCGGCAGACGCTTGATAAATCCGTCTGCATTGGCAAGCTTCGCAGCCGCAATGACCTCTTCATCGCTGGCGTCCAGCCTGCCGAACCGGATATTCTCCATGATCGTCCCGGTAAACAGATGGGTATCCTGCAGTACGATCCCAAGGGACCGTCTCAGGTCGGACTTCTTTATCTTATTAATATTAATGCCGTCATAACGGATCTTGCCGTCCTGAATATCATAGAAACGATTGATCAGGTTGGTAATCGTAGTCTTTCCGGCTCCGGTAGAGCCTACGAAGGCAATCTTTTGTCCCGGCTCTGCAAATAACTTCACGTCGTGGAGGACAATCTTCTCATCCGTGTATCCAAAGTCAACCTCATTGAACACCACATTTCCCTGTACCTCCACATAATCGGTAGTGCCGTCTGCCCTGTGGGTATGCTTCCACGCCCAGCGTCCGGTCCTCTCCTCCGCCGGCACAAGCTTGCCGCCCTGCTCCTTTGCATTTACCAGTGTCACATATCCTTCATCCGCCTCTGTCTCTTCATCTAAGAGAGTAAAGATACGGTCTGCGCCTGCCATCGCCATAACGATCGCATTGAGCTGCATGCTGACCTGATTGATCGGCATGCTGAAGCTCTTGTTAAAGGTCAGGAAGCTTGCCAGCCCGCCAAGTGTAAAGCCGCCCACGCCGCCAAGCGCCAGAGCGCCGCCCACAATGGCGCAGAGCACATAGCTCACATTGCCAAGCTGCGCATTGATCGGTCCCAGGATATTGGAGAAGGTATTCGCACGGTCTGCGCTGACATACAGCGCATCATTCAGCTCCTTAAATTTCTTCTTGCTCTCTTCCTCATGGCAGAAAACCTTCACCACCTTCTGGCCGTTCATCATCTCCTCGATGTAACCGTTTACCGCGCCCAGGTTCTTCTGCTGTTGCAGGAAATATTTCCCGCTCTGCCCGGTTGCCTGCTTGGTGCAGAACAGCATCACGCCTACCATCGCAAGGGTAACCAAGGTAAGAGGTATATTCAGCACCAGCATACTGACAAGCACACTGATGATCGTAATACCGCTGTTTAAGAACTGGGGAATGCTCTGGCTGATCATCTGCCTTAAGGTGTCAATATCATTGGTGTAAATGGACATGATATCGCCATGGGCGTGGGTATCAAAATACCGGATCGGCAGCTTCTCCATATGGGTAAAAAGCTCATTTCTCAAATCTCTTAACGTCCCCTGGGTCACATAGGTCATGAGCAGGTTATAGATATAAACCGAAGCAACCCCCGCTGCATAGAAAACTGCCACTCGCCCGACCGCCTGTGCAAGAGGGGCGAAATTCGGCGTATCGCTCAGAAGAAACGGCGTGATATAGTCGTCAATCAGCTTCTGCATAAACAATGTTCCCTGAACGTTCGCTAAGACTCCTACAAAAATTAATACCACAACGATCATAAAATGAAGCTTATACTTGCGGAACACATAGCTCATGATCCTCTTAAATATCCTGCCCGGATTCTCAATCCCCGGCTTCATGCCCCGTATCTGTCTTATATTCTGTGCCATAGCCTACTCACCTGCCTTTTCGTCAAAATCTCCGCCGCCCTGAGTCTGGGACTCATAGACCTCGCGGTAAATACTATTGGTCTCAAGAAGCTCCTCATGGGTTCCGAAGCCGTCCACGCAGCCGTCCTCCAGCACGATAATACGGTCTGCATCCTGGATGCTGGAAATCCTCTGGGAAATAATAATCTTAGTGGTACCCGGAATCTCCTCCCGGAACGCCCTGCGGATCTTCGCATCTGTGGCCGTATCCACGGCGCTGGTGCTGTCGTCCAGAATCAGTATCCTCGGCTTCTTAAGGAGCGCCCTTGCGATACAGAGCCTCTGCTTCTGTCCGCCGGACACATTGGTGCCGCCCTGCTCGATGTAAGTATGGTAGCCGTCCGGGAACTTCTGTATAAATTCATCTGCACAGGCTAAACGACAGGCTTCCATACACTCCTCGTCTGACGCCTCTTTATTGCCCCAGCGCAGGTTATCCAGGATCGTTCCCGAAAACAGCACATTATTCTGCAGCACCACAGACACCTGGTTACGCAGGACTTCCATATCATAATCCTTCACATTATGCCCTCCCACCAGGATCTCCCCGGCGGTCACATCATACAGCCTGCTGATCAGATTTACCAGACTGGTCTTAGCACTTCCGGTTGCTCCCAGGATCCCGATCGTCTCGCCGGAACGGATGGACAGATCGACCGCCAGAAGCGTCGGCGCCGCACAATCCCTGTTATAAGAAAAATCTACTTCTTTAAACTCAATGCTTCCATTCGGTACCTCCATCACCGGATTCTCTGGATTCGTCAATGTACTTTCCTCCAAAAGCACCTCGCTGATACGCCGCGCACTGGCAACGCTCATGGTAATCATAACAAATACCATGGACAGCATCATCAGGCTCATAAGGATATTCATGCAGTAAGCTAAAAGGCTCATAAGCTCTCCAGTAGTCAGCTCGGAAGACACGATCAGCTTCGCCCCGATCCAGCTGATCAGCAGTATACAGGTATATACCGTCGTCTGCATCAGCGGCGCATTGATAATCACATTCTTCTCAGCCTTCACAAAGATATTGTAAATATTCTCGCTTGCCTTCCGGAACTTGGAGGTCTCCTCCTTTTCCCTTACATATGCCTTCACCACCCGGATCGCGGAAACATTCTCCTGAACCGATGCATTCAGCTCATCATATTTCGGAAAAGCCATCTGGAAATAGCTGGCCGCCCTTCTCAGCAGGAAAAATAGTATGATTCCCAGCAGGATAACCGCCACAAGGTAAATACTTGCCAGCTTCCTGTTGATCAAAAATGCCATCGTCATTGCACAGACAAGGCTTGCCGGCGCCCGCATAAACATGCGGAGGGTCATCTGGTACGCATTTTGAATGTTGGTAACATCCGTGGTCAGGCGGGTAACCAGGCCCGCCGTGCTGAACTTATCAATATTGGCAAAGGAAAAGGTCTGGATATTGTTAAACATCGCCTCCCTTAAGTTCCTTGCAAATCCAGCACTTGCCTTGGCTCCGTATCTGCCTCCCGCCATTCCGGCAAATAAGCCGATCAGCGCGGCAGCTATCATAAGCCCTCCTACCCGGTAAATATGCCGGATATCGCCGGCATTCACGCCGTCGTCGATAATGGACGCCATCAAAAACGGAATGACCATCTCCATCAGCACCTCTAAAATCATAAACAATGGCGTAACTATAGAAGCCCGTTTAAATTCCTTTACTTCTCTCAACAATACACGCAGCATGCTCTTCCTCCTCTCCGGCAGTCTGATCACATCTCAGATTGCCTCTTATTTTATCCATCACTGTATAGAATGTATTCAGCTCCTCCTCCGTTATGCCCCGGATCAATTCCCTGTCCAGCCTGGTTATGAAAGCCTCAACCATCTCATGATTGATAATTCCCTTATCGGTCAGCTTAACCTTCTTAAGCCTCGCATCGCCCGGCACCGACTCCCTGGCAATATAGCCGTTTCTCTCCATCAGCTGAATAATATTAGTCACAGTTGACCTTCCGATCGAGAAGAATTTCTCAATATCCTTCTGAAAGATCTCCTCTTCCCGCTTCTCATATAAATAGCGGATGATCCATCCATGCATCAGCGTGATCTCATCCATACCGGCCGCGCGCATCTGCGCCGCTATATTTCTGGACAGCATCTTATCCATCTTGTGGATGACCGGACCTACCGGAACTTCTCTGCTGATCCTATTAGAAGAACAGGGATCAAATTTCTTCATCTGCAATCACTTCCTATCCTTAATTATTTTCACAAAACAACAGCAAAACTGCTACCTGCCGCCTCCAACTGTTCGTCCGCGAATTGTTCGCCCGCAAATAGTTCGTTGCCAAACATTATTTTATCACTTCATATGGAAAAGTCAACCAATTTATGAATCTTTCCAAAGTTAGTTGAAATTTTGTTTTTTTCCAGATGAAAAAGTGGTAT
>CAJTZE010000038.1 GCA_910584265.1 uncultured Dorea sp. | reverse complement strand
GGCCCGGTGCTGATAAGCGGGTATGATAATCCCCTGTATGCTGACCGGCTGGGGAGCTGGCACAGGGAGGAAAGGATGTGCCGTACGCAGTCGGGGAACAGGAAGAGGGAAGTGCTCTGGATGAATTTTGAGCCGGAGGGAATGAAGGAGGTAAGGTAGATGGGGAATATGGGAAGAAAACGGTGTATAATCGAAGGATTTCCAGAACGCTTGGAAGGTTTATACATAAAATCTGGATTATCGCAAAAAGAATTTGCACGGCGGGCAGGCATTAACAGAAAGTCACTCAGGGAATATATAGATGGCTGCGGTTCGCCGAGCATACAGACACTTGCACATATATGTGCGGCATATAAAGTATCAGCAGATTACCTATTGTTCGGAAAGGAGTAAAGACATATATGAAAAATAGATTATCCAGCGCCTTAATAGTCCTCTGCATGTCCTGGCTTCTCTCCGGATGTGCAGAACAAACAAAGGAGCCGGAAGAACCGCTGAGGGAGCCTGTCCCTCTGGTCATAGAATCAACCCAGTGGACTCCGCACGGGGTCTTCGAAGGTACGGTTGTTATCAGTGGTGAGGACATCGAAGAAACCGGCTATGAGGGCATCATGTACATTGAGATGGATGGAAAGTATATACGGATATCCTGCACCGGGGCGGTAAGGTCGCGGTATGGGGAATTGTTTTAGGAGGATTGTGGAGAAAAATATGGATAGATTGACAGAAAGAACAAGTGACGGAATTCTTGTGAAAGAGGATTACGGAGAAGATGTGTTAAAAACATTGTATCAATGCTACGGGGCAGAACCGATGTCGCATTACGCAAATTGCGACGAAGGATATTGTGCAATGGAGAAGCTGGCAGAATACGAGGATACCGGGCTCACACCAGAAGAAATCATGTCTGGAGAGATATTTACAGGCTGGATTCCGGTAGAGGAACGCCTGCCGGAGCAAGATGGATTTTATCTTGCTGTATTGGATGGAGAGATTGCAGGAGAAAATAAGCCATTTGTTGGGATGGCAGAATTTGAAAAGGGAAAATGGATTGATGATGAAGAGGATTATCAATGTATTATTGCCTGGATGCCGTTACCGGAGCCGTACAGGCCGGAGGAGTTATCTAAAACCGGAGATTGTTTCACGCCGGAAGAGGATAATCCGTACCCGCTTTGCGTCGGGCGGAATTTAGAAAAATGCAGAGACTGCCAGCTTCGTGCAGAATGGGAACCGGAAGACCCGTATGGAGTGGAATGATAGCAGTAGATAGTTAAGAGAGGGGTGAGCAGAGTTGACCAGAGGGAAGTTAAGACGCCACAAAACGAATAAGAAAGAGCTGGAAGCTGTAGTTCAGGCTCTTGATAAGCTCCGGGAGGATCTGGCCGAAGTAGAGGTTGTGGCGGGGAAGGTGACGAAGTCTATGGACAATTTCCCCTATATAGAAGAGCACATGACGGTGAAAATGTCTGATCCAGAACGCACGGCGCAGATCGAGGCGCGCATCCGGAAGAAGGAGCAGAGGAAGGCGGAGCTGGAAGCAGATATGCAGGAAGCGGAACTGTTTATCGCCGGGCTTCCTGAGGGGATGGACAAACAGATATTTGAGATGGTGTTCCTGGACGGGCTCAGCCAGCAGAAGGCCGGGGAGGCTGTCGGGTATACTCAGGCGAGGGTATCGCAGATAATTCATAAATGGGTGAAAGATTTATAACATTTATAATTTAGATATGCTATAATTATTCTAGAATGACTGGGATAATCAATCCGGGGTTCCTCCCCATGATACATAATAAATCCAGAAAGAAGGCTTCCTGCATCACAGGAGGTCTTTTTTATTATATTAAATCTGAGGAGTGCGAATTTCCAAAAGAAGGAAATTATGAGATAAAAGTATTTAAGTATAATGATGATGAATTAAGTGAGAATACAAAAGAAATGTTGCGATATGCCGATGATTCGCACTTAGTTTCTATTTATCATTTTAAGGTTATATACGAATAAAAGAACAGATATAAATAAATTATATGAGCACCTCCCCGCGGGGTGCTTTTCTAATACAGTAACGGTTAATGAGCTTTATGCTTTTTAATAGATACCTCTTGAATAATACCCGCGTATTACAGAAAGAGGGTTGATAACATGAACAGTTTTATAAGCTGGATAGGCGGTAAGAAGCGCCTGAAAAAGAAAATCATTGAGCAGTTCCCGGAATCCTTTGACCGATATATTGAGGTCTTTGGAGGCGCTGGCTGGGTTCTGTTCAGCAGTGAAAAACATGCAGCGCTGGAGGTATTTAACGACATCAACGGGAACCTGATTAACCTGTACCGCTGCGTGAAGTACCATCCAGAAGCGCTGCAGAAAGAGCTGGAATGGATGCTGATATCCAGGGAGCAGTTCTTTGACTGTATAGCACAGAATGAGGTGCGCGGCATGACAGACATCCAGAGGGCAGCGCGTTTTTACTGCAGTATTAAATTAAGCTTTGGCTCCGGCTTGAAATCGTTTGGTGTGCGGTCCAGGGATATGCAGGCGGCAGTTAGTTACCTGCAGGAGGTTTCAAAGCGGTTAAACAGAGTAGTGATTGAGAACGTTGATTTTGGTCAGCTGATAAAGACTTATGACCGTGAATCAGCGTTATTTTATTGTGATCCGCCGTACTACGAAGCAGAGAAGTATTATCCGGACAGATTTCAGCCTGAGGATCATCTGAGGCTGAAGGAACGCCTGTCCGGGATAAAAGGCAGATTCATCCTTTCATACAATGACTGTCCGGAAATACGGAAGCTGTATGAAGGATATGCAATGATTGAAGTAGACAGGCAGGATAACCTTGTAACGAAAACTAACCCGCGTCGCTACAAGGAACTGATTATTAAAAACTATTAGAAGTGAAGTGGGTATTATTCAAGATTTTTTAGTTGGAACTGAGAGGTGCTGAGATGCCAAGATCCAGATGTCCAGAGTCAGTCAAGGCAGAAAAAATGTATCATTCAGGCATGGCTCTGGTAGATATAGCAAAAGAGTTGGGTAAACCAGAAGGAACAGTCCGAAGATGGAAGCATAATCAGGCTTGGGACAAAAGCGAACGTTCGGAAAAGAATAAAAGCGAACGTTCGGAATCAAAACGAAAACAGGGTGCACAGCCCGGCAACAAGAACGCTGCCGGCCATGGTGCGCCGAAGGGAAATAAGAATGCAGAAAAGTTCGGCTTCTACTCGAAGCATCTTCCGGAAGAGACCGTTTCTATTATTCAGGATATGCCAACAGACCCGCTGGATATCCTTTGGAGCCAGATAGTGATTTCTTATGCCGCCATTATCCGTGCACAGCAGATCATGTATGTGCGTGACAAGGATGATAAGACCATTGAGAAGGTGGAGGAAAAGCACGGAAATGTTACCGGGGAGAAGTGGGAAGTACAGCAGGCATGGGATAAGCAGGGGAACTTCTTAAGTGCTCAGGCAAAAGCAATGACATCCCTCCGGAATGACATCAAGCAGTATGATGAACTGCTCCATAAGCGGTGGGACCTTGCAACGGATGAGCAGAAGGCCCGCATTGAGCAGATCAGGGCGAACACGGAGCGGATCCAAAAGGGTTCTGATCCGGAAGAGGATGAAGGAGTTGAGATTATCAATGATGCAGAGAAAGAAAAAACAGGTAAGGATATCGGAGATCATCATTCCGAAATATCTGCCGATATTCAACAGCCGGATTAAGCATATTATACTGACCTCTGGCCGCGCCGGGACAAAATCAAGCTTTGCCGCTATCCGTGCCGACTATCAGATTGCTGCTGATCCGCACGGTTCTGTGGTGGTCCTGAGGAAGCATCACAATAAGCTGAGGAAAACCGTGTACAAGGAAATGCTCCGCGGTATTAACAGGCTTAAGATACCAAAGAGTAAATTCAGGATTACGAAATCCCCTATGGAGATTACGTATAAGAAGCATAATACTACGATTTATTTTGCCGGGTCTGACGGTATTGATGATACAAAAGGCATTATCGATGAGGATAAGCCGATCAAGCTGGTTATTCTGGATGAGCTGACGGAGTTCTTTGATGACGGGGAAGGAGAGGACGAGCTGTCCAACATTGAGGCAACCTTTGTCAGGGGTAACAGTAGCGGGTTCCAGATGATCTATCTGTATAACCCTCCGAAGAATCCGAATGCGCCAGTAAACCAGTGGTGTAAAAAGATGGAGAAGCGTTCTGACTGCATCCACATCCACACGGATTACCGGGACGTGTCTCCGGGGTGGCTGGGGCAGGAGCTGATTGATTCCGCGGAGCAGATGGAAGCTTCTGATCCGAAAATGTACCGCTGGGTATGGCTCGGCGAGGCAATCGGTGTGGATGAACTGATCTACTATATGTATGGTAACAAGAACCGGTACCGGCCTGCTGCAGAGGAAGATATCCGGTATCAGCTTATCGGAATAGGGATTGACTACGGCCAGCAGAATGCAACAACCTATCAGGCCTTTGGATTGAATGTAGGCAGGAGGCGGATGGAAGGCCTGAAAGAGTATTACTATTCGGGGAGGGATACGGGAACCCAGAAGAGCCCTTCCGAATATGCAGATGATTTTGTTAGTTTGACAGACCGCCTGCATGAAGATTATAAATGCGGGACTTTTTATGTGTATATAGACCCGTCGGCGGCAGGCCTTGCCGAGGAAATCAAAAGGAAGGCCGTGTATTGTGATTATACAGTAAAACTTTTTCCGGCACAAAATGATGTGGCCGTCGGGATCCAGAGAGTGCAGAAGTGTTTTTCTTATGGAGTCCTTACGGTATCCCCGGATCAGGAAAAGCTGGACTGGGAGCTTGGATTGTATGAGTATGACAAAGATTCTATTGAAAAGGGGAAGGAAGTGCCGGTCAAAATGAATGACCACGGATGCGATGCCCTGCGGTATATGGTAATGGGGATGTGGCTGAAGATTAAGCATTTTCTACCGGCAGGTGAAAGGATGGATGAAACAGATTGAATGTATTTGATTTTTTTAAGAAGAATGATATAGATACGGTAAGCAGCTCCTTTTACCGGCATATTGCGAAGTGGAGGAGCTGGTATCAGGGAGATGTAAAGACATTTCACCATTATAAGGTCTATAATGGGAAAAACCGTATTAAGCGGAAAAGGAAATCTTTAGGGATAGCAAAAAAGGTCTGTGAGGATATGGCAGACCTTCTGCTGAATGAGCGTGTGGAAATAACTGTTTCTGATGAAACTACAAATAAGTTTGTAAAAGAGGTTCTTGAGTGCAATGATTTCTGGAATATGGGAAATGAGTACCAGGAGCGTAAAGCAAGTACAGGGACAGCGGCATATATCCCTTATCTGGACAATGTGGAAGTGGATGAGTACGGGAGGGTACGGAGAGCGGAGATAAAAATTAATTACGTGGAAGCCGAGAATATCTTTCCGCTTTCATGGAAAAACCGAAGAATCACCGAATGCGTATTTATGTTTGTACATACAGTGAAACGGAAGAAATATGCACATTTCCAGTTCCATCAGATAGAATCAACTGGAGAAGGCAGCCAGTATGTGATAACAAACAAGGTGGTATTGTGTACCAGCGGAGCAGGGCAGGAACTGGAACCGCAGAAGTGGAAGAGACTTCCTGCATTTGCAGAGCTTGCGGAACGGATTGAGACCGGGAGCATGGAACCGCAGTTTGTGATTGACCGGCTGAACATTGTAAATAACATTGATGATGACGATTCTAACCCGATGGGTGCATCTCTGTTTGCTAATTCGATTCCAACGCTGGAGAAGATAGATCTGGAATACGATTCTTACTCAAATGAGTTTGAACTTGGTAAAAAACGTATTTTTGTAAAAGGCGAAACGCTTGACTTTTTAGACGGGAATCCGGTATTTGACCCGAATGACGTAGTGTTCCACCAGCTTCCAGAGGAGGCGCAGTTTGGAAAAAGTTCTGGGAAAATGATTGAAGAGTCCAATATGGAAATTCGTGCAGATCAGCACAGCCAGGCAATCAATGACGACCTGAATTTCCTTTCTTTCAAATGCGGCTTCGGTACGGAACGGTACAAGTTTGAAAAAGGAACGGTTGTGACGGCTACGCAGGTAATCAGTGAAAATTCAGATATGTACCGTACGATCCAGAAGCATGAGGTTCTTCTGGACAGTGTGCTGAAGGAGTTGATCCGGGTAATTATACGGCTGGGTATCGTCTCCGGGAATACAGAACTGGAGGAAGACTGTGAAATCACGATTGATTTTGATGATTCCATCATTGAGGATAAAAGCGCGGAGCGCCAGCAGGACAGGCAGGATGTGAGCATGGGTGTCATGCAGTTATGGGAGTACCGGGCAAAATGGTATCATGAGGATAAAGAGACGGCAAAAAAGAATCTGCCGGAGCAGGCATCTGTAATGGAGTAGCAGATAGATGAATCAGGAGTATAAAGAGAAGCTTTCCCGGAAGATAGAGAATAATTTTTCCACTCTGGAAGAGCGGATCATGGGGGATATCGTCAGGCGGATACAGAAAACTGGGAAGATTAACCGGCTTCTGCTTCTGGGTAATTCTTCGGAAGATATTGAGCGGATGCTGAAAGAGGCTCTGGATGCATCTTATCCGGAAATGTTTGAACTGTATGATAAGGTAATTGATTGGGAATATGTCCGAAATAAGGATATTTATGAGCAGGTCAACCAGAGATTTATCCCTTATGAGGAAAATGACCGGCTCCAGATGCTTACACAGGGATATATCCGGCAGACCAAAGGAGAGCTGGAGAATATCACTCAGTCTCTGGGGTTCTATCTGGATTACGGTAACGGGCGGAAGGTGCTCACGCCTCTTGCCCAGATATATCAAGGTTATCTGGATAATGCAGTGCTGGATATTGC
Organism: uncultured Dorea sp.; assembly: GCA_910584265.1. Taxonomy (GTDB): domain Bacteria; phylum Bacillota; class Clostridia; order Lachnospirales; family Lachnospiraceae; genus Claveliimonas. The sequence goes on along the minus strand of CAJTZE010000038.1, from coordinate 25,659 downwards.
AAGCGGTGCCTTTGATTACAACAGTGTCTTAAGAAGGACGGTAACACAGCTTACGAACAGCGGTCTCAGGACAATAGATTATGCATCAGGCAGGTCGTACCGGGTAAATGTTGCCGCGAGAATGGCGGTTATGACGGGGATCAAACAGCTTTCTGGGAAGATAGCGGATATGAATGCTGAAAAGCTTGGCACGGATTATTTTGAGGTGGACTGGCATATGGGCGCCCGGCCGGATCATCAGGCATGGCAGGGAAGGGTGTACAGCCGGGAAGAACTGGAGTCTGTATGCGGACTGGGTACGGTGACAGGTTTAGAAGGTGCAAACTGCTATCATTCCCGCCTGCCGTTCTTCCCCGGCATTTCGGTGCGGGCATGGCCGGATGAATGGCTGGACGAGATGAACCGGAAAGAAAATACCCCGAAGGAATTCCAAGGAAAAGAGTACACCGTGTATGAGGCAAAGCAGAAGCAGAGGCGGATGGAAACTGCTATGAGGGCGCAGCGTGAGAAGGTGAAGCTCCTGCAGGCCGGCGGCGCCGATCCGGATGAAGTGATGCTTGCCAGATGTAAATACCAGGGACAGCTTGATGAGTATGCAAGGTTCTCAAAGAAGATGGGGCTTAAGCAGGAGCGCGAGTGGATTTATCTGGATATGCAGGGAAGGATTGCGCCAAGTAAAGCCTCATATATTGTTGCGATAAACAAGCAGAAGCTTACTGAAAATGCAGTAAAATCATTTGCTAAGCCAATCAAAGGTGATATAATAAAAATAAAAGCAGAATCTGGAAGTGCTAAGTATAGAGAATTGAGACAGCAGGCAATAATTAAAAAAGGCATATCCCAAAAAAGGCCGATATTTTCAGATGATACGTTTGGCAGTTTTGCGTCAAGGATACCTGCAAAGCCCGGCTATTATGATGTCGCACTTCACGGAGCGCCCAAAACAGCGAATTTCTTCGGAGAACGTATTAGCGCCGATACACTTGCAGAAATTATTAAATCCAGGCCGGATTATGATGGCAGATCTTCAATCAGATTGTTATCGTGCTCAACGGGACAGGGAGAGAATTGTTTTGCTCAGCGTTTGTCAAGTAAGCTAGGGGTTCCGGTTGAGGCACCAGATGATATTATTTGGGCTAGAAGTGATGGTACTTTTACGATTGGCAAGTCAAAATATAAGAATACTGGACATATGATTACATTTTATCCTTAAAGGAAGTGGAAGTATGAAAGAAATTAGTAATGTAAGAGAATTCACAGGAGATGAAACGGCGAAACCGATTAAAGAACTTATTCAGAATACTGCAATAGATGGAAAGGAAAAGATAGTGGCTTATTTAAAGTCATTCAAGCCAGATTGTGCGGCAGGAATGTCTTTGACAGATGAGATATCTGGTGAGATCATAAAGGCTGGCGTGAATGGCTATGAGGACGGCCTGTATTATTGGGATACTAGGTATATATATCATTTTGAAAAGTATAACCTAAAACTCAATGATGATTTTGTTTGCTATGTTTTAGAAAGAGGCGCTTAGGGGTGTTGGATTATGAAAATGATCATTATTGTCCCGCATACGAAAAGATTATTAGTATTGACCTGTGTTATGATTCATTGTGTTGCTTAACAGGAATGTTTAAAATTTCATCTACTAAGGAGCTTTCAGAAATCAAGGATATTGAAAAGGCAAGGGAAATCTGCAAAGCATGTCCGTATAGTGATTTAGAAGGAGGACTTGATGAGTGGGATGGTTATTTAGATTAAAAGGAGTGGGTAAGCAATGTTAAAAAAAAATAGCAGATTATATCAAAGTCTTTTTAGATAATACCCCTTCAGATATATATGAGTTTTCTGTTATTTTAGAGGATGCTTTGGTTGACGATTATGATGAAATGTATGGAGAACAGCCGAGAGCTACAGAAATATTGGCAGATGAAGTCCCATATATATGCGCATCAGCGGAGCCGGGAATGACGCAGGAAGAGATTGCAGTTTTTAAAGAAAGGCTGAAAAAAGAACTTGAAAAAGCAATGGAGGAAGTTGTTTAGAAGCCGCCCATTCCATGGAGTGAGCGGTATTTTTATACCCATTTTTAAGGAGGTGAGCATATTGATTGAAGTAAAAGTGAGAAGAGACCGTATCCATGTATCCGGCCATGCCGGGCATGCACCGCCGGGACAGGATATTGTCTGTGCGGGAGTGACGGCTCTGGTGCAGACGCTGGCAGAATCCATTCAGGCACTGACAGAGGATACAATCACATATGAGATATCGCCCGGAAGGGCTGATATATATTATGGGAATCTTTCAGAGAAATCACGTACTCTGGTGGATTCCTTTTTCATTGGCATCTGCATGATTGCCGGTGAATTCCCGGATAATGTCCGGATCACGTAGCCCGAAGGCTGAAAACTACGGAGAGACACTCCGCACCAACTGTGCCGGGAGACACCCATAAAACTGTAAGAAACACGGAGACACCGTAAAACTGTAAAGGAGAATGAAGATTATGAAGAGAAAAATGTTATGGAATCTGCAGATGTTTGCCGGGGAGCCTGCTCTGCCGGACGGAGGAAGCACACCTCCGCCTGCATCAGATCCTGCGCCTGCCGTACAGCCGGAGATTGATTATGATAAGCTGGCTCAGATTGTGCAGGGCAAACAGACGGCAGCCGAGGATGCAGTACTCAGGGGATATTTTAAGAACCAGGGGCTGTCAAAGGAGGATGCGGATAAGGCGATTGCAGAATTTAAAGATAAGCAGGCGCAGAATGACCCGAACAACCGGGTAAAGGAGTTAGAGAATGAGCTGGAAACATACAGGCATGAGAAAATCCTGTCCGGAAAGAAGGTAAATCCTGCGGATTTTGATTATGTGTCATTTAAAGCATCTGCTATTGCAAAGGAGAAAAACCTCTCCTTTGAGAAAGCGGTGGACGCATTCCTGAAGGAGAACCCGCGGTTTGCAGAACCTTCCGGCGGATACCGTATTGTAAGCACCGGGGCGCCTTCTGGCGGAGCCGGGACTTCAGCTGATTCCAATGATATGATTAACGCCGCAATCCGAAATGCGGCAAGAAAGGGGATATAAGAGATGAAAAAGAAATTTTTTTACAGACTGCAGCTTTTTGCAGGAGATGCGAGCATTATTGACCGTTCCGGCGCGGAGACGCTGATTCCGGAGGAAAAATCGCAGGAGATCATTCAGGGTGTGGTTACCCAGTCAGCGGTCTTAAGCAAAGGGCGGAAGCTCCCGAACATGGCATCCAAGACACTGCGGATGCCGGTACTGGATATGTTGCCGTTAGCTTATTTTGTAAACGGCGATACCGGACAGAAGCAGACTACCAAGATGGCGTGGAGCAAGAAATTTATCACGGCTGAAGAAATCGCAGTCATCGTGCCGATCCCGGAGGCTGTGATCGATGATTCTTCCTATGACATCTGGGGAGAGGTGAAGCCGAGGATTACAGAGGCCTTCGGGAAGGTGATTGACGGGGCCGTACTGTTTGACGTTGAGAAACCGGAGTCTTGGAGGGACGGCATTGTGACAACTGCGACAAAAGCCGGGAAGGTCGTGACGCTTGGAAATGACCTGTATGACAGCATTATGGGCGAAGGAGGAGTCATTGCGAAGGTGGAGGAATCCGGGTATTTTGTAAACGGCCACATGGCGGACATTTCTGTGAGGGCAAAGCTGAGAGGACTGAAGGATACCACGGGCCAGCCGTTATTTAAGTCGGATATGCAGAGCGGTACGTCTTACACGCTGGACGGTTCCGGGATTTATTTCCCGAATAATGGTTCCTTTGATCAGTCCAAGGCGCTTATGATTTCCGGGGATTTCAGCCAGCTTGTGTATGCGGTCCGGCAGGATATCACGTTTACGCTGTTTACTGAGGGCGTGATCCAGAACACAGACGGATCTATTGCGTACAATCTGATGCAGCAGGATATGGTTGCCCTTCGTGCGGTAATGCGCATGGGATGGGAGCTTCCGAATCCGATCAATTCACTGCAGAAGGATAAGGCAAAGAGGTGTCCGTTTGCAGTCCTGAAATCAGGCTCGTCCGCTGCGTAGAAGGAAGGGACGGATTGATGAAGGTATATGCAGATAAAGAATTTTACTGCAGCACCTATGCCGGGGCAGTCCCGGAGAATCTTCTGGAACGCGCTCTTGTGAGCGCGTCCCGGTACCTGCATGCCGTTACCCTTGGAAAGGCTGACAGCTTTGAGGGAGATGAATTAAAGTATGCTGTGTGTGAAGCGGCAGACCTGTATTACCGCATCTGCATCAGGCAGGAAAGGAACATCAAGTCAGAGAACAATGACGGGTATTCGGTTACTTACGTGACAGAACAGACAGACGGGGAGTCTCTGGAGTCCCTGTTCCAAAGGCAGGCTTACGGAATTGCCCGGAAATGGCTGCTTACAACAGGGATTATGAATCGAAGGGCAGGCTATGCATATGATCACAAATGCGGATATCACAATCTATAACCGTGTGGCTGATAGGGAGAAGAAGTGCTTTGTATATCAGGCACATTATATTCCTGCCGTCAGCTTTTACACGGATCAGAAGGTTATAACAGGCGGTGCAGAAGTAAAGAGTGCGGATGTTTATAAGATACGCATTCCAGAGGAAAGCCTGGAAGGGTATCTTCCGCCGGATGAATTTATCAAAGACCCGGAGTCCGGGTGGTCTGTGGAAAATGAGGATCTGTTTGTTGTCGGGAAGCATGGGGACATAGCAGGCATAACAGACCTTGCAAAGCTTCACAGGCCGTATGGAAAGGTAAACAGCTGGTCCGATAACCGGAGGGGCGGACTGCCGCATATACGGATTGGGGGAGATGTCAATGGGAGAATTTAGGATAACAATGAACCCGGCTGATAAAATCCTGCTGCAGAGGGGACTGAATAAAAACGGCACGGGACAGCTGTTCTTTTCTCAGGAGTTCGGGAGGCTCTGCAGGAGATATATTCCATTTAAGAACGGCGCCCTCAGGGACAGCCTGTGGGTAGAGCCGGATAACGTATCTTGGAATACGCCCTATGCGAGACGCCAGTATTATGAACATAAGGCGAAACGGCTGTGGGCGGAGAAATGCTGGCGGGACCATAAAAAGGATATTATCCAGTCTACCGCAAAATACTGCGGGCTGAATGTAAAATAGGAGATGCGCATGAGTGTTATAGAAGCAGTAAGGACATTTGTCCAGAATAACTGTCCGCTTTTAGAGGAGTTTGACGAGCTCTTCCCGGTAGTAAACTTAGACAAGCTGGATGAAAATCCGGCGTCGTATTCCATTGAGAGCGTACCGAGTGAGCCTGTTGTAAAACAGTATATGAACGGTGATTCGGTCAGGAAGCTGACCTTCTACCTGTGCTCCAGAAACCTGTATGATGTGCAGGAAAATGCGGATACGTCGGAATTTTATGAGAAGTTTGCCGACTGGCTGGAGGAGTGCAATGACAATGGGAAGCTCCCGGCATTGGACGGCGGAAAGCGGGCACAGAAGTTCATTGCAAATACAGGCGGGTATGTGAATGACACGACAGGGACGCTTGCACAGTATCAGATACAGTGCGAGCTCAGATATTTTAAACCAAGGAGGTAAAAGAAAGATGGATATGAATTTGCAGTTTTTTGCCGAGACAACGGCGGGAAATGACGAAGTAGTGCAGAGGCATCAGGAAGCCCTGTACATCAATATCAGGCCGAAGGATGATAAGCCTGTCTGGGCGCTGTTTGGAACGGGCGCAACAAAGGCGGATGAAAGCTTTGATGCGCAGACCAGCGATAAGCGGTATATTAATCAGGTGTCCAGCTCGCAGACGGTCACAGGCTATGCGTATTCGGTGGAGTATGAATATGACCAGATACCGTCACAGCTGGCGATCAAGTTCATTGACAGCGTGGCGAAGAAAGAAAAGGTTGGTTCTGATGCGGTGACAGACCTGGTGATCGTATCCATGAACCTTAAGAAGGATGCGGACAAAGGCTATCCGTCCAGAAAGAGGAAGTGCGCGGTATCTCCTGACGGCAATGCTGACAGCGACGGGACTATGACCGGCTCTGGAAGCCTTCTGGGAAGGACGGACTGGAGCTACGGCTATTTTGATGTAGAGAAACAGGTCTTTACTGAAGATAAAGCCGCGGAGGGTGCATTTGACGTTCCGGCGGATGAAGGGCAGGAGCCCGGAGGAGGAAGCGTAACTGAAAATGAAGAGCAGAATGAGGCTGCCGGGATTTAACGCCCGGCAGTATTTTATTAGGAGGATTAAGCGGTGAAAATTAATGGAGTAGAACTGATATTTGATGCGACGGATGCGGATACACTGGATAAGTACCTGACAGCTGTTGATGAGTGTTCAAAGGCAAATGCCGCGATCAAGCCGGCTGGAGGAAACCAGGAAGAAACTATAAGGATGTACAGGGAAATCTGCGGTACAATCAAGAAAGTATTTGATGATATTTTCGGCGAAGGCACCGGTGAAAAGGTATGTGGAAAAAATGATTCCGTGAAAACATGCAGCGAAGCTTATATATCGCTTATGGAGGAGTATAACAGGCAGCATGAGGAACAGCAGAAGAGAAATGCTGTGCTTGCTTCATTTACGGAGAAATATGCTGCTGACTGAAAGGCTCCCTGTAACGCTGGGGTTCAATGGAAAGGAATATCCGATACAGACAGACTTCCGGAGCGTCCTGCGGTATGAATCCCGGATGAGCCGGGAGACGGAGGCCATTGAGATCATCCGTGCAGTGGATGAGATGTACTGCCGCAACGATGAAATCCTTACCGTGCAGAACTTTCCGCAGGCAGTGGAACAGCTGAACTGGTTCATAGCCTGCGGTGAACAGGACAGGAAGAAGCTTTCCAATGCCTCACTCGGTTTAAACAGGAACAAGCCCTTTGATTTTGCGGTGGACGGGGCGCTGATATATTCTTCCTTTATTCAGAGCTACAGGATGGATCTGTATGATATGGAGTATCTGCACTGGTGGAAATTCAATGCACTGTTAGCGGATGTGAGCAAGGACTGCCGGTTCTCAAAAGTCATGGAGTACCGGACAATCGACTTGAAAAATAAGAGCCTCAGCCGGGAGCAGAAGAAACTGTATTCTGTATTGCAGAACTATTATAAGATTTCAGAAAAAAGGAGCCAGGCAGAGAATGATTTTGTCAAAGCCCTGCTGGAAGGGAGAGACCCGATGAAAAAGTGAAGAAAGGCAGGTGCAGGCAGTTAGATGGCAGATGGAAAAATTACAATAGAAACCTCGATTGATAATGCCGGTGCATTACGGGATTTAAATAAGCTGATCAATCAGGTGAATGCAAAGGGGAAAGAAGCGGCAGGAAAGACCGCTTCTTCTTTTTCTGCAATCGGGAAGGCGGCAGGAACCGGGGCTAAGGCGGCTGTAGCGGCTATAGGCACCGTGTCCGCGGCCATGACGGCCGCCGGAGGATTTGCGGTCAAAACAGGAATAGACTTCGAGTCCGCATTTGCAGGCGTAAAGAAGACAGTGGATGCCCCGGCAGAGGTGATTGAAGGGCTGAGGGAATCCCTGATTGAAATGTCTAAGGTGATGCCTCAGTCGGCATCCGAGCTGGCTGGGATCGCAGAGGCGGCCGGACAGCTGGGTATTGAGACACAGAGCATCGAGGGCTTTACTAGGACAATGGCACAGCTGGGGGATGCTACTAACATGGCAGCGACTGAGGCGGCGGATTCCCTCGCCCGGTTTGCAAATATCACCGGCATGAGCCAGTCAGATTTTGACCGCCTCGGCTCTGTGATCGTGGCGCTTGGAAATAACATGGCCACTACGGAGAGTGAGATAACGGCAATGGGAATGCGCCTTGCCGGAGCCGGAAACCAGGTCGGCATGACCGAAGCCCAGATCATGTCCTTTTCAGCGGCCTTAAGTTCTGTCGGCATTGAGGCAGAGGCGGGCGGTTCAGCATTCTCAACCATTATGAGCAAGATGCAGCTTGCCGCAGAGAACGGCGGCGAGAGCCTGAGGGATTTTGCGTCTGTGGCAGGAATGAGCGCAGATGAATTTAGGGCTGCATTTCAGGAAGACGCCGCCGGAGCAATCATATCCTTCGTAAAAGGTCTTTCTACCTGCGAGGAGCGGGGGAAGAGTGCGATCGGGGTTCTGGACGATATGGGAATCACGGAGATCCGGCAGAGGGATGCCCTGCTCCGTGCTGCCGGCGCGTCGGACGTGTTCAGCAGAGCCCTGCAGATTGGGTCAGAGGCATGGGACGAAAATACAGCCCTTGCAAATGAGGCATCCCAAAGATATGAAACGCTGGAATCCAAATTAGCCATGCTTAAGAACGGTGCGGAAGCGCTGGGGATCCAGTTTAAGGATTCCATAGACGGAGAGCTGAGGAATGCTGTGCAGGCAGGAACGGACAGCATTGAGAGGCTGTCAGAAGTGTTTGCAGACGGCGGTCTGGATGCCGCCGTGACAGAGGCCGGGGATATCATTGCCGATCTGTCGGTAAGGATAGCGGAAAGCGCTCCTGAGATGGTGCAGGCGGCTTCTTCGCTGTTAAAGGCCTTTGTCGATTCCTTGTCAAGCAGGCGGGGCGAGATCATCACAGCCGGTATTGATGTGGCAGAAGCATTTGCAAAGGGCGTGGCAGACCTTCTCCCTTCCAGCATGTCGGGACCTGCAAAGGAAGCTGTAGCAGAGCTTGCAAAATCCATGAAGTCGGGAGGGCTTAAGGAAGCAGCCTCCGGTGTGGTAAATATATTTAAGAACACAGCATCAATTATCTCAAATACTTTGAAACCGGCAGTAAAGACGGTGGATTTTCTTGCTGATAATTTCAGGATACTGGCACCGGCGGCTACGGCAGCGTTTACGGCAGTAAAAACCTATGCGGTAGTACAGGCTCTTGTGAATAAAGAGGGGAAGCTTGGTGCTGTGGTGACGGCCGCACAGACAGCAGTTACAAAAATCCATACAACCGCAACTGCCCTGCAGACAGGCGCGACTACGGCGGCAGAACTGGCGCAGAAAGGGTTGAATGCGGCGATGGCAGCATTTGGAGGACCCGTGGGACTCGCAGTCACGGCAATTGCCACATTAGTTGCCGGAGTCGGAATGTATGCGCTTACATCCCGGGATTCTTCCGCAGCAGTTGAGGAGGAAACAAATGCGCTGGCCGAGAATGCTGACCAGATCAGGGAGACACAGCAGGCAAGGCAGGAATCCATTGCTTCCATTAATCAGGAGTTCGGCCATTATCAGGAATTATGGAATGAGCTTCAGCAGAACGTGGATGCAAACGGAAAGGTGAAAGCCGGATATGAGGAAAGGGCGGCCTTCATCACGTCTGCATTGAGCGAAGCACTTGGTACGGAAATCACCATGACGGACGGGGTCATTGATAAGTACGGCGAGCTTCAGGAGTCTATTTCCGATACGATTGAGAAGAAACGCCAGCAGGCGCTTCTGGATGCTTATCAGGATTCTTATACGGAAGCGGTAAAGAACCAAGCAGAAGCCAATAAAGAACTGGCATCCACTTATACAGACCTGCAGGATGCTCAGAAAGCGCTGGAGGATGTTGTAGAAAAATATGGAAACAGCACAAGCCCTAAGGCGCTTTCAGAAATAACAAAAGCAAATGAAGCTGTAAAGAATGCAGAAAAGGCTTATGACGATGCAAAAACAGCTGCAGATGAGTATAACAATACGATAACGAACTACGAAGCCGCAAGCGGAGCGGTTGTCAGCGGAAGCGAGAGCGCGTCTTCTGCCCTTCTCTTGATGAGCCATAACATGAAAACGGCCGCTACTGCGACGGAGGAAGAACTTAAAAAACAGGTTGAGACCTACCGTACGGAGTATGAGAACATGCGCGCGGCAGTCGGCGAGGGCGGAACCCAGATTGAACAGCAGATGGTTTCCGATGCACAGCAGACTTATCTTCTTGCCGCACAGCAGCATATGATCGGCCAGGGCATGACGCAGGAGCAGGTTGCGGCGGGGCTGGAACAGCTGAGACAGCAGATCGGCGCAAGCGGGATTCCGGAGACCGCAGCCACAGAGGCGGCGGAAGCAACGGACAGCATGAATGAAGAGCTTGCAGCCGGGGCGCCTGCGGTACAGAGCGGTGCTTCAGCTGTTACGGAAAGTGCAAAGCTGACCTTCCAGAGTGCAGGCATTCCGGAGGCAGGAACAGCCGCGACAGACGGAACCGGAGACGCAATGGGAACGTCCCTGGCATCCCAGACAGCCCCGGTTTCAAACGGTGCCGCATCCCTCGCGGAATCGGCAAAAGGGAGGCTCTCATCTGCGGGGCTTGGGACTGCATTCAAGAGTATTTCACAGCAGGCTTGTACTATATTTGCCGGAACAATGCAGGGACAGTCAGCCACAACGGGAAAAGCGGCGGCCATGCTTCCGCAGTCAGCACAAAAGGCTGTAGTTTCCGCAGACCTGCCGAACCAGATGCTTACAAACGGCAAGCAGTCCGGCCAGTCCCTTGGGAAGGGCATGGAGTCACAGAGCGGGCTGGTATTTTCGGCAGCCGGTACGCTGGCATCCTCTGCAAGAAACGGAGTCGGGAACCTCTATACGGACGGGTATAATGCAGGAACCCAGTTTTCATCCGGCCTTGCATCCGGAATCAGTTCCGGGGCGGCAGGCGTTGCGGCGGCAGCGGCAGCGGTTGCAAAGCAGGCGGCAGAGACAGCAAAGGCGAATCTGGAAATCCGTTCCCCGTCCAGAGTGATGGAGGATGTAGGAATCCGTTATGATCAGGGATTGGAAAAGGGAATCCGGAGAAATGCGGATGGGATTTTGGAAGCCGTCGGAGGGCTGACAGACGTAATGATCATGAATCCGCGCGCCACCGCAAGGTCGGTACAGAATGCGTTTGACGTGAATATTGACCGGATTGCAAAACGGTATGCTTCAGCGCAGAACAGGATATCCAGTGATTCAGCGCCGGAGATTGATTACGACCGGCTCGCCCTGCTGTTTGCAGACAGGGTTATAGAACGCCTGGGGGATGTTTCGGTTAAAGTGTTTGAGAGGGAATTTGCCCGGCTGGTAAGGGAGGTGGAGCATGTATTTTAAAATCTATTATAAGAGCCATACAGGAAATGTGTTAAACCTTGTGGAAGAACCTTACCGTATGCAGACGGCGGACTTGTTTGATTATTCCTGGGAGCCGTATACGGAGAGCGGTTATATTACCGCATTCGAGAAGGCTGCTGCCAAGAAAAATGCGGTTCTTACAATTCAGGCGGACACGCCGGAAGAGTACGGCAGGGCAGTGAATGAATTTTTTGAAACAGTTGAGCTGGACGTGCTGAATATGACTCCCGGGAGGCTGTATATAGGGGAACAGTATATGTCCTGTTATATCACGGCATCGGATAAAACGGAATGGGAATACGGGATCCCGCAGATGGATGTTGAGATATCCATCGTAACAGACTATCCTTATTGGATTACGGAAAAGGCATATGCTTTCCATATGTCCAATGCGGTTTCAACGAATAATAAACGGTACAGGTACCGCTATGCATACCGGTATGCGAACGGCCTGACAAGCACCTATGTGGAGAACAGGCATTTTTATGACGTTAATTTCCTTATGCGGATATACGGCCCCTGCGTGAACCCGATGGTGGTAATTGACGGCGCCCCTTATCTGGTCTATATCATCCTGGCACAGGGGGAATATCTGGAGATAGACAGCCGTGCGGGGACGGTCACAAAGACAATGGTTACCGGAAAGAAAGAGAATTGTTTCCACAGCCGGGATAAGGAAGGGGATGTGTTCCGTAAGATTACGCATGGAATGAAGTCCCTAAACTGGTCGGGAAGATTTAACTTTGACCTGATATTTTATGAGGAAAGGGGGGAGCCTAAATGGCCGTACGGGAGGTAAGGGCTTCTGTCAGCGGGGAATTAAAAACACTGGAAAACCAGAAAGGGGATATTTATTCGGAAAGCCTCCAGGCGCCGGAAAGAAAGTATAAGTCAAATGAAAAGGCAAGCTATTATCCGGTAACGGTAACCGCTGAGGATGAAGCCGGAAACCAGACAACGGCTTCTCCTGAAACGGACGGCGGGGCGCTGATCCTTGAAGTGCGGGAAAAGCAGATATTTCCGCTTCAGCTGATCGCGGCCAATGCCATGAGGGAGGAGATCGGCTTTGTGAAGGAGAATATCGATCTGGATCTGGACATCGGCGGAACCTATGATTTTGAAATCAGGATAGATATGAATGTGTGGCAGAAGGAGAAGTTCTGGTATAACCATATCCTGTTTGTGCCGGATACAGAGTACGGCGGGATCATGGAAGATCTGGAGGTGGTTACAAAAACGAATGAAATCGTATTCCGTGGAGATACATGGAGGGGGATGCTCCGCCGTAAGGTTGTGGAACCCCCAAACGGAAGCGGGAACCTGGTCTTGAACGGTGAATTGAATTCCGTGATACGCGGGCTGGTCGGCACACGTTTTTCTGACCTGTTTGTGGTCGATGATGCCGACACCGGCATCATTGTGCAGGGCTGGACAGTTGACAGGTATGTGCTTTTGTATGATGCAGTCATGAAACTGCTGGAGCATTTCGGGCACCGCCTGCAGATCGCATACGTTCAGGGGAAGGGGTTAGACCCCGGCGCTGTGCATCTGCGGGCCGTGCCGGCCGTGGACTGGTCAGGGGAAATCGAATACAGTCAGGACAGCCGGGTGCATTTTGATATCCGGGATTCCAGAAAGGGGATCAACCATCTGGTCTGTGCCAGTACCGGACGGAATGATGAAAGGATTGTCCTGCATCTGTATGTGCAGGAGGACGGGAGCATAGGGAGAATCCAGCATTATTTTGGCCTGCAGGAGCGGGCGGCGGTGTATGAATTTACCTCCGCAGATGCGGAAAGCCTTCTTGATTACGGGACAAAGCAGCTGAAAGCCCTGCAGAACTATAAAAAAATCAATCTTTCCGTGAGTGACATGGATCTTGAGCTCGGCGATATCGTAGGCGGGCGGGAAAGGGTTACCGGAACTGTATTAAACAAGCCGATCACACGGAAGATACTGAAAATGTCCAAGAAACGGACGGAAATAAATTATGAAATAAAAGGAGATGACTAAGCATGGGACTGAAAGGCATTACGATAAACACGCCCGCCGCCGAGGAACCGCATATCCTGGCAGAGGATGATGCGGCGATCTATCAGGCTGTATTTGGCGGGGACTGCGTGTTTGATATCGGGAGCAGGATGAAAGCGGCGGTGCTGAGCAACAACAAGGTACGTGTCGGAGACGGGGTAATCTGTGTCGGAGGCCATGTGGCCAGAAACATATACGGGGATTATGAGGAGCTGGTCATTGAGAACGGAATGTCCGGGATGAACCGGAATGATTTTATTGTGGCGAAATTTACAAGCACGGGGCCGGGCGGAGTGGATACGTTTTCTCTTGAAGTAAAGAAGGGAACGGCCGGAATTACGGCATCAGATCCGGTGGTTACGAAGGGAAACCTGTATGAAGGGGCGTCCCTCAGGGAGTTTCCCCTTTATCGTGTAAAGATTGAAGGGCTCAGCATTACGGCAGTGGAACAGCTGTTTACGGTTAGGAAGACTAATGAGCAGCTGCAGAATGAGGTTACGGAGTTAATTGGTAATATAGGTATATTAAATGCTGGAGGCGGTGCGGCCGGCTCTTCCTTAAAATGGCACAACATACCATCCGGCCAGAACTTAGTAATGGGATGCTGGGCTACCGGGCTGTATAGGTATTCCGGATACAGCGCAGGCGCACCGGATGATTATGCCGGAGTCATGCTGACTGTAGGAAATGTTGGTTCAGCCAATGATTATCTGAAGGTGGCATTCTCGTTAATGTGTTCCGTGTATGTGATGCGGCAGGACAGAAACGGAAATATAACAGCTACATGGATGAAGCAGTAGTATCTGCATTCAGATTATATTCACCCGGCCGCTGCCGGGTGCTTTTGTTGTGCGGCGCCGCACAGAGAGGAGGGGGTATGGCGATTAGAAGTTCAACATTATTATTGAATGGGACGGCATATGATATTCCATTTGATGTATCTGCAAAGAAATATAGAAAAGCAATATCTGCGCCGGGAAAAAGCAGTTTCCCGAAGAATGGAAATAGGTATGCCATGGTACTGAAAATAACAGACGAGGCAGGAAATGTAACCGTGGTTGATAAAAATGACCCTGCCTATGGGGCTTTAATGCTGTTACGGGTTCTGGAAAAGAATCCGCCTGTTATTACAATGACGAAACCAAGTGAAGGAGCCTATGCTGCATCAAATTCTGTTCAGATTCAGTTTGATGTGACAGATGATGATTCGGGGGTAAATCCAGAATCCATTTCCATGAAGATAGACAGTTCGGAGGCGGTTTCGACTGGAATAACAAAAACTGTAATAAGTAACGGATATAGGTGTATTTATACAGCGGAATTAGCAGACGGGGCACACACCATCAAAATCAATGCAGAGGATAATGATGGAAATGGGGCAGTACAGAAAGAAACAGCTTTTACAATTGATACTGTTCCGCCTGAATTAAATGTGCCGGTACCATCGGAGCAGATGCTGACCAATAAGAGCGGGGGCAGTATTTCCGGCACCACGAACGATGCTGCGTCCGGGCTGGTAACCGTTAATATTACTCTGAATGGAGCTGACCAGGGAAGCGTTGCAGTAAATGCAGATGGAACGTTCACAAAGGCGGTAACGTGGAGGAAGGGAACCAACACGGCTGTAATCAAAGCAGCAGATCAGGCAGGAAACTTTTCTACTGTTTCGCGGACGGTTGTCTATGATCCTGATGCTCCGGTAATTGTGAATATCAGCATTGCACCTAATCCAGTAGATGCAGGGGGTGAATTTGTAATAACTGTCGAAGCTGTAGACTAGAAAGGCAGGAGCCTATGGGAAAAGTTGTTATTGATAATATTGAGATTACGCCGGATCCTGTGGACGCAGGAAATACTGTAATCATAGAATTTGAACTGCATGAGGTGAATGCGGGCGCAAAGCGTTATGCATATAAATATCCGGTAAGATATGCCGGGAAAGAATAGGAGGAATATTTTAAATGAAGAAACTGTTATTCAATGACGGGAGGAGTATCCCGGTCCAGTCTGTTTCAGCAGGGGAAGGCATTCTGCATGCGAGAATCATTCTTACAACGTCTGAGCAGTTAAAGGCGCTGTTTATGGATTCATTTGCAACACGGAAAATGACGGTATATGAAAATGACGTGCCGAAGCTTTCCTATGAGAATTATGATCAGCTTTCGTACATTAAGGAGGAAGCGGGCGGTATATGGGAAGTAGAAATGCTTCAGAAGGAAGCATCCCCGGCTGAAAGATTGAAGCTCATGGAAATGGATATTTCTGATTTGGGAAACCAGGCAGAGAACATAGCATCACAGGTAACAGACCTACAGATGGCCATGTGTGAATTGTATGAAGAAAGGATGGTATAAGTTATGAGTTACATAGCTAGAGTATATGCGGATCTGCTCCGCAAAGGCGGAAAGACAATAGAAGATGTTCCAGAAAATTTGAGGAATGAAGTCCAGCAGCTGCTTAGTCAGGAGGAAAAGAAAGGTGATTAAGGGGCTGCTGTTTTTCATATTACAAAAAATATTCAGGAAGGAGGCGGAAACCATGGCAGTTATTTATGCAGCGCTTATCGTGAAGGGTAAGAAGTCTATTGCAGACGTTCCGGAGAAGATCAGGGAGCAGGTAAAGGACGTCCTGATCGATCTGGATGTGCCGGAGCTGGCAGAGTAACAGGAGAAATGAAAGGAGTAATGGGATATGCCTGATACAGTATTAGTAGCTGTCCTGTCCCTGATCGGTACTTTGGCCGGGAGCTTTGGGGGCACCCAGCTTACTAAGTACCGGATAGAACAGCTGGAGAAAAAGGTAGAAAAGCACAATTCTGTGGTGGAGCGCACATACTTATTAGAAGAGAAGGCGAAAGTTGCTAACCACAGGCTTGACGATTTGGAAAGGAAGGTAGAATAACATGGATCTAAAATACTTATTTGAATACGTGAACCTGATAACGCTGGGGATCTGCTTGTGTGCAGGCTTTGCCCTGAAAACGGCATTCAGCTGGTTCCCCAATAAGTACATTCCGCTGGCGGCGCTGTGCGGGGGCTGTCTGGTCAATATCCTGATCAACATGCAGGCGGGGATCAATGCCGAGGTAGTGTTAGGCGGAATGATTTCCGGTCTGGCCAGTACGGGGCTGTATGAGATGATGCGGAATCTGCTGGATAAAGACGGAAGCTTACCGGATAATAGATAGGATTCAGAGGGCGGGTGATACCGTCCTCTTTTTATGTGCGACGTCGCACAGGAAAGGAGTAAAGCATGTCAGTAATAGAGTCAGCAATTGGCTGGATGGAGGCCAAAGCCAATGATAACCGCCATGGCTATGACCAGAGATATAGATGGGGCGAAAAAGGGGATTATGACTGCAGTTCCGCGGTGATCACAGCCTGGGAACAGGCAGGCGTTCCGGTTAAGACCGGAGGCGCTTCGTACACCGGGAATATGTATAATATATTCATAGCCTGCGGATTCAAGGATGTAACGGCTGGTGTAAACTTATCAACCGGATCCGGCCTGCGCCGGGGAGATGTCCTGCTGAACAAGCAGAAGCATACCGCCATGTACTGCGGTAACGGTATGGAGGTGGAGGCTTCCATCAATGAGAAGGGAACTGTGACAGGCGGGACTCCGGGAGACCAGACCGGAAAGGAGTTCCTGATCAGAGCCTACCGGAATTATCCATGGGACTGCGTACTGCGGTATGCCGGAGAGGATGCCGCGGGAGAAACAAACGCCGGGTTCGTACAAAATTATAATGAAGGAGGAAGGGTAACTGTGACAGCAGGCATGCCGATTTTAAAACTGGGAATGACCGGGACAGCGGTTGAAATCTGGCAGAGGATTCTCTGCATTGCAGGATATGGGGTTGCAGTAGACGGTTCCTTCGGACCGGATACACAGGACAAGACCAGGCAGTTTGAATTGTCCATTGGCATTACCGATGATCCGCATGAGGCGGGGCCGGCAGCATGGAGGGCAGGACTGGAACTCCTGAAAGCTGAGAAATCGTTTTAACTAAAAAACCGGGTGGCAAAAAGGTGGCAAATTTTTATGTTTTATAGTCTGTCAAGTGATAGAAAACCGCATTTTACAGCACTTTTTTTATAAGATGATATTCAAAATAAGTCCCATCTTCCGCAGTGGATAAAAAGTACCGGAAACCTGTAAATAGGGCGTTTCCGGTACTTT
This sequence comes from uncultured Dorea sp., assembly GCA_910584265.1. Lineage (GTDB taxonomy): Bacteria > Bacillota > Clostridia > Lachnospirales > Lachnospiraceae > Claveliimonas. Next base: position 8,317 of record CAJTZE010000038.1, on the reverse strand, counting down.
TTTGTGCTGAAATGTTGAAAAGGCGGCAGATTATGTATCCGGCAGTTTGTTTAAATATTGATTGCGTACTCTGCAAAAGTTGTATACAATGAATAATAAGAAGATTAGTGAAATACAGTGAAACAAGATTCAGGAAATGATGTGCGGTCCCCAGGAGAAAGACAGAGAATGTACTGCTGTCTGTTTAGTTAAGAGAGGAGCAGAAATGGAACAAAAAGAATTTATGGAACAGATTAGAAAATTATATTCGGAGAATTCTGGAAAGTTTATTAAAATCCGAGATGCCTTTGATGATATTTTTGATGGAAGGGAGCTTAGCAGCGCTCAGATTATCAGCGACCGGGAGTTTGAAAGACTTCGTTACAAATTTCAGGATATTGACGTCCCGTTCAGCTGGTGTGCCACGAAAGAGACGGTTTGTCAATTGCAAAAGGCTGTCTTAAGCTGCCGTTCTCAAAGAAGCAGGTATGATGAACAGCCGGAGATCAAGAAGTCTGCAAAACCTAAGAAAAAAGGAATATTTGGTATGTTTAAATAAATTGCCGCTACATGTATAGTTGTGTTAATGGGACAGTGATATGAAAAGCGCTGGAGGGAAGGGAGCCGGAGACGATTATCTTTTCCTCCAGTATTTTTGTGTAAAATAGTTTGATATTTTTTGGGGGTATGTGCTATAATATGCCGCGAATCCCTGTCATGGATTGTAATTTTCATTTTTTGCTAAAATTATCTGAGGAGGAAAAGAAATATGGAATTTTCAGGAGATTTAAAAAAGAGAACTGCTATGACTACAGCCGGCGTGATTTTGTGTGCGGCCGCCATTGGTTTTTTTAAATGCTCGTGCTTTGGCGTGGATCCGTTTCAATGCTTTGCACAGGGAATATGGGGACATTTTTTTGCAGAGAAGGCATCTTATGGATTTTACTATATGATACTGAGCGGCATTATGCTGGTTCTGGATTTGTTTATAGCCAGAAAATGCATGGGTGCGGCTACTTTGGTTAATATGTTTCTGACAGGTTATATCGTAGATTTTACTTGTACGGCAATCTCTTATTTTTCTCCTTCCCCGGCTCTGCCCCTGCGGATTGTATTTCTGGCAGCAGGTGTCTTGGTTATGTGTTTTGCATCTTCATTGTATATGACTTCTAATCTGGGGGTGTCTGTGTATGATGCGATTCCCATAGTAATTGCTGAGAAAAGGAAGCTTCCATTCAAATTTGTCCGTATTGGCTGCGACCTGCTTTGTGTTATCATAGGAACCCTGACAGGCCTGCTCCCCGGCATCGGAACGCTGATTACCGCTTTTTTTATGGGACCGCTGATTGAGTTTTTCAACCACAGCTTTTCTGAGCCGTTCCTTTTTGGGAAAAAGAAAGATAATCTGGCTGAATGATTACATATGAGTTACTTTTTTAAGTTCTCTCCATAAAGAATTCATCTGCGCTGTACAGATGGGTTCTTTTTTTTGTGACAATTCACAAATTTTGTGATGAATAATTAGCATATCGCTCTGTTACCAGAATGCATCTGCCTTATTGTTTTTCCTTTTTTTCTCATGTTAAGATAAGTTTACCAGAAATAATCATTCATGCACTTAATCCCGGGAGGATGATATTCGGTAAAAGTTATAAACTAAAACGGAAGGGAAGTGTTGTAACAATGATGCAAAAAATTCAAAAGTTCGGCGGCGCAATGTTTACACCAGTACTTTTATTCTCGTTTGCAGGTGTTATGGTTGGAATCGGCACACTATGCACGACAGAAGCAGTTCTGGGGTCGTTGGCAGCTCCGACGAGCATGTGGTATCTGGTATGGAATGTGGTTCTTCAGGGCGCATGGTGTGTATTTAATCAGCTGCCGCTGCTGTTTGTTATCGGCCTGCCGATCGGTCTGGCAAAGAAACAAGCCGCACGCTGCTGTATGGAAGCATTGGTTCTGTATTTGACTTTTCACTATTTTGTAAGCACGATTTTGGAACAGTGGGGAAGCGTATTCGGAGTTGATTTTGCTGCTGAGACCGGTGGTTCCAGCGGTCTGACAATGATTGCAAATATTAAGACTCTGGATATGGGAATGTTCGGAGCACTCATAGTTTCCGGACTTGTTATCTACTTACATAATAAGTATTTTGATACAGAGCTTCCGGATTGGCTGGGTTCCTTTAACGGATCAACATTTATTTTTATGATCGGATTCTTTGTAATGCTTCCGGTTGCATTGTTATCCGTTCTTATTTGGCCAAACATCCAGCATGGAATGCAGATTTTCCAGAACTTTGTTATGACAAGCGGTCTGCTCGGCGTATGGGTATTTGTTTTGTTAGAGCGTCTGCTGATACCATTCGGCCTGCATCATCTGCTGTACAGTCCGTTCTTCTATGACAACCTTGTCTGCCCGGGCGGAATCTATTCTTACTGGGCTACACAGCTTCCAACACTGGCTGCTTCTTCAGCATCGCTGAAGTCGTTGTGTCCGGAGGCGGCGTTTACCGCAACTGGTTTCTCTAAGATTTTTGGATGTCCTGGTATTGCATTTGCGTTCTATTCAACTGCAAAACCGGAAAAGAGAAATCAGTTAAAGGGCTTATTGGTTCCAATCGTGTTAACAGCAATTGTCTGTGGCGTTACGGAGCCGATTGAGTTTACATTCCTGTTTATGGCGCCTGCGCTGTTTGTGGTTCATTCAATACTTGCGGCATGTATATCTACTACAATGAATATGTTCGGTATTGTCGGTGTGTTCTCCGGCGGTGTGATTGAGATGAGCTCTTATAACTTTATACCATTGATGAAGGCTCACTGGAGAGAGTATCTGCTGATGCTGGTCATCGGTCTTGTATATATGGCAATCTGGTTCTTTGTATTCCGGTTCCTTATTCTTAAGTTTGACTTTAAGACGCCGGGACGCGAGGATACCGAAGAAACCAAGTTTTATTCCAAGGCAGAGTTCCGTGCAAAACAGGCCGGAGGCGGAGAAATGGATAAGAAGACCCTGCTGGCAGCATTAATCCTGGACGGTCTGGGCGGAGCTGATAATATTGTAGATGTTACAAACTGTGCAACTCGTCTGCGTGTAAATGTTAAGGAGGCATCCGTGGTAAAGGATGATGCATACTTTAAAGGCATCGGCGCACACGGTATTTCTAAAAACGGTAAGGCAATGCAGGTTATTGTTGGTATGAGCGTACCGTCTGTCCGTGAGAAGTTTGAAAATATTCTGGCAAACCCATCTGCGTATGTTCTGGATATGGGAGATACAGAAGAAAAGCGGGATGCTGAGGGACAGGCTGAGAAAGCGGCCGTAGATGAGAGTCTTCCAAAGCATGAGCTGAAAGCTGTTGCTAATGGTGAAGCTATGCCGGTAAGTGATGTGCCGGACGAAGTGTTTGCCGGAAAGGCATTGGGAGACGGCGTGGCAGTTATCCTGACTGACGGCAAGGTTTACTCTCCGGCTGACGGTGTGATTTCGCTTGTTGCAGATACACTGCATGCATATGGAATCACCACAGCTGACGGACTTGAGCTTCTTGTTCATATCGGTATTAATACGGTTGAGTTAAATGGAGAAGGATTTACTACAAAGGTTAAGGCTGGTGATAATATTAAGGCCGGTCAGCTGCTCTGCGAGGTTGATATGAAGCTGATGCAGGAGAAGGGCTATCAGATGCATACGCCGATACTGATGACGAACGGCGATGAGTGCGCCGATGTTCAGCTTCTTCCGGATAAAAATGTTAAAGCGGGAGAAACCACAGTTATTACCTATCGTAAGTAACAAAAACAGATTGAAATTTAAGGAGGAATTTATTATGTCTAAAAAATCATTTGCTGTTACAGTTGCCGGAGGCGGCAGTACTTTTACACCTGGAATTGCTCTTATGCTGTTGGCGGAACGCGATCGTTTCCCAATCCACAAGATTATGTTTTACGACAATGATGCAGAGCGTCAGGAGATCGTTGCAAAGGCTTGTGAGATTTATTTAAAGGAAAATGCTCCGGATATTGAATTCGGATATACTACGGATCCTGAGACAGCATTTACCGGTATTGATTTTGTCCTTGCACATATCCGTGTCGGCAAATATGCGATGCGTGAGCTGGATGAAAAGATTCCGCTGAAGTATGGCGTTGTGGGACAGGAAACATGCGGACCCGGCGGAATCGCATACGGAATGCGTTCTATCGGAGGTGTTTTGGAGATTTTAGATTACATGGAAAAATATTCTCCGAATGCATGGATGCTGAATTATTCTAATCCTGCTGCAATTGTTGCAGAGGCAACTCGCCGTCTGCGTCCAAATTCCAAGATCTTAAATATCTGCGATATGCCGATCGATCTGGAGGAGAAGATGGCAAGCATGGCTGGATTGAAATCCAGAAAAGAGATGCAGGTAGGCTACTATGGACTGAATCATTTTGGATGGTGGCATAAAATCTATGACAATGCAGGTAATGACCTGATGCCTGAGATTAAGAAGCATATGGCCGCTAATGGCTTTGCAGACGGTATTTCAGAGACAAATCAGCATATTGATAACAGCTGGAAAGAGACCTTTGCAAAAGCAAAAGATGTTTACGCTGTGGATCCTACAACAATTCCGAATACTTATCTGAAGTACTATCTGTATCCGGATTATGTAGTTGAGCACTCTAACCCAGAACATACCCGTGCAAACGAGGTAATGGAAGGACGGGAAAAGACGGTGTTCGGAGCATGCCGCAGCATCATTGAAAAGGGAACTGCAAAAGACTGCGGTTTTGAGGCAGACGCACACGCTACATACATTGTTGACCTTGCCTGCGCTATTGCAGAGAATACGAAGGAGAGATTCCTTCTGATCGTTCCAAATGAAGGTGCTGTTGAGAATTTTGACCGGACAGCAATGGTGGAGATTCCATGTATCGTTGGATCTAACGGCTATGAGCGTATCTGTCAGGGAGCAATCCCGCAGTTCCAGAAGGGCTTGATGGAACAGCAGGTAAGTGTTGAGAAGCTGGTAGTAGAAGCGTGGATCGAGGGAAGCTATCAGAAGATGTGGCAGGCATTGACACTTTCTAAGATTGTGCCGAGCGCACGTGTTGCAAAACTGATCCTGGATGATTTGATTGAGGCAAATAAGGAATATTGGCCGGAGCTTAAGTAATATAAGCTTATTGAAATGAGGCGTGGACGGTTCGGATTTTATAAATACGGGAGGTATCTGGGATGACCAAAAAGAAGAAAATTGTTTTAAATGATTATCACAAACATGACAGGTGGTTCACAATTGCAAAAGTACTTCTGGTACTTGCGCCGTTTGTTGCATTGGGATACTTACAGGCATTTACAAACGGCGGAGAATTATCGGTTCTGTTACAGCAGAATCCGGAGATTACAGTTACCTTCCTGATATCTATGGCCGGACCGTTTACTGCTTATCTGCTGGGATTTGCGCAGAAGCATCTCTATGAAGGGGATGCGGCTTATATGATGGCACATTTGACACTGCTTCTAGCTGCTGAGCTGCTGCTGCGCAATACGGTCTATATCCTGCTTATGGCATATCTGATATTTTTAGTATACCGGATGACGGATATGTCTCCGCTGGCTTCTTTACGGTTAAAATGGAAGGATCATTTCTTCCGGGATCTTTCCGGATGTATTGTACTAATCGTATTCAGTGCATTCTGCTTGTTTGTATCACTCCGGCTGGGGATGTGACACTTTGTTTGGATGGCGGCGGAGATAATATGTTATAATATACATATAGAGAAACAGCAGAGGGAGAACAGCCATTTATGAGCCTCGAAGAATTGGTAAATCAAAATTATAAATATTTTAGTGAAAGCGACCGGGCAGTGTGGAAGTATCTATCGGAGCACCGGCCGGAATGTGAAAATATTGCAATCAAGAAGATGGCGCAGAAATGCTGTGTATCCCATTCTGCTGTTATGCGGTTTGCGCAGAAGCTGGGGTTTAAGGGATTTGCAGAACTGAAGCTATACCTGAAAATGGATGGACAGAAGGTGCCTGTTCACAATGAATTGAAGCATATCTGTGAACTATATCAAAATGTGATGGACAGTATATGTGAAAAAAACTGTGACCGGATTTTTGAAGCATTTAATGCCGCAAAACAGCACTATATCTTTGGAGAAGGCATGGTACAGGCTTCCATTAAAAAAGAGTTTAAACGTATTTTTATGACGGCGGGATATATGTTCTATGATGTGCCCAGCGGCCAGGAAATGTATAATCTGCTTCCCTTGATTGGAAAGGATGATTTCTGCATATTGGTTTCTGTGTCCGGCACAAATAAAAAGATAGTAGAAGCGGCAAGGACGCTCCGTCTTCGCGGAGTAACGCTGATGTCTATAACTAAGAATCGTGAAAATACGCTTTCCCATCTTTGTGATTTTTGCCTGTATATTGGTGAGAGCAATTATTTTGAAACGCCGATCCACTGGCAGTATGAATCAACGACATCTTACTTTATTTTAATTGAAATCTTGTTTTTTAAATATCTTGAATACTGCCAGCGAAAGGAGTCTGTCAATGAAATTAGATGATCTGGTCCAGAGAAATTATAACCGTATGAGTGCAAATGATCACCGTATCTGGCAGTATATCTGCCAGCATAAAACTGAATGCAGAAAAATGTCCCTGCATCAGATGGCGGATGCGTGTGAGGTTTCCCAGACTACGGTGCTGAGGTTCCTACGGATGATCGGTATGGATGGATACAATGATTTCAAGGCATTTCTCAAATGGGACAGTTTGAATCAGACTGTGTTTGATGGACGGAGTATTGAGCAGAATAGTTTAAATTTCATAAGAACCATATCCTATATCCAGCAGGCTGACTGTCGTGAATTGTTTTACCGGATGGATCAGGCCGGAAGGATTTATGCATATGGAAGCGGCGCTGTTCAGAAGGCGGTGGCCAAAGCATTCAAGGGTTATCTGCTAATGACAGAAAAACTACTGCATGTTATCGAAGGATATGAGGAGCGTATTATGGCGATGCAGCAGATGAAAAAAGGAGATGTTGTATTTCTGTTTTCTGTATCCGGGAATAATCCAGTCATGAATGATTATGCTAAAAATCTGAGAGACAAAGGCATGTATCTGGCGGCAATCTGCCAGGATGGTGCAAATGACCTGTCGAAGCTGTGCAACTGCTATCTGCCGTTTTTTACACAGAAATTTGATATCGGTCATCAGAGTATGACATTTAGCAGCTCTGCGGGGATGCTTCCGCTTGTGGAAACACTGATGCTGAAATACACAGCTTATCAGGCGGCGCAGAATGCAGTTCATACCCCGTGAGCAGATATAGAAGGGCAGAGCATGGGCTTAAACAGCCGGCCTGTCCGTTTATTTATTTTTCCAGCGTTTCAGTGTAGGGAAATACTTTAGCATTTCCGTCCGGGCCTCTTCTGCGGTGAAATCTGTTCCGCCTTCTTCATTGAATTCCTTTAGGAATTTCAGGTTGCTTTCTACCATTTCTTCCATGGTTATATCACGGCTGAATTTACCGTCAGGTAAACAGTATTTACAGTATTCTTTATTCGTGCTTCCGTCGGCATTTGCTCCATATTCCGATGGCCGCATCTTCATTCCGCAGCTCTGGCAGATATAGGCGTCCATGTGATAACCTCCTGTAATTTCGATGATGTTGTTGTCTGGGTCTGTTAAATGAAAATAATAATAGGAAGGATTTGTTTCAAATATATCTGAAACAGGGCCGATCTTTAGGAGCTTTACCCGCTCATATTCCGTTTCTAAATCTTCCACCCAGTAATTCTGTACAAACTTGTAGTAGCTGTTAAGGTCTGTGCAGTGTCCCCTGATATTGTTTTCGTTCATTAAAGCAATGCAGTTGTTATCAATATAGAATTTTACGAATTTATTTCCGCTCCTGCATCGGTTGGTGACCGTTGTATCTAAAAATTTTTCATAAAAGCTGATTGATTTCTCAAAATCCTTCACAACTAGATAGATGCATCCCAGATGAAGGGGATTTGTATTTTTTTGTTTTTCTTCCCCGCTTCTCAACAGAAGCGTGTCCGTTGAAACCTGAAATAATTCACTCATGCGGATGATTTTTTCTACATCAGGAATGGACTGCCCGCTTTCCCTTAGTTAAAGATATGAACCCTCTTTATCAGTCTACTTTTCCAATAAATCGGTAATATATCTCTATTTCCTGTATTCTTTCGTTATCCTCATTCGTTGTTGCTTCGTGAATAAGGATTTTTTCTATCATTGCATTTAATATGTTATTCGTTAGTTTATCTGAACCAAAATCCCTTCTTTTTCTTCAAATTAAATA
>CAJTZE010000037.1 GCA_910584265.1 uncultured Dorea sp. | reverse complement strand
TCAATAGACATATCCCTAAGATAAGGATCCTCTGCCGGCGACCACTGGATGGAAAGCTGCGGTCCGTATGCTGAATTTCGATTGTTGAGCACTTCGCACTGCATCGCGGCTCCAAGACCGGACGCTTCGTCGATTGCCTTTAAAACCATGCCGTTATTGGCCCGGGTTCCCTGTACCCAGTCATTTACCAAATCCTTGACATCGTAATAAATGTATGCATTGATTCCCCCGCTGGCATTCTTCACATCTACAAACTCATGGTTCATAGGCTGGGTTTTCCATGTGATATCCGTATTCCAGCCGTTATCCACCCGGTACAGGCCGAACTGGGAACCGCCGCCGCTGTAGTTTGTCCGCTGGCTTACCGCAAATACCGCACTGTCTATCTTTGACTCCGGCGGGATCATGGAAAAGTCTGTATTCACCTTGATATAAGTACGGCAGGTCATATGCAGAGTCCCATAATCTGCAAGATTACAGGATTTGATTCCATCATCGTAGCCTACATATGGGTAATTATTGTCCCCTACCGATACATTGGGGCTTCCCTGCTCCACTCCGATCAGATTAAAGCTTCCCCTTCCAATATATACTGGTGTCGGGTCAATCCGTACCGGGTACCTGCGCTCCGGGCTTGCAAGCCATTCCTGATCCGGGCGTACGGAAAGGATTGTCCTTCCCTCTCCCTTCCGAAGCTCCAGCTCGATGTGAAAGCTGACTGCCTCAGCTGCATCCATCATGGAAGGCGCCTCCAGAATATACACGGCATCTTCCACACCCTTCCCTTCGGGATACAAATAGACCTGATTATCCTGAAGCTCCGCAGCAAGCCCTGACATGCGAAGCTCATACTCATAGCTTTCCTTATCTACAGGCTTCTGTAATACAATATCTTCCTTGATACTGGTATCCAGAACGGTATACTGCACGTCAATTCCGTCATACACCTGATTGTACAGGATAGCATTATCCTTTGCCACAGAGTGTGAATAATCACCCTGTAAGGGTACTATCTCTATCCGGTAATCCTCCTTCTCGATAACGATTCCGGCCTCCTCCGTGATATTTTTCGGCAGACGCACGGTATAATCATTCGCCGTATTCTGGTATGCATCCTGTGCGTCCCCCGGCTGTGCCGGGTCTGACTGCACTGCGGCAGAGGCAGCCTTCGCTTTTTTCCTTCCGCTGCTCTTCGTTTCCTTCTGCTCTGCCTCTGTCAGCGTATTATCTACAAGCTGAATCTCTCCCTCCTCATCCTTATAGGTACCCACATATCCGCCGATCACGGTCGTATACTGCTTCTCTCCTGTCCGGTATGTACGGGACTCCTCGTCAAACTCTACCAGCTCTCCTTCCGGTTCCTCCGGCAGAGGATAGTAATCGGAAGGCTCCTTAAGTATAAGCCCGCCGTCCTCTTCCGCCACAGGATCCTCTGCTGCTTCCCCGGCTGCTTCTCCTCCCTGCAGCCCGGCCGCTTCCTGACTCTGCCCGGTTCCGTCTGCCGACTGCTCCGGCTCCTCCGGCTGAGCCTGCTCCACGGTCTGTTCTTCCTGCGGCAGAGTCTGTTCTTCACCGCCGCTAACAATGCCGGCCTCTTCTTCTGTCAAGGGCTCTGGTCTTGTAAAATCCACTTCTCTCTGACGGTTCTCTATCATTTCCTGTGCCTGAACAAAAATGGGTTCTGTCCCCTGCAGCGCAAGCAGCATTGCAAGCAGAAAACAAAGCATCGGTCTGACATGTTTCTTCCATCTGTTTCTCTTCATAACCGTTCCTCCTCATTTGTAAAACACTCCTGACAGTTCTTACAAATAAGTTTACACGAAATTTCTTAAAATTTTACAATCTGGCCGCCAATTGCGTGAAAATAGACCGCGAACAGTATTTTTTAACCTAATATTTGATTTTTGCAGATAAATAGAACGATTATTTCGGGACAAAGAAAAAGAACGGAATCCTGTTATTCACAGCAATTCCGTTCTCTCCTTGTATAACAATATTTTACTGTCCGCTCCTTTTTCACTGATGTGTCTTATTATACACAAACAGCAGCGCCAAAAGCCCCAGAAGCCCCGCCATCATCTTCATCAGATGCATAACTCCCACCGTCCTCTGTCCCGTTACGATCAGGGCAATACATATCACAAAAGCAATCAGCGCTATCAATCTGACCAGCCATTTATTCATAACCTATTTACCTCCTATATGCTACCCCGTGTTATCCTTTCAATCCGCCCAGGCTCATGCCCTCCGTCAGCTTCTTCTGTACGCAGATATACAGGATCAGTACCGGAAGCATGACGATTACCAGACCCGCATACAGCCTGCCGTAATTTGCGGCCGCCTGCTGCGCCTGCATCAGACGCATCAATCCTACCGGAAGCGTCTGCTCCTCTCCGGTAAGCAGCGTCATGGAAATGATATACTCATTCCAGAAGGAAAGGAAGTTAAATAAAATTACCGTAATTATACTGGGTCTTGCCATAGGCATCATAACCTGTATCATGGTTCTCCAGTATCCGCATCCGTCCACAAATGCCGCCTCCTCATAATCCCTCGGGATTGTCACAAAAAATCCTGAGAGCAGATAAATGGTAAACGGCAGCGCCGTAGATGCATATACCAGCGCAACAATAAACAGATTGTTCAGGAAGAATCCTCTACCTATCACCTGATTCAGCCATCGGTCTCCATCCACGAACATCAGGAAAATCGGAACCACAATATAGTTCACATTGATAAACAATCCGCCCATAAACATAATATTGCACAGCTTACTGCCCGGAAACCGGTAGCGGGCCAGCACATATGCGGCCGGCAGCGCCAGCACCAAAAGAAGCAGCAGCGCCAGCGCAGTCACAATGACGGAATTCATAAAATAGTCTCCCATCCTTGCTTCTGCAAATGCATCGATAAAGTTCTGGATATAAACGCCCTTGGGCATCGCCCACGGATTGCCGTAAAACTCGGAATTTTCCTTAATAGAAGCGAGAAATACCCAGCCGACCGGCACAATAATACTGACTGCCAGAGCCAGCAGCGCCGCGTAGATAAACAGTTTGTACAACCGTCTGCTTGTCTTATCCATAATCTCTCCCTCCTAAAATTCCAGCGGTTCCCGCTTCGTTACAAGATTCACCAGTCCTGCAAGCCCAAAGGAGAACAGGAATACTACAACTCCGATTGCCATACCGTATCCGTAAGAGGAATTGGTATATGCCTGTCCGTACATATAGCTTAAGAACACCTCGCTGGCTCCGTCCGGCTTTCCGCTGGTCATAGCCTGCACAAACAGGAAGCTTAGGTTGATGGTACTGATAATGAAAAAAGTCAGCGTGGTACGCACATTTGTCCAGATTAACGGCAGCGTAATATGGAAAAACTGATAGAACTTTCCCGCGCCTTCCAGATTAGCCGACTCATACAGGCTCTCCGGTACTCCGGCCATACTTGCCATATACATTACCATATAGTATCCGATCGCCTGCCATACCATAGCGATCACCAGGCTGTATACTACCAGCCGCTGGTTCCCAAGCCACAGAATGGGCGCCGCATCCTTTGCCCGGAATACGGACAGAATGCTGTTAAGCAGTCCCTGGTTCGGATCATAAATTGCCGAAAATATCGCCGAAATTACAACTACGGACAGAATATTCGGTATATAGAATATAATCCGGAAAAAGTTCTGTCCTTTGATCTTTTCCCTGGACAGGATTGCCGCAAAAATCAGTGCAAATGCCATGGTAATAATCGTCACCAGCACAATCAGCAGAATGGAATTCTGAAATGACCGGTAGAATTTATCATCCTGAAATAGAATCCTAAAATTATTCATGCCGACAAATGTTTTGTTATTCGAGAACCCGCCCCATTTATACAGGGACATCTTAAATACATTGATCGTGGGAATGAGCATAAATATGATAAACAAAATGACGGAAGGCAGTATACACACTGCGATAAAGCCATTTCTGCCTCTTTTACTCTCCATTCTCCGCCCTCCTCTCAATAGTTCTGGTATGACTTTCTGTTCAATACCAGCGGCAGCAGTGTGCTATTCACACTCCTGCATCCATGTATGCCAGATATCTTATAAGACAGGACAGGGGAACACTTACATGTCCCCCCACCCTGATTATACCTGTTACTACATTGCATCTCTTAATTTGTCACTTGTCTCTTCTACTCCGCTCTGCCACTCTTCAACTGTCTTATCGCCGCTTACGATACTGTCAACAGCCTTGAACAGAGAATCTGCCATAGATACGCCCTCTACAGGCTCTGTAGCTGCAAAACCGCCCATTACTGCAACAGCCGCGTCATTATCATATATCTGATAGTATAATTTGTTCTCATCGCTGAGCTGTCCGGAAATTCCGTCGATCGGCTGAACTGCTCCGGCCTTTGCAAAAATCTCTGCAGCCTTATCGGAATACATAAATGCAACCCACTCCATTGCAAGTTCCGGATTCTTTGCCTCTGCCGGAACCCAGAGCTGCTCGAAGAAAGTAAAGGATGACGGCTTCTCGTCTGCTGCAACTGCAGGAACTGCCGTAAAGCCCCACTCAAATCCTTCTTCTCTCGGAGCATCTGCCATCTCGCCCGGCAGCCATGTTCCGTTCGGACAGAAGATAGCCTTGTTGTCAAGGATCAACTGCTGGTTCTTCGTAAAGCCTTCGTCATTCGCATTGCCGACTGTGGTAGGCTCTACATACTCGGCAAGCTTTCCGATCAATTCAAATACCGCCGCTGCCTCGTCAGACTCCCAGATTCCATCCTCATAGGTCATACATTTATTATAGAAATCTGCTCCGCCGGAAGACTCTAACAATGCATAGGTAAATGCGTCAAAATATCCTGTCGTCGGATAAGTAAAGAGCGCGATTCCCTCTTCCTTTGCCTTATCGCCGAGCTCCCACATCTCTTCCCATGTAGTAGGAACTTCCCAGCCTTTTTCCTTCAGTAGCCCTGCATTGTAGAATAATCCGCACGGGCTGTAGAACATCGGAGCGTAGTATGTCTTGCCGTCATTGTAAGGCATCGTTCCAAGCGTATCAAGGAAGCCCGGAAGAATCTTATCCTTCACGGTTACATCCTCACCCGGGATCGTCATATCCAGAACCTCATCCAGACATGCCAGTCCTTTTTCCTTTGTCAGCGTCTCTGTAAGCGCCGCGTCACGTCCGGTCGCACAGTGTACAACATCCGGATAATCCCCGCTCTTCATTGCCGGAGTAATCTTATCCTCAATCTTCTTGTCTGTGGTAACCTCAACCGTAACGCCCTCATGAGTCTCCTCAAAGGCTGCTGCAACCTCCGTCCACATATCTGCGCCGTATGCACTCTCAAGCGCCGCAACCTTCAGAACCTGTCCGTCCCCGTCTGCTCCGCCGTCTCCGCTGTCACCGCCATCTCCGCCTGTACTGCCGCCGCAGCCTGCCAGACAGGTCATTGTCATAGCAGCTGTAAGTCCGGCTGCCAGCCATCTTCTTAACTTTTCCTTTTTCATTCTTCTCCTCCTAATTTCTTTGACGTTTCAAGTGACTGATTGATTTTATCATAACCTATATTCTGCTTAATTCCTATACGTATCTTGTCTACTTTTTTATAGATATTGCTTTTTCATCTGCAAATATCAACTTTTTTCCGCAAAATCATTGTGACAATTATCAGTTTCAAGTATAATGAAGTTGTTTCTTTCGTATATTTTATACACAAGCGGCTCAATATTTAAAAAGATTGGAGTTTACATGCCTTACCAGAGATATAAACCGGATTTCCCAAAGCCGGATTCCAGACTGATCCGTACCCTGAATACACAGTTACTTTATATTACCCATTCCCGGTATGATACAAAGTGGCAGAGCGTCATGCACGCCCATCCGTTTACCGAGGTGTTCTTTGTAGTAAATGGAACCGGTAAGTTTCAGGTAGAAGACAAGACCTTTTTTGTAGGAAAGGATGATCTGATCATCATCAATCCCAACGTCATGCACACCGAATTTAACCATGGCAAGGAAGCCTTGGAATATATAATCCTTGGGCTTGACGGCCTTTTGTTCCTGCATTCCGAGCAGGCTCAGAGCGATTACCGTATTTATAATCTTCCGGATCACCGCGCGGAGATTCTATTCTATCTGAAGGCAATCCTTCAGGAGCTGCAACAGAAAAAGGAGCATTACACAGAAGTCTGCCAAGATCTTCTGGAGATCCTGCTGCTTCTTCTTATGCGGGACACCAAGTCTACGCTGGATTCTGCTTCCATAGACAAGGCCTCCAGGGAATGCCGTTTTATCGAGCAGTATCTGGATGAACACTTTACAGAAAATATTACTCTGGAAATGTTAAGCGGACTGACCTATATGAATAAGTATTATATGGTACATGCTTTTAAGAAATATAAGGGAACGTCGCCGATCAATTATCTGATCAGCCGCAGGCTGAACGAGGCTAGGCATCTGCTTGAGACTACAGATTATCCCATTGCAAAGATTGCACAGGCGGCAGGCTTCTCTTCTCAGTCTTATTTCTCGCAGGTGTTCCGCAAGGAACTGAATATCACGCCGGCACAGTACCGGAAGCAGAGTACCTCCAGATAATCCTTTTACAGCGGAACAAAAGTGTGCTTCGCACACTCCCTCGTTACCAGATTTTTATCAACGCAGCTTTTGTTCCGCGCGCGCAGCCGCGCATCTTATTTTTGTTATCCAGGAAATCCGGAGGGCTTTCCTAGATAGCAAGAAGCCGCCGGCAAGTGACCGGCAGCTTCTTGTTCGTATCATTTCCCCTGGCAGCCAGACGGATGCTTAAGGGATTCTTTCTTAGTCTATTTCATACCAGCGGATTTCATTGGCTTCCAGGGATACGGAGAAGCTTTCTCCATTTCCTTTGTATACGACTGTTTCCTGTGGTTCATAGGTGTTGTTTACTATGCAGTATTTTTTATTCTCTACATAGGCGTGAACCTCTGCATTATAATTTGTACTGAACCACCGATGAAGCTCTTTTTCTGCTCCCGCCGACCAGAGGATCGCCCGGTATAAAAGCCTGCTGTTTTCAAAGCTGTAGGGCAGGCCGCTGATGTAGACGCATCTTCCCTTCCCGAAGGAGTTAACGGCAAGCTGTACACCTTCTTCTATCTGGCGGATAACCACAGCTCCTTCTAAAGCGTAGATGTTTTTCTTGCCCTCTCCGAAATTGATTTCTCCTTTACAGTCCTCGGTGATAAAATGCTCGTGCTCTTCCCAGTTATATTTGTCTATATTCAGAGTATATCCGGTCTCTTCTTCTACTCCCAATGCGCCGGATAACTGAAAATACCTTCCCTGCCATTGGTATGCCGACGGCCCGCCTACTCCGATAAAGCCGCCTCCCCGGCTGATAAACCTCCGGACAGCCGTGATGATCCTTTCGTCCTTCCACTCTGCTCCGCCTGAGTAGGCTGTATAAGCATCGCCCACATTCAAAATCACATCTATACCGTCAAGAAGCTCTGGGTTCTCCCTGATATCATCAAAGCTGATAAAGCTTACGTCAAAAGGTGCTCCGCTTAATGCTTCAATAACACCCGCATAGGAATAATTCTGCTTATAATAAATCGCATGATGCACCATGTGATTTCCCCAAGCACGCATTCTTCCCCAGCAGTTTAGAACAGCGGCCCGCTTAATGCAGTAAGGCGTCGTCCCTTTTATGTTATCGTACAATGTACGGAATTCTCTGCAGACGCTTTCTACATAGCTGACAAACTCCGGAAACTGCATAGCCAGCTTCAAGTATCCTCCGTATCCGATCCGGTCGATGGGCTTTCTAAGGATGGCTCTTCTTGCAGTCACCCAATTTACCTTGGCTTCCTTTACCGGATCGCCTCCCTCATGGAAGGTATCTGGGAAGAAGTAGGGCAGGAAACGCCCTTCTGTATACTTCACGCCCTCAATGTCGCTGATCAGTCTAAGCGTAGCTCCATTTCCCACGCTTCCCACAACTGCGTCCAGGCCGATCTTCTTAAATTCGTCCATAAAAGGCTCCATCCCGATCCAATGGTCTCCCAGAAACATCATAGCTTCCTTCCCGCATTCATGCGTGAGATCCACCATCTCCTTCGCCAGCTCTGCGACCTCCCGTCTCTGGAATGCCATAAAATCCCGGTACTCCTTGGATGGGATCCGGTATGTATTATTCATATAGCCCTGGTCTATGATATATTCCGGCCGGAAAGGATACCCGGCCTCCTTTTCAAATTTTTCTAAAATATATGGACTTACCGATGCAGAATAACCGTACCAATCCACATATTTTTCCCTTGCAAGCTCATCAAAGATCAAGGTGAACTGATGAAAGAAGGTTGTATACCTGATCACATCCACATGGGGGTTATCCTGAATGTATTTTTTCAGCCGCTTCATGGAATAAGCCCTGGTCTTCGGCTGACGCACGTCAAAGGTAATCTGTTTCTCCACATCCTTCCAGTCATTCGTTACAGCATTATACATATGAACCGGATCCCACATAATATAAGCAAGAAAACTGACCGTATACTCGTGAAATTCTTCCGCCTCGCAAATCACCACGTCGCCGGCCGCTCTGTCATAATCCCACGCCGCCGCCGGAACCGCTTTTCCGGTCGTCCGGTCCATAACCTCCCACCAGCGCCTGATATCATCGTCTGCATTTACCGCCAGCATATCCGGATACAAATGATCCATCAGATGAATCCTCAGCTCCTTCTCTTCTGCTGTGTGAAAAGAAGTCATAATATACATCTGCTGTATCTCGTCTGGATTTGCCTTTGCCCAGACATTATCCTTTCTAGTGGTATAATAGGTAGCGTATACCTTTGCTCCCACATCTCTAAGCTCCTCTGGATAATCGGTTCCGTCACAATCTCTGATCGCATCTGCCCCCCAGCGTTTCAAAAGCTCCAGAGTCTCCGGTACTACATCCATATCTGTCGGGATTGTTACCCTGCCTGTTTTCTGCTCATCCATACCGTCCGCTCCTTTTCCTTTTATCATATATCATTCAGAACAAATGTTTGCTTCCCACACCCCTCGTTCTAATGCTTCCACTACCCTGTTCTCAGCATACGGCTTTTCTTCCGCACCGTCTATCTATTTCTTGCTGTTATTTTTATACATTTTGCTGTTATCCGGCATCCTAATAATATTTTATTGTCACATGCTTTCCAAGGTGCTCCGCACATTCCTTCAGCTGATCCACCAGATTCATCCTGACACTTAAGTCAAAGGGCAGATTGGAATTCTGGTGTGCTACATTCATGGCCTTTCCTACAAACAGCTTCAAATCCGTACATTCCTCAATGATCACCTTTGCCAGCTTCGCGGCGCCGTTATCTGCGTCCAGCTCATCAAAAAATGCCTCATCAAAGTCATCATTCTCATAGCGCCGCAGAAGATCCAGCGCCTTCCCAATAGTCAGCACTCCCTCTGTTACCAGATCCAGTCCCTCGATCACTGCCATTGGCGGTACCGTGGGATCAGCATGCTCTACCAGCGTAACAATTTCCTTCTTTAAAACACGGGCCGCAATATTTGCACTGGTACCGCCGCATACAATCTTCTTGCCTTCCTGCTTCATAAAATCATGCATCAGGCGTTCATCGTCTTCCTTCCTTGACGGCGGCCCGGTAAAAATATTGATCGTCCGCCGCTGAATGATACGTGTAACCGCCACCGTAGTATCATCCCCCGGCTTCTGTCCGTACAAGTCAAAGCATACCTGGCTCAGCATGGCCGCCAGCCTTGCCGCTGACAGCGTCTCCTTGGTACAGCGGAGCGTATACTTGGCCATGTCATCCCACTCCCAGTTATAATTCATGGTCTCCTCCGCCCCGGCCCAGATAGCGCCGTCGCTCATCAGCACAAAGCAGTCATTTAACTCCACTTTAAACCGGTACTCCCGGATGGTTTTCCCTTCAATCACCCGCTCTTTATATGGATAATCTACGATTGCCTTCTTCCGGACAAAGATACATTTCGGATTATCATATTCCACAAGGTACGCCTCCCCGTTGTGGAACACCTGCAGAATGCTGAAGGTGGCATAGGCAACCTCTCTTTCCTTACAGATGGGGAGCGTCTTCGCAATAGTCTCTACACAGGACTCAATCTTAGCGCCCTCCCGGAACATGGTTCCCAGTATCCGGGAAGTCAGCGTTGCCAGAATATTTGCCTTTACTCCGCTTCCCATGCCGTCCGCCAGAATCACGATATTAGAATTATCTGTTTTCAGAACCTCTACCTTATCGCCGCACAGCTCTTCATGATTCTTATTAAAGCTTTTCCAACAAATATCTACACTTACACTCATCTTAATCTTCTCCATCATCCAGAATTGAATCCCTGAGCTTGCTCAGCGTTACCTTGGTCTCTGCCGTAGTTTCGCCCAGAAGCCCCGCTATTTCCTGCGCTACCATCATCTGCTTGTCAATAACCTTCTGTGCGATCTCAATGGTCTCCATCTTCAGATTCATGTGCTGCTCTTTCGCTTTTTCCTCATTGCTGATGTCCCAGTAGAGCACCAGCACAGATTCCTTGGAATCAATATAAATAATTGTCTCCTTCACCACCATATCCAGTGTTTCCAGATTCATTTTCTTATTCATGACAGGCTTTCCGCTGGAAAGAACTTCCTCAATATCCTCCACCTCGATAAATTCGAATATGTACCGCTCCAGCGCCTCTTCTCTGGACACTCCCAGCTTATCCAGTGCCCGCCTGTTACACTCTCTGATGCGGAGTTCCTTATCTACAACAATAATCATATTCGGCGTCACATCCAGCACTACATTGGACATGGATTCAGCCTGCGCCACAGCGTGTGGAAGGCACATACTGATCTCTGCCTTTCCTTGGAATACCGCAATAGCTTTATTCCTGCAGGAAGCATAGCCGCAAGCGCCGCAGTTCAGTTCATCTGCTCTGGTGTATTTGCCCATAGCATGGAGGATTTCTGTCAATTCCTCATCCGTCGGCATACGGTCATGGACGCTTCTATCCGTAAATATCTTCTCCATGGAAACAGCGCTGCCGTCAATTCCTTTGGCATCCTCCCGGTGCCGGATCCTTCCCTCCAGATCCATCTTTGCCTTCAGCATAGAACGCTGCCAACGGTTCGATGCCGGTCCCTTAATACAGCCGCTCTCACAGATATTCAGTTCAAAGAAACAGCCGCTGATCTCGTCTCTGGTCAGCTCCTCCAAAAGCTCCATGCAGGTCTTGATCCCATCTGCATGAATCTTATGATAGGCATCCTTCCCTGCATCTGCCAGCACTGATGTGATCACCCCGCCGCTGGAAGGATAAAGCTGGTTCACGCCCGGATCCGGATTGCCCATCGGCTTCTCCTCACACTTACAGACGTCAATTCCCGCCTGCTTCCACCACTTGATGATCTCCTCAAAGGTAAGGATCGCATTGATTGCCCCTGCCACGCGCGCATCGCCTACCGCTTCTTCCTTCTTAGCGATACAGGGTCCTAAGAATACCACCTTCACATCCGGTCCATAAATACCCTTGATCAAACGGCCGTGGGCGATCATCGGAGAAACCACCGGAGCCATCATCGGCACCAGCGAAGGATAATATTTCTCAATCAGATCATTGATACTGGGACAGCAGGTAGAAATGATATTCCTCATCTTCCCTTCCCTTAAGAGCTTCCGGTATTCTGCGGTCACCAGCGCCGCTCCCTCTGCGGTCTCCCTGACCTCCGAAAATCCCAGCTTCAAAAGGGCATCCACCACCTGACCCGGCTTATCAAATTCCAGAACGCTCAAATAAGACGGCGCAATGGAAACAACCGTCTTGATCCCCTGCTTGAGATATCCCTTTACCCGCTCTATATCGCTGGCAAAGGTCTTGGCATTCTGAGGACAGACCTCCAGACAATGACCACAGTGAATACAGTGGTCCTCCATAATATGTGCCTGCTCATTCTGAACCGAAATCGCCTTCACCTCACAATACCGCACACACTTATAACAGTGCTTACAGCCCGCATCCTTAAAATCAATTACCTTCACTTGCAGTTTCCTCCTTATATTCTCATAATCTCATCCGGTGTCTTTACAATATAATCCGCTCCGGCCTCCCAAAGCTCCCTATCCAATACTCTTTCACAGCCAAAATTATCTTACTTATTTATTGTATCACATCCTCCGGCCTTTTGTAAAAAAACAGAGCAGAAATGTTAGGCATTTCTGCTCCGATTTTTACAGGGATAATCTCTTAATTAATTGTACGTTTTACATAGGTTGTATGAAGAGTTTCATGTGCCTTATGGCTTCCCGGCTCGCCGAGGTACTCATCATAAAGCTTCTTGATTGCCGGATTCTCATGAGACTTACGAATCTTCTTTGCCGCATCATTCTTATAGAGAGCGCCTGCGCGGATCCCGCGTACGTCCGTGAAATTACGTACATCGCCGGATACCTGAGGCTGTCCGCCGCCGTTTACACAGCCTCCCGGACATCCCATGATCTCAATGAAATGATAATCAGCCTCTCCGGATTTCACCTTATTCAGAAGTGTCCTTGCATTGCCAAGGCCGGATGCAACTGCAACCTTTACATCCATTCCTGCTACGTTGTAGGAAGCTTCCTTGATTCCTTCTGTTCCACGGACTTCCTCAAACTCTAAGGTCGCAAGCTCTTCTCCGGTCAGCGTCTCAACAGCTGTACGTAAGGCAGCCTCCATAACGCCGCCAGTTGCCCCGAAGATCACTCCGGCACCAGTAGACTCTCCCATAGGATCGTCAAAAGCTTCCTCCGGAAGTACGGTAAATTCAATGCCGCAGCGCTTGATCAGCCTTGCAAGCTCTCTGGTGGTGATCGCGATATCCACATCCGGTACACCTGCCGCATTCTGGTCATCACGGCCAATCTCGAACTTCTTTGCCGTACAAGGCATCACGCTGACAGATACGATCTTCGCCGGGTCAATGCCTTCCTTCTCTGCAAAATAGGTCTTTAGCATAGCGCCGAACATCTGCTGCGGTGACTTACAGCTTGACAGATGCTCTGTCATATCCGGGAAATAATGCTCGCAGTACTTAATCCATCCCGGTGAGCAGGAGGTGATCATCGGGAGTACGCCGCCGTTCTGAACACGGTCCAGAAGCTCATGGGCTTCCTCCATGATCGTAAGGTCTGCCGCCCAGTCTGTATCAAATACCTTATCGAATCCAATCCTTCTAAGAGCCGCCGCCATCTTGCCTTCCACATCGGTTCCCATCGGATATCCAAATTCCTCGCCAAGTCCTGCACGTACAGACGGTGCAGTCTGGACCACTACGTATTTCTCCGGATCAGCGATCGCTTCCAGAATCTGGTCCGTGTAATCCTTCTCATACAGCGCGCCGGTCGGACAGACTGCAATACACTGTCCGCAGGATACACAGCTGGTCTCGCCCAGCCCCATATCAAAGGCAGAACCGATAAACGTATCAAATCCCCGGTTATTTGCCCCGATCACGCCGATCCCCTGCACCTTCTCACACGTTGCCACACAGCGGCGGCAGAGAATACACTTATTATTGTCGCGGATCATATGCGCTGCGGAAGTATCCAGCTCATAGTGATTACTCTCACCCTCAAAATAATTCTCGTCCTCAACTCCGTATTCATGGCAGAGCTGCTGCAGCTCACAGTTGCCGCTCCTTACGCATGAGAGACACTTCTTATCATGATTGGAAAGAATCAGCTGCAGAGTCTTCTTGCGGGCCTGAATCAGCTTCGGCGTATTGGTATACACCTCCATGCCCTCATTCACCGGGTGAACGCAGGCAGCCACAAGGTTCCTTGCGCCCTTCACCTCAACAATACACATACGGCATGCGCCGATTTCATTGACTTCCTTCAAATAGCATAAAGTAGGAATCCTGATTCCCGCCAGATGGGCCGCCTCAAGGATAGTAGAACCGGCCGGCGCAGATACTTTAAGGCCATTAATTGTAAGATTAATATTTTCCATATTCTCCATCCTCCCTTACTCTTTGTAAATAGCGCCAAAGCGGCATTTTTCCATACATGCTCCGCACTTCACGCACTTATCCGGATTGATTGCATGAGGCTCTTTTACCTTGCCTGCGATTGCTTCATTCGGACAAATTCTCGCACACAAGGTACAGCCCTTACACTTATCAGCATCAATCTTGTACTGCAGCAGATCCTTACAAACGCCTGCGGGACATTTCTTATCTACTATATGGGCTATGTATTCATCCTTAAAGTAACGCAGGGTAGAAAGTACCGGATTCGGCGCTGTCTGTCCCAGTGCGCACAGGGAATTGGACTTTAAGTGAGCAGCCAGCTCCTCCAGTCTGTCCAGATCCTCCATGGTTCCCTGCCCCTTTGTGATCTTATCCAAGATCTCTAACATACGTCTGGTGCCGATCCGGCACGGCGTACACTTACCGCAGGATTCGTCTACTGTAAATTCCAGGAAGAACTTGGCGATATCCACCATACAGGTGTCCTCATCCATAACGATAAGTCCGCCGGAGCCCATCATAGAACCGATTGCGATCAGGTTATCGTAATCGATCGGCGTATCGAACTTCTCTGCCGGAATACATCCGCCGGATGGTCCTCCGGTCTGAGCCGCCTTAAACTTCTTCCCGTTCGGAATACCGCCGCCGATCTCCTCTACGATCTCACGGAGCGTCGTTCCCATCGGAATCTCCACAAGTCCTGTATTATTAACCTTGCCGCCCAGGGCAAATACCTTGGTTCCCTTGGACTTCTCAGTACCCATACCGGCAAACCACTCTGCACCGTTCAGGATGATCTGCGGAATATTTGCCAAAGTCTCAACGTTATTTAAAATCGTCGGCTTCTGGAACAGACCTTTCAATGCCGGGAACGGCGGACGCGGTCTCGGCTCGCCTCTGTTGCCTTCAATCGAGGTCATCAGCGCAGTCTCCTCGCCGCATACAAACGCTCCTGCTCCAAGCCTCAGTTCAATATCAAACTTAAATCCTGTTCCGAAAATATCCTCGCCCAGCATACCATATTCTCTTGCCTGAGCGATAGCTATATTCAGACGCTCTACCGCAATCGGATACTCCGCACGTACATAAATGTATCCTTGCGAAGCGCCGATCGCATAGCCTGCAATCGCCATTGCCTCCAGTATAACATGGGGATCGCCCTCCAATACGGAACGGTCCATAAACGCACCCGGGTCGCCTTCGTCGGCATTACAGCAGACATACTTCTGGTCTGCCTCATTGGCCGCGGCGAATTTCCACTTCATGCCTGTGGGGAATCCGGCGCCGCCCCGGCCTCTTAAACCGCTGTCAAGGATTATCTGAATGACATCCTTCGGTTCCATCTCTGTCAGCACCTTACCCAATGCCTCATATCCATGTGTTCCTATGTATTCTTCAATATCCTCCGGGCTGATCACGCCGCAGTTGCGGAGAGCAACTCTGTGCTGCTTTTTATAGAAGTTCGTCTCCTGCAGCGGAAGCACTTCATCTCCCTTTACTGTCTCATCGTATAACAGCCTCTTAACTACATTGCCCTTGGCAAGATGTTCCTCAACGATCTCCGGAATGTCCTCTTCCTTTACCATAGAATAGAAGGCTCCTTCCGGATACACGATCATGATCGGCCCCAATGCACACAGGCCAAAACACCCTGTCTTGATCACACATACTTCCTCTTCCAGACCGTTCTTCTTAATCTCATCATCTAATCTCTCTCTGATCCTCTGGCTTCCGGATGATGTACATCCTGTACCGCCGCATACCAGTACATGAGCGCGGTACCTGCCATGCTCTGACGCTAAGGCATCTGCCAGAGATTCATGTTCAGAACGATACTCTACAGTTCCCTGCATCTTTTCTCTAATTACACGTAATTCTTCCAGAGATTTCATACTGTTCCTCCATTTCTCTCAAATTCTGACTCACCGCTACTCATATTTTGCAAGGATATCATCAATATCCTCAACCTTCAGACGTCCATACACCTCGTCGTTAATGGTCATAACAGGCGCAAGTCCGCAGGCGCCGATACAACGGCATGCATCCAGCGAAAATCTTCCATCCGCCGTACATTCTCCTCCAACGATGCCGAGCTTCTCCATCAGCTTGTTGTAAATATCGCCGGAGCCCTTTACATAGCATGCCGTGCCAAGACAGACGGAAATCTGATATCTGCCCTTGGGACTTAAGTTAAACTGAGAGTAAAATGTAGCTACTCCGTAAATCTTCTCCAAAGGAATACCAGTATGATCGGAAATCATAGTCTGTACCTCAATTGGAAGATATCCATAGATATCCTGTGCCTTCTGCATGATCGGCATCAAGGCGCCCTTTTCATCCCTCAGCTCTTCGATTACCGCCAGCAGTGCTTTTTCCTGTTCTTCAGTTCCACGAAACGAAACCGTAGACTTCTTAGAAAGCATGTGATTACCTCCCTCTCTATATTATTTAGTTCACGCTTAACCTATATAGTATCTTAGCACACAAATTGTCTAAATTCTACAAAAATTTACACGGATTATTGTTAACTTTCACACATTCCTGTTATTTTTCACCCATTCTTGTTAATTTCCGCACACTCCCGTTAGTTTTTTCACTATTTTCTAATTTTCCAATTCTACAACTAAATAGAACCCCCGATCCGTCTCTTCAATCTTCCGGATTATTCCTGTCCTTGCCTTGATCCGTTCCGTTGTACGGTAAATCCCCGACATTGCAACGGAAGGCTCCACCAGATAGGTATACCTTCCTGCGCTGGGGCTCCGTTCACTGATGCGGATCTCCTGTCCTTCCTCCACCTGTCCCGGCCGTTCCATCTTGAATCTTTCCTGTCTCATTTATCCTCACCGTACCTTTCCTCTGCATCATTTTATGGATTATTATATCATGTTCCCATAGGATTGTCTCATCCTTCAGAAACACCCTGCACATGGCAGATCAGGAATTCTCCTCCCCGGCTCCATAATAGACTGCTCCTGCGCAGACCGTCCACATCCCAAGATACCCAAGAGGCGGCACCCCGGTTTCCACAAATCCAGATATCACCAAAATAACGCACATCATAACCAGCCCCGCCGCCATCAGTATAATTCTTCCTATTCTACGCATAAAAAAACACCTCACTTCCTATAGCTGACTATAGCAGATGAGGTGTCCCATAATCTGTACACTATTCTATTATTTGAAAATCTTCATCTTCCTCCAGGTCTGTCTCTGGATCCGAACCGGCCGGCTCCTCCAGCTCATCTTCCGGATCATCGTCATCGTCGTAGTCAAAAACATCCTCTGATTCTTCCAAATCATCGTCATCAAGAAGCATCCTTGCCTTCTCAACCTCTGTCTCTCTGGATATCTGCAGTTTCTTCGCGTCTGCCTTCTCTTCCTGCTTCCTGCCCACCTGTCGGGAACGCATAATAAACTGTACGCACATACACAGGATAATAAGCACAACCGGAGCCACGATCACTGCAAGGATATTCTCGTCCAGCCCCACCATAGAAACTGCGGCGCTGCCCATCAGAAACCCTCCGCTTACAGACGTCACAATTATTACAAGCGGATCAAAAACCTTCATCGTAACCACCGCAGTAATCAATCCAAGCGCAAGGCTAATGCCGAGGACCGGCAGAGTGCTCATCTTTGTTATCAACACGCAGAGCCCGGTAACCTGAAATATCATATAGAAGAATATCCCGGCCTTATAAAATATACAGGCAAGCACCGCCATAAGAAGCGCACCCCCAAGCATAACACCCACCGAGGCCATCTCTGGCAGCTCCGCCGTTCTGGCAATCCCGCCGCCTGCCGCCGCTCCCAGAAGAAATCCCACGAATGCGGCCCACACTCTTACCAGCTTCAGCCCAAATAATCCTATGATCAGTCCTATCACGATCGTGATGATCAGTACAGTCATGTTCTGCAGAAAAAGCAGGCCTGTCCCGGTTATCTGGTCAATACGTGTTACTACCTCATTCATTGTCTTTCTCCTTTGCGTCTCTTAATTCAGCCGTTCCGCTATTGTACCGCAGCAGTCCGGCTTAAAATGCAACGGCTCCGGTCTCTGTACCGTTGATCACATAATATACAGCATTCTCTTCCGGCTTAATATAAAGATCCATAGTCTTAATATCGCCAACCTTACCGCCAGACTTGGTCCATGCCTTCTTTACATCGGCGATGATCGTCTTCTCTTCCGCCTTCCTGCCCTGATATTCCACATAAGCATTGACCTTTATCTCTTTCTTTGCCACAGGCTTTTTCGCCGCTTTTACGGCAGGCTTCTTCTCAGCCTTTTTTACTTCTGCTGTCTTTGCTTTCGTATCTGTTTTCTTTGCAGCTGCCGCCTTTGTCTCTGTCTCTTTCGCCTTAGTCTCAGCCTTCTTTGCGTCTGCCGGCTTCGTCTCAGCAGTTTTCGCCGCAGTTTTTGCTATTGTCTTTGCTGCCATAATATTTCCTCCTCATACTCTGGTTCTATATCATTTGTTTATGATTTCCTCGTATCAGGAATAATTATAGCACATGTACTGCATATTTCAATTGGAGTTTATACCGTATTTCTGGTAAATTATTTTGATTTTTTAGTAACTTCTCCATATATTTAGCGGTCTGCAAACGCCATAAGCTCTGCTTTCGTCTGCTCTCCAACAGTCCTTGCCGCAACCTCGCCGTCTTTAAAAATCAGAAATGACGGGATAGACATCACGCGGTACTGTCTTGCAATCTCCATCGCCTCATCAATGTCCAGCTTACATACCTTCATATCCTGAAGCTCTTCTGCCAGTTCCTCCACAATCGGCCCCATCGTCTGGCAGGGTCCGCACCATTTTGCCCAGAAGTCTACCAAAACCGGTTTATCCGAATTCAAAACAACCTCTTTAAAATCATCTGACGTAACATGTATTGCTGCCATATTGCCCTCCTTTTCCCGTTGTTCTTAAATTTAGTCTGTTTGCTTCCTGCCCATATTATACACCATTCCGCAAAAAAACTCACCTTCTATTTCCAAGTCTTATATCTTCCATCTGTCCGGCCAGTTCTTTATCCATATGGTCAAACAGATAATTTCTTCCGCTCTGTCTGTGCCGTTCCCATTCTTCCCTGATCTGGCGCTCTGCCAAATGCACCTCTTCCTCAAATTCCCGTGCAGAAATCAGCTTTGCGCCCTGTCCGGCTGTAATAACCTGCTCCACTCCGTCGGAGGTTGCAACCGTAACCTGATACTTCCTTCCAATCTCATGCACTACCTTCTCAATATACTGGTCGGCGGTCTCCGCCTCCTTGGTATATACCACATGGATGTTGTGATACCGCTGGATCTCCAGAGCTTCTCCTTCTACCTTATAGGCATCAAACACCAGGATCAGCGTACATTTTTTAAATCCCTGATAGTTGCTTAGAATATCCATCAGCTTATTTCTTGCGGCTTCAATATTGTCCTCCGCCAGTACCTTTAACTCTTCCCATGCAAATATAATATTGTACCCGTCCACCAGAAGATATTCCTTGCGGACTCTCTCTTTTTCTGCCTGCTTTTTCTCATTTGAAACCGCCACAATTTGTCTTCCCGGCGGATTCCTCCGCTCAATTTTCCCATACGTACGGATAAAAATATCCTCCAGCTCCTTCTCTTCTGCGGCATTCTGCCCAGCAGATGCCATAGAAGGCGCTTTTTTGCCGGATAGGCTGCTCCTTCCCATGCTCCGGCCTGCCGGTTTCTCTTCCTGTTCCTGCTCTCTTTGCTTCTTTAGCTGGCTCTCTATATGCATATACTGAAACACTTCATTCCAGGGCACATAATAGCCTGCCCCATGGGAACAGAATATAGAACCCGGCGGGTTCTCCGTATCTGCCTCTGGATCATATCCGGCAGCTTCTATCACTTCCTCTGCATTACGGCAGGGTTCATAGCCCTTCAGGGTACAGAACAGTCTTCCCCGGCCCTTGGTATACGCCGCAATTTCCAGCTGATAATCCCGCATCCCGGACACCGGCGCGCTTCCCCTTATCACAGAAAAATCCCCGTCCGCCTCCAGCGGTTCAAATTCCCCGTGCATTTTCTGGATATCATTCAGGGCACGTCCCACATTTTCTGAGGGAATCTCCAGATTGAAAGCATAATAGGGCTCTAAAAGCACACTCTCTGCCTGCATCAATCCCTGCCGGACCGCGCGGTAGACCGCCTGGCGGAAATCCCCGCCCTCTGTGTGCTTTAAATGGGCGCGTCCTGCCGCCAGCGTAATCCGCATATCGGTAACCACAGAGCCCGTCAGAACTCCTCTGTGCTCCTTCTCCTGCAAATGAGTCAATATCAGGCGCTGCCAGCTTTTATCCAGTACATCCTCGCTGCATTCAGAAGAAAATACAAGGCCGCTCCCCGGCTTTCCCGGTTCCAGGATCAGATGCACCTCCGCATAATGACGCAGCGGCTCAAAATGTCCTACTCCTTCTGCCTCTTTCCGAATAGTTTCTTTGTATACAATATTTCCTGTATCAAAGGATACTCTGATACTAAATCGTTCCTCAATCAGGCTCTTTAATATCTCAAGCTGGATTTCCCCCATAATCTGCACGTAGATCTCTCCCAGCTCCTCATTCCACAGGATACGGAGCATAGGGTCTTCCTCTTCCAGCCTGCGCAGGTTCAAAAGCATCGTATGGGTATCCGTCCCCTCCGGCAGGATGACCCGGTAACTCAGCACCGGTTCCAGCACAGGCGCAGCAGACTTCCTCTCCTGTCCCAGCCCTTCTCCCGGATAAGTCAGGCTGAGTCCTGTCACCGCACAGACCATTCCTGCGGATGCCTCCTGCACGGTCTCATATTTCTCCCCCGAATAAATCCGGATCTGATTGACCTTTTCTTCCCAGACATTCATCTCCCCGCCCGGCTTTTCATCCATATCCGGCTTCCGGTTCGTCACAGACTCTTTCACCTTAAGGCTTCCGCCGGTTATTTTCATATGGGTCAGGCGCATCCCGGAAGCATCTCTGGAAATCTTATACACTCTCGCGCCAAAGCCTTCCGGATATTCCGGCGCTTCCATGTAACACTCCAGCCCTTGAAGAAATTCCTTAATACCCTGCATTTTTAATGCCGAACCGAAATAGCACGGAAAAATCCTCCGTCTCCGGATCAGGCTTCGTATCGTATTGTCTGACAGGACATCCGTCTTAAGATACTCCTCCAGGGCATCCTCTTCGGTTACAGCTATGCTTTCCAAGGCTTCACCGGAAAGCTCCTCCTGAAACGGAACGCAGCCCTCTGAAAGCTGCTCCTTAAGCTCTTCCATCAGACGCTGCCCATCCGTTCCATCCTGATCCATCTTATTAACAAAAAGAAAAACGGGAATCCGATACCTCCTAAGCAGCCGCCACAAAGTCCTCGTATGTCCTTGTACCCCGTCTGCTCCATTGATGACCAGAATCCCATAATCCAGCACCTGCAGCGTCCGCTCCATCTCGGCGGAAAAGTCCACATGCCCCGGCGTATCCAAAAGCGTTATGGACTTATCTCCCAGCACAAACTCTGCCTGACTGGAAAATATGGTAATCCCCCTGCTCCTCTCCAGCTCATGGGTATCCAGACAGGCATCCCCGTGATCCACCCGGCCCGGTTTGCGGATTCTTCCGGTCTCATAGAGAATGCTCTCTGAAAGCGTCGTCTTGCCAGAATCCACATGAGCGAGAACACCGATGCAGATATGCCTTCCCTCTTTATATTTTGGCTTATTTTCTGATGTATCAGCCATCAAAAGCGCCCCTTTCCGTCATTGATGATAACCTATCTCCATCTCTTTCCCGTCCAGCGCGGCATAGACCAGCTTATCATGCCCGTCATACACCAGCTTCAGGGAAAAGAAAGTATCCCTCTCAAGAAGAAGCCTGTGGAATATCAGATCCCCTTCCCACAGATTCAGCTCTTCAATGCGGGAGATTTCTACCCACTCCAGATCCCCTTCATTGCAGGGTATCTGCTCCCCTTCAAATCCATCTGCCGTAAACAGCGACATATATTCCGTCACTCCGTTTCCGGATACAAAGGTAACCATCGCCCGGTATCTATAAGAAGTAAGCGTAAGCCCTGTCTCCTCTTTCACTTCCCTCAGCAGACATTCCTCCGGACTCTCGTCCTCTTCAAAATGTCCGCCCACGCCGATCCATTTGCCCTCATTGACATCGTTTTTCTTCGCATTCCTGTGAAGCATCAGGTATTGTCCATCCTTTTCGATATAACATAGTGTGCTTAGCTTTGCCATTATTTTCACCTGTTTTCTAAATTTATAGAATATGCTATGATATCTACGGATTTATCTTATCGAATTTACGGGAGAAATGCAATGACTCGAATTATTTATTATGAAATAAAGGAATCCGAAGACGGACTCCGCGTAGAACAATATTTAAAACGTAAGGGATATTCTTCCCAGAATATTGCTTCGATCAAACGGATGCCGGAGAGTATTCTGGTCAACGGCGTCCATTATTATATGCGCCAGACCCTTTCCCCGGGCGACCGATTGACCGTCTGCATTACCGAGACCCGGTGCTCGGAAAAGATTCCTCCGGTAAAGCTGCCCCTGGATATCGTATATGAAGACGAAGACATTATTGTAATCAACAAGCCTGCCGGGATGCCCGTCCATCCCTCTCTAAATAATTATTACAATACCATGGCCAATGCACTCGCCTGGTATTACAGGGAACAGGATAAACCGTTTATCTTCCGGTGCTGTAACCGGCTGGACAGGGATACCTCCGGCCTGACGGTTGTGGCAAAGCATCTGGTCAGCGCAGGCATTCTTTCGTCCATGACCGGAAGAAGAGAAGTGCACCGGGAATACCTTGCTATTACAAAAGGGCATGTAACCCCTGAATCCGGGACGATTACAGCTCCGCTGGCAAGAAAGCCGGGAACCATCATAGAACGAACCGTAGACTGGGAGCAGGGCGAACCGGCCGTTACCCATTACCGGCTTGTGGCCGCCGATGAGCGGCACAGCCTTGTGGCGCTGAAGCTGGAAACCGGACGCACCCATCAAATCCGCATCCATATGAAATATCTAGGCTATCCCTTAATCGGTGATTACCTGTATAATCCGGACATGTCCTGCATCGAAAGACAGGCGCTGCACTCCCACAGGCTCTCCTTCCCTCATCCCATAACCGGAGAAGCAATGGATTTTCAGGCTCCTCTTCCGGCAGATATGCAGTCCGTAATGACCGCATCAGGATAGGCCTTTAAATTTGCTCCGGATGTCAAAGCCGTGATCCATTGGTCCGCATCCTTTTCCCAGCCGGAGGCCTGCCGCAAGGGCGCCGGAAACATATTCCTTTGCACGTTTTACTGACATATCCAAGTCATATCCCTTCGCCAGATTCGACGCAATAGCGCTGGATAAGGTACAGCCGGTTCCATGGGTGTTAGACGTATTGATGCGTTTCCCATAGAACCACTTATAGCTTCCCGCCCGGCAGAGAAGGTCATTAGCGTCATTCAGCTGATGACCGCCCTTACAGAGCACCGCACAGTGATAAGTCCTGCTGATTTCGGCCGCTCCACGAAGCATATCCTCTTCCGTCCGGATCTTCATGCCGGTAAGCACTTCCGTCTCCGGAATATTCGGCGTCAGAACCGCGGCTAATGGCAGCAGCCTTTCTTTTAGCGCCTGCATTGCCCCGCTGCCAATCAGCTCTGCCCCGCTGGTTGAAACCATAACCGGGTCTGTCACAATATTTTCAGCGCCGTATTCCTCCAATTTATCTGCAATGGTATGTATCAATGCACTGGACGGAACCATGCCGATTTTCACTGCATCCGGGTAAATATCCGTAAATATATTGTCTAACTGTTCCGCCAGAAATCCCGGGGATACCTCCATAATCCCAGTTACTCCAACTGTATTCTGCGCAGTCAAAGCTGTAACTGCACTCATAGCATACACGCCATTGCTGAGCATTGTCTTAATATCTGCCTGAATACCGGCTCCTCCGCTGGAATCGCTTCCGGCAATTGTTAATACTGTTTTCATAAATATCCGTCCTCTCCTCTGCATCAATCTTCCCAAACGATCCGCTTTACCTGTTCCTTCAGCTCACTGCAGGCCCCCGTAATATCCGGCTGTCCAAAAATTGCATGAACCACAGCAATTCCGCTTAAGCCGTTTCCCTGAAGCTTATGCACATTGTCCTTTTCAATCCCCCCGATTGCAATAACCGGAATCTTCACTGCGCCGCAAATATCATGCAGCATTCCATCCGGCAGGAGCCTCGCATCCTTCTTTGTTCCGGTCGAAAATGCCGATCCGGTTCCCAGATAATCGGCTCCTCCTGCTTCCGCCGCGAGCGCCTCCTCCACGGTATGGACAGATACCCCGATAATCTTATCCGGGCCGAGCAGCGCCCTGACAGAGCCAGCATCCATATCACCCTGCCCTACATGGACTCCGTCCGCATCTGATTTCGCCGCAATTGCCACGTTATCATTGATAACAAACGGCACACCATAGCTTCTACATAGCCTCCCGATCTCCAGTGCTTCTTCAAGAAACTGCTCTTCCTCAAGCTGCTTCTCCCTGAGCTGTACAAAGGTTACTCCCCCCTTCAGTGCCTTTTCCACCTGACTATACAGGGTTTCTCCGTCCAGCCAGCGCTTATCCGTCACTGCATACAACAGCAGGTCCTCTCTGATTAATCTCATATAGTTCTCCTTTCCGGTATTCGTTCTCTTTATAAGGAATTGGAACGATGTTTCCTAATATTATAAAAATGAGGTACCCATAGGGGTACCTCCGAAAAATCACCTTATGACTTCCTACGGCGGCATTATCCGCATCAGGTTAAAGGGTCGAAGCTTCTTACTTCCTCTCAGCCCGTCACACGAGCTCCCCTGTTTTCTATTGTTTCAATTATATAAATTGGCAGTCTGTTTGTCAAATGTATTTTACAGCATATCTTCCGCCGCACATACCGGGAATACCCTCTGAATCCACGTTTATTTTTTGCCTCTGCTCTTTTCCTCCGCCAGAATCGCCGCGCCGATCGCCCCGGCAAATCTGCCGTTTTCCGTAGGCTCCACCTTCTTCCCCAGCTTCCCGGAAAGAATATCCGTAAAATATGTACTGCTGCTGATTCCGCCAGTCAGGATGATGTTATCCGACACGTTCTTCCTTCCTGCCAGCTGTGCAACCTTAGCCGCTACCGAGTCTACCACACCTGCCGCAATATCCTCCCGTTTCTTACCCTCGCCGATGTAATTGATCACCTCAGATTCTGCAAATACCGTACACAGAGAGCTGATCGACAAGACTTCTCCCGTGCCTGCCATATCAAACAGCTCCTGCAGCGTCACTCCCAGCCTGTTTGCCATGATTTCTAAGAATTTCCCTGTGCCGGCTGAGCATTTATCATTCATCAGGAAGTCCTGCACCATGCCTCCGGAAACCAGAATTACCTTTGTATCCTGTCCGCCTACATCGATAATAGTACAGTCATCCCCCGCCAGCTCTCTTCCTCCTCTGGCATGACAGGTAATCTCTGTAATCACATAATCTGCAAAATCTACAGCAATCCTTCCGTAGCCCGTAGCAACAACCTTGACCTCATCGGATGCAATATCGATACCTTCCTCCAGAAGCTTCTCCTTGATCGTCATGGTTGTTTCCTTGCTGCTCCAGCCTGTGGGCAGTACAAACATAAATTCTTTATCACCACGTACTGCTGTTTTCGATGCTGTAGAGCCGATATCTATTCCTACATAGTACATTTCTTTCTCCCTCTGTATCCGATTATTTCTGCCGCGGATTTCTTCATCCGCCATTATCCCAATATATTAACAATACCTGTCCCTGCGGGGATTGAAATCCTTCTTCACTTCTGCGATTTTTAAGATCTCAATCCTCTTATCCTCTGCTGTCTTCTGGATTGTCTCAAGGTCTTTTCTCTCCGCCATCAGTGATACGCCGCAGCATTTGCTCGCACTTCTGGGGGTAGGGGCAATCACCGCCCGAACCCCCAGCTTTTTCAATTCTCTGTACAGCCTCATGGCATTATCATGATTGGGAAATAGTACATAATGCTGAATCTCCGGCATCATTTCTCCCTCACTCTGATTCATCTTAATTGTTCAGCATCTCAATAAATGCACTGACTCTGGTACGAAGCTGCTGTGCATCACTGTCTGTATAATCCGTCTCAATTCCAAGCACCGGAATGCCCTCTTCCTTCAGCGCGCGCTCAACAAAATAGCCCTCTGTATCGTACAGGTTACAGAATTTCAGGTTTACATCGATGATACCGTCAACCTTGTATTCCTTTGCCAGACGGATAATATCATCAATCCTTGCATGGTTCGGTGTAAAGCAGGCACAGTTGATGCCCATATAACGCTCTGCAAGCGCACCGATCTGCTCTTCCACGGTCTCTTTTGTCTCGTCCACATACCGCTCAAAATAACGTGTTCCGGTACACATCTCTTCACAGACGACCACGGCGCCGCTGGTTTCAACAATGTTATGAAGCTTCCAGTTCGGAATTGCAAGCGGTGTCCCCGTCAGCATGATCCGCTTGGTTCCTGCCGGTACTACACTGATACCATCCGCGATCCTCTTCTCCAGCTCGTCGCACAGCTTATTGGTCATCTGGGCAAATCTGGACGGATCATCATAGAATGCAATCTGGGAAATCACCAGAGCGTCTGTGCCGCTGATCGGCACATTCTCATTCTTGCGGCATTCATACAGCCTTGCAAGCGCCTTTCTCTTGTTATTGATCAGCTTAATGCTCTCTGCCAGCTTCTCAGCCGTCACCTTATTCCCGGTAAATTCCTCTACAACTTCCTTCAAAGCCGTAATCTCTTCTGCCCATGCCTTCACATCCTTAGCGCGCTTCATCTGCGGAAGATCCATCACGTGGACCGGCACATCCTCGGCCAAAATCTCCCACGCCTTCTTCTTACCGTCGCAGGTGGTCTCGCCGATATACATATCCGCAATTCTAAAGAATGGACATGTGCGGTCTAACCTTGCGCCTACCGAAGCCTTGATCAATGGGCAGGTATTAGTAGGCAGAACCTTCTCTCCACCCGGTACCCAGAACTGGGAACCTCCGCAGAGACCGGTTGCAATTGCATCTGCCGCAAATATCACCTCATCTGGTACATAAACACAGAAGGTTCCAAATACCTTGCCGCCCTTTTCCTGATGAGCGATCAGCTCCGACGGACGGATACCGTGGATATCTGCAACTACCATATCATAGTAATCCATTCCATCTGGACGGTTCTCCTGTGACAGGAAAACATCCCCTACTGCCTGTGGAAGCACCTCGCATAATTGATCGTGCAGCTCCAGATTCATCCCAAGTTCTTCCCACATTTTGTGATTATCAGCCATGTAAAATTACCTCCTAATTGATCTATTTTGCTATAATCTCTTTCCTCAAGAGTAACATTTTTATGCAAAACCAACAATCTTTTTGGAGGTTTTTCCTATTCAATGTATCTATAATTACACAATCTTATTTATTGCTTCTATACATCTGTCTATCTCATTTTTTTCATTTGAGGCGCTGAATGCAAATCTCACCGTTCCCCCGGGAAATGTTCCCAACGATTGATGTGCAATAGGCGCACAGTGCAGCCCGACCCGGGTCATGACCCCGGCCTCCTGCTCCAGTTCAAAAGCCGCCACTGCATTATCCTTTGTCAGAAAATCCAGTGACACTACCGCCGTTCTGTCTTCACAGGTCTGTTTTCCCACAATCCGAACCTCAGGAATTTCTCTGACCCTCCGAAGAAAATAGTCTGTAAGCTCCATCTTCTTCCTGTGTATCCTTTTGGTTCCGGTTTCCTCCAGATAAGTAAGCGCTGTATGCAGTCCCATAATCCCCGGAAGGTTCATGGTACCGCTCTCGTATTTGTCTGGAAGCCGCTCCGGCATACGAAGAGAATCCGAGATACTTCCGGTTCCTCCGGCAATCAGCGGCGTCATCTGCTTATCCAGACGGTCCGATATAAGGAATCCCCCGATTCCCTGAGGTCCAAGCAGTCCTTTGTGCCCGGTAAAGGCCAAAAAATCTATCCTGCATTTCTCCATATCAATATCCAGAGTTCCCGCAGTCTGCGCCGTATCCACACCAAATATCAATCCATATTTCCCACAGAGCCTTCCAATCTCATGAATCGGAACGACCGTCCCACAAACGTTGGATGCATGAGTTACCAGCGCCGCTTTCGTATTCTCCTGAATACAGGCCTCAAAGCCGTCTATATTCAGACTGCCTTCCCCATCCACCGGCGCTATCGTGTAGGACACGCCGATTCCTTTTAGCTGCTCCAGCGGGCGCATGACCGCATTATGCTCCAGGCCGGTCACAACAATATGATCGCCCGGATGCAGAAACCCCTTTAAAAATAGATTCAGGGAATAGGTCACACTCGGCGTAAACACTACTCCCTTAGAATCCGGGGCATGAAAAAGTCTGGCAAGCTGCTCTCTGGTATCCAGCACCATGCCCTCGATCTCATACGCGCCTTCATAATTTCCCCGGTTAATATTAAATGCTCCATCTGCAAGCAACCTGGCCACAGCCTCAGGCACTCCCGGCGCCTTCGGCCATGACGTACTGCCGTTGTCAAAATATATCTTCTTCATATTCTCCTGCGCTTTATTTCCTCCCATGAACGCACTTCGATCCCGCTCCGCTTCATCTCAGTGTTCGCTTCACTCTACCATTCAAATTTTTTCTCGAAATATGCGTTCAGGTCTTCAATCTTTACCCGCTCCTGTTCCATGGTATCCCTGTCGCGGACGGTTACTGCTCCGTCCTCCTCCGAATCGAAATCGTAGGTTACGCAGAACGGCGTACCGATCTCGTCCTGACGGCGGTAACGCTTTCCGATATTGCCGCGCTCGTCGTACTCGCAGTTATATTTCTTGGAAAGCTGTGCATATACCTTCTCTGCACCATCCTTCAGCTTCTTAGAAAGCGGAAGCACGCCGATCTTCACCGGTGCAAGCGCCGGATGGAAGTGAAGCACGGTTCTCATATCCGGCTTTTCCTCGGTTCCGATATTCTCCTCATCATATGCACTGCACAGGAATGCAAGCACCATACGGTCTGCTCCCAAAGAAGGCTCGATTACATACGGCACATATTTCGTCTTCTTCTCATCGTCAAAATAAGTAAGATCCTGTTTGGATACCTCTATATGCTGGGACAGGTCATAATCGGTACGGTCAGCAATCCCCCACAGCTCGCCCCATCCAAACGGGAACAGGAATTCAATATCGGTAGTAGCCTTGCTGTAGAAGGACAATTCTTCCTGGTCGTGGTCACGGTAACGGACCTCCTCATCCTTAAGGCCCAATGCGCTCAGCCAGTCCAGACAGTATTTCTTCCAATAAGCGAACCATTCAAGGTCTGTATCCGGCTCACAGAAGAACTCCATCTCCATCTGCTCAAACTCTCTGGTACGGAAAGTAAAGTTTCCGGGTGTAATCTCATTCCGGAAGGATTTACCAATCTGGCAGATACCAAACGGAATCTTCTTCCTTGAGGTACGCTGTACGTTCTTAAAGTTCACAAAGATGCCTTGTGCTGTCTCAGGACG
The DNA here is from genome assembly GCA_910584265.1 of uncultured Dorea sp. GTDB lineage: Bacteria > Bacillota > Clostridia > Lachnospirales > Lachnospiraceae > Claveliimonas. Next base: position 4,131 of record CAJTZE010000037.1, on the reverse strand, counting down.
CAGGTATACCACATTCTTTGCATCCTCTGTTACACCCTGAAAGGTCTTAAACATCAGGTTAAACTCACGTATCTCTGTGAAATTATGCTTGCCGCAGGTCGGACATGGAATCTTATGGTCCGCAATAAAATCCTGCATCTTCTCATGGCTCCATCCGTCGATGCTGTCGCCGATATCAATGCTGTTCTCATGCGCATAATCCTCAATCAGCTTATCTGCGCGGAAACGCTCATGGCATTCCTTACAATCCATCAAAGGATCGCTAAAACCGCCCAGATGCCCGCTGGCGATCCATGTCTGCGGGTTCATCAGGATCGCACAGTCAACACCCACATTGTAGGGAGACTCCTGAACAAACTTCTGCCACCATGCCTTCTTCACATTGTTCTTAAGCTCTACTCCCAGATTGCCGTAGTCCCATGTATTAGCAAGACCGCCGTAAATCTCTGAACCCGGATATACAAATCCTCTTGATTTCGCCAGCGCTACTATCTTTTCCATCGTCTTTTCTGCCATCAGTTTATCCTCTTTCTTCTTTATTATATGATTTCGGGAAGCCGCCTGATAAATATGCTTTTTATGCTTCATTTCACCATCCGGCGTGACCCTTAACGGTTATTATAACTTCTATGATATGACTTTTCAAGTCATCTGTTCCATTCATTTTCGATGAATGCCGGGAATTTGTCATTGCTCACTCCCAATGCTATTACACTTTGTGCAGAATATCCATCTATCTTTCATATAAGAAAGGTTTTCCAGTGCTGATAAATTCCATTGCGGGAGACAATTTTCAATGGTTTACTGCAAGTAGAACAATCGGTATTTTTCCAAAAAGATATTGACGGAATCTGTATTTATGTGTATACTTGCTTTTCTCCCTTGCCATGAGAACCTACTCACCCTTTATGTCATACCTGCTGGGCATCTCGACAGCACTGCTTGCAGGCGCACTGATGACCTATTTCTGGGGAATCAGCGCAGAAGATATGGAAGACTTTGCAGCAGAGCCGGAAAATACAACTGAAACCTCTGAACAGGTAAATGAACCAGAAAAAGATAGTATAAAAGAAACCGAGGGAATAGAGCAGGTCAAATCACCATTAGCAGGAGACATCATACCATTAAAAGATGTAGAGGATGAAGTCTTCGCCAGCGGCGTGGCAGGACAAGGCTTTGCCATCCGCCCTTCGGAGGGCATTGTGAAAGCGCCATGTGACGGTTCGGTTACGGTGGTATTTCCTTCAAAGCATGCAATTGGACTAACTTCCGAAAATGGTGTGGAAATCTTGATCCACATTGGACTGAATACCGTCATGATGGCCGGAGAGGGTTTCGAGGTACTGGTGTCCCAGGGAGACCAGATAAAGGAAGGGCAGCCAATGCTTCGGTTTGACCCGGAATTTATCCATAAGAAGGGATATTCGCTTACATCACCGATACTGGTAACCAATGCCGATGATTATAAAGAAATATCAATTGCCGTTTCCGGGAAAGTACAGGCAGGAGAACTCATATACAAGATTATCAGATAAGGAGGTTTGGATTAGATGAGAGAAAATTTCTTATGGGGCGGCGCAGTAGCCGCCCATCAGGTGGAAGGTGCATATAACACAGACGGCAAAGGACTGAGTGCCGCAGATGTGATGACCGGAGGAAGCAGGCAGAAGGCCAGAGAAATTACAGACGGGATTCTGGCGGATAAATATTATCCCAATCATGAAGGAATTCGGTTTTATGAGTATTATAGAGAGGATATCCGGTTATTTGCCGAAATGGGCTTTCGTTGTTTCCGCACCAGTATAGCATGGAGCCGTATTTTCCCACAGGGAGACGAGAAAACGCCCAACGAAGCAGGACTTCAATTCTATGATGATTTGTTTGATGAGCTGCATAAATATGGAATAGAACCAATAGTTACCCTATCGCATTTTGAGATGCCCTATGGATTAATCAAAAAATACGGTGGCTGGAGAAGCCGGAAAATGATAACATTTTATACTCGTTTTGCCTATACTGTGATGGAAAGATACCGTAATAAGGTTACTTATTGGATGACGTTTAATGAGATTAATAATCAGATGATTGTATCAAACAATATCTATGCATTCACAAATTCCGGAATTCTTTTCAAAGAAAACGACGACCGGGAGAAGGTTGTTTATCAGGCCGCACACTATCAGTTTACAGCCAGCGCTATGACTGTAAAAAAGGGACATGAGATCAATCCGGATTTCCAGATCGGATGTATGATTGCCGCTTCTCCGCTGTATCCTTACAGCTGTAATCCAAAAGATATTCTGCTGGCACAGAGAGAGGACCGGAAGTTCAATCTGTTTTTTGCCGATGTGCATGCCAGAGGGCATTACCCTTCCTATGCCTTAAAAGAATGGGAGCGCCGGGGATATGAGCTGGATATTACCGAGGCCGACTTAAAGACGCTTGCACAGGGATGTGTAGATTATATCGGCTTTAGCTATTATTTAAGCGGCGTTATGTGTGCGGATCCTTCTGTAGAAAAACTTGGAAACGACCTAGCCGCTAGTCCCGACGCAGTAGAAAACCCCTATCTTCCGATGACACCCTGGGGATGGACCATTGACCCGGAGGGATTGCGCTATGTGTTAAATCAGTATTATGAGCGGTATGAGCTTCCTCTTTTTATTGTCGAAAACGGATTCGGTTACGAAGATGCAGTAGACGACGGACAAATACATGATAACAATCGAATTAAATATCTGGACAACCATATCAGGGAAATGGTTAAAGCAATTGAGGAAGACGGTGTGGATGTAATAGGATACACCGTGTGGGGATGCATTGATCCGGTTTCCTTTACTACAGGAGAAATGAGAAAACGCTACGGTTTTATCTATGTCGATAAAATGGACGACGGAAGCGGCACCTACGCACGGAGCAAAAAGGACAGCTTTTACTGGTATCAGGACGTTATAAAAAAGAATGGACATATTTTCTAAAAAAGGCGGATAGCACGCATATCTTTGCATCGTTATACTATATACCACCGTTTCTATTTCAAGGGCTGCTCCCACTCCTTTTTAGCCATACAATCAGCAGTGGAAGCAGCCATGTATCTTTTATGCCCAGCCGGCTTTTTGAAAAATGTAATAAAAACTACCGAAAGATAAATATTTCCTCAATGGGAGCCTCCACCGTCCTTGAAATATCGATAGCCAGCTTCAGAGAAGGGTTATACTGCGCCTTTTCCAGCCGCATGATCGTCTCCCTCCGCACTCCGACCTGATTCGCGAGCTGCTCCTGCGTCATATTCTTCAGCTGTCTGTACATCTTCAGCCTGCATTCAAAATCCGACACTCCCTATTCCTCACTTTCTTCTATCCGATCGTCATGGTCATAGCGATACAGCAGGTACTCACCCAAAAATACTTCCAATGCCAGAGACAGCGCCACAATAATAACGAAAGCAATCAATGTATACTCCAGATTACCGATAAGCTTCCCCTGCCCTAAGACCAGTGTGGCAAGAAAAATAATCTTGACCGCAGTTTGATTCGCCTTCATATGAGCTTTCATCTGATTCTCCCGAAACCGTTCATCCATAAATGTTCCGGACAGCTTCCCCTCATAGAAAAGCCCGAAAAAACCAAAAAATCCATACTTAGGATTAATCCTTCTGGTAGTCTGCATCTGTGTTTCCCTGCTCTTCTCATCCAAAATCGCTCTCACCAGCAGAAAAACTAAATACACTCCATACAGAATCAATAAAATAGTCGATATAAGCATCGGAAGATCCCGTATCTGAAAAGAATATTCCGAAGCATCCATCGGCTTTACCAATCTGGAATCATTAAAGGTTATCGAATACCACGCTGATACTGCCATAAGCAGGATACATGCAATGCCGGAAACAATGATGCGCCTTACCTGTGCCTTTTTCATAATCACAACCTCCTGTCATCTCAAAAAGTGATATATTTATCTCTTGATAAGATAAATATATCACTTCCTCCACACTGTGTCAACAAAAAAGCTACAAATATATCACTTTTTATGTTTCATATTAAATAAAGAGTTCATTCTCTTTTCTTACAGAGCAGGCTTTTTTAGTACCATAAAAGTGTAGTAGTTAGAGAGTAATTAACTCTGACA
>CAJTZE010000036.1 GCA_910584265.1 uncultured Dorea sp. | reverse complement strand
GCTCATTTCTGAACGTCTACATTACTGAAAGGCTTGTCCTCTCACACATATTCTATTTTAATAGGTACAACAGTTGCCTTTCTCCTTGTATTTTCGTTGTTTTCATCACTTGCGTTATCTACAACCTCCGTGCCCGGCGTCCATCATAATTGAATAAGGCATAAACTGCTCCTAACACTTTTTATACCATTCTATGCAGACGGTTTCATTTTGACAAACAACCCGGCGGCAGATAAGCTATAAATGCCTGTCTGTATCTCCTGCTCCGTATTCCATGAGATATTCCTCTACCGACCTTGTCATTTCCTGCAAAAAGCCACTGTTGTATTTACGGGCACAGAATTTGTTCACCCAACCCTCATAGCTCTGCTCTCCGGCACGCTCCCGGAACATCCTGCGCAGGGCTTCTCCATCCTTTCTCCGATAGGTATTTTCACAGACAATATCTTCCATAGCAAAACGTTTCGGTTTCTTACGCTCCTTCTGCTTTTCTGTCGGATATCCAAAGACCGCCATCACTGCCGGGAATACATATTCCGGCAGATTCAGTATCTTCCGCTGGGTCTTGCACTGCTCCATAATATCTCCGATATAGCAGGAGCCGATCCCCATGCTCCATGCCGCTGTCACGGCATTCTGCGCCGCGATCGCTGTATCTGTCACCGCCAGCATCAGATCTCCCGCCCCCCGGCTCTCTTGCCAGACATCCGGCCTCCCGGTATGCATCAAACCATTTCAGGCAGTCTGCACAGAATACCAGCACCATAGGCGCCCGCGCAATAAAGGGCTGGTGGTCGCAGCTCTCTGCCAGCCGCTCTTTGATATGCTGATCTGTAATATCCAAAATTGTATATAACTGCTGATTTCCCGCTGTAGGCGCTTCCATAGCCGCCTGAAGGATCATCCGTTTTTCTCCTCGGGCACCGGCCGTTCCTCAAATGCCCGAACCGATTTCCGCTCCATTAACTGCTTTATGACACCGCCGCTGTTTGCCGCATCCACATGCATATCCGCCGCACTGCCGCTGTCAAAATCAATCTGCGCGTTTACACTTTCTTGTTTACTCATACAAATCTCCAATCCATCTAGTATCCATTTCAAAGTTAGTATCCAAATCCATTTGCCGCCAGAAGCATGACCGCCGTTATCACCAGCACCGGAAGCTGGAGCTTTATGCTCCACCGCACCCATTTTCCATAGCTGACCCCGGATAACCCCAATGAAATCAGCAGAACCGGATTGGTCGGATAAAAAGTATTAGAAAAACCGTCGCCAAATGCAAAGGCAAGCACCGCCACCTGCAGTGATATCCCGGAAAGCTGCGCAACCGGCGTAATCAGCGGCATAAGAAGAAATGCCTTTGCCGAAGCCGAAGGAACAAAAAAGTTCATAAGCAATACCAGCCCGTAGAGAAGCAGCACCACTGCTCCGGCAGAAATCCTCGCAGTCATCCCGACAAAGGCTTCCAGGATCGTATCCAGCACCTTCGCATACTCCAGCGTATAACGGACCGAGCTTGCCATCAATATAACCAGAACCCCCGGCAGAAGAAACGCCAGCGCCACAATGATCATCAGATAATCCTGCAGCACCGTCAAGAAGGTTGACAGAAGTATCGCCCCAATCCCCGCGCCCAGGCATCCGCAGAACGCATACAGGGCATAATCCATCTGTCTCTCTCTGGAAATATCAAGCTGCAGGCTTTTCCACTCCCCCTCCTTTGCCGGGTCGTATACCGGAGATGCGTCCGGATTCTTCTCGATTTTCTTCGCGTAGGAAACCAAAAAGAACAGCAGCACCGCAAAAAAGACTACGAATCCGACTGCCCGGTACCACATACCGGAAAACATCGGAAGCCCCGCAAGCTGCTGGGCAATTCCCACCGTAAAGGGATTTCCTATCGCGGAAGAAAATCCGCAGCACACCGCAAGCACGCTCATTCCAAGCCCCAGAAGGGCATCCCAGCCCATAGCATAGGACAGCGCCGCGGCCAAAGGCACCAGAGGCACCGCCTCTTCAAAGGAGCCCGCAAAGGTTCCAAGCAGCATAAAGAACAGCGTCACAACCACCAGCAGTGTATATTTCTTACTGGAAAATCTGTGGTAGACCCGGCCCAGCATGTACCGCAGAATACCGCAGGCATCCAATGCACCAAACGCCCCTCCCGCGCATTCTTTGTAGCTGTCAGCCACAATAAGCTCCTGCCCGTATCTGTTATTTCCGTTCATGGCAATGCCTCCAATCATAGTCCATCTTAACCCTCTAAAGCATTAAAGTCAATCATTACGGTCTGTTCATACTAGAAGAAATAATACAGGCATGATAGAATATAATAAACAGGAACATAATAAATCCATAGGGCGTCCATCCGTCCTTATATTTTATCCAAGGAAGGTGAAGAGAATGAAACCATCAGCTTACAGACATAACCATCGGCCCGCCCGCTTACTTTTAACAGCCATCACTGCTTTAGCAGTATTGGTTTCCCCTTCCCTGACAGCCTCCGCAGAAAATACCGGCGGCCGCGAAGAGGAACTTCTGTATTACACGGCATTAGGAGACAGCATCCCAAACGGCTACCGTGCCGATGATACCCCAGAGCTTATCAGCTATCCTTCTCTTATTGCCCAAGACCTGCAGGCCGTCAATCATACAAATACGGAGCTTTCCCAATTTACCAAAAACGGACTGACCACTGAGAAGCTGAACACTCTGTATCTGGCGCCGCCCGGAAAACAGGAAGCGCTGTCAAAAGCCGATATTATCACCCTGACCGTCGGCGCTAACGATCTCATGAACGAATTTAAAAAGGTATCCCGGGAAATCCTGGACACCCAGACCTCCTTCCATACCGCCGGTGAAGCGCTGCAGGCTCTACAGGAAGGAATCTCCGGCAATCCTCTCCTGCTCGTCGATGTAGCAAGCGCGATTACCAGCTGGGATTATGACTCTTTTGAAGAGCAGTGGGTGCTTGCCGTTGAAACTATCCATCATTTTCGGAAAGATGGCAGCCAGATGGCGGTAACGGCCATCTACAATCCCGTAGAAAATGCCGAACTGCCGGGCACGCTGAATGCTATTGTCAAAAATCTTATTGCGAAAATGAATGAGATCATCTATGAGCATGCAGAAGAATACGATTATCAGGTCGTAGACCTGCTAAATTCTGACATCGCAGAGCATACCCAGTCCGACGGCCTTCATCCTGACCAGCAGGGGCAGGAATTAATCCGCAATCTGATAGAGTCTTCCCTGGATATGCAGATCGTCCAGATCACGGACGCCTCTGACGAAGAGCATTCCGAAGAAGCTAAGCTTGTAGAAGAGCGGATAGCCGCGGAGAAAAAAGCGGCGGAACTTAAAGCGCAGAAGGCGGCGAGAGAACGGCTGATCCAAAGAAGCATACTCGCTGGCGGCGTTATACTGCTCATTCTCCTTGCCGCTGCCCTTATTTCCAGAATAAAGCGTAAAAAGAAAAAAGAGCCCTAAAGGGACACTTCACATAAGGAAGTGTCCCTTGCGGCATTTTAGGAAATTTGTAAAGACGGTTGGCTATGATGAATTTGTAGGAATAATTAAATATACTGGAGGAAACTACAATGAAATCTTTATTTGAACAATTCGGCGGCACATACCGAAAGGAAAACGACTATGTCATTCCAAATCTTGAAATGCCAGATATAGCAAATTTTGAAATTGGTATTTACGGTCAACGGCATCTATATTTTTTGCAGTATTGCCGTAGAGTAGCCTACATTAATTTACTTACGAGTGGAAATCTCAATGAATATCTTGTTGAAGTTGACAAGCAGGCACAAGAACGTTTTTGTGAAATTGTAAAACAGTTAAAAACAGCACAGGGTATTACTGAACAGATGAAGGCTGACAGTTTTATGGAATGGGTTAAAAAAATGAATTGCATTCGCCAACAAGCAGAAGAAATTATTTTAAATGAACTAATTTATATTTAAAATCTAAGGCAATGTGTGTAAACAAAAAAACAATCCGTATCTAATGGTACAGATTGTTTTTTTACAATACAATCAATTGTATTGCTCTGATATTTCATCCAAATACCTCATTAAAGAATATGGAAGCTCTTTCATGAACATTATACTATCTTTCGTACGACCAAATATATCTCTCATCATAGGATGACTAAAAGTGAAATCAATCATGTCTCTAAATTCTCTAATAGCTATTGATTTTTCGTCAGGAGTATTTCTACTTTTTAGTATGTCGATTAGTTCTTTCCCCATATCATAAATCCAAGGAAAATCTTCTTTCAATAGACTAAGCGTCATCAAAAAAGCATAAGAACTACGTTTGCCGCTCATATGCATAATTTCATCAAAAAACATAGAACTATATTTTTTTGACATTCTTTTCCGTTCAAATGCCATTTCATTTCTCATAGAAATGCGTTCCAAGGAATCTTTAATTTTTTCCATATCATCGTACAGTTTAGCGTCGGGATTTCGTAACAATTTTTGATTGTCTCTGGAAAGTTCGAGGATTTCTTCTAATATTTCAGAAGAATGATTGACATCTTCTGGTGCAACATCTTCATTTTTTTTGTTTGAACTTTCATCTCTCAATTCTATTAATTCTTTTTCAAGAGTCGGATACCAAACATCAAATGATTTATCAAGGCGTTGCTCGGATATGCCTGCATCCCCACAAGCTTTATTTAATGTTTGAACCATTTTCTTAATGTCATCTTTTTGAAAAATAGTTGATTGAAATTGTAAAATTGGTCCCTGCACCTCTGAACGCTTTATATCAAATAAGAACGGTGTGACAAAGGATTTTTCCATTGTCTTAGAAAGTGCACCTGCTTCAAAAGATAGCCATGGAGCCTCTAAATTTTCCTTTGTTACACATAATATTCCAAATGTTGAATCTTCAAGTTCTTTTGCTATATCAGTGCTCCATCTAGCACCTTTATCAATATCTTCAGACGAAACATATGGTTCAAGTGATTGTATAACAGAGGGAAGCCAATCCCTAAAAATAACTGCAACTTTCCAACTGATATTACCCGACCAACTAATAAATACTTTCATAGGTTTTCTCCTCATACAAATTGTCCCTTTCATTATAATAGATTATTCCAAAATAAATCAAGTATTTAGGTAACAACATTGAAATTAATATATGCAAAGTGACACAATAATATGATTTCAGAAAGATGACAAAAGATATAGTTTTGAGTATATATGAAAAAAGTTATGTCTTACCAAGCACTGAATTTGGCTATCCAAATTCGCTTGTTAGGGACTTTCGCCCCTAAGACCCCTCCTAAAATATTTGCAAGTCAGTTTCACACAGGACTTGACAAATATGTAATCAAAGAATATAATTGAACAGAAGTTCAAAAATAGAGGGAAAGAAATGGCACAGGTACTTAAAGAAGAAATACGAGAAAACATATTAAGAGCCGCATTGCAGGAATTTTTTGACAGGGGCTATAAATCGGCAGCTATGCGTAATATTGCTAAACAAGCTAAAATTCCCACGGGGCTTATCTATTCCTACTATGAAAACAAAGAATCTCTTTTTGAGGCTGTTCTCCGACCTGTCCTATATGATTGGGAAAGGGTATTAACCGCAGGAGAGGAAGATAAAAGCAAACATGCGAATAGTGAAATTTATGGGCTTAGCAAGGCAGAAGCCGAATGTATATTGAATCTTTTTGATCATCGGCAGGAATTTATCATATTGATTGATAAGAGCGGTGGCACAAAATATGAGAATGAAAAAGAACGTTTTATTAAGGACATAGAAGAACATTTGAATAAGCATCGGAATGATGATACGGATGATGAAATATTTTCACACATTATTGCAAATAACTTTGTAGATGGATTGATGCAGATTATGTATCATTATAAAGGAAAGGAATGGGCGGTTATGATACTACATAAATTATCGAAAATGTATTTGTCGGGAATTGGTCTTTAGACCAATTCCTTTTTTTATTGAACAATATTGAATTTATGTTCAGTTTTGAAAGGAGAGGTTTTATATGATGTCACTATTTATACAACTGTTTATCAAAAATAAGGAAGATGTTTCAAATCCAAGCGTAAAGAAAGCCTATGCTGCTTTATCAAGCATTGTTGGCATTTTGTTAAATTTGTTTTTGTGTATGGCAAAAATTTCGATTGGATTATTCAGTCATTCTGTTGCCATTTCAGCAGATGGATTTAATAACCTGTCAGATGCAGGGACAAACTTGGTGTCACTTTTGGGATTTAAGATTGCAGGATATGGCGGAGGGAGTACACATCCCTTCGGTCATGGAAGAATTGAGTGGATTATGGGCATTTTTGCATCTATCGCAGTTCTGCTTTTGGGAATAAAACTGGCTCAAACTTCGGTCAATGCGATAACAAATCCACAGGAGCAAATATTTAGTGCTGCCGTAGTAATTGTATTGGTACTTTCTATTCTGGTAAAGGTTTATATGTATTACTACAATAAGCGATTTGCAAAGATTACTGATTCAGAAACTTTGAAAGCAACCGCCGCAGATTGTATCAGTGACTCGATTGCCACTATTTCAGTTTTGATTTCAACGATTATTTCTCATACCACACATTTTGAGATTGATGGTTATTGCGGTGTTATGGTTTCGATGTTCATTATTTTTGCAGGCATCAAAAGTTTGTGGGAAGTATTGGGGCGTATTATGGGCAAAGCCGCCGATGCAGATACAAAAGACACTATCCTGCAAATAGTTGGATTGTATCCAGAAATCATTTCCGTCCGTAATCTGATGCTGCATGATTATGGATTTGGATATTTTGTGGTTTCTATGCGTGCTGAAGGATACAAAAAAGACAGCGGGCAACTCTATATTGCAATCAATCAAATATCCTACGAGTTATACAAAAAGTTTCATTGTGATTGTTTTATACAGATTAACTATATTCTTCACGATGAATCATTAACGCATACCATTATGGAACAGATAAACTCTATTTTGAAAAAATACAGCAATGAAATTAAGGTTGATAATTTCAGGCTAATTGAAAATGGTTCTTGTATCAATATAGCTTTCGACATGATTTATCCTGCTGAATTGCAAAAAAGAGAAGAAGAAATACGCAAAGATATTACGGAAAGAATTGAGTTTCAAGATTCAAAATACCATACCGTTATCAAAGGTATTATACGGCGTGAGCGTCTAAGCCTGCACCGATAATATAAAAATTAACATTAGGAGGACATTCAAATGGAAAAAAAGTCAAATCGTATCTATTTACTCGAAGAAGCAGGCGTTGCTTCTGCATTGCTTAAGTTAGGGATACCGACAATGGTTGGTATGCTGATTTCTGCCTTATACAACGCTATTGATGCGTACTTTGTAGGCGGTCTGGGTATGAGCCAGATGGGAGCTGTATCCGTTGTATTTCCAATCGTTCAAATCATTATAGGTTTGGGCATGATGTTTGGAGCGGGGGCTTCCTCGTATATATCACGGTTACTTGGAAAGGGTGATAACGAACAGGCAAATAAAACAGCTTCCACCGCACTTTTTTCAGGGCTTCTTGTGGGTGCAATTATCATTATAGGGATTATGGTATTTCTTGACCCTGTACTTACTTCATTAGGCTCGACCGAAACGATTTTACCTTATGCAAGAGCCTATGCCAGAATTTATATAACGGGTTCAATTATCAATGTATTTACTGTTATGATGAATAATTTGCTTACAGCTCAAGGTGCTACAAAATTCACAATGATTGCTATGCTTACGGGAAGTATTGCTAATGTGATTTTAGACCCTATTATGATTTATGGTATGGATTTAGGCATCGAGGGAGCAGCTATCGCAACAGTTATTTCTTTGTGTATCAACATGATACTTTATATTGGATACATAGCAAGGAAGAAAGGCGTTTTAAGATTTTCTGTCAAAAATATATCACCCTCAAAAACAATCTATACGGAAGTTTTGAAAATAGGCATTCCTGTACTTCTGTTCCAACTTCTTGCAAGTGCGGCTATGGGAACTATCAATACTGCATCAAAACCTTATGGTGATTATGCAGTAGCGGCTATGGGAGCTGTTACCCGTATTATGACAGTTGTAACGTATGTTGTTTTCGGATTTCTGAAAGGTTTTCAGCCATTTGCAGGATACAACTATGGTGCAAAGAAGTTTGGCAGATTGAAAAAGTCTATTAAGCTCTGTATGGCTTGGTCAACAGTATTCTGCGTGATTGCTGCCATCATACTTATTATATTTGCAAATCCAATTGTATCCCTTTTTGGGACAGATGCGGAGATGGTCGGTTTAGCAGAAAAAGCACTCAGACTTAATGCAATATTATTTATTACATTCGGTTTTCAGATGGTATATGCATCACTTTATCTTGCTATTGGCAAGAGTTTAGTGGGAAGTGTACTCAGTTTAAGCAGACAAGGTATTTTCTTTTTCCCATTGGTTATCGTATTGCCACATTTGTTTAACTTAACTGGCGTGATATGGGTGCAGCCATTAGCAGACCTTTTTACGACAATTCTGACTACAATTTTTGCATTGAAGATAAATCGTACCTTATCCACAGAAATATCAAGGGAGGTGGATTAACTTAGAATTAGGAAAATCCAAAGAAGATTATTTGAAAACAATTTATATCTTGCAGTTAAAATCAAGCAATGTCCATTCAGTAAATATTGCTGAATATATGGGTGTTTCAAAGGCGAGCGTTTCCGTCGCAATGAAACAGTTGCGGAGCAAGAATTTGCTCAAATGGGTGTTCCGATTGAAATTGCTAAGAAAGATGCCTGCTCAATCGAACACGTTATAAGTACCGAGAGCTACGAAAAACGCAAGTGTGTATTTCCTTGATAATTATTAGATAATTACACTAACGCATTAAAAACACAATTACAAATAGCAAGCCCATCAAATAAAAAAACGGTGTTTTGGTGGGCTGTTTTGCAATGCCTAAATGAACAACCAATGCCCTTCAAACCTGTTTTTCGAGTTTGGAGGGATTTTTATTGCCTGCAAGCAGCGACTTCTATTTACATGTACCATATAAAGGATGGGCGGATAATCCGTTAAAAAAATCCTTGTCAGCACAAGGGAGCTTTGCACCCTACAAGTAGAAGTCAAATCTCTATATATTAGAACTAAAATATCTATAAACCGTAAAGGTGTGACAGCCTTTGCGGTTTTCCTTTTGTCGATTTTTATAAGAATACGTCACAGGACTGTTTCTAGTGTGGACTGTCGTTCACCACCCTCTCCATTTGGATTTTTAGAATTTCAAAAATTCAGATGGGAGGTATTTATGGTGAAATATGCACCAAGAAAAGTATATATCATAGAAAGCGGCAGCTATGTGGAATTATCCTATAGGGATTTCTGCTGCCGCAGGCAAGCCAACCAGAGTTATTTAGATAAGCTGTTTATCCCCATTCAAGGCTGCTTGCTTGAAGTCGCAAGAGAACAGTACACAGACTTCTATCGGGATAAGGAGCGGTGGCGTTATCTTCAGAAACTGGATACAAAGAACAGCCTGCTTTCATTGGATGGCTTTATGGATGATGAGGGCAACGCTTTAGACTTCATTGCTGATGAATCGGCGGATGTCGAGAAAACTGTTATCCATGCGGTGATGTTGGACAGGCTGAAAACCGCCCTGCCCTTATTGTCGGACAGTGAACAGGCGTTGATACAGGCAATCTTTTTTGATGGACTTACCGAACGAGAAGTCGGATTTAGGCTGGGTATGACCCAGAGTGTCATAAACAAACGCAAAGCCAAAATCCTTGCAAAGTTAAGAAAGATAATAGAAAATTAGTTTTTTATAGCGTTCAGCCCCCTTGTTTTTTCCTTTTGGAAAATGAGGGGGTTTTTTAAGCCCTCTCAATCTTGGATTTACTTAATTCCCGATTGGAGGAAAAGACATGGCATATAACCACGGACGAGAGAAGAAAAAATGGCGTATCTGGAAAGAAGCGGAAGAAAAGATACTGCGTAAGTGCGGCGTTGATGAATCGGTCATTGAGCAAATCCGCATAGATGACAGGACAGATTTTAATTCCAACAGGCGGTTTTACCGATGGACAAATGACATTGCAGAGTACCTTGAGGGAATGGCAGACAAAGAGCAACAAGCGGAGGTAAAGACGGTTGCAGATTTACTGGATGAAATTGAGAACGAAAATTTGTACCTTGCATTAGCCAAAGTGGACAGGCGTACTTTACAAATCATTCTGCTGAAAATGCAGGGCTATTCCACAAAGAAGATTGCCCCGATTGTCCAATTAACAACGGTGGCTATCTATGCAAGGTTAGACCATTTGAGAAAAAAACTGAAGAATTTTAAGCGTTAAAGGGTAAATTTCAGCTTTTTCAAGGACTATAGGGTGAGGGATATTTTTTCTCGCCCTATTCTTCATGGGAGGATTATTGCAGATGAACAGTTATATAGATAAAACAACAAAAGAGGACTTTATCGAAGATACTGCTATCCGAGAAGCAATCGACAATATTTACGATATGCTTGCAGATTTACCAAAAAACAAACGTCTTGCTTTCTTTGAGCAAATCTCAAAACCAAAAGATTTAGATTTTATAAAGGAGATTGATGGCATTTATTATGCTGTCCGCTCCCACTTTGACAGAGAACAAAGGGAAGATATGATAAGCAAGGTCAATCGGATATTGACCAAAGAAGTGTAAACATATTTTAAATTCACGCTTTAAAGCATTGAAGTGAGACGGTAGATATGGTAAAATAACATCACTACAAAAATCATATCCGACTGTCGGAAAGGAGTTTATTTTGCACAGACAGTCAGAAAAAATTACTGCTCTCTATTGCAGACTCAGCCGTGATGATATGCTGCAAGGAGAAAGCAACAGCATTATTAATCAAAAATCTATTGTCAGTAAATACGCAAAGGATAACGGATTTCAGAATCCACAGTTTTTTGTGGATGACGGATATTCTGGTGTCAGCTTTACAAGACCGTCTTTTATGGAATTGATGGAACTTGTCGAAGCAGGAAAAGTTGGAACGATTATTGTCAAAGACCATTCAAGGCTTGGCAGAAACCGCCTTGTTGTCGGTCAGCTATTGGAAGAAGATTTTGTCCGTCTGGGCATCCGCTATATTGCCATTATGGACAATATCGACACCAAAGACGGATTGAGCGATTTTCTTCCCGTACAGGACTGGTTTAATGAAATGCACGCCAAAAACACCTCAAAGAAAGTGCGGGCAGTGTTCCAGAACAAGGGTATGTCGGGCAAGCCACTAACAACGATTATCCCCTATGGCTATAAGAAGAATGAAGCCGAACCTGCCCAGTGGCTGATTGACGAAGAAGCAGCCGAAATTGTACGCAGAATATTCCATTTGTGCATTGAGGGATATGGACCAACACAGATAGCAAATATCCTTTTCTCGGAGGGTATTCCAACACCAACAGAATATTGGCAGGCACAAGGTCGAAAGACATCTGCACTTCCCGCCATACCTCATAAGTGGGCGGCAAGAACGGTTGCAGATATTTTGGAACGGCTTGAATACTGCGGACATACGGTTAATTTCCGTTCTACGACACGCTCTTTCAAAGACAAGACCAAAATACACAGACCACGAGAAGAATGGAAAGTCTTTGAAAATACCCACGAAGCCATCATTGATAACAATACTTGGGAACTTGTGCAGGAACTTAGAAGCCATAAACGCAGACCAAACCGCACAGGCGAGGTCAGCATTTTTTCTGGATTACTCTATTGTGCCGACTGCGAAGAAAAGCTGTATTACAGTGTGACGAACAATTACAGCCGAGAGCAGGCATATTTTTTCTGCTCTAACTACCGCAAGAATACGGCAAACTGTACCGCACATTATATTCGTGAAAAGGTCGTTTACACCTTAGTGCTTGAGAGTTTGCAGCGTGTCCTGTTCTATGTGCAGGCGTTTGAAAAACAGTTTGTGCAGGAACAGCTTGACAAATCGAGCGAGGAACAGAAAAAGGAGCTTGCCAAGAAGCGACGTGAGTTAGCCAAATCCGAAAAACGTATTGCTGAACTTGACATATTATTTCAGCGGATTTATGAGGATAATGTATCGGGCAAACTGAGCGATGAGCGATTTTCAATAATGTCGGCAAATTATGAAACCGAGCAGAAAATGCTGAAAGACTCTCTTATTCAGTTAAAAGCTGATATAGAAATGCAGGATGACAAGACCGCAAATGTCTCCGCTTTTATAGATAAGGTTAAGCGTTACACGGAAATCAAAGAGCTTACGCCTGCCAGTGTTAATGAGTTTGTTGACTATATCATGGTATCAAAGAAGCAGGTCATAGACGGAAAGACTGTATATCCCATTGACATTTATTATAGCGGTGTTGGGATTATCAACGCTCCATCTGCTGAAGAATATGAAGAAATGTTCCAAGAACGTTTGAAACAGAAGCGTTCCAAAGAAGAAAAAACGGCATAGCCACGAATGACTATATCGTAATTTGATACAGAGATGCCCTCGTACCCTTCACTTCCTTATGTGAAGGGTACGAAATCCAGGCTCTTTTTACCAGCGGAGAGTGTGGGATTCGAACCCACGTGCCCCAAACCGGGACAACTGCATTTCGAGTGCAGTTCGTTATGGCCGCTTCGATAACTCTCCAAACATCCAGAAGCATTACCCTCTATGCGAAAATAATTATATCCAATAATTCCCGCAAAGTCAACAATAACCCAGCCGCCGGAAATGCTCTGGCAGGCCGGGTTTATCTCCCTGACTCAATATCTGATTTATTTCCCGTGGATCTTCCTCTGCTCGATCTCCATAATCATATCAACTCTCTTGCCATGCTTGCCGCCCATAAATTCAGCGTCCAGCCATGCATCTACGATCATCTTGGCTGTCTCAATACCGATTACTCTTGCACCGAACGCCAGGATATTGCTGTTGTTATGCTCTCTGGAAAGCTTTGCTGAATACGGCTCGCTGCAGACAACCGCCCGGATGCCTTCTACCTTATTCGCCGCAATAGAGATGCCCACGCCGGTACCGCAGATCAAGATCCCCAGATCAACCTCTCCGCCCGCAACTGCAATACCGACCTTCTCGCCATACTCTGGATAATTGCAGCTCTCATTGGAATCCGTTCCAAAATTTACTACTTCATGGCCCTTCTCCTCCAAATACGCCATAATCTCATTCTTCATATCTACCGCCGCATGGTCATTTCCAATACCGATTTTCATAATTTATGCCCCTTTCTAAGGAAACTCTTCCTGTCTGTATACAATATTATAACAATCGGCTTCTACAGTCAATAAAACCATCTTTATTATTCCTTCAGATTTTCTCCGTTTGAAGCAATGACTTCCTTATACCAGCCAAAGGATTTCTTCCGTGAGCGTTTCAGTGTTCCGTTTCCCACATCGTCCTTATCCACATAGATAAAGCCGTAGCGCTTGGACATTTCCCCTGTAGTGGGGAAAGCCGGTTTTTCTGATTGATCTTCTCCACCAGCTTCAGCCGGAACTCCTGATATCCTGTAAGACCCAGTTTTTGGCTTAAGCGCACCACCGCAGCCTTGCTGGTAAACGCCGCCCGCGCCAGCTCGGCGGAAGACATGCCGGGAACCTTATCCAGATTCTCCAATATGTAGCGGGCCGTCTCCTTCTCATTATTGGTAAATTTTATTCCGTCCTTCAGCTTTTCTAACAGCATAGAACTATCCTGCCCTTCATCCTGTTGCGTGACAAAACACGCTCTGTTTCTCTTACATGACTGCCATGGTTCTCTGTCTCATCACCAGATCCCACAGCTGTCCCTGAAACCGATAGCTCAGCTCCGGGAGGAACATATAGTCGCTGGGCTTCATAAGCGACACATCCTTCGGAAGCTTCAATGCACTGCTCTTAACCAGTACCTCGCTGACAAACTGCGAGCAAAAATAGTGGCGTTTCCTGTGATATGGAATATTAAACTGACACAGCAGCAGGCCGAATATATTATAATGATATTCCTCTGAATTTTCCATAATCCTCTCTACTTCTTTTCTTGCCTGAATGTAAGTCTCCTCATCAACCTCCAGTTCATAGAGCAGGCAGGGAATCCTCGAAGCATGCTTCCGGTAATATCCGTAACTAATCTGTTCCATACAGGGTCCTGCCGGCAGAACTGTACGTCCATTCTTTCTGGACGAGCTGTACATCTGTTGCAGATTTTCATCAAACGCAATGGAAACATGGGTATAAGAATCCATCGTAATAAAATGTATGATCCTGGATAATATAGAATCTGATTTTGTTAAAAGAATATAAATCGTTTTCATGTGTAGTTCCTTTTCTAAACAGCCAAAGATGCCTTTCTATTTTTGTGATAAATACATTTTACCACATAATTATGCTTTTTCCTATCCCCGTCAGCTTAAGAAACGGAAAAGCAGCTTAAATATTTCTTAATGAAACTGCCATTTTGAAAGAAATCCGAAAGATTTCCTTAAGAGAATTTTAACTGCTTTCCCCCAAATTTTCTACCTTTTTTAATATGGAAATTACTGGCACGATTAAAATTCCACAAAAGAAATTGCTGATTCCGTGGATGCAGTCCCAGGGAAGCCCCGCAATGATCCACGCTGTCATCCCCTGAAAATCCAATCCAAACAGCAGCGCCTGCGCCGGAGCGTACAGCGTCCCGAACAGAAAACCGTGGGCCGCGCAGACCGCCATATATATAACAGGCCGAACCTTACCGGGAAGGTTCTCCGGGAGAAGCATAACTGCTCCCCAGAGAACGGTCCACACGTACAAATACGGAATCCACCATGCGGCAAAGCCGCCGGAAATACCGCATAAAATTGCATAAATATAAATAGGGTATAAGGCCTTTTTCCGGTAGACAACCGTAAATGACACAATAAACACACCGATCAGATGGACATTCGGAGCAATCTCCATAAGCGTCTTGGAAGCATACATCAGCGCCCCGAGCATCCCGAACACAGCAACCTCTCTGGTTGTAAGCTTCATAGCTATTTTTCAACCTTAAAAGAATACTCTCCGCCCTCCGTTACAGGCGTCGAATCCACGCCTGTCTGCGCATACTCGCCGCCAATATAAAACGCCCAGTATGTGCCGTCCTCGTCATAGTCGGCAGTAATCCCGTTCACAGTCTTAACGTACAGGCCGTATTCGCTTTCGTCTCCTTCGATCAGTTCAAGCTCCAGCAGAGCTTCTCCCACCGTCTCCTTGTCCGTACGGATCTCAAACTCCGTTTCCGCACCTTCCTGGTCTGCC
This sequence comes from uncultured Dorea sp., assembly GCA_910584265.1. Taxonomy (GTDB): domain Bacteria; phylum Bacillota; class Clostridia; order Lachnospirales; family Lachnospiraceae; genus Claveliimonas. The sequence continues at coordinate 19,666 of CAJTZE010000036.1, read as the reverse complement.
ACCTTCAGCGAAAATCCGGTATCTCCCGTTCCAAGCACGTTGTCATCGGCCTGTGCCTGGTCCTTTTCCTGCGCTTCCGCCTGCACATCCGCCTTCGCTCCCTCAGAAGCCGTATCATTCTGTCTGCCATTACAGCCAAATGTAGACAGTGCCATAGCCGCAGTAAGCACCACACAAAGGATGAATGACGATAATTTTTTACTCCATTTCATCTGCATCTTCTTAATCTCCTTTGATTTTTATTTCCTCCAGAACCGGCGCCCGCAGTTATATATCGGAGGTTTTTCCTGCCCGGATATTTCGACTCGGCATCCTATTAACCAGCCTTCTCAGATATATTCCAATGGCCTTTCCCCTTGCTGCGGCTTCGGGTAAGGTTAATAATAGTTATCTTATCGGACCATTTCCATCCAATACGCATGCCTCACGGCGACGGGCTCGTACAGGATTCGCACCTGTTTCCCCGGACAATCCATTCTATATAATAATAGCTGAGTATTGTTTCGTCAACTATATTATGATGCTCTGTTGACAATACCACATCCTGCATTTATACTTATGTTACTACATCCGTAAGAATTGAGAGGGATTTATATGGGCAGTTTACCACAGATTTCTGAAGCAGAATTTGAAGTTATGAAAATTGTATGGAAATATGCACCAATCAACACGAACGAGATTACCGAACACCTGATAAGAACCACCGCCTGGAGTCCCAAGACCATACATACGCTGATCAAGCGCCTTACAAATAAAGGCGTGCTCACCTACGAGAGGCAGGGACGGATCTTTGTCTATACTCCTTTGGTAAAGCAGGATGAGTACATCGGACAGGAAAGCAGCTCTTTCTTAAATCGCTTTTACAATGGTGATATCACTGCCATGCTGTCGTCGTATCTGGAACAGGACCGGCTTTCAACAGACGATATCGATTCCCTCCGCGCTCTTCTCTCTGACCCGCAAAAAGAGGGAGGTGAATAGATGTCTGGTTTCATGCTGCGTTTTTTGATCAGCAATCTATTTCTCAGCGTTATGCTTGGAATACTTTTGCTGCTCAAATGGCTGTTTCATTCCAGCCTGTCTCCCCGCATGCAGTATCGTTTGTGGTTTCTTTTTCTAGGTGCTCTGGCCGCTCCCTTCCTTCCCTTCCACATGGATGTCCTTCCGCAGATTTTCCCATGGCTGAAAGGGTTTGGCACATTCTCCGCCTCTAATATAGGAACTGCCGCTATAAAAGCAGTCAATAAAAGACCCGGCGCTTCCATAAGCCGGCTTCCTGACTTTACCGTAAATATCAGCGCACACAGCCATATCGGTTCCCTTTTATGTGTCGTATGGGTTGCCGGAATGCTGGTAATGCTTCGCTTCATGGTAAAATCACTCGTGCGCTTACGCGCCCTGACGCAGTCTGCCCTTCCCCTGCAGAACCCGGAAGTCCGCAGTCTGTACCAGAACTGCCTGAGAGAAGCCGGCGCTCCGCCCTGCCGCCGGCGGCAGTGGAAGCTCTTTCTGCTCAATGGAATTTGACAGATACCGGAATGTCCCGTCAGAAAACGGCCGGACGGTAATCTGATTGGTAAAAGCACAGTCCGAATTATAATCCGGCCATATCCCGTCAACAATCAGCGTGAGCGTTCCATCCGGATTTTCCCAATAATCAACGGCTTCTCCAAATGGGGGATGAGCCTTCGGGGAAACCCGTTCGTATAAATAGCTGGCGCCATCCTCCTCATATTCATATGCCGTTCTCAGCTGTTCTATCGATACAGGCAGATACGCCGTCATGATTTTCTCGAAGGTCTCAGCCGGTATCCTGCCATTTTCCGGCTGAAATGATTCTCCTGTATACATGCGGTACAGATCATCAAACAGCCCCGGCCTCAAAATCTCTTCCACATTTCCTGCATCCCAGTTTTTCACAAGCATATTATAATTCACATAACTGAGGCCTGATACGTAAGTCTCTGTCAGCTTCCTCAGCTCATCAGACAGCGGCTTTACCCGCCAGTACTGCCGGAGAGCAGCGTGTTCGACCTTTATTTTATAGGCATAAATGAAGTACCCCTTCTCTGTCAGATTTATTTCCTCCACTTCGCTGACCGACGTATCATTCAGCTCCGGTATACCACCCTCTCTCCACCGGACTCCCACATAATAGGTCTGCAGGCTCCCGTTTCTGTATACAAATGTAATAACGCCCAGCAGCCCGTCCTTATTGACCCGGACAACTGTCGCCAAAGCATCCTGTTTCCTTTCGTATGCCGAATAAAATTCCTCCAGCTTCTCTGGGTTCTCCATATTACGGTCTTCCGTAACGCTTGTAAATCCTGCCCTTCCCAAAAGCTCTGCCGCTTCTATTCTCTGCTCCTCCGTAAATACCCTGATATTCGAGCCGAAGGATGCTCCCTCCATAACCTCTATGTCCCGGTACACATCCTTCACCTGTTCTCCTGCCTCCAATGCCATCGCCTGCAGCTCCTTCTTCTCTTCTTCTGTGAGCAGGCACTTCTCCGCCTGGGGAAGCACCCACAGCACAGGCGTTCCAGCCTCCGCCAGACGGTCCTTGTGCCATGACCCGGCGTCGTTATTTTCTGAAGGAATAATATGATTCGACACATACTGCACTCCGTTCTCTGGCAGCGGACGGACGGTTACCTCATGGGAATATGCCTTTGAAAGATTCTTATCTGGATAGACTGCATTGACCGTTAATGTAAGTGTTCCATCACTATTTTTCACATACCTTACTACCTCCGGATATGGGATCTGCGGAGTCTCCAGCTCATCCATCCCCCGTGTCTGGAAGCCATAGCTCTCATCCTCTGGAAAGTAAGCCGCTGTCTTTCGCAGCGTACCACTTTCTATTTTAAAATAGGACTGAATCACATGCTCAAATTCTTCTTCTGGAACATGCGCCATTTCTCCTGTCCCAATCCCCTTCTCCGCATAGGGATTTCTCTGTCCATACAACTGAGGATAAAAGATATCAAACATATCCTGAAAATCAATTCCTCCAAAATCCTTCTCATTCCAATCGAAAAGGAATAGATTATTCCGTCCGTATCCCACCGGCAGAATATAGCGCCGGTTCAAGTCTCTGCATTTCTCATCCAGCGGTTTCACCCGCAGCGCGGCATGCTCAGACATCTCCCCCAGTTCCATTGCATACATCTCGTCCGAAAATAATCTCCCCTCAAATAGCAGATATCCCTCCTCCGTATATTCCCAGAAATCCGTATCATACTGGTCAACGCTTCCGTTTTTCAAGCGGCCGTCCTCGTATTCATAATAACCTCTGACAATAGACACCTTCCCGTCCTCTGTCTCCATATCATATATGGCAAATCCATCTGCATAAAGCATCCTTATTACCATTAAGCTTCCTTTTTCCCCGCTTTCCTGCCGCCTGATAAACTCCTCTGCACACTCCGCATTCGCCATATCAACCTGGTTATCACCGTCAACCGCTGTAAATCCATGCTCTCCCAGACGTTCTACTATCTGCCGCATCACCGTCACATCATTTAAGGTCTCTGCTTCCGCCGCCCGCTCATAAATGTCATGGTACAGCTCCATAATCCGCTCTGCCTCCGCCATACCGGCTCCGCTCTTCACGGCTTTTCCGTCTGCCGCTCTTTTTTCATACACAGCTATGATGCCTGCTCCTGCCAGTAAAATAGACAAAAAAATAATCCATAAATGTTTCGTTTTTTTCCTGATCATATGTAGTTCACTCCCGTCTTCCATATCTTACATTTGTAGTATTTTGGCCAAAAAAAATGTTGTTCTATTTTATCCAATATATTACATGTGTAGGATATAAAAGTCAAGGCTTTTGACTCTAAATAATCCGTTATTCATTTATAACTTCGAGTCTCCCCTATCAATGACCAGCCGGTATCCTGCGCTCTCCACTCTCCCCGCAAGACACATCCTGCACTCAGCGGCCTCCTCCCCGGTGCAGATCTTGTTGTCATATAGTTCGTACTGCCTGCGGTTCTTCAGGGGCGACAAATTCGGCATAACCACATTAGCCCCTGCCGCCAGCCCCTTTTCTCTTCCCAGCGGATCCATGGTTCCCAAAGCAGTTGTTGCCGGAAGCAGCACCTTCGGCAGAAGAATACGGATGATCGACAGCAGCAGCACCGTTCTCTCCACGCTTCCTGCCGGTTCACCGGCATACCGGGTATCATGATGAGGAATAAACGGGCCGATCCCTGCCATATTTGGATTCAGCTCCTTCAAAAACACCAGATCCTCAGCCAGATCCTCCAGCTTCTGCCCTGGAGAACCCACCATAAATCCAGCCCCGGTCTGATATCCCAGCTCCTTTAGATCATACAGACACTGCCTGCGCCGGGCAAAATCCATCTCTTTCGGATGAAGACTGCCATATAGCGCCTCATCTGCCGTCTCATGGCGCAGAAGATACCTGTCTGCCCCGGCCTCCTTCCACAGCCGGTAGGTATCCTTAGAATGCTCGCCAACCGACAGGGTAATGGCGCACTCTGGAAATCCATCCCGGATTGCACGGACAATATCAGCCATACGCTCATCGGTAAAATACGGATCCTCACCGCCCTGCAGCACAAAGGTCCGAAACCCCAGACCATAGCCATTCCTGCAGCACTCAAGAATCTCTTCTTTCGTCAGGCGGTAACGCTCTGCATTCCGGTTACTTCTGCGGATACCGCAGTAATAGCAGTCATTCCTGCAATAGTTTGTAAATTCTATCAAGCCCCGGGTATATACATCAATACCGTAATACTTCCGGCGGAGCTTTACTGCTTCCTCCGTAAGGCTCCGCCGTACCTCAGCATCCGCTTCCGCAAGCCGGATCAGCTCCACAAATTCTTCTTTTGCTAAATTATTGTTTTTAATAAATTTATCTGTAATATTCATGCTTTCATTGTACTCTACACTCCCTTTCCCGGTCAAGAGGGACGGCACAGTATTATATCCTGCTGTACTTTTCCTGCCCGGATTTATTCTACAAAAATCGGAGTTGAGTAATATCTGTCTCCGCTGTCCGGAAGCAGTGCCACAATCGTCTTTCCTTTATTTTCAGGACGCTTTGCCAGTTCGATAGCTCCCTGGAGCGCCGCACCGGAAGAAATTCCAACCAGAATGCCTTCTTTCTTTGCCAAAAGCTTCGCCGCCGCAAAAGCCTGTTCTCCTTCTGCCTGATACACTTCATCGTAAATTTCCGTATTCAATATCTCTGGCACAAAGCCTGCGCCGATTCCCTGGATCTTGTGGGCTCCGCCGCGCCCCTCAGATAACACCGGAGAATCCTTTGGCTCCAATGCCACAATCCGGACTGCCGGATTTTTCGATTTCAGATATTCTCCGACTCCGGTAAGGGTTCCGCCGGTCCCCACGCCGGCAATAAAGATATCAACCCCTCCATCTGTATCCTCCCAGATTTCCGGACCCGTAGTTTTCTTATGCATAGCGGGATTGGCAGGATTATCAAACTGTCCTGGTATAAAGCTTTCCGGAATCTCTGCCGCAAGCTCTTCGGCCTTCGCGATCGCACCCTTCATTCCCTTTGTTCCTTCTGTTAAAACAATCTCAGCCCCGTATGCTTTCAGAATATTTCTCCTCTCCACGCTCATAGTCTCCGGCATAGTAAGAATCATGCGGTATCCCTTCACTGCCGCAATAGAAGCAAGACCAATTCCAGTATTGCCGGATGTAGGTTCTATGATTACAGAGCCTTCCTTTAGGAGTCCTTTCGCCTCAGCATCCTCAATCATCGCCTTCGCCACACGATCCTTAACACTTCCTGCCGGATTCAGGTACTCAAGCTTCACAAGCACTCTCGCCTCAAGTCCCAGCTCCCTCTCAATATTCGCCACCTCAACCAGCGGTGTGTTTCCAATCAACTCCAGAGTACCCTTATGTATATCCGCCATCTTCATTCCCTACCTTTCCTACTATTTTAGTATGTTATTAATTAGGATTACTATAACACTATTTTTTTTTCACGTCAATAGACTTTCCGCCATAAATAGAAAACGGCTTTCTTTCATATATTTCTGTAGCTTCCGTAACTTGATAAAGCATAAGGAATGATGTATAATTTCCATAAAATTCAATGATATTTTCACACAGCATCCGGAGGAACACACTATGGAATTCCAGAAAATCAGCTCTCCTTCTCTGAAGGATTTATTTATCAACCAGCTGGAACAGCTGATCCTGTCAGGCAAATTAAAGATCGGGGAGAAGCTTCCGCCGGAACGCCAGCTTGCACAGTCTATGCAGGTCAGCCGGGCCGTAGTAAACGGCGGTATCGCCGAGCTTGAGAAGCGGGGTTTTCTTGAAGTGAAGCCGCGGAGCGGCACGTACGTTGCTGATTACCGCAGAAAAGGAACCATTGATACCCTGATTTCCATCATGAACTATAACGGCGGGCATCTTCGCAACGAGGAAATCAGAGCCATACTGGAGGTGCGGGAATCTCTGGACACACTGACTGCAAGGCTCTGCATCAAACGCCTTTCCGATGAAGATATAGAGATCCTTCACCAGCTTGCCCAAAAAATCCGGCTCTCCGGCTCTGTCCATGAGGCTGCCGAAGCCGCCTTTGCCTTTGAGCATGAATTCGCTCTCCTTTCCGGCAACGTGCTGATCCCCCTGATCTATCAGTCCTTTCGGATATCGGTATTGAGCCTGTGGGAGCATTTCTGTATCCTCCACGGGATTCCGGCATTGTATGACAATATTTACCATCTTTGGACCTGCCTGCGGGACAGGGATGCAAAAGCCGCCTGCGAATGGATCCATACCTTTCTTGGACGGAGCATCCAAGGCGACCGGGAGATTTATTACAAATAGTATGTCAAAACAGCAGAGGGGCGGTAACCGCCCCTCATCTCTCTACAAATCATTCTTCCTCTGGCACGAACCATAATTCTTACTTTTCTGCTCTTGCCATTGCCAGCTTAAAATCTCTCTGATCTGTAAATATCTCTTCTTTGTATGGATTCTTATGCTGTTCCTTCGCACGCTTGATAATAACTGCAAGCACGATTACATTTGCCGCCAGTGCGAGCACTGCTACCACGCCCTGCATCGTCGGGTCAGTCGCTGCCGGATGGACCGCCGCATCCATAAATCCATCTGCATAAACAGTCGGAATTACCGAGAACCTGCTTGCATCCTGGAACAGTGGAAATACCTGCGCAAACATGCACCATAATGCCAGAGTATTGGCCCGGTTCTGGATCCACCCGCCCTTGTTCCACAATGCATTTGCAAATGTAGGCGCAAGGAGAAGCGCCAGTCCGCAATACCATGTATGCGTCGGCAGATTATTATAGGTATACTCAAAATTCCACAAATCATATGCGATAATAAAGCACCATGTCATATCCGGCCACAGCATATCCTTCTTATCCTTTGAGGAGTAAATTCCCCACCAGCCGGTCATACAAAGAATATTCAGAATGCCTGCAATCCCGTTTACCCAGTTCCACCAGCCTCCGTACAGCCATACATTTTCGGAAGACAGCCACCATCTGGACCCGGTTTCCTGAAGCGCCATAAGGCCTCTGATACCCGACTCGAAATCACTGGCTACCGCAATCAGAATGTTAATTGCAACAATAACAAACGGAAATGCCTTAAACCAATGGGTCTTTCCAATGCCCCAGTGATATTTCAACATCATGAATCCGATACAGCCTGCTGTTGCCGCATACAGCTTCGCATAATGGAACCAGCTGTTCATGTGTACATAAGTATCGTTATTCAGCGCCCACTCAGCTCCCTGGGCGGCACATACATAGATAGCAATAAAATACACCGTCAGCGCTGCCGGAACTGCAAGAAAGCAGACAATTCCGCCAATCTTCGACCGCCGGGCAATCTCATTCAGCACAACAAGGGCGGCAAATACTAATACCCAGCCAAGTAACTGCCAGCCGGCATTCTCTCCGTAAATCTGAAATAACATCTCTCATTCCCTCTTTCTTTACCTAATTTTACTGGTCATACCAGTTTTCGTTATTTTTATAACATTATACTATTCACAAGTTTTCTTGTCAATTAAGCCCTTTATTTTTGTCATTTTTGCCGATTTTTCCATTTCGTTTTCGTTATGTTTGCATCAGAAAAAGGATGGTTGGACTCTGGTCGTACCACATGCCAGCCCTCCTTCATCCGTTCTGTGGTCATTTTATTTTACAGGCGCTTTAGGAGCCTCTTTTCCTGCCCCTGCCAGATCTTTCACAACCTCTCCCGCAAGAATCAGTCCTGCCGCCGCAGGAACAAATGCAGTGCTTCCCGGCGGACGGTCAGAGCTAAGCGGCGGTTCCTTAGAATATACCACCTTAAGACTCTCAATCTCTCTCTTTTTCAGCTCCCTGCGCATAACTTTTGCCAGCGGGCATACCGATGTCTGATAAATATCCGCCACTTCAAATGCGGATGCCTCCAGCTTATTGCCTGCTCCCATGGAACTGATCACAGGCACTCCAGCCTGCTTTGCCTGCGTGATAATGGCAAGCTTCCCCGTCACTGTGTCAATGGCATCCACCACATAATCATACTGCGTAAAATCAAATTCCCCTGCCGTATCCGGCATATAAAAGGTGCGGTAAGCATACACCTCCGCCTCCGGATTAATAGCAAGAATCCGCTCCCTTGCCACATCGGCCTTATATCTGCCAATCGTGCCGGAGACAGCAATAATCTGCCGGTTCAGATTGCTCATACTGACCTTATCATGATCGATCAAATGCAGACATCCTACCCCGCTTCTCGCCAGCGCCTCGACTACATATCCACCCACGCCTCCGATGCCGAATACAGCAACCGATGCATCTCGAAGCCGTTTTACTCCTTCTCTGCCTAACAATAATTCTGTTCTGGAAAATGGCTGTTCCATCTCGTCCCCCATTACTTCCTATATATAATATTCCACCTCTGTTTTTATCAAATCTGATAAAGACACACTGTCAACATATTCTGCAATTACTCTGCCAAGCCCCTCCCAGAAAGCATTGGCCGTACACTCTTCCTGACGTTCACACCGGCCTGCCCCTCCGCCGATACAGGGAACCGGTTCAAGACTCCCTTCTGTCACCCGCAGAATATCGCCCGCCGAATAATCCTCCGGACGGCCTGCCAGCATATATCCGCCGTTATTTCCTCTGCAGCTTTTTACATATCCTGCCCTGGTCAGCATTGGCATAATCTGCTCCATATACTTCAGTGTAATCTTCTGCCTTTTAGATATATCCTTTAATCGGATAAATTCACCCGAATTATGCTCTGCAAGATCAACCATTATCCTCAAAGCATATCTTCCTTTTGTTGAAATCCTCATACATATCACCTCATCGTATATAGTTTATATCTTTATTTTAGGTTTTCGCAAGAAGTTCTTAAGAAATTTTCTTTTTCTTTTAGAGAAAGAACATATTTCTGTCATATTTGTCCATTATAATAAGTGTCAGATAGTTGAAAGACAAACAACTATCCCCCCTCATTAAGTTGAAGCACTGTGAATAAGACCTTTGCAGTGCCACACTTTACTCTCATTCCTTTTAGATAACTATAACGAAAAGAAAAGCCCTTGCAGCCAGCCACTGCAAGGGTTTTTTCTGTCCAGCCGCTGGAATAAATGCCGTCCAGGCCACATTAAGGGAAGAGCATGCGGCGGCATTTCCTTTTACGTTCCATTCACTTGTCCTGTTTAGAAAACTCGTTATCTATACAGTATTCCAGCAAAGACTCCATCTGTGGGGAGACCCATTTGTCTCGATGATACAAAAGCTGTTTCCACACTTCAACCCCAAAATCCTCCACATTCAAGTAAAACAGCCGTCCTTCCTTCACTGCCTCAGCAGTTACATAATCCGGAAGAAAAGAAATACCTGCTCCCTGCTCCACAAGCATGCAGATCAGGTCTGTTCTTCCAATTTCCAGAATCGGCTGAATCTCCAGAGACATCCCTGTCCTGCAACAAAATGCACTCCGGCCTTCTCTTCTTTGGCAATCACATATTTCGTATTATAAATATGATTGTCCAATGTAAGAATTATATCCGCTTCATTATGATTGAGCAGCCGGAACATCTCTTCTGTTCCGGCTGTAATAATTTTAAGTGCCATACCCGGATACCGTTTCCGAAAAAAGCCAAAGCCCTCTCTCAGCAGAGACCCGCACAGCGAATCCGCCAAAGCCAGACATATTTTCCCCGAAACCTTCCTTTCAGCCCGTATGCTTTCTCTTAGCTCCTGCGTCATCTTACTGATCTGGTGGGCGTACTTCAATACCTCCCGCCCCTTTTCTGTCAGAACAACCGTATGGTTAATCCGTTCAAATAACTGAGCCTTCAGTTCGGTTTCTAACTGCTTAATCTGAAAGGAAACCGTTGACTGGGAATAACCCAGTACTTCAGCCGTTTTTGTAAAGCTGTTTAATTCCGCAACATGAATAAATGTGACCAGATTCTTAATATCCATTTAACCTCTTCAACAATCTAATATTTCAATCTATATTATCATAACTATCAATTTTACAGATTCTTGTTTCTAATATATACTAAATGAACAGAACTTGCAAACACTACTTTTTCAAGAGGAGAAACCATGATTTTCTTAGATATGCTCAGACAGCTGTTCATGAACATTTTTCATACCATATTTTTTATCCTATGGGGTGATCTTATTACAATTCCCCTGCCAGGCGGAAGTTCTCTGGGACTTTCCCTGCTTGTGCTGATATTAATTCCTTCCGGTATATATTTCACCATACGGACCCGTTTTCTCCCATTCCGCCTTTTCCCGGAAATGCTGAGGATCACAATTGAAAACAAAAGCGCGTCCCAAAAGGACGCCATCTCCGGTGTACAGGCTTTGATCGTTTCCACCGCAACCAGAGTAGGCATGGGAAATCTGGTCGGCGTTGTAGCCGCCATTTCCGCCGGCGGTGCGGGATCTGTCTTCTGGATGTGGCTCATCGCCCTGCTGGGCTCTTCTACTGCATTTATCGAGGGCACGCTGGCACAGCTGTATAAAGAAAAAGACCCGCTCTACGGCGGCTACCGCGGCGGTCCGGCTTACTATATTCACAAACTTTTTATCAAAGGCAGCAAACGAAGATACTCCGTTATTGCTGTGCTGTTTGCCCTTTCCGGCCTGCTCTGCTGGTGCGGGATCAGTCAGGTCATCGGCAACTCTGTGTCCTCTGCTTTTGAAAATGCATTCCACATACCGCCCCTTTATACTACGATTGTTCTGACAGCTGTTGCTGCCGTAATCGTGCTGCGAAAAAATGCAACCATAAAGGTGCTGGATATTATTGTGCCAATCATGGCATCCTGCTACTTCCTGATTACCGTATTTATCATTATAAAAAATGCCGCACTGCTTCCCGGCGTTCTTGAGCAGATTTTTACAGAAGCCTTTGGCTTACGGCAGGCGGCCGCCGGAGGTTTTGGCGCAGTGATCATGAACGGCGCCAAGCGGGGACTCTTCTCTAATGAGGCAGGCTCCGGCTCTGCCCCTTGCGCAGCTGCCGCTGCAGACATCAGCCGCCCGGCAAAGGAAGGACTCCTGCAGGCCTTTGGCGTGTTTATTGACACCCTCGTAATCTGCAGCTGCTCTGCTATGATCCTGCTGCTGGCGCCTGCAGAGCTGACGAATGGTCTGGATGGCATGGATCTTTTGCAGACTTCCATGCAGTACCATCTGGGTGATTGGGGTGTGATATTCATCGCCGCCATCCTTTGGCTGTTCAGCTTCTCAACATTTATCGGCATTTTATTTTATGCCAGATCCAATGTTGCCTATCTTTTCGGCGATAATTGGCTGTCCCAGACCTTATACAAGGTTTTGGATCTGATCATGCTTTTTATCGGCGGCCTCTCTGCCTATACATTTGTCTGGGATCTGGGCGATGTGGGAATTGGACTCATGACCATCTTTAACATAATGGCACTGATTCCTCTTGCACCACAGGCGGTGGACTCATTAAGGGATTATGAAAAGAACAAAAGGTCTGGCAGCCCCAAGCATAATTAACCTGTTAACATATATATCCTTTTAACATTTCTACTATTCTTCTGAGAAAAAATATGTTACGATACATTATAGAAACAGAATTTTTAACAGACCGCAAAGGCTATAACCCATCTCATGTCTAAACACGGAGGGAAGCTTATGGAATTTTATAGATTTGACCAAAACAATCTTGGCAAATATCAATATAGTAACAAACAGGCCGCAAAGACGCTTGATATCCGTCTTGGCGAGATCTGCCGCTCTCTTAGGAAAGCCTTTCGGATGCAGGCGGTGCTTGGCATTCTCTTCGCGGCATCCAGCCTTATATTCTATCAACAGATGTACTGCGCGCCTTTATACCTTGCCATTATATGGGCTTTTGTTTGGAGCATTACCACGCTGCGCACCTATTTTGCCATCCACAACCTGTGGCGCCTGGGCGTGGAAAAGGAAGATCGGAAAACAGCCTTCCGCCGCATCCACAAACAGTTTTTTATTCAGATTTTCTATCTGCTCTGGTTTATAATCATGGTCGGTTTCTACTGCCATCTTGGTATGGGCATACTTTTTACCGGCAATATTCTGATCATAGGCATCGTTCTGGCCGACACGGCCTATGGTCTGGCCTATCTGTCCTGCAGCCAGAAGAATCTGCGCTGGTGGGAGTTTAGCAATGACAATGAAGATTACTGGGTACTGGGAAAAGAGGATTAGATTTCCTCTGGGCGATTTCCCGTTACCGCCGTCTGCCCGTCTCAAAAAGACCGCTGTATTTATCGGTAAAAACCGTTATCCAGCCTTCCTTTGTTCTGGGAATTCTGCAGATTGTAACCGGCCACATATGATTTCGGATAATGTCGCATTCCGTTTTATTCAGTTTAAAAAGCCTTCTGGCATTCCGGTATGCCTTTTCCGGATGCTTCAGCCCATGCCAGCGCTCTCCCGTCTCCTTTGCATAGGTATGCCAGTCATATAAGAATAAATCATGGAGCATTCCTGCTCTGGCCGCTGACCTGGCATCCAGCCGGAGTTTCCTGCACAGGACATAATTCTGATACGCCACTCTGAGACAGTGTTTGTAGCAGGACGTACGCCCGTGATGGGGATAACGCTTCATCTGCCGTACCACCGGATGCTCCGCAATGTCTTTAATTGTTTTATAAAACTCTCTGTAATATGTCTTATTCATCATTAACATCCTGCAAAATATTTTATGTATCTGCTCTGTTACATTATATGCCTCTCCGCCGCCTGTGGCAGGCGGCGGCTACTATATATATTTTAACAAATATACGGACAAAAGAGAAGCCCCGATGCTGTAGCCGCATCAGGACTCCTCAACTCAATTCTTATATTCCTTCAGCTCTTTCCTTATCCAGCCGATCCATTTATCGAACCCTTCCCCGGTCTTTGCCGATACATAGATTACCTCTGCCTTCGGATTCAGCTTATGGATTCTCTCTTCCACCGCTTCCTTGCTGAAATCGTCGAACACGCTCAACGTATCGCACTTATTGATCAGCACAACATCGCAGATGGAGAACATCAGCGGATACTTCAACGGCTTATCATCACCCTCCGGCACAGACAGGATCATGGCATTCTTCGTGCTTCCGGTGTCAAATTCTGCCGGGCACACCAGGTTGCCCACATTCTCCAGCACCACAAAATCAAGCTCCTTTGTTCCGAACTCCCTGATTCCCTGTCTGGTCATATCTGCATCCAGATGGCACATGCCTCCGGTATGGATCTGAATGGTCCGCACTCCGGTCTCGGAAATTGCCCTGGCATCCACATCCGAGTCAATATCCGCTTCCATGATTCCAATGTTCATTTCATCCTTCAGCATGGAAATGGTCCGCTTTAAAGTCGTTGTCTTGCCTGCCCCCGGAGACGACATCAGATTCAGAAGATAGGTTCCTTCCGCCGCAAGCTCCTCACGGAGCTTACGGGCATCTGCATCATTATCTTCAAATATGCTTCTTTTTACCTCAATAATCTTGTAGTCCTTCATGTCAGGTTACCTCAATTTCCTTAATTTCATGTTCATTCCCCTGTATGAGATAGGTATGCTCGCTTCCGCAATAGGGACAGATCTTCCCATGCTCTACCGTTCCGTAGGTTTCCTCACAGTCCTCGCAGAATGTAACCGCCGGAATGGTCTCAATCTCCAGCTCACAGCCTGCCATCAACTCGCTTTTTGAGCATTTCCATTTCCAGCAGTCCTTCAGATAGTAAGGAATGACCGTAGATACCTCGCCGATCTGAAGAACCACCTTATTTACTTTAGATGCCTGGTTTTCAGCCGCAATCTCCTCAACGGATTTTACAATATGAAAGACTATTCCCAATTCATGCATCTCTTATCTCCTGCTATTTTCTCAAGGATTTCAGGGCTTCTCCGGCCTTCTTTACTGCTCCCGCCGCCTGCTTTGTCACAACCGGCGCCTTCTTAATGACCCTTGCGGCCTGTTTTGTTACCACCGGAATCTTCTCTGCTGCCGCTCCCGTAGCAAGTCCGGCGCTCTTCTTTGCCATATATTTGCCGATTTCCTTAAACTTATCCTCGGATCGTACCATCTTCGAGCACTCCGGATGATCCCTGTGCAGCTTGATCGCATCAAACTCACACTTCGTCGTACAGACGCCGCAGCCGATACATTTATTTTCATCCACCACGGATGCACCGCAGCCAAGACAGCGGCCTGCCTCCAGATGTACCTGCTCCTCGGTTAAGGTTCCGTGGGCATCCCGGAAGGAATGCTTATGGTCAATGCTCTCATCCATTGCCGCCTCCTGACGTCCAATGGTATCATAGCTTTCCACCATAATATCATCCTTATCCAGCTCATGGAAATCTCTTCTGTTCCGGCCGATGGTCATGCTTGCGCCTTCATGCACATAGCGGTGCAGAGACTCTGCCGCATTCTTGCCCGCCTCGATGGCGTCAATGACAAACTTCGGTCCGGTATATACATCGCCGCCCACAAAGATATCCGGCTCTGCTGTCTGATAGGTCAGTCTGTCTGCAAGCGGATAATTGCCGTGCCAGAATTCTACCTTGGAGCCCTTAAGCAGTCCGCCCCATTCGATGCTCTGTCCGATTGCAAATATAATATGCTCACATTCTACCGTAATGGTATCCTCCTCATCAAACTGCGGGTTAAACTTACCGGTCTCATCCTTGACAGAGGTACATTTCTTAAATACAATTGCCTGAACCTTTCCTTCGTCCGTCTTAATGATTTCCTTAGGACCCCAGCCGTTCTGGATTGCAATATCCTCATCCAATGCCTCTGCGATTTCCTCCTCCGTCGCAGGCATGCTATTCCTGTCCTCCAGACAGTACATTGCCACATCACTGCCGCCGAACCGGTATGCGGTTCTTGCACAGTCAACTGCTACATTTCCGCCGCCGACTACTACAACCCTTCCGCTCATCTTCTGTGTATTGTCTTCCGCCCCACGGTGCAGGAAGCTTACTGCAACATCGATGCCCTCCGCATCATTGCCCGGAATCTCCGGGATCTTTCCGCCCTGGCATCCGATTGCTATGTAAAATGCCTTGTAGCCTTCCTCCCGCAGTTCATCCAATACAATATCCTTACCGATTTCTACGCCGCATTTGATCTCCACACCCAGCTCCCGGAGCACATCGATCTCTGCTTCGATTACGTCCTTTTCCAGCTTATAGGATGGAATACCGTAAGTCATCATACCTCCCGGACGCGCATTTTTCTCAAATACCGTCGGCTTATAGCCCTTCACTGCCAGATAGTAAGCCGCGGAAAGACCTGCCGGACCTGCGCCGATGACCGCGATTTTCTGATCCCATTGGGTCAGCCGGTTCGATGCGATCACTACCGGAGGAATGTATCTGGTCTCCTCGTGAAGATCCTGCTCTGCTACGAACTTCTTAATCGCATCAATGGCAACCGCCTCGTCTACCGTACCGCGGGTACATGCCGCTTCACAGCGTCTGTTACAGACACGTCCGCAGACAGCCGGGAAAGGATTATCTTTCTTAATCAACGCTAAAGCTTCTCTATACTTGCCTTCCTTTGCCTTGCGGATATATCCCTGTACCGCAATATGCGCCGGACATGCCGCCTTACAGGGCGATGTTCCGGTCTCATAGCAGTTGATCCGGTTATTATCCCTGTAGTCCTCGTCGTACTTGTCTCTGCCCCATACCAGCTTATCCGGAAGCTCATGCTTCGGATACTTCACTTCCGTTCCGTCCTTCTTACACAGCTTCTGGCCCAGCTTCACCGCGCCTGCCGGACAGTATTCCACACACTTGCCGCAGGCAACGCATTTGTCCTTCTCTACCTTCGCCGTAAATGCACTCCGGCTCATGTTCGGCGTATTAAATAGCTGTGAAGTACGGAGCGCATTACAGATATTTACATTACAGTTGCAGATACCGAAAATCTTATTCTCACCGTCAATATTGGTAATCTGATGAACGAAGCCGTTGTCCTCGGCCTTGCGGAAAATCTCCATCGCCTCTTCATAGGTCACGTCGTGTCCCTTTCCGGTCTCACGGCAATAGTCTGCAAAATCGCCTACGCCCACGCACCAGTTCATCTCGTCATCAGCGCATCCCTCCTCAAGGATGCCCCGGCTCACACGGCAGGAGCACTGGCCTACGCCGATGTGTCCCTCGTATTTCTTCAGCCAGTAGGATATATGCTCCAGGTCAATGGTTCCCGGCTCCATCTCGATTGCCTTCTCCACCGGGATTACATGCATGCCGATTCCCGCGCCGCCCGGCGGTACCATATGTGTAATGCCGTCCAGCGGAATAAAGGTCATACGCTCGAAGAAACTTGCCAGCGCCGGATGCTCCCGTAACCGCTTATTCCCCTCCGGGCCTTCCTCCATATTAAACAGCTCCGCAGAACCCGGCACAAACATCGGCAGACAGTATCTCCGGTCTGAAGGTCCCGGAATCGAGCCGTAATGGTCATAATTATTACCATAATCATACTCCAGAAGGCCGATATAACTCATCTCGTCCAGCAGCTTCTGGAATTCCTCCCTGTCTGCTTCCGCCACATCATTCATCTTCCATAGCTCTTCAATCTTGTAATGATGACGCACCTTCATCTTCAGTGCCACATCCGCCATCTCCTCTGTTACAATCTCTGCAAGTCCCCAGTATTCCGGATCATCTGCCGTAACTCCTTTGAGCTTGTGGGCCGCCACATCTGTAATCTTACGGCCGAGCTTTAAAATCTTCTCACTTGGCTTCTTATCTCCCATATGCGGAGGGATAACCGCTTTACTTAATTCAGGCATACTCTACCACCCTTTCTTCCTGATACTCTTATGTCTATTTTCTAACGAATTCGACAATTTGTAAATTGACAGAAGTCCCAAAGATTGCACCCTTTTTTTGGTTGGTTCTGGTCAGACCACGTTTTCCTTGACATCCCACAGCTTCTCTTCTATATTAAAGTTAACAATCTATTTAAAAGGAGCATACCGTTTATATGGAATTTAAGAAAATCAACACTCTGTCAATCAAGGATATGTTTCTCACCCAGATCGAGGAAATGATCCTCTCGGGCGAACTGCGCCCCGGAGATAAGCTCCCTGCCGAACGGGAAATTGCCGACGACATGGGCATCAGCAAGACCATCGTCCACGAAGGGATCCGCGAGCTTGCCCGTATGGGCTTTCTGGACGTGATCTCAAGGCAGGGCGTCTATGTGGCGGACTATGCCAGCTCCGGCAATCTGGATACCCTCTTTGCCATCATCCGCTACCGTGGCGGCATGCCTGATAAAAAGATGATCAGCAGCCTTCTGGACACGCGGATTTATCTGGAATGTCCCGCAATCGAGCTGCTTGCGGCAAGGCACACCGCGGAAGACATCCGAAAGCTGGAGCGTTTTCATGAAAAAATGCAGCTTGCAATGGATGGAGATATCAACACCTTTGCCGAACTCCTCTTCCTCTACCGCAGAACCCTTGTGGTCTTAAGCGGCAACTGTATCTCGCCGCTGATCATGAACGCATTCTTCGACGCGTCCATTTCTGCCTGGGCCGATTACTGCGAATTTATCGGACGGAAGACGACCTATGAATCTCTGGTACAGACCACAAAATATATAAAGGAAGGCAGCGCCGCAGATGCCATCAGCCTGTTCAAACAGCAGATTGAACAATACCGAAAGCATTTGCTGAGCTAAATACCTTCCTTTTCTTCTCCGTTACTCTGTAATTATATGCTTATATACCTGTATTATTGATTGCCCGGCGCGCCTGCAAGAATTCCCTTTGCACTGCTGGTTCCAATCCGTGTTGCTCCCGCATCGATCATAGCCTTCGCCGTCTGATAATCACGGATGCCTCCGGATGCCTTCACGCCCATATCAGATCCCACGGTCCGGCGCATCAGCCGGATATCTTCTACAGTTGCCCCGCCTGTGGAGAAGCCTGTAGAGGTCTTCACAAAATCTGCGCCCGCAAGCTTTGCAACGGTGCATACCTTAACCTTCTCTTCGTCCGTAAGCAGACAGGTCTCGATGATTACCTTTACCAGCGCTTTTCCTGCTGCGGCTACAACTCCTTCGATATCCTGCTTTACGTACTGCCAGTCTCCGGCCTTTACTGCTCCTATATTCACTACCATGTCCACTTCCTCAGCGCCCTTCTGCACTGCTTCAAAGGTCTCTGCTGACTTTGCATTTGCCGAGCATGCGCCCAGAGGAAATCCGATAACACAGCAGGTCTTCACTCCTGAGCCTTCAAGCTCCTTTGCAACCAACGGCACATACCATGAATTTACACACACAGAAGCAGTCTTATACTCTTTTGCTTCTTTACAGATTGCGGTCACCTGTTCCGGAACCGCGTCCGCCTTCAGCAGCGTATCGTCAAGATAGCCTGCTATATCCATCTCCCCTGCCTGCTCTGACCTGGAATTTTTCTCAGAAGAAACTTTACTCAAAATTTCATCTGTAATCTCTGCAATTAACTTTTCGATATCCATAATCTTCTTCTCCTTTATCTGAGTAATCCATTCAATTATTATAGCCCCTTATATGTCAATTATCAATAGAAGTTTTCCGAAGGCATGTCTCGGCAGCATGCCAGGTTACAGTTCCCCGGGCCGGCTAAAATTCCATGTCTTCATATTTGATCAGGTATACCTCCCCAGCTCCCTGGCCAGCTCTTTGCAGCCTTCTGTAAAACCGGTCTTAGAAAACAGCATCAATACCTTTCTCCTGTAATAAAACAGCGTGCTTTTATGCTGCAAGGCCCTTAATTCTGCCTGCCCCACGTCTTCGCTCCGCCATTTGCATTCTGCAAAAACTTGTGGTCAAACATTGCCGCCAGCAATGAGGAGATCCCCGGATAGCAATTCGCAAGATACGGATACTCATCTATGACCAGAACCAGCCTTTCCTTTACCGACTGCTCTAAAACATACTCCATAGCATCCTGATAGCTATGATAGGAAAATCTTGCATCCGCCCCTGTAGCTGCTGTTACAACTGTATTACTGAACAGTTCTAAATTCTGTTTTTCGTTGGAATCCAGGCAGGAATAGAACACCGCTCTCTTATCCTTGATAAATTCATTTAATCCGTAACTTCCTAAACTTAGGTATTATAGAGTCAAGAAATTACATAAGA
>CAJTZE010000035.1 GCA_910584265.1 uncultured Dorea sp. | reverse complement strand
CCTTCCACCTCTTCTGGAATCACGGCGTCTCCCTCAAAATCTTCACAGGCAGTAACCTGCGCCTGCGCGGATCCGGCGTCCTCCTTCCATAAGGCATACCTTATTCCATTTACCGTTATCTCTTTTCTGCCATTGCTGTCCATTCTGCTTCATAATTCCTTTTCTATCATCCTGTCCCTTGCTTCCTGCCCCGTCATCTGCTCGTGTTCTTTTCGGATTTCATGATACAGCTCCACAGAAGTCCAGAACTGATTGACTGGTGTCAGTACAGCCTTTAGGGGCACGATAACCTTCTCCTTACGGAGATAGGCCAGCAGGGCGTTCATCTTGCCGCCCGTCTGGCACATCACCAGCATCTCATCTGAGAAATCTTCCTGCGCCTTTTCTGATTCCCTTTCCTGCTCTTCATCCGGTTTAGCTTTCCCGGAATCAAAAAGGCTCCTATCTACATCTGCAAATAATATCTCCGCTTCTTTATCAGCCAGCATAATTAACGGCTTCCCGTACTGTTCCTTCTCCACTGTCCTCACACGGATCCCATGCATAGCACAGAAAGCATTTACCTTATTCCTTCGTCTTTTGTCGGTAAAATTATACAGTAATACGGTTGGTTTTAACGCCATCTTTCTTCTCCTTTAAGAGTCTATATCTGGATTGCCGTTTCCAGCGCGACCTCCATCATCTGCTTAAAATCATTCTGTCTCTGTTCTGCCGTGGTTTCCTCGCCGGTAATCATAGAGTCAGATACGGTAAAGATTCCGAGCGCCTTCACGCCCGCTCTGGCCGCCTCACAGTACAGCGCAAAGCTCTCCATTTCGATACCGAGCACGCCCATCTTTGCCCAGAGCTTCCACTCAGCAGTCTCCGTATAGAAGGTATCCGAAGACAAGATATTGCCCACATGCCATGCGGCCTTCTTCTCCTCAGCAGTCTCCTGTGCCGTCTTTAGCAGTCCGTAATCTGCGATTGCACACATGGTGCCCGGAAGCTGATACTGATGCGCATAGCTGCTGTTGGTACACGCACCCTGTGCCATAATAATATCTCCCACATGCACATGCTCCTGACATGCTCCGCAGGATCCCACGCGGATCAGGTTCTTTACCCCATAAAAATGAATCAGCTCGTGGCTGTAGATTCCAATCGACGGAATCCCCATGCCTGTCCCCATAACAGATACCTTCTTTCCTTTGTAAGTACCCGTATAGCCGAACATATTTCTCACACTGTTAAATTGTACCGCGTCCTCCAGATAAGTCTCCGCAATTACCTTTGCCCGGAGCGGGTCGCCCGGCAGAAGAATTGTCTCTGCAATGTCTCCCATCTTAGCGCCATTATGTGGTGTAGCCATAACTAAATCCTCCTTTTCAATCTGCCACAGAAAATCCTATTAATTTCCCGCGCTGTAATCCTCTGTTATCAGTATACCTGTTTTTGGCGGAAAATCCCAGTAATTTACCAATTCTTTTGAAAATATCTATTCCCCTGTAAGTAATGTTCTGGGTGCGATTTTCCGAATCTTAATGGACAACAGACAGGCCGCGGCAAATGCGAATACGATTATCCCGATTCCCGCAGCCACAGTATATCCGGCCGGAACAGTAAAGGTACACTCCACAATCCCTATATTCTTAAGAAATACGGACGTCAGGGGATTGATGATCACACTGCTTGCAGCTATGCCTGCAATTGTTGAGGAAATAACCGCCGGCATAAAGGATAATGCAGTCTGCAGGATCAGCTGTCCGGTTGTAAAACCCAGTGCCTTTAGGATGCCGTAATCCCTCTTTTTATTTCCTAACATGGTGCGTACCAGAAGATACAATACAAATGCTGTCACAATTACGCTTAATAGAAGGACCACGATTACAATCACTGTCATCAGCGATACATATACCGAAGACGCTCCCGCAATCACCGATTCTATATTGATTACTGCATTTACCTGAGCGCCGAACCGGTTCTTTATCTCTGAATTAAAATCATCAATATCTGTGTTCTCTTCCAGATTCAGGTAATAGCTAGTATTCTGCAGCTCTCCCAGCCGTTCATAACCCGCTCTTGTAAGCAGGCAGTCCTTTCCAAGATTGTTGCTTGTCTGTGTAAAGCCGGAAATAATATAGTCTGCCGCCTTTCCGTTTGCAGTTATAGTAATTTCATTTCCTATTTCCAGCTTTTTCTCTCCGGCATATTTGGCTGAGATAGCAATTTCGTTATCATATTTCGGAAATTTTCCTTGAAAAACGCCGTGTTTGTTATTTACCCTTGTAAAATCATCGCAGATTGTTGCCATAAGACCCACTCCATCCACATGCCTCACCTCAAGAGAGGTATAGAGATAAGCCTTCTCCACGCGTTTATCCCGGCTCAGCTCCCGTTTGAATTCTTCCTCTGCTTCCGCAGTTACATTGATACAGCTGTCTGCAGTCTCCCCCACGATCAGCTGTATGAAGGGAGAAATATCCGCAATGACATTTTCCACCATCAATCCGGCAAATACCACAACCAGCGAAAGTACCAGCATCGTAACACCGATTATGATGTTATGCTTTACGCCGGACAGCGTCGTTTTGAGCGCCAGCGCAAGCTGCAGAGGCGCTTTTGTTTGCTCAAGAGGAACTTGATTCCGCTTAAAGCTGTGTGTCTGTATGCCCTGACGGAGCGCTGTCACAGGTTCAATCCTCTTAATTCTCCAGGCAGCCGATACTACCGTCAGAGACACCGCGCCCGCCAGGATCCCGAGGCTTGCAAAAAACGGCAGCGGCAAAAAACGGACTTGGTAAGGTATGCCGGTCTGTGAGATCATCATCTGATTCAAATATGGAAACAGGCAGTATGAAAGCCCCGCCCCCGCCATGGCGGCGGTCAATGAAATTCCTGTAAACTGCAGCAAAAGCAAACCTATTAATTGACGGCTCCTGTAGCCGACTGCCTTAAGTGCGCCGAGATTTCTCATATTTTCCCCAATATAATTGATGATATTCGACGCTATCACCACCAGCGCTATCAACAGTATGAAAAAGGCCATGGCGCTGATGATTCCTGAGCAGATCATCTGGGAAATATACCGGGACTGAAAAACCGATGTATAGGAATTACTCTCCATACGCAGATCCGGATACCGTAAAGACACTTCATTTTTCAGCATCGACTCATAATCCTCGCTCTCCGCCTTATCCTTTATCCGCACAGAACACAGCACAGCCTTCGGCGCATATCCTTCTTCTTCCAGTTTCCTGTATTGATCCTCTGTTAAGATCATCTCTGTGATGCTGCAGTTGTGGGATCCCGCCATCAGACTGTTGAAAAAGCCGCAGACTGTATAAGACTTCTTATTACTGCCAACAAAAAGCTCTATCTGTTTTCCAATCGCAATTTCCTCTGATTTATATAAAACCGGCATATAAATGCCACTCGTGTATTTACTGTTGTCTTCAAGTATTTCAATCTTACCGACCGGACGGGTTAGAGCCGTTTCTTTCTCAAGAAACACAAGCTCTGAATTAATCTCGCCGCTATGATATTCAAAAGAACCCACCATATGCATGGCATGAGTCAGGGAGAATTCTGCCATGCGGCCATCCTCTTCATTGGTCCTGCTTAGGAAATCCCACATCTCATCACTGTCGTCATCAGCCGTAAGCGTTACATGCTCTGCATTCAGCCTGCTGTGGTTACGGTCAAAATTTTGTTTATAATCCATAGACAGCATCAGCCATAGGTTCAGCATCAATGAGGCAAGCAGAATCAGCATGACGATGGAAGCCGTCTGCCCCTTCGCTTTCCTTAGATTTGAACGAACCAGAATTATTCCTTTCTGCATGCTACCACCCCATTTCTTCAAGAAATGCGGAGAGCTTCTCATGTCTCGCTCTATCGCCGTGTACATATTTTCCCAGATCACACTCTCCCAGTATCACGCCGTCCTTCAGATACAGGATACGGTTTCCGCGTCTTGCCGAACGCATATCGTGCGTGACCATAACCATACTCTGCCCCTGTTCGTTGAACTTGGTAAGCATATCCAGCACATCCAGCCCGGTTTTAGAATTAAGTGCTCCTGTAGGCTCGTCGGCAAATAATATCTCCGGACTGTTGATCAGCCCCCGTACAATACCTGCCCGCTGGGCTTCCCCTCCTGAAATCTGTGCAGGAAATTTCTTTTGGGTCTCTTTTGAAATACCCACGGATGCAAACAGTTCCTCTGCTCTCGCCGCAAGCGCTTTCTTATTCCTGTGGACCAGCAGACCCGCTGACAATACATTATCCATAACCGACATTCCATCCATCAGATAAATCTGCTGGAATACAAATCCACAGTGATCGCGCCGGAATATGGCAAGCTCATCCTGATTCATTTCCGAAATCACCCTATCTCCAAAAGTAATCTTCCCTATAGAAGGCGTATCCATTCCCGAAAGCGCATACAAAAGCGTGGATTTCCCCGCACCGCTCGCCCCCATAATCACAGTAAAATCACCCCTGTAGAGCTTTAGGCTGATATTTTTCAAAACATGCTGCATCACTCCCCCGCTGGAAAAAGACTTACTCAAATTATCTGTTTTTAACACAATATCCTTCATGCCGCTCCTCCTTCTGGTTGTTATTTACAGCATTTATTTTACGTTTCCAATTCTTAACTGTCTTTATGCAATCCTTAAATATTCCTTAAATAGCTCTATCCCTTTCCTGATCCTGCGAAAGTGATAGAGCTATTTATGCCAAATCTTTTCAACAAATTTCAAACCACTCCGCCAAGGCAGATCCTCACTGCCGCCTTAAGCCCTTTCTTCCCATTCTGAACATCCAGCTCTCCCTTCATTTCCTGCATAAAATAATCCGATATATAAAGGCCTAACCCCGCTCCTTCTATACCCTCTGTATTAGTTCCACGCCTGAACTTCTTTTTAATATGAGGCAGCTCTTCCTCACTGACTCCCCCTCCATAATCCTCCACGCTGACTGCAAGATACCCCTTCTGGACAGATGCCGAAAGAACAATCTCAGTCCCTGCATATTTGTATGAATTAGCAAATATATTGTCGAACACCTGCTGCAGACGGAGCTTATCTGCATAGATCATGCAATCTGGAATATCCGGAATCTCTGCCCGGTGAAGATAATCAGCATTATCCAGCAGGGCTTTCAGTTCCCTGCTCCCCATATCCACAGGCGTTACCGTAAGCTGCTGCAGCTCCTCTAATGCGGCTGTAAACAGATTGGTAATCAGAGTATTGATCTGATCCGCCTTGCGGATAATCTGCGCATAATTATCCCAAAGTTTCTCATCATCTGTAAGCGCCGCTCCCACCTCAGAAACCGCCTTAATACTTGCAACAGGCGTTTTGATATCATGGGAGAGCCTTGCAACCAGCTCTTTCTTGTCCTCATTAGCCTTTGCCTCTGCCAGTCTTGCTTTCTTGAGCTCCGAACGCATAATATCAAAGCTTTCCGTAAATGCACCGAAAAGATTCTTCCTGTCCATCTCAAGCGGAACATCAAGGCTTCCTCCTGCAATACGCTCCGCAAATCCTTTTAATTTTTGAAACGGCTGAACAATCCTCTTCTGTAAATAAATCATATATCCGATACAAATGATACACTGCGAAGCCATAGCCGCCAGACATACCAAAAGGACCGTCCGTTTCCATTCCCCAAAAATCTGCGGACTGACATTGTAGATGATTATTTTACCCACAACCGTACCGCCCTTATGAATATCCAATATCGTATCCCTGTGTATAACTGCCTCGTTAATGCTCTCACTTAAGCCTGTCCCGGTCCGAAACCGGACTGCACCTTCCATATCAATCACCACATAATCAAGGTCTGTCTGATTCTCATGATTTTCCAATCTATCCCAGTTCATTTGAACTGATTGTACCGCTTCATTTACCCAAACCGCGTCCTGTCTGCCGTCTGTATCCTGAGCCGCAAGAAGCATAAGCACCGCCGTCCCCGCCAGAAAAACAGCCAGAAGGCTGATGACCATCGTCCGCTGTTTCATCGTTTTCCCCCTTCAAATCGGTAACCATCACCCCAGACGGTAATGATATACTCTGGTTTTCCCGGTAGCGGTTCAACCGCTTCCCGTATTTTACGGATATGTACATTCAGCGTCCCGTCTCCTGTAAACCTATCACCCCATACTTCCTCAAACAGCTCCTGCTTTGTAACCACCTTGTTTTCATGCTTGATAAGATAGGATAGCAATTTAAACTCCAGGGAAGTCAGCTTAACAGCCTTTCCCCGGACAAATACCTGTTTTGCATCAAAATCCACTGTCAGCCATCCATCTGAAAATCCCGGCTCTACCGATTCTGTGCTCTGCCCGAAACGCCTTAACACCACCTTCACCTTGGCAAGCAGAACCCCCAGAGAATATGGCTTTTGTATATAATCATCGCCCCCAATATGAAGCGCCGCAATCTTATCATCATCACTTGTCCTCGCAGAAATGAACAGAATCGGAATATCAGTATTCCCGCGAAGCTCTCTGCACAATTCAAAACCGCTGCCATCCCCCAGATTAATATCAAGCAGCAGCAATCCGGCTGTATTATCCTTTAAAAATTCACGGCATTCCGACGCGCTGTAAACAGCTGCCGTCTTTACGCCAAACAGATTAAAATACTCTGCTGTACTGTCCGCCAGCAGTTTTTCATCGTCTATGATCAGACACTCATATCTCACATTCATCCTCTCCTTATCCCCAATTTCATCTGTTTATCTATAATTCTATCTGTCTTTCTATCATACCACGGATGCCCCGTCCCTTAACAATCCTTTCGATATCCAGACGGGCTG
Source organism: uncultured Dorea sp. (assembly GCA_910584265.1). Taxonomy (GTDB): domain Bacteria; phylum Bacillota; class Clostridia; order Lachnospirales; family Lachnospiraceae; genus Claveliimonas. The sequence goes on along the minus strand of CAJTZE010000035.1, from coordinate 29,385 downwards.
ATTCCCTTTTTCTTTTTAAACAGCCGGGAAAAATACAGGGTATCCTCATAGCCCACCGACAGGGCAATAACCGTTACCGGAAGGTCTGTCTGCCGCAGAAGGCCGCAGGCTTTGCGGATGCGCAGATCCAGAAGATACTCCTGCGGGGAAGTGCCTGTCACCTTCTTAAACAGCCGGTGCAGATAGGAGCGGTCTACCCCCAGATAGTCTGCGACTGTCTGGATCGTAATACTGCCGGAGCCATACTGAGTCTCCAGATACTTTAGCGCTTCCTCCACATAAATCGCCTGCTTTTCCACCGCACTAACCTGCTCCTTTGGAAATTTGCTGACCAGCAGAAACAGATACTCATATAAAATACTGTTCATGATCAAATCCCTGTTATGCTTCAATCGGTTCGCCTCAAACATCTTCTCATGGCATAGCCTGATACGGTCGTCATGGCCATAGTGAAATACCGGATCTGCCAGCAGCGACGTCCGGTCCAGATATTCCCGGATCTTCACTCCCTGGAATCCTATCCATGTATAAACCCAGGGATCCTTCCCGTCCGCCTCATAATAAATCAGCTCATCCGGACGGATCAGGAATGCATCTCCCTCCTTCAAACGATAGGTTTTTCCACCTGTCTGAAAACGCCCTGTCCCGCCCAGCACATAGTGTATCATATATCCGCTCCGGACAGCCGGGCCGTAGCTGTGTCCCGGCTCGCAGGTCTCATATCCGCAGGTATATACAAACGCATCCAGATTCCTGAAAAAATCATTGGAAAATATAAAATCCTTCATCCCTTTCCCCACTCTCTTTTATCGCATAAGCCATATGTCACATAGGTACATGAATAGTCTACATCTGTCCATGTTATTTTTTTCTATATATAGTATAGTAGATATCAGCAGAAAGGGCAAGAGAAAGCCAGAAAGGAGTGAAATATAAGCATTTTCACGGCATACAGGAAGATGCATATTATCTAATACCGCAGGGAAGTATAAACAAATACAGAGAGTAAAAAAATCTATTAACACATTTGTACAGGAGGGAATTATGGACGAAAAGAAAAAACAAAGATATCTCGCCATTGCGGAAAAGCTGACAGAGCTGGTGGGAGGAAAGAAAAATATCCAAGGTGTCGCACACTGTGCTACCAGACTGCGTATTGTGCTGGAAAATAATGACATTGTAGATTTAAAGGCAATCGAGGATTTGGATTTAGCGAAGGGCGTGTTTGTTGCCGGAGACCAGCTTCAGATTATCTTCGGCGCGGGTCTGGTAAATGACGTCTACGAGGTATTTAAGGAATATACCGGTATGGAAAGCATGAGCCTGAGCGACCTGAAGACAGAAGCCAATAAGAAGATGAATCCGATCCAGCGGATTATCAAAGCTCTCTCAGATGTATTTATCGAAATCATGCCTGGAATCCTGGCGGCAGCGCTGCTGACCGGTCTGTCCGGCGTGCTTGCCAACATTGATCTTGTTCAGAACAATGAAACCTTATACGGAATTACAAGGCTGATCAACATTTCTTCCGGCGCCATCTTCGGTTTCCTTCCTCTGGCAGTTGCCTACAGCGCCTGCAAGCGTTTCGGCGGAAGGCCCATCCTCGGTATTGTGATCGGCTGTATCATGTTATCCAACAGTCTGGCCGATGCCTATGCCGCAGCTCAGGGAACAGTAGAAGTAACCACCTTACATATCTTCGGTCTGGGCGTGGATCTGGTCGGTTTCCAGGGCGGTATCATCGTCGCTCTTTTGATGGGCGTGGTAACTGCCAAGCTGGACATTTTCTTTGAGAAGAAAGTACCGGAGGTTGTACGGCTTCTGGTATCCCCGCTTCTGACTACCCTGGTAGGCGCGATCCTTCTCTTTACCGTAATCGGGCCGATTGGAAGAGGACTGGCATCCGGTCTGACAGGCGGTCTGGTATGGATGACGGAAAACTTAGGAGTATTCGGCTACGCTGTCTTCTCCGGACTTCAGCAGCTAGTGGTAATTACTGGTCTCCATCATGTATTCGGAGCCATTGAAGCCCAGCTTCTTGCCGATACGGGAAGAAATATTCTAAATCCGCTGATGTCCGTTGCTATTATCGCACAGGGCGGCGCTGTCCTTGGATATCTCAGCAGGAACTATAAGGATGCAAAAACCAAGGAGCTGTGTATCCCAAGCTTTATCTCCGTACTGTTCGGTATCACGGAGCCTGCTTTGTTTGGTATCAACCTGCGGTTCAAATACCCTATAGTTGGAGGCTGTATCGGCGGCGCCATCGGCGGTGCAGTGGTTTACTTTACCAATCTGGCGGCCCTTGGCTTTGGCACGACCGTAGTTCCCGGAATTGCACTGGCAGATCCGACGGGAAACGGATACCTGTGCTACGTAATCGCTCACTTGACCGCACTGGCATGCGGATTTATCCTGACCTTTATCTTCGGAGCCTTCCAGAAGAAAGTTCCTGCTGTAGAAACACCGGCCGCAAAGTCTGCAGACACACCGTCTCCTGCGGCAGCCGCAACGGCAGAGCCGGCGAAACCAGCCGTTTCCGCAAAGGATGAAAAGCTCCACGCTTACGCAGACGGCCAGATGATTTCTATAACAGAAGTAAAGGACGCCACCTTTGCGCAGAAAATACTGGGAGAAGGATTTGCAATCATACCGGAAACCGGAGCCGTACACGCACCTGTAAACGGAACTATTGCATCCGTCTTTGACACCAAACACGCCATCTGTATTGTATCAGAGGCCGGACAGCTTCTTGTTTCCTTTGAGCTGGACAAAATCAGCGCAGAAGGTTATGATACAGTTATCCCGATGGTATTCACGGATGCAGACAATCAGCCGGATATGAGCGGCCTTAACATCCGCCATGTAAAACAGGGAGAAATTATATAAGGGGAAAACCTATGGCAAGTATGACATTAAAGAAAAAACCAATGACAAAAGAAGACTTCCGGAAGAAATGGACTGAAAGCCATTCGCAGCTTAAACTGGCCTTTAGCGACCCGCTGCGGCTGAGGTATCATCTTCAGCCGCCTATGGGGTGGCTCAATGACCCCAACGGCTTGTGCCAGAAGGACGGCGTTTACCACATTTACCACCAGTTTGTGCCCTTCTATCCCGATCTGTGCAGTGTTTTCTGGGGGCATGTAACTACAAAGGACTTTATCCATTATGAGTATCATGAACCTGTTCTATATCCTGACACTGCCTGGGATGCAAACGGCGCCTACAGCGGATGCACCTTCCAGAAGGACGGACTCATGCATGTATACTATACCGGAAATGTCCGACACACGGACAAAGCCGATTACGATTATATCACCGAAGGACGGGAACAGAATACCGTGCTTGTGACCTCTGAGGACGGATTTCACTTCAGTGAAAAGCGGCTGTTAATGGCAAATAAGGATTACCCTTCGGATTTGTCTCTTCACGTACGGGATCCGCAGGTATTCTCCGAAAACGGCCGGTACTACATGATCCAGGGAGCCAGAGACCTGAATGCACGGGGAAGCGTCCTCCTATTCGAGAGCGCGGATCTGATCAGCTGGACCTACAAGCTCCGCTTCGAGACAGCCGCACCCTTCGGCTATATGTGGGAATGCCCCAATTACCTCAAGCCGGATAATCACCGATTCTTAATCGCCTGCCCCCAAGGCATCCAGACCTCCGGTCTTGACTATGCAAATACAAACCAGTGCGGCTATTTCCCGCTGAAATATGACTTTGAAGGAACCGACTATGAGCTGGGCGGCTTCCATCAGCTTGACCGGGGATTTGATTTCTATGCGCCGCAGGTATTTCAGGATGAATCCGGCAGATGGATCCTATTCGGCTGGATGTCCACGCCGGATGCGGAATATGACGGCGAGCAGACCATGGAGCACGGCTGGGTACACGCTATGACCATTCCCAGAGAGCTGTATGCAAACAGCAATGGCGCGCTGTGCCAGAGGCCGGTAAAAGAACTGGAACGTATGAGACAGGGCAGTAAGCGCCAGGCGTTCAAAGGAAGTTTTCAGCACAATGCTTCCGTCTGCTTCGAGCTGAAGGTCAGACTCGAATATCCCACGGAAGGATGGGCGCTTCTCCTCCGGGAGTCTGCTATCCTGCGTTACAGGGACGGAATACTGAGCCTTGATATGTCCGCATGTGGCGGCGGACGGACTGTACAGGGCGTACGCCTTTCCGCTGTCCATGATCTGCATATTCTTTCCGACACCTCCAGCCTGGAGATATTCGTAAACGGCGGCGCAGAGGTATTTACCACCAGAATTTTCGATTCCATGAAGAAACTGCAGGTAAGGTTTGAATCCGGACAGGCGGCCGGAACGATGGAATATTATGAATTAACGGTATAATAAACCGACAGGGTGCTGCACCAGTGATCAAACACAGGTGCAGCACCCCAAAACATCAACGGCAAAATTGCGTTTCTCAACGCACGATACTGTTCTCTATCCCAGCAGCTCCAGGAAATCCTCTCTGCTCATCCCCGCAAGGCTGCTGCCGTCTCCCTGAATGATCTTGTCTGACAAGTCTTTCTTGGTTTCCTGAAGCTGTATGATCTTCTCCTCGATGCTCCCCTTGGCAATCAGCCTGTACACCGTAACCTTTTTCTCCTGTCCGATACGGTACGCCCGGTCCGTCGCCTGATTCTGCACGGCAAAATTCCACCATGGATCATAGTGTATCACCACGTCGGCCCCCGTCAGATTCAGTCCCACTCCGCCCGCTTTCAGGGAAATAAGAAATACCTCCGTATCATCCGCATTAAATTTCTTCACCAGTTTCAAGCGCTTCTCCTTAGAGGTCTCTTCGCTGCGGAAGTAGTATGATTCTTTATGTACTGCGCCTCGTCAATGATCTGATAGAGAAACTCCTTTCCCTCATAGAAAGACGCATCTCTTTTTTGCAAGTCATAGGACGTAACCAGAACGTCGAAGCTCTGATACTGCTCTATCTTCTGTTTCCTGTCTTCCCGCGTTCCCGTAAGCAGGCAGACCTCCAATTCCGGCGCAAATCTTTTCAGCTCCTCTCCCCAGTTAAATACCAGGGACGCCGGCGCCACAACAAGGGAGGTTCCCTCCCTTCCCTCTGTACGCGCCGCCGCCAGGACCGCAATTGCATGCAGGGTCTTGCCCAGCCCCATATCGTCCGCCAGAATACCGCCGAAACCGCAGTTTTCCAATGTACGGAGCCAGCGGTAGCCCTTCTTCTGGTAATTTCTCATAACCGTTTTCAGCGATTGGGGCAATTCAAAATCGGAATCATTTACCGTCTTATACTCTCTTACCAGATTGCAGAAATACTCGTCCCTCTCGCTGTAAATATTCTCATTCTCCTCCAGCATTTTATCCAGATATAGAGTCCGGTACAGCGGAAGCTGTATCCTTCCTTTTATAAATTCTTTCGGCGACAGATGCATCACGCTCATCATCTCGTCAAGCATCTTCAGCGTATCATCCTCCAGTCCCATAAAATCGCCGTTTTTCAAACGGTAATATTTCTTTTTACTGCGATAGCTCTTCAGAATATCAAGCAATTCCTCCTGTGAGATATTTTCTGCCGATATGTCCAGATTTAAAAGTCCGGAGGATACGGAGACCCCCGTCTGTATCATCCCCTAAGAGCATAATTTCTCTGTTCCCATACCAGACTGCCGGTCTGCATATAACCGTATTCTCCGCTGCGTCAAGGTAAAATACAAATTCCGCTTCGGAAGGCAGATACCGTTCGATTTCCTCTGCATCCTCCTGAGCAATCTCGACCACATCCTCCAGATTCTCCAAAACAACATAATAGAAATCCGCCAGATCTTTTCTGCCAATATGAAACACCGCCCTGATTCCATCTGCATATCCGGTCAGAAGACGAATGCGTTCTGCAAAGTCCTCTGTCAGCCTGCAAAGCATATTCTCCTTGATAAAGTATGCAGTCTTTGTACCATAAAAAATAGAAGGGATACTGCATTCCGCCGTAATTCCATGAAACGTACGGTTATCCCCCAAGATATTCTTTCGGATTGTCATTGTAATTTTCGGATTCCCCTCCGCAAATGTCAGACTTGATTTGATCTTCTCAGGCCGTTTTTCGTAATCAATGGTTTCTGCCGCCGCAATCTCGTAAAACTCATCTATCCGCCAGCCAAACATCTCTATCTCATTCTTCTTTGCAAGGGCTTTCTTTGAATACGACCTTGCCTCTATCAGCCTCTCCTCAAATTTCACCTCCTCCAGAACAACGTTCCCGATAAATGTAATCCATCGCTTTCCCATCTCGGTAAAATTATCGATCGCATGATTAATCTCTGTATTTGTGCCATATATCTATGTGGAAGACGCCTTCACACTCTGGTAAAACTCCGTTAAATCCTTGATAACAAATAATTTTTTCGTTCCTATCCTGAAGGAAAGCAGCAAGTCCCCTTCCTTTTCAACCAGGCGCGGAACCAGCATTACCTTTCCATCCTGTCCTATCACCCCGGAAATCACCTGATTTGCCTGATTCTGCCGGAAAGCCCGGAGCAGCCTGTTTCCCTGTTTGTCTGTGGCGCTTCCGATCGACTTTTCCCGCACCAATTCCTCCGCCCGCTTTATCATAGCATAGGTATAAGCACAGTAATCCCTGCTTATATACCGCCAATAATTACTCTGGCACTCTCTGCACCGGCAGCCGACATGCAGAACCTGGGTCCTTGAAAAAACAACCTCAATCGGAAATTTCCATTTTCCGTCCACTCCTGTTCCTTCCACAATCGCTACCTGCTCGTCTTTATCACTCAGATAGCCGGATGAAACCTCTTTCAGCTCTATACCGCTGCTTTTCAACAATTGCCTTCCCTTTTTGAGAACCTTTCCTGAAAATCCCACAGACTCCCATATCTTCTTAAAATCAAAATAGAAATACTCTTCCTAGATCTCCGGTCTTATCTTCTCTTCCCGTTCTCCCGGAAGCTCCTTCCGCTGTCCGGAATGATTCAGAATAAAATATTCTCCATTCTCTGCTTCTTCCGCGACCGCTTCCTGCTTTGCTTCCGCCTCCGGCCCCTGATGGGATTTTGTCTCATCCGCCACCGCATTTTACCGCAGCCTTTGATCCCGCAGCTCCGCCGGCTTCCTTTCGCGCTTCAATCGCATATAACACCGCAGCCATATGCCTGCAGCTCCCGCCGCCCTTCGCAAGAGGGCACCTGCAGGTCATACTATACGGTGCGTTCTCCATTCCTTCATAATGTCCTGCCCTTCATTTTATCCTTACATTTTGGGATATTACACACTCCATAACCAATCTATTAATAATCATAGCAGGTACAAAGAAACATTACAATAACCGATTCCTTTATAGATATTAAAATACCCGGCTCCAATACGGAGCCGGGCGAAGCCGCCTTAATCTTATGTTACATAATCATTTTACTGATACAAATTCTTTTTGTTCTCCACCGCCTTATCTCTATCCAAAAATATTGCTCTTCCCATAACTGCAGCATAGATATCCGACTCTCGCAATCTGTGCGCAATTTCCCAGCTTATAGCTCCGTCGACCCAGACCTTATGCGGTGTCTCATCTGCTAAACGAACCGAATAATCCAGCATATCCATTCTCAATCGCTGCTGCACGTCGTTATGGCAGGTAGTATTTATTAAAACATGCTCTGTCATCCCCAGCAATTCTCCTAATTCCTCCCTGCCCAGATCAAGATTACTGAGATTAATGCCGGTAGGTATTTGATTCTCCTGATAAATACGGACAACCTCTTTTGCATTCTTTAAGCAGTCAATCTGAATAAATACGATATCAAAATCGCATTCTTTCACCTGCTCCACATACTGCAGAGGGTTGCTGACTTCTAAATGAAGAGAAACCGGAACGGCTGCAAGCTCACAGATTCTGCTGCACATTTTGAATCCAAACGAGATCTCGCCAACGGCAATCCCGTCTGCCACATCCAAATGAATGTCGTCAAAGTAATGATTTGCAAACCGTACCTCTTCTCCGATCCTGAGAATATCTGACGAGGCAATCGACGAACTTATCTTCATCAGCACTCTCCTCTGGCTTTTCTTGCATTTGCCATCAATGCTTTTGTTCTTTCAAGGTCTACCGGATTCTCAAATTTACCGTCGGCTTTGATCCCTGTTCCCACAATACAGCCATCGGCGGCCGCCAGAATATCCCTTACCGTCTCCGGTTTTACTCCATTACTCGCAAACACCGGCGTGTCTGTTACCTCCTTCACTTTAGAAACCTGCGCAACATCAATGCTGGAGCCTGGTGTGCTGCTGTAAATCAACAATGCGCTTGGAGCCACATTAAAGCACAGTGTTTTCGCCACCTCTTCAATCGGTCTTTCCGCAACCTGCTTTGTCCCTTCCGGAATTACCGGAGTTAATGTCTTAATATCTTTGCAGCCCACCTCGACCTTATGCCGCTCGACCTCTCCAGGCTGAACATCTGTAATCCCATATACGCCCGCCGTCGTTCCATGAATGGTCTGGCGGATAAATTTTGCTTCCACGGCGGCTGCCAGATCATAACCTTTAAACGGATCCATTGCAACGCACACTCCGTGCGGAACCCGGATCTCCGACATAAGCTCGCCGATGATCCGCGCCATAACTGCAATCGTAACCGGCTTTACACGGTCTGTGTATGGAATGGAAAATTCATTGCAAAATAAAACGCCGTCTATGCCTCCATCCTGCAAAGCATGCAGATCCTTTCTTGCCGCATTTAAGATCTTTTGTATTCCGCCGGCCGGATCATACTTTGGATCCGTAGGCATCCCTAACAAATGGATCATTCCAATCACCGGTTTACTGGTATGAAATATCTTTTCTGTCCACATAATTCTATTCTCCTTACTTTCTGAAATAACCTTCTCATACTACTTCCTTAAAAATTTTTCTCTTAAAAATGCATCCAATTCTTCTACCGACATACGGTCCATCTCTTCAACAAATCCCGTATCTTTAATACAGCGGATGATTCTTGAAATAAGCTCAAGATGTTCATTATCATCCAGAAACGCCAAATTCAGGACGTATTTCACCTGGACAACAGCTTCGTTGTCATCCATCCGGTGAAACTTCACCGGCTTTGCCAGCCTTAATGCACATACGGCTTCCTGCTTTACATGATCCTTTGACGTATGCGGAATGGCAATCGGGCAGAATTCTGTCAGACCTGTAGGATAGTTAATTTCACGCTCCACACAATTCTCATAAAAATCATCGCAGACACAATTCTGTTCTAACAGAATACCGGACGTTATCTTCAGCGCTTCCCGCCAAGTCTCGGCGCTTCCTTCAACAACAAACAATTTACTCACGTTCCTGCACCTCTTCTTTCCCATCAATTGATCCGTCTAAACATATAACCTGGATATCTCTCTTTTTCTTCTTAACAGAATCCAAGAACTCGATCAAATCCTCCTCTGTTATTACATTCAGTAATCTGTACGTGCGATTCTTTATATTTGTGCGAATCAGTATTCTTGCCTTCGGCCTGTATTCAATCTTTTCAATAATGCCTAACGGAATATGCCTTACATTCAGCAGCCCATTATAGCAGTATATTTCAGAATCATCTACATACATCCGATATGTACGGTGTCTCGTCATATGCAGATAGGCCAAGCCTGCCACAAATATATAAAATGCAACATTCAGGCTTACCTTTGCATAAGGCACCGGCCTTAAAATAAGCACTGCAGCCGCCAATATCAGAAAAAAGATTCCTGTCGCAACATATAATTTCTTTACTTTTTCGCTCACATGATAAACTTTCATAACTCTCTGCTTTCTACCAAACGCCCAGGATTTTACCTAAAATACCAACTAAGACACAATTAAATTCTGCAGAACTGCTGCCGGAAACAAGCGTTGATGTAGTAGCTATAAATCCTGCGCTGAACGCAAGCTGTGTAACCACCGGCGCAATCCAGCTATTGATAAAGCATCTATAAATCATTACCATGATCGTAGACACCAGCGTCTTAAACATATCTCCCTTTGCAAAAAGTGAGCATCCGCAGGTAAAGTAAATCATAGACCCCAGCGAGGACAATGGAAACATAGATATTCCTGGTAAAAATGCAATAGCAATTGTAATAGGTATCATAATGCCAACCAACTGGATACCTGTTTCGTCGCCCAGGCACAAAGCTTCATCCATGCCGATATAAATATCATAGTCGTCGCCAAGCTTACCCTTAAAATATGCGCGGGCCGCTTTTGTAACCGGCAGCATGCCCTCCATCAGCAGACCGACAACCTTAGGCATTAAAATTACCGCTGCCGATAAAGTAACAGACATGCTTAATGTGTTCGCCAAATTCTGACGCGTAAGCAGAGATAAAATAATACCTACAAAAAATGTTAATACGGAAGACTCGCCCACCGCGCCAAATCTATCTGATTTCCAGTTTCCTTCAAATTTAATCTTATTAATGCCGGGGATCTTGTCCATCACAAAGCAGGTAAATTGGTTAATTACCCAAATATAGATCGCATCATTATTACAGCAGGTCGTTCCCGGCAGATCATAGTGCTCCTGCCATCTCGGCGCGATCCAGTCAGCGTATTTTAATACAACCACCAATGTCAGCAGCCCAAAAATCACAGATACCACATATGCCGGAACTGCCGCTGCTCCCGCAAGCTTCAACACATAGAACATCATAGACGCTCCAAGTATCATATGAAAATAATTCCATATATCAATGTCCATTGTTTTTGTAAATCTTATCTTAATCAAAATATAATTCAAGATCATACCCAGCGGAACAATCAGCAGCGCAAAGGATGTGGACCATGCAACGGCAGACAGACCTTCCCAGCCGATATCTACTACCGTAAAGCCGCTTCCCTTTGTAGAATAGTAATCAATTGCAGGCTGCAGTCCGGATACTAACATATTAAGAATGACATTGATTCCAAGAAAACCCGCGCCTACGCGCAGACCATTTCTCAAAGAATCAAAAAGCTTGATCTTAAAAATCAATCCGAGCACGGTAATTGTAAATGGTAAAAAAATGCCCCCGCCCATATCCATAACAAATTGAACGATACTATTAATAATCGACATACTTTATCCTCCTAACCTTAAAAACTAACTATTAATCTGTTCATTAACTTCCTTTAATGATTTTTTTATTTTTTCTATTACTTCTTCTTCCCCAATCCCGGTAATCAATCCGTTTACCTGAATAATCGGCGTTCCGATATTCTGTGAATATTTTGATGTCACAAAACAGATATCATACTCCTTGGCAACAGCCGGAACATCTCCCAGCGGATGCTTGGTAATGTCAACCGCTACCTGTACATCCTGTGCAAGCTTTTCAATTTCTGCAGCCGCAAATGTTGAGGTAGCGATCCCGCCGCCACAGGCTACTAATACCTTTACTTTTCTCATGGTTTACCTCCTTTAATTCAAAATAATGCCGACATTTATTGTAGTTCTATTGTATCTGGAATATTGGGCGCAGACAGCCCAGTTATTTTCTTAATTTTATGAAACATATCAGTAATTGTAAATACAACCGCAATCCCAAAATCCTTCAATTTTCTTTGAAGCATTTTGTGCATACTAATTTTCTATAAATGTTATAATAATAGAAAAGCGAAGGAGACATTATATGAATCAAAAAAACTTCAATCTGTTCAAGAAACTAATCTTAAATAACAACAAGCCCTTGCTGATAGATGATATGTCTGCTTTTTTCCATGTGGGTACCAGAACCCTGTATAATTATTGGGATGAAATCTGCGATTATTTAATCAAATTAGACTTAAGAGCTCCCTTTTCTTTTGACGGAAAGGAATTCAAATGTCAGATAGACGAAACGATGAAGCAATACCTGATTGCTTCTTTGAGAACCATGTCCTTTTACGAATATAAGCTGTCCGGCTCCGAACGCCAGGCCATCATGTCAGTCATTTTCCTGATTTCCAGCGCGCCGATCAAAAGCTCCAGCTTCAATGATATCCTATGCGTAAGCCAAAACACGGTTGCCAATGATTTAAAAGAGGTCAAAAAGCTCTTTGACTCTTACCGCATCTGTTTCCATGAAAACAAATCTCATGGCTTTGTTTTAGAATGTACAGAACCAATCCGCCGCAACCTGCTTCTGAAAATTTTTGACGACCAAAATATCATTCAGGATTATTTCATCAACACGCCGGCAAATCCGTGTATCAGTTACATATGCGATTATATGAAATTAGAAAAATACCGGCATTTAATAGAAGCCGTCGTTAAAGAAGTTGAAGATAAAATTCATATGCATATGACAGATTACAATTTTTATAAAGTAGTAACCATCCTGCTGATTATTACCGTTCGAAATCAGGCAGGCTATCCGATTCTATATAAAGAAGAATATCCTGCAGGCATAAAATCTTACGATCAGCTGTCTCTTCTTACTGAATGCATCTTTCACGGGCTGGATTCCGTATTAAACGCTGCCGCTGCAGAACCCTATTATTTTATGGATCGAATACAGCATTATAAGCTTGTATCCGAAAAACCCTCCAATACGTATAATGAAGTGTTGTTTTCTCTAGTAATAAAAGAATTTTTGACAACTGTTTCGGGATATTATAAATACGATTTGTTAAATGATACCTCTCTGACAGATTATCTAAACGCGCATATATCAGCCTGTTACAACCGATTAAAAAAGAATATTATAATAGAAAATCCGTATCTATCTGAAATGAAAAAGAAATACCGACAGGATTTTTTGTTTTTAAAAGACCACATTTATATTTTGGAGAATGCATTACACATCTCATTCAACGACGGTGAAATTGCTTATATTTTGATGCATATTTTAGCCGCTATAGAAAAAGACAGAAATAGTATGGACTTTCCGAATGTCGTTGTCATCTGCCATGGCGGACTCGCTACGAGCAATTATCTGTCCACACAGCTGCACCGCCATTTTAAGCTAAACATCGCGGCTACCTGTTCTATCCATAATGCAAAAAATATTATAAAAGAGCATTCTATTGACTTGATCATCTCGACTATGCCTGTCAGCGAATTTAATATTCCTACCGTCGAGGTAAACGCTTTGTTAATGGATGAAGATATTCGTAATCTGCGTGAAAAATTATCCCTGATCCAGAAGCACTATGCAAATCAATCCTATGCGCTTCCGCATGTAACAAACGTCCATTCTCAATCCCTGCAGTCCATGCTCTCTCTGGAAAGGATTGTACTGGATAAAGAGGTACTGGACTGGAAAGAGGCTATCATCTCTGCCGGCGAACTGCTATTATGGGACAAGCTGATTTCCGTAAATTATCTGCATACAATGATAGATTTAATCGTAAAATACGGGGCGTATATCGTGATTGCCCCTCATATTGCGTTGGCGCATGCCGCCCCATCCGACGGCGCAAGAGACTCCGGCGTATCTGTCGTACGCCTAAAATATCCCGTCGAATTCGGAAAAGAAAAGCTTGATCCCGTAAAAATCGTTGTTGCATGTGCATTTCTTGATACAACAGAAAACGCAAACACATTATTAAGACTCATGCGAAGTATCTTAAAACCGGACTTTTTATCCATTGCAGCCGCCGCCGAGACACCGCAGGAGATCCTGGATTATTTCAAATAAGCCAAATATCCTTACCATTACGAAGCAACGGACTGAGTTATCTTAAATCAAGATACATTACCTCAAAGTCAAAATAGCTGTTCCCTATTTTAAAAAATGCCGGCATGGTACCTATATGTTTAAATCCATATTTCTCATATAAATGAATTGCGCCTGTATTATCGCTCCGTACCTCAAGATTGATGATCTCTATTTCATTTTGGCGCGCATACTCAATCATTTTATCCAGGAGCCTGCTTCCTATTCCCTTATTCCACTCTGCTTTTACGACGGATAATCCCATATCGGCACGGTGGCTCATTCGGCGCGGAAGCTCTTTTAGGCTGGCATCACCTATCATTTCTCCGTCCTTCCACACACTGTAATGAACAGAATGTCTTGACTCGCGCATCTGCTGAAGATACTCCCTCTCCTGTTCCAATGTAATCGGAAGTCCCTCTTTTCCAAAGGTTAAATTATCAGTTTCTCCGCCTACCTTCTTTATATATTCAATAATTTTTTCTGCATCCTCCGGCAGTGTTTCCCGTATAATGATATCTTCCATCTTATCTCTCCTGCAAAATGCTGTAAATACTATATATGCTCTATAACTGCAGAATTATTCCCCATCTGCATAATGAAAACATTGTAACATACCCACAGCGTTATGTTTTTCTTATGTCTCCTATTATTCCCAGGAATTAAGAAACCGCAGCCCATTGATTTCTCATGGGATTGCGGTACTTATTTTACTAAGTTGCTCTAAACATACGGCTGCTCAATGATAATCCATCAAAGTAATCATTATGTTAAGAGTAATGGACATTCTTCGGAAGTTTTGAAAGAGATTCGTTTGCTATATTAGGTCAGCCCGCTTTTGATGGAGATTTTGAAGGTTGGAAATATAGCTCTGTATCTCGAGAAGTCCGGCACAATTTAATATTATCTCTCTATGGGATTAATAAAGCATTTTCACTATCGGCACCGTTTTAGCACCGCTTACAACTTTTTCACTGTTGCAAAATTTCAAAAAAGGGCTTCCTGATTTCTCGGAAAGCCCTTTTAAATCTAGCTTTTTACTGATTACTCAATAATCGTAGCCACACGTCCTGAACCTACAGTCCTGCCACCCTCACGGATAGCGAAACGAAGACCCTGCTCCATAGCTACTGGATGAATCAGCTCTACTGTCATCTCTACGTTATCGCCAGGCATACACATCTCTACACCGTCTGGAAGGTTGCAGACACCTGTTACGTCTGTTGTTCTGAAGTAGAACTGTGGACGATAGTTGTTGAAGAATGGAGTATGACGTCCACCCTCGTCCTTTGTCAGTACGTAAACCTGACCAGTACACTTGGTATGGCATGTTACGCTGCCTGGCTTGATCAGACACTGACCTCTCTCAATATCCTCTCTCTTGATACCACGAAGAAGAGCACCGATGTTATCACCAGCCTGACCTTCGTCAAGGAGTTTACGGAACATCTCGATACCTGTTACAGTAGTCTTCTGCTTCTCTTCCTTAATACCAACAATCTCAACTTCCTCGTTGATGTGGATTGTTCCACGCTCTACTCTACCTGTAGCAACAGTACCACGGCCTGTAATTGTGAATACATCCTCTACTGGCATAAGGAATGGCTGATCCGTAGCACGCTGTGGATCCGGAATATACTCATCAACTGTGTCCATGAGCTCCATGATCTTATCGCCCCACTCAGAAGCCGGATCCTCAAGAGCCTTAAGCGCAGAACCCTGAATGATTGGTGTGTCATCGCCTGGGAACTCATACTCGTCAAGCTTCTCACGGATCTCCATCTCTACTAACTCAAGCAGCTCCTCGTCGTCTACCATATCACACTTGTTCATGAATACAACGATATAAGGAACGCCTACCTGACGAGAAAGCAGGATGTGCTCACTTGTCTGAGCCATAACACCGTCAGTTGCAGCTACTACAAGAATAGCGCCGTCCATCTGAGCAGCACCAGTAATCATGTTCTTAACGTAGTCAGCATGTCCTGGGCAGTCAACGTGTGCATAGTGACGCTTTGCTGTCTCATACTCAACGTGTGCTGTAGAAATTGTGATTCCACGCTCTCTCTCTTCCGGAGCCTTATCGATATTATCGAAAGCTACTGCTGCATTACCCTCTACTCTCTCAGACAGAACCTTTGTAATTGCTGCTGTAAGAGTAGTCTTACCATGGTCAACGTGGCCAATGGTACCGATATTACAATGTGGTTTTGTTCTTTCAAATTTAGCTTTTGCCATTTTGAATATCCTCCTTATTCAAGCGCCTTTTCAGGCAATTTTATTTTTTCAAGTTTACTCGGCTATTTCTGATTATATTTCATAACGCCCAGTTTTTCAAGCCTTTTTCATACTTTTTCCATACAAAATAAGACCCGATTTATTACTTACCGTCTTTTCCTGACAATACCTTCTCCTGAACGGACTTCGGTACTGGTTCATACTTCTCGAAGAACATAGAATAGTTACCGCGTCCCTGTGTCCTGGAACGTAAATCTGTAGAATAACCAAACATCTCGGAAAGCGGTACGAATCCGCGTACGATCTTTCCGCCGCCCAGATCATCCATTCCTTCAATACGTCCGCGGCGCGAGTTAATGTCGCCGATAACGTCACCCATATATTCCTCCGGCATGGTTACCTCTACCTTCATGATAGGCTCAAGAAGTACCGGAGCCGCTTTCTTCATCGCATCCTTGAACGCGAGAGATCCTGCAATATGGAATGCCATTTCACTGGAGTCTACTTCGTGGTAAGATCCGTCATATACGTTAGCATGAACGCCCACTACCGGAAATCCTCCCAGAATACCGGACTTCATAGCTTCCTCAATACCCTCGCCTACTGCCGGAATGTATTCCTTCGGAATCGCACCGCCGACAACAGTAGACTCAAACTTAAACAGCTCTTCGCCGTTCGCATCCATAGGCTCAAATTTAACCTTACAGTGTCCATACTGTCCGCGTCCGCCTGACTGCTTCGCATACTTGCTGTCAACCTCAACAGCCTTGGTAAATGCTTCTTTATATGCAACCTGAGGCGCGCCCACATTTGCCTCTACCTTAAATTCGCGGAGAAGTCTGTCTACGATAATCTCAAGGTGAAGCTCACCCATACCCGCGATGATCGTCTGGCCTGTCTCCTGATCCGTGTGTGCACGGAAGGTCGGATCCTCTTCCGCCAGCTTCGCAAGAGACTCGCCAAGCTTGCCCTGAGAAGCCTTTGTCTTCGGCTCGATCGCCAGCTCGATAACCGGCTCCGGGAACTCCATAGACTCAAGGATTACCGGATGCTGCTCATCACAAATTGTATCACCTGTAGTCGTCAGCTTAAATCCGATTGCCGCCGCGATATCTCCGGAATATACTTTGTCAAGCTCTTCCCGCTTATTCGCATGCATCTGCAGAATACGTCCTACACGTTCTTTCTTCCCCTTTGTTGCATTCAATACGTAAGATCCGGAATTCAGGGTTCCTGAATACACCCGGAAATAAGCCAGCTTACCGACAAACGGATCTGTCATGATCTTAAATGCAAGTGCTGAGAAAGGCTCATCATCCGATGAATGTCTTTCAACTTCATTCCCGTCCTCATCTGTACCGGTAATAGCCGGAATGTCAAGAGGGGACGGCATAAATTCAATTACTGCATCCAGAAGCTTCTGAACGCCTTTGTTTCTATAAGCTGTTCCGCAGCATACCGGAACAGCATCACAGGTACAGGTTGCCTTTCTTAAAACTGCTTTAAGCTCATCAGCAGAAGGCTCCTCCCCTTCCAGATATGCCATCATCAAATCATCGTCCAGCTCGCAGATCTTCTCCACCAGCTCTGTACGATATAATTCAGCATCATCCTTCATATCTTCCGGTACGTCTACAATTGAGATATCATCACCCTTATCATCATTATAGATATAGGCCTTCATCTCAAACAAATCAATGATTCCCTTGAAATCATCTTCTTTACCGATCGGAAGCTGAATGCAGATTGCATTCTTGCCCAATCTGGTCTTAATCTGGTCTACTGCATTGTAGAAATCAGCACCCAAAATGTCCATCTTATTGATGAAAGCCATTCTCGGTACATTATACGTGTCTGCCTGACGCCATACATTCTCTGACTGAGGTTCCACACCGCCTTTTGCGCAAAATACACCGACAGCGCCGTCCAGCACACGAAGCGAACGCTCAACCTCTACAGTAAAGTCAACGTGTCCCGGAGTATCAATGATATTGATACGGTGCTCAAGGGCACCCTCCTTCGGCTTGCAGTTCTCCTGCAAAGTCCAGTGACAGGTCGTGGCGGCAGAAGTAATTGTGATACCCCTTTCCTGCTCCTGGGCCATCCAGTCCATAGTCGCAGTACCCTCATGAGTATCACCAATCTTATGATTCACACCGGTATAGTAAAGAATACGCTCTGTAGTCGTCGTCTTACCAGCATCAATATGTGCCATAATACCGATATTTCTGGTTCTCTCCAATGGATATTCTCTTCCAGCCATTATTGCCTCCTAAAATTAGAAACGGTAGTGAGCAAACGCCTTGTTTGCCTCTGCCATCTTGTGCATATCTTCTTTTCTCTTCACAGATGCACCTGTGTTATTCATTGCGTCCATAAGCTCGTTCGCAAGTCTCTCCTCCATGGTCTTCTCGCCTCTCTTGCGCGAAAACATCGTGAGCCAGCGAAGCGCCAGAGCCTGTCTTCTGTCAGCCCTTACCTCGATCGGCACCTGGTATGTGGCGCCGCCGATACGCCTTGCCTTAACCTCGAGTACAGGCATAATATTATTCATAGCCTCCTCAAACACCTCGATAGCCGGCTTGCCGCTCTTCTCTTCAACCCGCGCGAATGCTCCGTATACAATCTTCTGGGCTACGCCCTTCTTACCGTCTAACATAATGTTGTTGATAAGCTTTGTAACCACTTTATTATTGTACAATGGATCCGCCAAAATATCTCTTTTTTGAGTATGTCCTTTACGTGGCACGGTTCTTCCCTCCTTAAATATCTTAATTTAATTCATCGGTACTCACATGTGTCGTTCTAATGATACTGTGTAGTGCACAGGGCATACTTTGTCAAATGAGATATCATCCGCCAGACACGCATTGTCTGTCCGCGGATGCATATCTAAAACCCTGCAACTTACTTCATCATAGTTCTGTTTGTGAATATTCCATTCAATTATAGAAGTTCTTCATCACTCTGTTACGAAGAACAGCCTTAACAAAAAATTCAGGCATTACTTTTTCGGTCTCTTTGCACCATACTTGGAGCGGGCCTGACGTCTCTTGGCAACGCCTGCGGTATCAAGCGTACCTCTGACAATGTGGTATCTGGTACCTGGAAGATCCTTCACACGCCCTCCGCGGATCAGTACAACACTATGCTCCTGAAGGTTGTGTCCTTCACCCGGGATATAGCTTGTTACTTCGATTCCATTAGAAAGACGGACTCTGGCAATCTTTCTGAGCGCTGAGTTCGGCTTCTTTGGTGTAGCTGTCTTAACTGCAGTGCAGACACCTCTCTTCTGAGGAGCAGAAGTATCTGTTGCTCTTTTTCTTAAAGAATTGTACCCTTTCTGAAGTGCCGGAGCAGTAGACTTCTTTGCATAAGTCTGACGTCCTTTTCTAACTAACTGGTTAAATGTTGGCATTTCTTTTCACCTCCTACAATAAAATAAGTTACTGGTTAAACATCAATATGTCTATACGCACACAAAAAACAATGCATTTTCATGCACGCCAGATTATTTTAGTATGTTTTATGATAAATGTCAAGGAGTTTTTTCAACTTGCACACACTGTAACAATGTAATTCCGCCTCTTCCGGTTTAAATTCATAATTTCCTATAAGCGCAAAAAACACCTCTGAACACCAGAGATGCCAAATTACCGACACAAAAACTGCTTGAGTTTTCAGCCTGTCCATGCTATACTCATATTCGTTGCAAAGCCCACAAAAACCAAGGTCTATAGGGCTTTCCGGCGGTCACCGCCGTTAAATGTGCCGAGTGTTCGAGACCTTCCACTCGTAAAACAAAACTAAAGGAGAACTGAATATGAAAAACAAAAATGTAACCTTTCTAGCCCAGGCATCAATGATTGCCGCCATCTATGTTGTGCTGACTTACCTGTTCGCGCCGTTTTCATTCGGCGAGATTCAGGTGCGCATTTCCGAGGCACTCACGATCCTGCCTCTGTTCACGCCGGCCGCAGTACCCGGCCTCTTTATCGGATGCCTGATCGGCAATATTTTAGGCGGAGCTATCCTGCCGGATATTGTTTTCGGCAGCGCCGCAACCCTGATCGGAGCCCTGCTTACGTATTCCCTCAGAGAACAAAAGCCTATACTGGGACCGATTCCTCCCATCGCCGCCAACACAGTTATTGTACCTTTCGTTCTGCGTTTCGGCTATGGAGTCAATCTTCCGATTCCCTTTATGATGTTTACCGTCGGTATCGGGGAAGTAATCTCCTGCGGTATCCTCGGCATGATCCTGTATACTGCCCTGAGCCGTTATCAGGGCCTGATTTTCAAAGAAACGGCCTAAAGCCGCTTCTCCTGCAGGGTATCTGCCGAAGTCCTACAGCAGATACCCTATATATTCATTTCCTTCCTGCATCATAATCTGATCCATCTGTTCCTTCGGCATTGCCAATATCTGTCCATCCGCCGTATTGATATAAATCACCTGATTCTCATCAAATCCGGTCAAAATAAGCGGAGCCTCTCCTTTCCGCACACTGATTACCGGCGTTCCTTTATTAATCAGATAGCAGATATGCTCTGCTCTGCAGCCTGACAGTTCAACCGCCTTACCGCCTGACAGCTCATTCAAAACCTCAAGCGGCGGTGTTCCTGCCGCAAGCCCGTTCTGTATGTACGCGAGCAGTTCATCCTGCCCTGTAATCTGATAAGCCAGATATCTGTTTCCTCTCTCCCATACATACTGGCCGTTTGTAATTACCACACCGCTTACACTGTCTGCGTTCCGGACCGCCTCTCCAGCCTCCTTATAAATACCCTGTAGTTCGCCAAGCCCATATACACAATATCCATGTTCTGTGGAGTCTTCATCAAATTCCGGCAGCGCCGGATTATCATGCAGCATCTGCTTCGGTTTCAGCACCCTGGCTTTTTTCTCTTTCATTCCATCTGCAAATGTGAGACGCATTTGTGTTTTCTTCAAATCCGAAACATAGGATTCCAGCGTAACACCGCTTTCTTCCTTCTCCTCACTACTCGTTATATAATCCGCTTCTGCTCCAATATACGTGTCTTCATTTTTAACCGCTCTATAAAGAGTGATCATTCCGCTGCCAGCCTCTGCCCCTGTCACACGGTATTCGCCCGGATCATAGCTCTTGATCAGTTCATTTTCCGAATTACGTATCTCAACCAGATACATGGGAACCACCTTTTCACCGCTGATGGCCGCTCCTGTTTCCGACTGCTTTGCCCGGCCGTACACAAAATCGTCTCCCACAAACCCCAGAGGGATAACGCTCTCCCCCTCAACTGCTTCAATCTTGTATTCTTCATCGGCATTCAGATCCCTCACAATTACCTGATCAGAACTTTCCAGACTGCCGCCGGTCTGATACGCCGCCCACTGGCCGTTTTCCGACATAACGTACTGCCCTTCTTTCAAGTCAGAAATTACCGGCTCATCCCAGTTCTTATCCACGTCAACCTCATAAAGCGTTCCCCCGGCCAGCATATATAGATAATCCCGTTTCACGCTGTAATAAGCAAACTTTCCAAACTCCTCCTCTGCAATTGCTGCCGCCTTATTGCTTGGAATAAATGCTTTCTCTTCTATGCTGTTCGCTTCTATATCATAGTAGTAAATGTCTATGCCCACCTGTCCTTCGTGGGCGCCCCGGTTCATATATCCAGATACTGCAAAGGTCATATTTCCCTTTTTATCCATACTGAGAATCCGGATATTGTGATCCGATATCTTACTCCGGCTGTCCGTATTTTCCGCATCACGGAAACTGAAAACCAGAGAAAGCCGGCCCTCCTCACTATCATAACTCCACAGCTCATCCGCCTGAACGAACGCCGCAATACTGCCTTCAGAATTTACCATATACGGAACATCCGCAGGCACGATCCCTAAAAGAAGCCCCTTCTCATCCAGCACCTTCCTGCTGCCGTCAAAGACCTGTTCCATCCTGCGGTCATAATTCAGCAGATACATAATCCCTTGCGCCATACGTACCCGGAAAAATTCCTTTACCGTATACAGGTCTGTCTCGTTCTCTTCTCCTATACAGTTTACCTCATACTCCAGAAGCACCGACGTATACGCAGTGTTCGTCTCCAGGATTTTCCACCGCTCTTCTCCCGTCACCTGCGGAGCCAGCCCCCCCCATGTCACATGGTCATAATTAGAGTGGATCGTCACATGGGAAAATGTACTGTTGTCTCCCTCACCGTTCGGCTCTATCGCCGCTCCCACACCGGTATTCTCATTCTTCGCCAATGCATTTTCATGGAAATTATATACATAATCCAGACAGGAGGACAGATTGAAGTCCCCCGGCGTTACCACCCTCGTATAATAGTAAATATCCCCCCCATCCGAATGCAGCGTTACCAGCATCATCCGTTCCTGATTCAGGATCCCTTCCTCAAAGGTCAGCGTCATCTGCTCTGCCGCGGACGCAAGATGATTCTCATAAAGCTTTGTCTCGCCATCCAGCGTGTATACCACATAATCAACAGATGCTATCGTCCTCTCTTCCGCCTCCATGTTCATGGCAAGCTGATTGTTCATCACCGGCGTAATACTGTCCCGCATGCTGGAAATATCCATTTTCCGCGTATATCCGTTCATCGGATTCAGCCGGTATCCCTCCACAGAAAAATAGAGCCTGGGAAGCGTCGCATTTCCAATATCCGCCGTCATGTCATCACTGCCCCTGCCGGTCATATATTCAAAATAAAGGACTGCCAGTATAAATATCACAGCCAGCGTCCCTGCATGTGTCAATTTTTTCTTCATCTATTTCATCAGCTCCTGCCTTCATCGCTCAGAAGACGTCCCAAAAGCGGTGATATATGCAGCATTTCCTCACACGCGCAGACCGCCTTTCTGTTATCCTTCCGTTTTCCGGTTCTCACTGCCCGGATCAATATATTCTTCGGCGTATGTTCCATATCAATAAATTCCAGGATCTGGGTGCGGTATCCTTCCCCTTCCAGATACTGGGCACGCATGGCATCTGTTACCAGCGCCGCCATCCGTTCTTTGATCAGCCCATATTCCAATATGGGCGCCAGCACCTCACTTGCGATCTGCCTGTTCACCTCATGCTGACAGCAGGGCACCGACAGGATTACCTTCGCATTCCAGTCCACTGCTTTTGCGAGGGCATGATCCGTAGCCGTATCACAGGCATGAAGCGTCACTACCATATCCACGGCATCCGCTCCTGTATAGTCTGCAATATCCCCTTCCAAAAACGTAAGCTTCTCATATCCATAGCGGCGGCTCAACTCATTACAATGCCGGATAACCTCTTCCTTAAGATCCAGCCCGATCATACGGATATCATACTGCTTCAATTCATGCAGATAATAATACATAGCAAATGTCAGATAAGATTTGCCGCATCCAAAATCAAGAATCGTAAGCTCCCGGTCTTTCGGAAGATCTGGAAGCACATCCTCCACGAATTCGAGAAAACGGTTGATCTGCCGGAACTTGTCAAACCTCTGGCTCACGACCTTTCCGGCCTCCGTCATAACTCCCAGATCAACCAGAAACGGTACCGCCTTCCCTTCCTCCAGAATATACCTCTTCTTCCGGTTGTGCTGAAGGCTTACCATTTTCACCGGCTCTTTTCTCTGCTTCTTCTTAATCGAAGCTCTGCCCTTTTTACTGACCAGCACGGTATACGTATACTCTTTTGTCTCCATCTGAAGCTGCTTCATCCCGCCCATAAGCGCAAAAAGCTCCTGAACTGCGGCAGCCGCTTCCAAATTCCTGTGAAATACCTGATTCCCACGGAAAGTCTCCAACTGAAAGAAAAGTGTGTCCTTCTTTAGAAGAGGACGCACTTTTACCTTCTTGATCCCGTCTTTTTCTCTCGGTCCGCTCAAAACGGCCGACACAAAATGTATATTCAAATTCTCCTGCAATAGTATTCTCAAATTCTCCATGCAGATATTATATATGATTTTATCGCCATAGTAAATAGAAGAATCTGCTATATCTTTTTCACACGCGGAAATGAAATCGTCACCCGGAACAGATCCCCGTCCAGATACAATTCAAATTTTCCTCCCATAAGGAATGCCAGATTCTTGGCAATAGACAGTCCCAGACCGCTTCCTTCCGTGCCGCGGGACACATCTCCCCGGATAAACCTCTCCGTCAATTCGTCGGCGCTAATATTCAACGCCTGTTCTGATATATTTTTCAAGGAAAATATTACCTGCTCCTCTGTCTGGCTCAAGTCTGAATAAACGCGGGTTCCTTCCATGGCATATTTTGCCACATTATTGTAAACATTCTCCAGTATCCGCCACATCCTCCGGCCGTCTGCCCAGATAACAGCAGGCTCCTCCGGCAGATTCATAACCTCCTTAAGACCCCTGTTCTCAAATTTCTCAGAAAATTCTCCGCTGGTCTGCTGAACCATTTCCACCAGATTCAGATTCATGCACTCCAGCGTGACATTGCCGGAGCTAACCTTTGATGCCTCTACCACGTCCTCCGTCAGGATCTTCAGCCTCTGAGCCTTGGACTCTAAGACCTCCAGGTAACCCTGGATCTTCGGATCCTCAATATTTTCCCGTTTCAGCAGATCGATATAGTTGATAATAGAGGTCAGCGGAGTCTTGATATCATGAGATACATTGGTGATCAGATCCGTCTTTAGCCTCTCATTTTTAATGCTGGCCTCCACAGCCGCATCCAGGCCTGCACCTATATTATTCACCCTCTCTGCAAGGTCTAACTGCTCACCCGTTAGTCCCCCTAACGGAATCTTGTAATCCAGCTCCCCGCTGGAAATACGCCTGACACCTTCACTGAGCCGTTTCCGGCCTACTGCCTGCTGTATAATATAAGCAAGCGCCGCCACATCGGCCGCAATTCCGATAACCCTGAACATAAATATATTCGCCGCAAACAAAAACATCTGGCTCAACACAAACAAACCAAAAAACAAAATATATTTCCATACAATCGGTATATGGCTTACCAGCTTCCATCCATAAACCATCACCATCCTGAGCAGGCTGTTCTTCCATACCGTGCCGGCCTTTAATCTGCGGACAAGGCTCAGATATCCAATCAAGAACAGAGAACAGGTTATAAATCCCATCACTCCGCAGACAATCATCATCTCATTGCTTATTCCACTTGCAGGATAATAAACAACACTGTTTCCTGTATAATGCATATACCGGCCGCTATCCAGGCTTCGGCCCGCCTCTCCTAAGATCAGCATGCAGCCCGCCCAGATTCCAATCACAAGCGCCGCCGCAAGCTCCGTTTTCCATCTATCGAATACATTGCAATGCAGTCCTTCATCCTCCGGCCTTCTCCCCGCCACAGCCGTCAGCCAGATGAGAATTCCCAGAAGAAGCACCGCCGTTCCAATACCTAACTGTATCATAAACCCAGCCTTTCCTGAAAACCGCTGATAGGTATCTCTCATATAGAAATAACTATCCCGGACAGGATAGCTTGTATCCAGCGCGGCCACAAACACATAATCCTCCGCACGGATTCCCGCGACAATCTGATGAATCCATCCATTTCCTCTATCCTCCGGCAGATTGCCCTCATAATCCGAAAGCTTCGGCACAATTACCGCATATCTGCCAAGCTCCTTCATTCTGGAAATGTTTTCCTCAAACTCATCATAGTCCTCATATTCCTTGCGATTCGTATACACACTCTGTTCTGTTTTATTCACAAACAGATACTGCAGATTCGTATAGCCCTCCTCATACTCCTCCAGCGTCTCACTATAAATTCCATATTCATCATTCAGTATATTCAGTGATGTATAAATATTCCGGAAAGCTTCCTCCAGTTTCCCGTTCCATTCCGGATTCTCATTTGCAACCTCAAGGATACTCCCGGCTCCTATGGGCGCACAATTCTCCTCAATCCAGAAGCCGTCGTAATTCCAGCAGTTAGTTAGACGCACATTATTTTCCGAATCCAGAAGGGCGTAGGGTCCGGTATCTGCGCTTCCCTCATACCAGGCTCCATTCCTTAATTCACGAAGAATATCATATGCAGTCATATCCTCTGACTCCATGACAAACCGGAATTCTCCGTCATCGATCTTCTTTCTCAGCTCACTGTAACGGAAATACTCATAGGTCCTATCCGGCTTCTGTCCCACGATAATCGGATCCTTTGTCGATGTGCCGTAATCTCCGCTCTCCAGCGTGTCATACTCATAATATGCTTCCGCCCATTCCCTCAGGTTTCCAAGCGTGTATGCAAGACCGGATTCCTCCTTGCCGTCTATAATTCCATCCTCAGCGAACCTTTTAATATCCACGATCTTATTTTCATCATAAACGCCTTTGACCTCCATATTCTCTTTGATCTGTATTGCCCGGGCAATATACCGGGCGTCTGAAAACATAAGAGAACTCAGAGCCTCTGAGTCCTCATATTCTACATGCTTCCCTTCCAGCGCATCCTCTGCCGCGCTGGGACATGCCCATATCCATAACATACTGATTATCAGAAGAACTGCAAGCACATGTGCAAATGCCGCAAGAATCCCCTTCACCAGCTTCCCTCTATACCATTTCTTATTCATATTTACTCCATTCTGCCATTCAAAATAACGGCACTTCATTAGAATCAGAGCTTCTCCACCTTATAGCCTACTCCCCAGACTACTTTCAGATATCTCGGATCCTTTGGGTTAATTTCTATCTTCTCCCGGATATGCCGGATATGTACCGCCACTGTATTATCCGCGCCCAGCGCCTCCTCATTCCAGATACTTTCGTAAATCTGTTCAATGGAAAATACTCTCCCTTGATTCTTTACCAGCAGCAACAAAATATTATACT
This sequence comes from uncultured Dorea sp., assembly GCA_910584265.1. Classification (GTDB taxonomy): domain Bacteria; phylum Bacillota; class Clostridia; order Lachnospirales; family Lachnospiraceae; genus Claveliimonas. The sequence goes on along the minus strand of CAJTZE010000035.1, from coordinate 2,669 downwards.
CTATCGGCGTCAGCTTTACCGGCTCACCGTCCACAGTCACTTCCTTCAGATCATCGTTGATGGACAAGCCGCCGGTACTGTACACCGCCTCATCCGTCATCGCGCCGGACATGCTCCCGAGCTGAGTATACCTGCGTATCTGCGATTTGACTCTTGCAACCAGCTCTAATGGGTTAAAAGGCTTCGTAATATAATCATCCGCCCCGATATTAAGTCCCAGTATCTTGTCCGCATCCTCAGACTTTGCCGACAGAATAATAATCGGCATATTATTCTTCTCCCGGATCTTCAGCGTCGCCCGGATGCCGTCCAGCCTCGGCATCATCACATCAATTACGAGAAGGTCTATTTTCTCCTCTTTCAGCTTCTTAAGCGCTTCCTCTCCGTCATAAGCCTTACTGATCTCATAGCCCTCCTGAGTAAGATATATTTCAATTGCCTCAACAATTTCTTTGTCGTCATCACATACTAATATTCTCGACATCTCCATCACCTCCCTTCCACTATAAGGCATCCCGCCGCGAAGTGCAATCCCTCCCAGAGGATAATCACCGACAGACCGTTACAATCCTTGTTTCTTATGGGATTATAATAGCAGGTAATTTTTAAGGACTGGTGATGGAAATTCTTAAGAAACGTTAAAGATTAAAAAACGTATTTATAGGCTTTTCCGGCTATTTTTGTTACTAACATGTTACTAAGCGCACTCAATTACATACCCCTCAACGAATCCTGTATGCCCTAAGCGCATCCCTTTCAACGGAGCTTGTCCATGTGCGGTTGAATCTCTCCACCCCCACATGGTGCACCGGGGCCGCCTTCAGGTATTCCTCATAGTAGCACCGGAACTTCCTGCTTCTTTTCTCCGTCCTTAACATCCGGAAGGCTTTCCGTTCCAGCTCGGTTATCCGGCTCCTGCTCACGCCCAGACTCCGGCCTGTCTGCTCCAGCGTCTTCCCTTCCCGGTACCGGAACCGCACCACCGCAGGAAGGCTGTCCGGCAGATCATCCACGGCCAGCCACAGCTCAAGCTCCATATTTTCCCTGTCCAGAGCCTTTATAACCTCCTCTTCCATATCCTCACCGGAAGAAACCATATCCGCAAGCGTCAGCTCTTCATCCTCTCCGGATACCGGCCTGCTCAGGCTGTCTATCTGCCCCATTCTGGCATCTTTCTGTATGGAGTGCAGTTTTTCCCGGCTGACCTTCAAAATAGAGCACAGGGCGCGTTCCGGCGGTTCTGTGCCGTAATACTTCCGGTACTCCTTCACAGCCCTGTGGTACTTCTGGATCCATTCCCCTGCATTTACCGGGATCCTCACCACGCTGCAGCAGTTATCTATGTACCGCTTCATGGCCTGCCTGATCCAGAAGCCTGCATAGCCGATGAATGACGCTCCCTGCTCCTGGTCATACTGGCGCGCAGCTTCACACAAGCCGAGATAACCTTCCTGCTTCAGGTCGTCCAGCTCGGCACAGCCCTGGTACTTCATAGCCAGCTTTGCAATGAATCCTTCATTCTGTTGCCAGAGCTGGAGCATATTCTCAGCGGTATCCTCTCCGGCCTGTATCCTTGCCGCTAACTGCTCATTCGTCATATCCATCACCTGCACACGGTATTTCTTGCTTCCGCGAACCCTCTAGCCTCTTCTAAGCGGTATGTAAGGTGCAGGGGGCTGTCCACTGCCCTTTTCCGTTTCCTGTCCCTGTCTGCCCTTCTGACAGCTTCACAGGCGGTATAGTCTGTATATCCCTCATGATTCTTGTTCATGCTCTGCACCCTCCCATATATGGAATACCCCGGACAATCCATAGGAAAGCCCGGGATACTCCGTCAGATTATTGAATTATGCTCCTGTTGCTTTAGCCTGATAATAGATAGCCTTTGCCTTATTCTCCAGCACAAAAGCATCATAGGCAATGCGCCCCTCTACCAGCACACCACTGATTCCGGGCGGATCATCGTGGGTTTTATAGCTTGCAAGCTTTGTCGGTGCGACTGTCGCACACGGATGGGCGAGCATGAAGCCGAACCCGGCCGGCAGTCTGTTGGCCGGAATCTTCTGCACATTCGCACCGTCCAGATTGCCGATAACGCCCCTGATCCGCATATCATTGCCGATATCAGTCTCCATAGTGATATCCTTGCACTTCTTCATCAAATGGTATGTATCCGGCGTCACTACCAGGACACGCCCTGTCTCCGGCACTTCCGCATTATCCAGCACATTCCCCGCCTTGATAATTTCATCATAAATGTTCGAGGGTGTCAGCTCTACAGCTTCCGGCTTGGTTCCTGCGCCTGCGCACATCTTTCCGTAGGTATAGGTATCAACTTCCGGAATCACAACTTCCCTGATCTGGCGCGCAAGGGCGGAAGCCGCCTCGAGGCTTTCTTCGGTTTCATCTGCATCGAGCGCATCAATCGCAAAGGTAAAAGACCTGTCCCTTGTAAGCACAAAACGCTCTGTTGTGGCGTTCAGGTCCTCAATCTTTCCATACCGGGACCAGTTAACGCCCCTTTTCCCTGATGTCCTCCCGTAATCATTCATTTCCCCGGTGCTTACCTTGTACACCTTTACCGAATGCGCGCCGGTAAAGGCAAAGTCCTGGTGCTCAACAGTGCTTCCTCTACTGTTGAGGAACTGCGCATCTTGATGAATGATACA
>CAJTZE010000034.1 GCA_910584265.1 uncultured Dorea sp. | reverse complement strand
GGAATCGAACCGCCGACCTCCGCCTTACCAAGGCGACGCTCTACCGACTGAGCCACGACAGCAGATAAATATATATTTTTAATTAAGATATGCAACGTGATTAATATACAATATAAAGAGTAGTTTTGTCAATGGTTTTTTGAAATTATTCTATTGTGGGTTATCTGGAAGTATGATAAGATTAAAAAATGACGAGAATGAACGATATAGAGGAGGATACCATGGGAGAAGAAGCGGTTTCAAAGAATTTTATTGAGCAGGAGATCGATAAAGATCTTGCAGAAGGCGTATATACAGAAGTCTGCACCAGATTTCCGCCGGAGCCGAACGGCTATCTGCATATTGGACATGCCAAATCCATTATTTTAAATTCCGGACTTGCGGAGAAATATCACGGAACCTTCCACCTTCGGTTTGACGATACCAACCCGACGAAGGAGGATATGGAGTTTGTGGAGTCGATCAAGGCGGATGTGGAATGGCTTGGCGCTGATTTTAAGGATCATCTGTACTACGCGTCTGACTATTTTAAGGTGATGTATGAGTGTGCCGTGAAGCTGATCAAGAAGGGAAAGGCATTTGTATGCGATCTCAGTCCGGAGGAAATCCGGGAATACCGCGGTACCTTGAAGGAGCCCGGAAAGAACAGCCCGTACCGTGACCGTTCTGTGGAGGAGAATTTAAAGCTCTTTGAGGAGATGAAGGACGGCGTATATCAGGACGGGGAGAAGGTGCTCCGGGCAAAGATCGATATGGCGTCCCCGAACATTAATATGCGCGATCCGGTTATTTACCGTGTGGCGCATATGACCCACCATAATACGGGGGATAAATGGTGTATTTATCCGATGTATGACTTTGCTCATCCTATTGAGGATGCAGTGGAGAAGATTACCCATTCCATCTGTACGCTGGAGTTTGAGGATCACCGTCCGCTGTATGACTGGGTGGTAAGGGAGTGTGGATTTGACCCGGCGCCGAGACAGATTGAATTTGCCAAGCTGTACCTGACCAATGTGGTGACCGGTAAGCGTTATATTAAGAAGCTGGTGGAAGACGGCGTTGTGGACGGTTGGGACGATCCCCGTCTGGTATCCATTGCGGCCCTTAGAAGGCGCGGATTTACGCCGGAATCTCTGCGGATGTTTGTGGAGCTGTGCGGGGTATCCAAGGCGCAGGGTTCTGTGGATTATGCCATGCTGGAATACTGTATCCGGGAGGACCTTAAGATGAAGCGTTCCCGAATGATGGCGGTGCTTGACCCGATAAAGCTTGTGATCGACAATTATCCGGAGGGTGAGACCGAGTGGCTTGAGGCAGAGAATAATCTGGAAAATGAAGCCCTTGGGAAGAGGAAGCTTCCATTCTGCAGAGAGCTTTACATTGAGCGGGAGGATTTTATGATATCTCCGCCTAAGAAATATTTCCGGCTGTTCCCGGGTAACGAGGTCCGCCTGATGCAGGCGTATTTTGTAACATGTGTAAGCTATGAAACGGACGAGGCAGGTAATGTGACAGTAGTACACTGTACCTACGACCCGGAGACGAAGAGCGGAAGCGGATTTACCGGACGGAAGGTGAAGGGAACCATCCACTGGGTGGCGGCGCCTTATGCAAAGAAGGCAGAGGTTCGTCTTTATGAGAATCTGATCGATGAGGAAAAGGGTGTCTACAATGAAGAGGACGGCTCCATGAATATCAATCCTAATTCGCTGGAGGTTCGTAAGAACTGCTATGTGGAGCCGAATTTTGAGGATGCGAAGGCCTATGACAGCTTCCAGTTTGTGCGGAATGGGTATTTTTGTATTGATGCGAAGGATTCTAAGCCGGATGCGTTGGTATTTAACCGGATCGTATCTCTGAAGAGCTCTTTCAGGCTGCCAAAGTAATGAACGAATTGACGATCGATCTGAATCCGAAGGATAAGATGCCTTTGTATGAGCAGATCTACCAATATATAAAAGAGAGTATTATATCCGGGAGGATTGCTTACCGGGAAAAGCTCCCCTCCACAAGGCTTCTGGCAAAGCACCTTGAGGTCAGCAGGAGCACGGTGGAGCTTGCCTACGGGCAGCTGTTATCGGAAGGATATATTGAGTCGGAGCCATACCGGGGATTTTTTGCCGCCCAGGTAGAGGGGCTGTATCATCTGGTGAACGAGAAGGTGTCCCATAGGGAGAAGGAAGCTGTAAAGAAAGAGCGGTATCGGTTTGATTTTACGCCCAACGGAGTGGATTTGAAGAGTTTTCCCTATAATGCATGGCGGAAGCTTTCTAAGGATATACTGATGGATGACAAGGTAGAATTATTCCGTCTTGGGAATCCTCAGGGGGAGACGGGCTTCAGAGAAGCGGTCTGTAAATATCTGTATCAGGCAAGAGGCGTGAACTGCAGTCCGGAACAGGTGATCGTGGGGGCAGGCAGTGACTATCTTCTGATGCTGTTATGCGCTGTACTGGGCAGGGAGCATGTGGTCGCAGTGGAGAATCCTTCCTATAAGCAGGCGTACCGTTTGTTTGTGAGCCAGTCTTATCAGGTGCTGCCTATCGAGATGGATGGATATGGGATGAAGGTGTCCGCTCTTAGGGATACGGAGGCGGATGTGGCATACGTGACGCCTTCCCATCAGTATCCTACCGGGATTGTTATGCCCATGAAACGGCGGATGGAGCTTTTGAAGTGGGCGGATGAAAAAGAAGGACGTTATATTATTGAGGATGACTATGACAGCGAATTCCGGTATAAAGGTAAGCCTATTCCGGCGCTGCAGGGCTGCGACAGAGGCGGAAGGGTTATTTATCTGGGAACGTTTTCTAAATCCATTGCCCCGGCCATCCGTATGAGCTATATGGTGCTTCCAGTGGAGCTTACAGACGTCTATCTGGATAAATGCGGGTTTATCAGCTCGACGGTTTCTGTAGTTGATCAGTTAATCGTGCAGCGCTTTGTAGAGGACGGTTATTATGAGAGACATTTGAATAAGACCAGGTCTCTCTATAAAGGAAGGCATGACCTGTTGATCAAGGGACTTGCACCTCTTTCGGGGGTGTGCAGGATTTCCGGCGAACATGCAGGAGTACATCTGCTCCTTACATTTAACGGAGAAGTGACAGAGGACGAACTGATAAAGAAAGCAAAGAAAGCCGGAATCCGGGTGTACGGGCTGTCGGATTACATTATCGGGGAAAAGAAAGAGGAGCCGACGGTGCTGCTGGGGTATGCAAACCTGTCGGAGAAGGAGATCAAAGACGCGGCAGAGATACTCTGCAGCGTCTGGAGGTCTTGATTCCGGGAATTTTCTCTGCTAAAATGGTTTTATAGTAATAGAGATCTGGGACGGCTTGTCTGCAGTTGTATAAAGGAGGAGGTATTCTATCTATGAATTTATTACATGAGATGACAAATGGAACGCTGTATCATTTGGATTGTACTTTTCTGGCGGACATACGATTCTGTAGAGAGAGTGCGGATACGATCGTGCTTTATTTTCCCCAAAAGCCGTCGGAGGATTTCCCAAAGAAGTTTTTCCTAATGCCGGAAGGGAAGAGGTATGATTACCGGGCATTTATTTTTACGCTGTCAGAGGAAATCCGTCACTGCCATGATAAGGAGAATGCCGAAGGGCAGTACACGGCTCGTGCAGTTACAAAGGATGTTCCGGAAGAGCGGAAGAATTTCCGTGTATATGTGACTTTCCGGGGCGCCCTTCTGCTGGATGGACAGACAAAGGATGTTAAGATTAAAGATATCGGGACCGGAGGCTTTCAGTTTGTCTCGAAGCAGAAATTCCAGCCGGGTACGATGGTATCTACCATCATTCCCGGCATAAAAGCACCGATACATATTACTGCACGTATAAAGAAGCAGCGCCCTGTGCGCGGGGAAAGGCTGTATGGCTATGGCTGTCAGTTTATAGACCTGTCCCCCAAAGCTGAGATGCTGATCCGCAATTATGTATTTCAGACGGAGGTGCTTCAGGCAAAGGCGAAGAAAGAGCTTGAAGAACATGCTTCGCAGAATTGATATACTAGATATCTGGAAAGTAAATATGGATGCTTAGGATATTGCCGGCGTATCCGGCGGTGATTGTTCCGCCCATCTGTTCGACGAAAGTCCGTGCAATTGCAAGTCCAAGTCCGGTAGACTTTCTCGCGGCTTCTACAGTATAGAACCGGTCAAACAGCCTGCCTACCTGTATATCATCCAGGGCGGAGGCGGTATTTGCAAAGGTAATTTCTCCGTAATCAGACAAAGAGACAAAAAAATCTCCGTCGCTGTATTTTAATACATTGTTGATGAGATTAGAAAATATGCGGGATAAAGCAGGCCGGTTAAGATTGCGGGTGATCTTATTGCCGGTCAGTTTTATTTCAGGGGTAATCCCCCTTTCTTTTAGAGAGGCGTAAAATGCAGCGATGCTTTCTTCTAATACTTCGCTCAGGACAACAGGCTCTCGTACGGCTTCTTCATTTGCTGTGAGCAGAACAGAATAGCGGAACAGTTCCTCTGTAAGCTGTTTCAGCAGTTCCGTACGGTTTCGTATGATTGCTGTGTAGCGGAAGGCGTCTTCGGACAGATCGTCCTGTTCGAGCAGATCCAGGTATCCGCAGATAGCAGTTAAGGGGGTGCGCAGGTCATGGGAGATATTTGTAACGGCGTTTTTCAGCTCGGTATCTCCCTGATGAAAGCGGCGGCGTTCAGCGCGCAGCCTGCGAAGCTGCGTATTAACGGCAGAGGCCAGCCTGCGCATGGAACGGTCCCCGCTGGAAATATCAATCAGCGTATTTGTACCGGTCGTGAGCCGGTCGGCGAAGCCTTCTTCTATTTCCTGCGCCGCTTTCTGCAGCAGATATATTTTTGCCAGTAAAGCGATAATAACTAAAATCAGGATGCCGGCGACGGCGCACAGCCAGATTTTCATAGACACTCCTTTGATTACCCTCGGCAGACAAGGCGTGTATCTCCTTATCCGCGGGGTATAAATCGTTAATTTATATTTTTTCTGCGGAAGAAAAGGACTCCACAGGCAGTTGTTACAGCAGTGATAAACAGGGAATACAGGGGCAGTATCCCAGGGCGCTTAGGAGACTGCTCTGTGATCTGCAGCATCTGGCAGCCGGGCAGGAAATCATACAGGAATTCGTAGACCTTCCGCTTTGTTCCGGTAAGATAGTTCGGGTTTTTGATGCTTTCTGTATTTTCTACTTTCGTTTCACCGGTTTCGTCCGTATAGGAGGCGGTGATAGAGGGATAATATTCCGGAGACGACAGACGGCCTTCGATGGTCATTGCGCTTACCAGAAAAATAAATGAGAGGATCAATGCCGCAACACAACAGCCGGCTTTGTTGTGGATCAGCATGCTCATAAGTGAAAATATGGCGCTCAAAGCAATCACTGCCGCCAGGCTGACGAGCCCCAGAAGGATAAGGCCTGGAGCCGGCGCTTTGACCGCTCTGGTCAGAGGAAACCCGATACATACAATTGCGGCAATATTGGCGAGGTGTATCAGCAGCAGGCCCGCCGAGCATACAATGATATTAGAAAAATATACGGCAGACCGTGCGTGGCCGGCAATTAATTTATTGCGTATGGTGCCGTCGCTGTATTCCGTGCCGATAAATAAGCCGGCAAAGACTGCAGAAAATATGGGCATAAAAATACAGTTAGTGAACAGGATGTCCTCCATAGAATAGGAATATCCCGCTGTATCCATCATTTCCCGATAACGGGTGATTGAAGAAATCAGCCCTATCCCAAAGGAAACAGCCGTACAGATCCAGAAGATCCGGCTCTTTGCGAGTCTTGCAAAGCCGGCTCTTAACAGCTTATTCATATGTTCCACCTCCCACAAGACTTACATAGTAGCTTTCCAGGCTTTCATCCTGCTCCAGCATGGAAATGACCTCGCAGTTTTCTTCTGCAAGGATACTGGCAAGCTGTGATACATTCAGCTTTGCATATACATCGGCATGTGAGGCAGAGTGTATCCGGTAATCAATCTGCATACGGTCAAGTACACGGGCAAGAACGCCGGTGTCGCTGACTTCCATGCGGACACATTTCCTGCAGGCGGTTTCTAATTCTTCCGCGCTCATTTCTTTTATCATACGGCCGTTGTCGATGAAGCCATAATGCGTGGCTAATTTGGAAAGCTCGTCAAGAATATGGCTTGAGATCAGCACCGTAATCTGCCGCTCGCGATTCAATTTTAGGATCAGCTCCCGCATCTCGATAATACCTTGGGGATCAAGACCGTTTACCGGTTCGTCCAGAACCAGAAAATCCGGATCCCCGGCAAGGGCTATGGCAATTCCAAGCCTCTGGCGCATACCGAGAGAGAAGTTCCGGGCTTTTTTCCTGCCGGTGCCTTCAAGGCCCGTCAGCTTTAGAATGTCATTCAGTCCGTCAAAGGACGGAAGCCCCAGAATCCGATACTGCTGTTTAAGATTGTCTTCGGCTGTCATGTCAAGATATATGGACGGAATCTCTACGACGGCGCCCATTCTTCTTCGGGATTTTGCGATATCTTTGTCAGTGTTGTTTCTGCCGTACAGGGTATAGCAGCCGGACGATGGCTCCTGAAGCCCGCAGATTAACCGGATCAGCGTTGTCTTTCCGGCGCCGTTTTTTCCAACGAATCCATAGACCGCCCCCTTCGGGACGTGCATAGACAGTTCGTTTAATGCTTTGAAATGCCTGTAATTCTTGCTGACGGCATTTGTTGTAAGAACATAGTCCATAAAATCTAACCTCCTCTTTTTGTCTGCGGTTCCTATTTTACCGGGCAATGGTAAAGAAACCGGTAAAGGGAAGAGTAAAGAAATGGTAAAGATTTTACGTGTTTTCATGCATTTTAAAGCCGATTCCCCAGACGGATTCTATATAATCCCTGCTGTTTAGTTCCCTTAGCTTCTTCCGCAGGTTGCTTACGTGCATTTTCAGGGAGCTTTCAGTACAATCAGGCGTATCCCTGCTGATGCGGTCCAGTAGCAGGGATTTTGTCATGACCTGGGAAGGGTTCTGCATTAAGAGCTTCAGGATGGCGGCTTCTGTCCGGGTTAATTTGACCTGCTCTGTGCCTGAAACTGCCATATGTGTGTCTGTGTGAAGTACGATATCTTCGAAGACCAGGCTGGAAACGGATCCGGAAGCTGTCTGGTTACGGAATTGCACGGCAATTCTGGCCAGGAGCTCCTTTGTATGAAAGGGTTTTGTCACGTAGTCTGCGGCTCCTTCGAGCAGCAGATTTACTTTATTATCCACATCGGCCTTTGCGCTCATAACAATGACAGGGATACCAGTTATCAGCGGGAGTATGTCCTCGCCGTTAAGTCCCGGCAGCATTAGATCAAGCAGTATGAGATCCGGTTTTTCCCTGGAGAGGAGAAGCAGAGCCTCTGTTCCTGAATAAGCCCGGTATATACCGTAGCCTTCGTTTGTAAGAACCTCTTCCAGCATATTTCCAATATGAATATCGTCGTCAATAATCAATATATATTTCAAAATTATTTAACCTCATTTGAACAGAATTATAACAGGGAAGGGAGGCTGCTTCTTGGTGGAAGAGCCTCCCTTTTGATATGTTATTATTCGGCTTTTTCTTCAGGAGCAGCTTCGTCTGGTCCGTCAGCTTTGCTCTCAGCAGCTTCTTCGGTTCCGGCATCCGCCCCGCCGGCGTCTTTTGCTTCAATTTCCGGTTCTTCAGTTTTTGGGGCGGCATTCAGGGAAACGTATTCTCTCTCTCCGGCTGGATTTAATTCATCGTCCAAATCAAACTCATCATCAAATTCATCTAAAAACTCATCATCATTATTCTCGGACTTGTTAAGATAATATATCACTCCTGCAGCAGCACCTCCAACTGCGGCTAATCCTAATAAACGTTTGAATACTTTTGACATGTGTATAGCTCCTTTCTTCGGTTTCGCATATAGATAGGTCTATTGTAATACCTTTTTGGAAAAAAAGAAAGGGGAAGGATATAAAAAATTGGTGAACTTAACATTTATAAAAGGTTCCTTGAGATAGGGGATAAAGTATGCTAAACTTGATTTTGGAAAATTTTATGTGGTATGTACTCAAGCGGGGAGAGACATATATGGAGAGTAAGAGATTAAAAAAGGCCAAAGGAGGGCTTTTTCGAATTATATTCAGCCGAACCGGACTGATCCTGTTGATGATCCTGCTACAGCTGGCGATTTTTGCAGTGACGACGAACTGGCTCAGGCAGTATACAATATATATTAATATGGTGTTTACGGTGCTGCGTATCTGTGTTCTGATCTATATTATTAATTCAGAGGGGAATCCGGCATTTAAGATGACGTGGATTCTGTGTATTATGGCATTTCCGGCGGTGGGAACGTTGTTTTATATCTATGTGGAGCTCCAGCTCGGCAACAGCTGGGTGGGAGAGAAGCTGGAAATACTGAAGCTGGAAGAGAATCCCTACATGACGCAGGATGAGGAGATCGTTGAGGAAATCCGGGACAGCAAGCCGGCTATGGCAAATCTGGCCTGCTATCTGTCAGGATGCCTGAAGTTTCCGGCTTACCGGAATACGGAGGTTACCTATTTTCCTCTCGGAGAGGATAAGTTCCGTGCGCTGGTCCGGGAGCTTGAGAAGGCAAGAGACTATATTTTCATGGAATATTTTATTATTGCAGAGGGCGTTATGTGGGGTACAATCCTGGAGATCCTTCAGAGAAAGGCGGCGGAAGGCGTTGAGGTTCGGTTTATGTATGACGGAACCTGTGCGATTTCCAATTTTCCATATAATTACTATAAGAAAATTCGTAAGATGGGAATCCAGTGTAAGATGTCCATTCCGATCACGCCCTTCCTTTCTACCGTACAGAATAACAGGGATCACAGGAAGATCTGTGTTATTGACGGAAGGACTGCGTTCACAGGAGGAGTGAATCTGGCAGATGAGTATATCAATAAGCTGGAAAGGTTCGGCCACTGGAAGGATACGGCGGTAATGCTGAAAGGCGACGCAGTACAGAGCTTAACGATGCTGTTCCTGCAGATGTGGAATCTTGACGTGAAGGAGAAGGAGAATTATGAGAATTACCTGACTCCAAAGCGGATGTGGAATACCAGATGGACCGGCTATGTGATCCCATATGGGGATCATCCGTATGATAATGAAGACGTGGGTGAGGAAGTGTATTTCCATATTCTGAACCATGCAAAGAAATATGTGCATATTATGACGCCTTATCTGATCCTGGACAGTGAAATGATCACGACCCTTACCAGAGCCGCAAAGAGCGGGATCGAGGTGATCATTATCATGCCGCACATTCCGGATAAATGGTATGCCTTTGCGGTTGCACAGACATTTTACAAGGAGTTGATCCAGGCAGGGGTGCAGATCTATGAGTATACGCCGGGATTTGTCCATGCAAAGGTATTTGTGTCGGATGATGATACGGCGGCAGTGGGTACGATCAATCTGGATTACCGCAGCCTGTATCTGCACTTTGAATGCGGGGTATTGATTTATAATAATCCTGTGATCGGGAGCATTGAGGTGGATTTCCAGAATACTCTGGCACGATGCCATAAGGTCAGCCTGACGGAGGTTCAGAACCGGCCGTTTAAGGCAAAGATTGTAGGGCAGGTTCTGCGGTTATTTGCACCTCTGATGTGAAATAATAATGTACAAGAACTGAGAATTATAGTATAATACAAAATTGGGGACTGAAGGTTATTTTAACAATGATTGCATATAGCACACAGGAGGAATTGTTATGGTAAAAGCAGTAGTCGGCGCAAACTGGGGAGACGAAGGTAAGGGCAAGATCACAGACATGCTGGGAGAGCAGGCTGATATTATTGTCCGTTTTCAGGGGGGAGCGAATGCAGGACACACGATAATCAATAATTACGGTAAATTTGCACTCCACACACTGCCGTCAGGCGTATTCTATGATCATACTACCAGTATTATCGGAAATGGTGTTGCTCTGGATATACCGGTATTATTTGAAGAGATTCAGTCAATCATCGACAGAGGCGTGCCGATGCCGAAGATTCTGGTGTCTGACCGTGCACAGATGGTGATGTCTTACCATAAGAATTTTGATGCATACGAGGAGGAGCGTTTGGGCGGCAAGTCCTTTGGCTCGACAAAATCAGGGATTGCACCGTTTTATTCCGACAAATATGCGAAGGTCGGCTTTCAGGTAAGCGAGCTGTTTGACGATGAACTTCTGAAGGAGAAGGTGGTGCGCGTAGCAGAGCAGAAGAATGTACTTTTGAAGTATTTGTACCACAAACCGGAGATAGATCCGGATGAATTATACAGGGAGCTGCAGGAATATAAGAAGATGGTAGAGCCCTATGTATGTGATGTATCTCTGTATCTTTACCATGCACTGAAGGAGGGGAAAGAGATTCTTCTGGAGGGTCAGCTCGGCTCTTTGAAGGATCCGGATCACGGCATCTACCCAATGGTGACGTCCTCTTCCACGCTGGCGGCGTACGGAGCTATCGGAGCGGGGATCCCGCCGTATGAGATAGGGAAGATCATCACGGTATGCAAGGCTTATTCCAGCGCGGTGGGCGCAGGAGCCTTTGTCAGTGAGATTTTTGGGGACGAGGCGGATGAGCTGAGGCGCCGCGGCGGAGACGGCGGAGAATTCGGCGCTACAACAGGCCGTCCGAGACGCATGGGCTGGTTTGACTGTGTGGCGTCCAAATACGGATGCAGGATGCAGGGAGCGACGGATGTGGCATTTACGGTATTAGATGTGCTGGGATATCTGGATGAGATTCCGGTATGCGTAGGCTATGAGATTGACGGGGAGGTAACGACGGAATTCCCGACGACTTACCTGCTTGATAAGGCGAAACCGGTATATGAGACGCTTCCCGGCTGGAAATGCGATATTTCCGGAATTAGGAACTATGATGAGCTGCCGGAGAACTGCCGGAAGTATATTGAATTTGTAGAGGAGCATATCGGATATCCGATCACTATGGTTTCTAATGGGCCGGGGCGCGATGATATTATTTACCGTCAGGCGTGACCGGTTTGGATAAAGTGATAATTTAAAAAAATATGAATAATTATTCCGGCATTGCGGATACTATCTCTGCGTAATCTATTATTTAAAGGAGGTATCTTGCAATGCCGGAATTAAGATGTACGGTACAGACCTGTGCCCATAACAAGGAGTTTTATTGTGACCTGGATAAGATCCAGGTCGGAGGAGACAAGGCAAAGCGCGCAGTTGAGACCTGCTGTGACAGCTTTGTGGAGCGGAAGGGTGATTCCTACAGCAATGCGGCGGGCCAGGCTTCCCCAACAAGCAAGATCGACTGTGAAGCTGTGGACTGCATGTATAATGACGAATGTAAGTGCCATGCCGGCAAGATCAGCGTAGAAGGAAGCAATGCCTGTCAGTGTAAAGAGACGGAATGTGCAACCTTTACATGCTGTTAGGCGGAGTGTAATTACAGGATAAGGATACGGCAAATTGGTTTGCCGCATCCTTATTTTTATGCTATACTAGGCGATAGTAAAATTGATGATTTATTGCAGGAGTGTAGCGGGATGGAAGAGGAAAATAAGAAAAATAAGGACAATACGGCGGAGACTCCGGAGGGGTATTATAGTAACAGGCCGAAGCTTGGCAGCAGGAGTCCTTCCAGATTCCGGCGGGAGCTGGGTAAGTGCATGACCTATTTTATCGTGGTTGCGGCGGGAATTGCATTTTATTTTGCATTGCTCCGTCTTACTGATATTTCCGGCATTTTTGTGAAAGCGGTTGATGTGCTGAAGCCTTTCTTATACGGTTCGCTGATTGCTTTTCTGCTGAATCCTATTGTAAAGCAGGTGGATGGGATTTTAGTTCCGATGCTGGAGAAAAGGCTAAAGAGCAGGGAAAAGGCAGAGAAATTATCCAGAACGGCAGGGATCGCATTGTCGATCGTTATTCTGGGTGCAGTGATTGCAGGCTTGTTTAATATGCTGATACCGGAGCTGTATCAGAGTATCCGGAGCCTGGTGTTTACGCTGCCCAGCCAGATCAATGATTTAATGGAAGAGCTGAACGAAATCGTGAAGGCTGATTCCAACATTGGAGTTATGGTCCAGACCTTTGTGGAACAGGCGACGGACACATTTCAGAACTGGCTGAGAAATGATTTCTTCCGGCAGGCCAACGATATTATGACGATATTGACAACAGGTGTGATTGACTTTGTGGGCGAGATTGTGAATGCTTTGATTGGTATTATCGTATCGATCTATATACTGTACAGCAAAGAGATGTTTGGAAAACAGGGGAAGAAGGTTACATATGCTTTGTTTGATTCCCGCCACGCGAATATTGTCCTGCATGTTGCCCAGAAGGCAAATGAGATATTCGGAGGGTTTCTGGTCGGGAAGATTATTGATTCGGCAATTATTGGAGTACTGTGCTTTTTAGGACTGACCCTGCTAAATATGCCCTATACCCTTCTGGTCAGCGTAATTGTGGGTGTGACAAATGTGATTCCTTTCTTTGGGCCTTATATCGGGGCGATTCCAAGCGCCGTGCTGATTGTTTTAGATGAACCGATGAAAGGATTGTACTTTCTGATTTTTATTCTGGTATTGCAGCAGCTGGATGGCAATTTTATCGGGCCGAAGATATTGGGAAGCTCTACGGGGCTGTCTTCCTTCTGGGTAATATTTGCAATTCTGCTGGGCGGAGGAATGTTCGGTTTTATTGGAATGCTTCTAGGAGTGCCTGCCTTTGCAGTTATTTATTATATTATCCAGATGGTGATCAACGGCAGGCTTCATGCTAAAAATCTGCCGGAGGCTACGGAGTTTTATGATGAATTCAGCTTTGTGGATGATGCCGGGAAATATGTGATTTCCAGAGAAACACTGGAAAAGAAGCAGAGACAGGCAGAGGAAGAAGAGGATGAGACGCCTGTCCTATAAAGAATATATGACAGAAAGAAGGAGACAGCTATGCCGATTCGGGTACAGAATGAGCTTCCGGTAAAGGAAATACTGGAGCAGGAGAATATATTTGTAATGGACGAGCATAGGGCGATGCATCAGGATATCAGGCCGATCCAGATCGGGCTTTTGAACCTGATGCCCTTAAAGGAGGATACGGAGCTTCAGATCCTGCGCTCTTTGTCCAATACGCCGCTGCAGGTGGATGTGACCTTTGTGAATGTATCCAGCCATGTGTCGAGGAATACATCTACCAGCCATATTAATCAATTTTATCAGACCTTTTCTGAGATTAAGGACCGCAGGTTTGACGGCTTTATCATCACAGGGGCGCCAGTGGAGCAGATGCCCTTTGAAGCTGTGGATTATTGGGATGAGCTGACAGAGATCATGGATTGGACAAAGACCAATGTTACCTCTGCACTTCACCTCTGCTGGGGAGCGCAGGCGGCGCTTTATCACCATTATGGGATAGACAAGGTGCAGGTGCCGCATAAGCTGTTCGGGGTATTCTCCCACCGTGTCTTAAACCGCAAGATTCCGCTGGTGCGCGGATTTGATGATGTGTTCATGGCGCCGCATTCCAGACATACAGATGTGCCGATTGAGAAGCTTCGGGCGGATGAGAGGATTACGATTCTCGCAGAGTCCGAGGAGGCAGGACTTTTTCTTGGAATGGCGGAGGACGGACGCCGGATTTTTGTGATGGGACACCCGGAATACGACAGGGTTACGCTGGATGGAGAGTATAAGAGGGATCTGGGAAAGGGACTTCCCATTGATATTCCAAAGAATTACTACCCGGAGGACAATCCGGAGAATAAGCCGCTGCTTACCTGGAGGGCGGCGGCGAATAACCTTTATACGAACTGGCTTAATTACTACGTGTATCAGGCGACTCCGTATGACCTGTACGGGACGCCGTTTTGATTTCATGAAATGTTTGAAATAACTGCAGATAATTTAAAGAAGACGTTGGAAGATTGAACTTTTATAACTAAATTTTGCAGGAAATGGATGTTGTGCTTGCATATTGGCGCTGAGTGTGTTATGATAACTTAGTCAATGAATCCATATAGAAAGACTCCGAAGCAGGAACCGCTTCGGAGTTTTCGTATTTTTATGGAAAATGACGGAAAAACTTTTTTTTGCTTAAAAAATGAAAAAATCTATGTCAAAATATGGCGGGGATAGAGCAAAAGATGAAAAGCGAAGGGAGAGAGAATATGAGTTTTGCGGATATTTTATCAGCGGTAAATGATTTTGTATGGGGACCAGTCATGCTGGTTCTTTTGGTGGGAACAGGAGTGTTCCTGACCATCCGTCTGAAGTTTCTGCCCTGGAGGAATCTGGGTTATGCTTTGAAGCAGGTATTTTCCAAAGATGTGAAGAGTACGGGTGAGGAAGGTGACATTACACCTTTCCAGTCTCTGATGACGGCACTTGCGGCTACAATTGGTACCGGGAATATCGTAGGTGTGGCAACAGCTATGGTTCTTGGCGGACCAGGTGCAATTGTCTGGATGTGGCTCAGCGCGTTGTTCGGACTGTCCACCAAGTACGGCGAGAGTGTGCTGGCAGTAAAGTACCGCCAGAAGAATGACCGCGGCGAGATGGCGGGCGGCCCTATGTATGCGATGCAGAATGGTTTTAAAAATAAGGCGGCCGGAAGGTTTTTTGCGGTTGCATTTGCGCTGTTTGCCGTACTGGCATCCTTTGGTATCGGTAACCTGACACAGGGGAATTCCATTTCCGGAGCTGTAAAGACTACCTTTGGCATACCTACCTGGATCACAGGTGTGGTACTTACCATTGCGGCGCTTCTGGTATTGGTTGGAGGAATACAGAGCATCGGCCGTGTGTGTGCAATCGTTGTGCCATTTATGGCAGTACTGTATTTTATTGCAGGTCTTGTGGTGATTGTGTTAAATATCGGTAATATTCCGGCCGGACTGGCACAGATTTTTGGTATGGCATTTAACTTTGAGGCTATGGGCGGCGGCGCCGCAGGTACAGTTATTGCAAATGCCATGCGCTGGGGCGTAGCCAGAGGTGTATTCTCCAATGAGGCGGGTCTTGGTT
The DNA here is from genome assembly GCA_910584265.1 of uncultured Dorea sp. Classification (GTDB taxonomy): domain Bacteria; phylum Bacillota; class Clostridia; order Lachnospirales; family Lachnospiraceae; genus Claveliimonas. The sequence goes on along the minus strand of CAJTZE010000034.1, from coordinate 21,171 downwards.
CTGCTCCGATTGCGGCTGCCGCAGCAAAGACAGACCATCCGTCCAGACAGGGTTATATTAATATGACGGGAACGTTCTTTGACACGATCGTGGTATGCTCTATGACAGGACTTTCGATTGCATCATCTGGAATGCTGGGACAGATCGATCCGTCTACCGGAGAGGCTTTTACCGGTGCAAACTTAACGATCGCCGCATTCCAGACCGGACTTGGAACCTTTGGGGGATGGCTGGTAACGATAGGAATTACCTTGTTTGCGTTCTCTACTATCCTTGGCTGGGAATACTATGGGGAGAAATCGCTGGAGTACCTTGCAGGCTCTACGAAGCTGAATAGGCTGTACCGGATTTTCTTCTCATTGATCGTATTTGCAGGGGCAACCACCCAGCTGCAGATGGTATGGGATATTTCGGATACCTTCAACGGCATGATGGCAATTCCGAACCTGATCTGTCTGCTTGTACTTAGCAATGTGATTGCAAAGGAATGCTTTGATTATCAGGATAAGGTAATCAAAAAATAGAGGTCGGCCTGACGAGGGCACTTTGTCAGAGCAAAGCTGCAGAAATCAGTATTGAATGCGGAAATTAGAATTGTTATACTTACAGACAGGGAGAAAGTCCCTGTCTATTTTGATGAAATGGAAAGAGGTAGAAAAGATGGCGAAACGAATTGCACAGTTTTATAAAGTGGGCTTTCATCAATTTGCGGAAAGCTGGAGAGATACATTTGGGGAGACGGAGGAATCGGAAATAAGGCAGATTTATGACGGCATCCGGCTTCCGGAGCGGGCAACGGCAGGCTCTGCCGGGTATGATTTTTTTATGCCGGAGGATATGGTGGTCGAGCCCGGAAAGACAGTGAAGATCCCGACTGGGATCCGTGTGCGGATGGAGGAAGAATGGGTGCTGAAGTGTTATCCCAGGAGCGGGCTTGGCTTTAAGTACCGCCTGCAGCTTAACAATACGGTAGGGATTATCGACAGCGATTATTTTTATTCGGATAATGAAGGACATATTTTTGCGAAGCTTACCAATGATACCAATGAAGGAAAGACCGTAGAGTTAAAGGCCGGAACGGGATTTATGCAGGGTATTTTTGTAGAATATGGAATTACTGTAGACGACGATGTGCAGACAGAGAGAAACGGCGGTTTCGGAAGCACAACAGGTGTATAATTCTAGCAGTATCCGGACATGCTATCCATGTGAAAATGTGCAGAACCTGTGGACATACAGATGTTGGAAACAGGAATGGAGGAATGGATATGCAGGAATACAGAAATGTCTCGGCTTCCGTGAAGGAAAACGAGACCTACGTAAATGAGATACTTCCGGTGGCGGACAGCTTTGATATTGTGCAGAGGAATATTGTCATCGGAGGCCGGGATGCTGTCTTTTATTTTATTGACGGATTTACAAAAGATGAGTCCATGCTGAAATTGATGGATTCATTTTTTTCTGTCACCGCAGAGGATATGCCGATGAGTGCAACGGCATTCTCCAGACAGTGCATACCCTATGTGGAGGTTGATATTATAGGGGATTTTGACCAGATTTTCCGAAATGTGCTCTCAGGGGCTACATGTCTGTTTATCGACGGATATGAGGCATGTATCGTGATCGACTGCAGAACCTATCCGGCAAGAAGCGTGGAGGAGCCGGACAAGGATAAATCCCTGCGCGGCTCCAGAGATGGATTCGTGGAGACGATTGTTTTTAATACGGCTTTGATGAGACGGAGGATCCGGAACCCGCATCTTACAATGGAGATGAAGGAGGTTGGCAAAAGCTCCAGAACGGACGTGGCAGTCTGCTATATGTCTGACCGGGTGGATAAGGAGCTTTTGAAAAAGCTGATGGATAAGCTGGACTCCATTCAAACGGATGCCCTGACAATGAATCAGCAGAGTCTTGCAGAATGCCTGATGAAACGAAAATGGTTCAATCCCTTTCCAAAGTTTAAATTCAGTGAAAGGCCGGATACTGCGGCGGCCTGCCTGCTGGAAGGGAAGATCGTGATACTGGTGGATAATTCGCCCTCGGCCATGATCCTGCCTACGTCGGTGTACGATATCATTGAGGAGGCGAATGATTATTATTTTCCGACCCTTACAGGGGTTTACCTGAAAATAACAAGAGGGATAATTGCATTTTTGACTGTTTTTCTGACTCCGGTATATCTGCTTTTTATGCAGAACCTAAGGTGGCTTCCGGAAATGTTTACTTTTGTGGTAGTGCGGGACATGGTAAATGTACCGCTGATCTGGCAGCTTCTGATCCTGGAGCTTGCTATTGACGGTCTGAGGCTTGCGGCGATGAATACGCCGAGCATGCTCAGTACGCCGTTAAGTGTGATCGCCGGTCTGGTGCTGGGAGAGTTTTCGGTATCCTCCGGCTGGTTTAATTCGGAGATCATGCTAGCCATGGCGTTCGTTGCGGTGGCAAACTATACACAGCCGAATTTTGAGCTGGGTTACGCATTGAAATTCATGAGACTGCAGCTTCTGATCCTGACGGCGCTCTTTAACTGGATTGGATTCCTGGCGGGAATCGTGGTGATCCTATGCAGTGTCTGCATGAATAAGACGCTGACCGGAAGGAATTATTTATATATCAGTAAGAATTAGTATCCGAATTTATATACTGTTTTACCGCATCGGCCGAAATCGGCACCCGGTACAGTCCGCAGCAAGAGCCTTGGTGTGAATAGCTGTAGAGATAAGGGATATGGTTTTAATAAGGCTTTGGCAAATATAAGGACAGAGAGATTTTTGTTGTATTTGGTAATGGAGGTGTGATATAATACCTTCTATTGTTACTGGGAAAGTGTATGAAACGGGATGCAGGTGAACGGATATGAATGATAAGCAGGATGAACGGATGGGGACGCTGCCGATAGGGAAATTGATTCTCAGTATGTCGATTCCGGCGGTGGCGGCCCAGCTGATTAATCTGCTCTATAATATTATAGACAGAGTGTACATAGGACACATAGCAGGGTATGGAAGCATGGCGCTTACGGGTGTGGGCGTTACATTTCCAATTATTATGCTGATTTCAGCATTTAGTGCCTTTGCCGGAATGGGAGGCGCGCCGTTAGCATCGATCAAGCTAGGAGGAAAGGATTATAAGGGGGCTGAGCAGATTCTTGGCAATTCTGCCGGGATGCTGCTTGTGTTTTCTGTTGCGCTCACTCTGTTTTTTCAGGCGTTTAAAACACCGATTTTGTATGCTTTTGGAGCAAGTGACAATATTATTGTTTATGCAGAGGACTACATAGGCATCTATCTGATCGGAACTATTTTCGTACAGCTGGCATTGGGATTGAATACATTTATCAGCGGACAGGGTAAGGCAAAGACAGCCATGCTTTCTGTACTTATAGGAGCAGTTACAAACATCGTGCTGGATCCGATTTTGATTTTTGGGTGTCATATGGGAGTGAAGGGCGCCGCCCTTGCGACGATTTTTTCACAGGCGCTCAGTGCTGCATGGGTGGTGCGTTTTCTGGCATCAGAGAAGAGCGCTGTCCGTCTTAGGTTTTCCAATATGAAATTCCGTCCGGAGATTATCGGACAGATTGCCGCCCTGGGGATATCGCCCTTTATTATGCAGTCCACGGAAAGCCTGGTGAGTATTACGTTAAATTCCGGGCTTCAGCGCTACGGCGGTGATCTGTATGTGGGAACGATGTCGATTATGACCAGTATTATGCAGCTTATTGTGATTCCGATCCAGGGCGTGGCTCAGGGAGTCCAGCCGATCATAAGCTACAATTACGGCGCGGGGAATGCGGCAAGGGTGAAGGAGGCATTTTCCAAGCTGATTACGATCTGTTTTGTCGGTACGCTTCTGCTTGCAGGCATTGCGGTTGGAAAGCCGGGGCTTTATGCAAGAATATTTACGGATAATCAGGAGTTGATCGAACTGACCTGCAGCGTGATGCCGGTATATTTTTTGGGTATTACGATTTTTGGAATACAATCCTCCTGCCAGAGTACATTTCTTGCGCTTGGGCAGGCGAAGGTGTCGCTGTTTATTGCACTGCTGAGAAAGGTGATTCTGCTGATCCCGCTTGCAATTATCCTTCCCAGATATATGGGTGTGATAGGAATTTACCGTGCAGAGCCGATTGCGGATATTATTTCGGTTCTTACGACAACGGTCCTGTTTTTTATAACATTTAAAAAGATCATGCGGGAAATGAAGGAAAATGCGGCAGAAAATGTTTGACATACTCAGAGAGTTGTGCTAATGTATAAGTTGTGTGAAGAAAAGAAAGTAGAGTATCCACTCTCACCACAGCGCAATCGGGCGTCTATGGTTTGATATTGAAGACATAAGAGATATATCGTACGATGGTATATTTATGTGGAGATATGAGTGGATAGTCTATGGCTATTCACTTTTTATTGCATAGGAAAGTGCTTCCTCTGTAATAAAAACGTCTGTGCAGCACTGTGCGGAATAAAGGCTGCGCATATGAAAATATTTGAATGCAGGAGTGTGAGCGGCACACTTTTGCTCTGCCGGGAGACGGTGAAGTATGAAAAGAGTTTATGATGGAGGTGCACTACAATTAGCGATTTAATGATTAACGAGCAGATTAGGGACAGGGAAGTACGTGTTGTCAGCGCAGAAGGGGAACAGCTTGGAATTATGTCTTCAAGGGAAGCTATGAAGCTCGCACAGGAAGCAGAACTGGATTTGGTTAAGATTGCCCCAAAGGCCCAGCCGCCGGTATGTAAGATTATTGATTACGGCAAGTTCAAGTATGAGCAGACCCGTAAAGAGAAAGAGGCAAAGAAGAAGCAGAAGACGGTGGAAATCAAAGAAGTACGCATGTCACCGAACATTGACACGAACGATTTGAATACGAAGATCAATAATGCAAAGAAGTTTCTTGAAAAGGGAAACAAGGTAAAGGTTACATTACGTTTCAGGGGGAGAGAGATGGCGCATGTACAGCAGAGCAGACACATTCTGGATGATTTTGCAGGGACGCTGAAGGATATTGCGTCTATCGAGAAAGCGCCAAAGCTTGAGGGACGTAACATGAGCATGGTTTTAACTGTAAAACGTTAAAAATATAAAATACTAATTAAGGAGGATTCTAATCATGCCAAAAATTAAGACAAATAGAGCCGCTGCTAAGCGATTCAAAAAGACAGGTACAGGTAAATTAAAGAGAAATAAAGCTTATAAGAGCCATATCTTAACCAAGAAGTCTACGAAGAGGAAGAGAAACCTCAGAAAGGCTGCAATCACAGACGCTGCTAATGTAAAGAATATGAAGAAAGTATTACCATATCTCTAAGATTTGGGAAATATTGAAGGAGGAATAAGACATGGCAAGAATTAAGGGCGGATTAAACGCTAAGAAAAGACACAATAGAACACTGAAACTGGCAAAAGGATACAGAGGAGCACGTTCCAAACAGTACAGAGTAGCAAAACAGTCTGTTATGAGGGCTCTCACATCTGCATATGCAGGAAGAAAGCAGCGCAAGCGTCAGATGCGCCAGCTGTGGATCGCACGTATCAATGCGGCGGCAAGGCTGAATGGTCTGTCATACAGCAAGTTTATGCATGGCCTGAAGCTGGCTAATGTTGATATGAACAGGAAGATGCTTGCAGAGATGGCAGTAAATGATGCTACAGGATTTACAACACTTGCTGAGACCGCAAAGAGCAAATTAGCATAATAATTGCATCTTATAATATTTTTTTGTTGACATCCGTCTGAGGATGTAGTATTATAATCTTCGGACGGTTTAAGTCATGCGGAAGTGTCGGAACTGGCAGACGAGCAAGACTAAGGATCTTGTGAGCAATGCGCTCGTGTGGGTTCAAGTCCCATCTTCCGCAGTGGATAAAAAGTACCGGAAGCCTGTAAATAGGGTGTTTCCGGTACTTTTTTATTGCATAAATATTGGGAAGGTGGCAAAAAGGTGGCAAATTATAAAATCTCTATTCTTTTTATCCGCTCCATATCCTTTTCTTTCATCTTCTTTGTAACATGGAAATAGATGTCCAGGGTAATCCTGCTGTTGGTGTGGCCGAGCCTCCTGGAGATCACTTCAATGGGTATTCCCTGTTCGGCCATGAGCGCCACATGGGTATGGCGCATAAAATGAGAGGTAACCTTTTTATTAAATAGGCGTTCAGCATTCTCGCTGAGGTATGCATTGTAGGAATAGTAATTGACATGGTTTCCATTTATATCACTGATAAATAAGTCAGAAGCATATCCCAGCGTCAGACGTTCTTTTTTCATGTAGAGGTTAATTCTTTTGCAAAGGCGGTAAAGTTCATCCTGCATCTGGATTTCCCGGTTTGACGCGGAGGTTTTTGGCGGTCCGGCAATGCGGTTAACCGGATCGTAAGTTTTAGAGACTTTGATTATGCGCTGATTAAAATCAACATCCGAAGAATTAAGGGCGATGGCCTCGCCGATACGCATTCCAGACAAGGCGGTCAGCTCTGCGAGGAATCGCCACTTGGGTACCGTCATGCTTTCCAGCAGGGCTTTCAGTTCGGCACTTTCCAGATATTTTTCTTCCAGCTTTTTTGCTTTTTCATCATCCTTGAATTTCTTGAGCTTGTCCAGCCATCGTATATCTTCTATGTAATCATTCTCATAACCCCAGCGGATGAGGGCTTTCAGTCTTGTGATCCGCTCGTTGGTGGTTCCTGGCTTTTCGTTCTGTAGCGCAAGCTGTTCCCTAACGTATCCGGCAGTAAGCCGGTCAACAAGAGTCTCTGCTCCAAGAATCTGGATGAGGGACTTTGTGGCGAAGTAGTTGCGCTGGTAGGTGGATTTCGATACAGTAGCCAGTTGGTCCTTTCTGTAGAGTTCTACTAGCTCTGAGAAGCGCAGGTCTTCCTTCTTGACTGTAACGGATATATTTCCTAATAGTTCATCTATTTTGTCGTTCAGGGCTCTCTGGGCCTGTTTGCGGGTACTTGCGGTATCCTTGTCCATTGTTATGAATACCCGCTTTGTTTTTCCGGTAAGCGGATGCTCATAGCGCTCTCCGAACCTTACCTTTCCGTTTGGTCGTTTTTCACACCACATAATATCATCCTCCTTTATTTTTGGGTACAAAAATAGCGCCTGCTTGCAAGACGCTCTCAGAAATGATATAATTCTCTTGTTGAGGGAGATATTATCATTCCGGAGCATCCGGCAGGTAGTGTCTGCGAAACCGTCTCAGAAAAGGGGCGGTTTTTATTTATTAATTATATTTTAGCGCCTTTACTGCGGTTACAACGCCAACATAATGTTTGCAAGTTATCCTCTATGGTTAGCCCGCCTTTAGAAACAGGTATGATATGATCTATTTCGAGTAGAAGGTTTGGCTCTTGCTGAATGGATGCTCCGCAATTTTTACAAGTAAATTTATCCCGTTCCTTGATATGCTGTCGGAGTTTGCTAGTCATAAGAGCTCTTTGACCAGCAATACTTTTCTTAAATTTGATTTTTTCAGACATAAATAAAACAAATCTATTTAAATTATCAATATCCATGACAATATCACAAGTCATAGAAGCCTTTCCGCCAGAACTAGTATATTGAAATGTGTATTTGGGGAAATATGCGGTACTCATATCTATCTGTTCAAAACCAAGATTTTTTTCTAGATTCTTTTTGCTGAATTTCCTTATAAGGGTTGGAATATTAGTATGAATACTTTCGATGATTTTCTTTTTCTCGTCTTGCAGGTGTCTCTTTCCCTCTTCGGCGGCTTCAAAATTATTTAAAATATTTTCAAACTTTGAAAGCGTTTCTTCTGTGGATTTTATTCCGAAATATTTGCAAATATATTCGAATGGTTTCTTCCGGGCATTATCACAAACGGTTCGAGAACAGTCGTGTATGTTTGGAGCGTACCGTTGGTCTTTTAAATAGTTTCTTTTGTAGTTCCATTTGCTGGAGTCTCTATATGGCGCATCTCCATAATCTTGTCTATAAGATACAAGTTCTGTGTATTTAAGGTCTTCGATGTGCCTATTCAAATCATTACAGTCTTCAATGTAAGTAGTTATGCGTTGCTTTATTTCTAAGAACTTGGAGCTTTTGTAATAATGGGATTCGTATGCTTTCCATACAACAAAAACAATAGCGAGAAATAATAATAGTGGCCAAATTACGCTGAATAAATATCCAATAATCGCTATAAAGATAAGTGCTATAATTAATTCCATAATAGTATTCTCTCTTTCTCTTTTGTATTTTTTTGAGTACAGGGTTATGTGATAAGTATAAGGCATACTGCCAATATTTACCAGAGGTTTACTAATATATATTGTTGTACAATGTATCTATTATGAAGATACGGCTAAATGAGATTATGCATGAAAGAAACTTATCTTTTCAGGAAGCGGCTTTTATGACTGGAATCTCTAAATCTACAATCCATAGAATTGCAAATGGTAAGGTATCTCCAACTGCTGATACACTGGAACTTCTTGCAAAAGGGCTGAAAGTGCGAATTTCAGACCTTTATGAGTCTGACTTTAAATAAGTGTCCCATATCTGGGACGATTTACCATTTTTCCGATAGTTTTACAAATTTCAGTTGTCTAAGTAGTAGATGGAAAAGTTATCCACATACTTATCAATAAAAATCAAACATACGTTTGAAAATTCTCTTTTAATTTTTGCCAGGATGTGGTAATATAAAGTCAAGGAATTTCCGAACGTGCGTTTGATAAAACTAATCGGAGGTATTACATATGGATGAAGATTACAAAAAAGCAATACTTGAAATGGTACAGGAAATGCATAATGAAGACTTCTTAATGAAAATCTATTATTTTGTAAAAGTAAAATATGATAAGGAAAGTCGGTCTATGGGAGGGGATTAGTTACCCTCCCGTTCTTTTGCCTTTTCGATCATTCCATCTCTTATTTTTCTAAGTGCTTCTTTGCTAGTTTCGTCGAGTTCCATGTATACTTCAATCAAATCCTGTATGAAAGCATCGTCTCCATCAGTTATTTCAGAAACATATGTAGCTAATTTACCACCGCGAGGGATTTTTTTCATAGGCTCTATACCGTTTCTAAGCCAATCTTCGCTAATATTAAATTCCCGGCAAATCAATTTGATTACAGCATTGCTTGGAGGATTTTTCCCTACTTCATATGCAGCAATGTTACCTCTGGAAATCCCTAATTTATCCGCGAATTCTTGTTGCGTTAAATTCAATTTTTTTCTTATTATTTTTATTCTCTTATCCATGTAATTCCTCCTTCATTATCAATATAGCATGAATGAAAAAGAAAATCAATAAAAAAATGTTGGTAAACCACAAATATGTATTGACAAAAAGAATTAACCAACATATAATAGTGATATACCAACAAGGAGGTAAAACTATGGCAGATTTATTAGAAATGACTATACCTGAAAAAGAACAGGAAGAAATCAAGGAGTTTGTCTCGACTTTACTGCTTTTGTCAAAAGAAGATAGGGCAATCTTATTGTCTAACGCGAATGCTTTTAAGGTCCGTAGAGATATTGAGGGACTAAGAACAGGTTAGGAAGGAGGTGGTGTGAAGTGAGCAACAGCATTCAGAAGGATAACAGCATAGAGTTATCCAGACGCGATAAAGAGCGTCAGGAACAAAGGCTTCTTTCTTATATCAGAAGGTGCGCAGAGAGAAAAGGAGCAGGCGGGAAAGTAATTGAGCAGAAAGGAGGCGGAAAACAGTGTATGCAAATAAGTCAGACATAGCAAAAATATTTTTCTTATCGCCCAGCACAGTGTACCGCAGGGTTGAAGGCATCGAAGCTGAGATCGGGAAGCGGTATAACAAATATGCGATTCTTGATAACTTAGTGAGCATAGAGGTTTTTGCGGATTACCAGAAATACAATAAACGGCTGACAGACAAGAATCTCAGCAAATCCGTACCGCCGTTTAACATGGCGGATGCAAGGGCATATCTGGTGGAGAACGGATTACTTCACATTGTATGTAAGAAGGTTAGGGTGACCGCCTGAGGGCGGCAGAAAGGATGGACAAGCATTTGAAGACCAGAAAGCACACGGCAGAAGCATTGATTATTGCAGGGATAGTTCTGATCTGCGGTTCCACAGGAGCCTGCGAGAATGAAGCCTGTTCACTCCTGCAGTACATATTCTGCAGTGCCTGCGGGACGGCGCTGGTGCTTGCCGGGAGAGAGATAGGAAAGGAGACATAAGGATGGACATGGACAGATTCGCGAAGATAGCCATTGAGGCACAGCCTCATCTTGACGCGCTGGAGCGGATTGCAAAGCGTGAACAGATGGGCATAGTATCCATAGCCCTGTGTGGCAAAGCTGAGGATGGATACGGTCTTGAAACAAACATGTCATACATGGAAGGGGATGATGTGTACATCTGTGACAGGCATGATGACGGGAAGGTGAAAATCTACACTGGTTCTGGCACCTGTAAAACTTATCTGCGGACATGAGAAAGAGCACCCGTAAGAGCCGGCAGGCTCAAGGTGCTCAGGCAATTTGATAATACGGTAATTATACCGTAAGGAGGGAGAAACGTCAAATGATAAAAGTAGAAAATTTTGGAAAAGCTGTACGGATAACCGGCAGTGCAGAACAGATAGCTATGGAGTTTGAGAGCCTCGCAAGAGGGGTGAGAAATGCTTTCTGCGAATCCTTTGGAAAGGAAGAGGGAAGTGATCTTTACTGGACAGTCCTGCACTATGCAGAGATGGATAAGGACGAGAGAGACCGCTGTGCGAAAGCAGTGCTTGACCGCGCTAAGGAAGAAAATCCTGAACTTTTCAGGGAATTTGAAGAAAAGATGGCTGCCGGGGGCACAGGCTCCGGACGGGCGGAAGTACATACGGAAAAGTAGTAAGGGGGGGTAACAATGCATGCAAGAACGCAGTATACGCCCCTCACGGCAGAGGAACAATGCTTCGCAGAATCAAACCATTATGTTGTAGAGCAGTTCCTGAAACGGAACAGGTTAGAGCCTGATGACTGGTATGACGTTGTGATTTTCCGGTACCTGCTGTCTGTCAAGAAATGGCATCAAGAGCCTGAACTTCATAAGTGGAAGTTTTCTACGATTGCAGGGCAGGGGATGAGATCAGCAGTAGGAAATGAGAAGAAAAAGGATTCCCGCAGAATCCAGACCATCAGCCTTGACGGGGTGATTCCCGGTACCGAAGACATGACTTACATGGATAAGATCACGGCGGATAACCTTGATTATATTAATTATGGAGAAGAGGATATGAACATAAGTTATAACACAGAAATTCCGGCGAGAAGGCGCTGGGGCGGCGCGGCAAAAGGTGATGACGTGATTGCACTGGAAACGTTTCTGAAGGCGCGTAAGCATAGAAATATGTGTATTGGTTATGATTCGCGGGAGGAAGCAAAAAGACGGTGCAGTGCACTGCAGTCGTATAGACGGACGCACAAGCTGCAAGAGGAGATAGAGGTTTACAGGGTGGATGAAAAAGTTTATGTCGTGAAAATCGAAGGAGGCAGGAAGTAAGTGGAAAATATTAAGATTAACAAGCTGGAGATCGAGAATGTCAAGCGTATCAAAGCGGTGAAGATAGAGCCATCCAGAGACGGACTGACAGTCGTGGGCGGGAATAATAACCAGGGGAAGACTTCGGTACTGGATTCCATCGCATGGGCTCTTGGAGGCGAGAAGTACCGTCCGTCCCAGGCACATAGAGATGGCTCAGCCATTCCGCCGAGCATGCATATCGTATTAAGCAACGGCCTGGTTGTGGAACGTAAAGGCAAGAACAGCAGCCTGAAGGTAACGGATCCGGAAGGCAGTAAAGGAGGCCAGCAGCTGCTGAATGAGTTTGTAGAGCAGTTAGCGCTGGACCTGCCTAAGTTCATGGAGAGTTCCGGGAAGGAAAAAGCAAAGACATTGCTCCGGATCATAGGAGTCGGAGATCGGCTTGCTGTGTTGGAAAAAGAAGAAAAGGAGCTCTATAATGACCGGATGTATACAGGGCGCATTGCAGACCAGAAGGAGAAGTTTGCGAAGGAACAGCCTTATTATCCGGATGCACCGCAGGAGCTGGTATCCCCGTCAGACCTGATCCGGAAACAGCAGGATATTCTGGCCAGAAACGGCGAGAACCAGAGGAAGCGCGCTTATGCAGAACAGTATCGGAGGACTGTGGCATTCCTGAGGCAGGAAGCTGACGAGATGCGGAACCAGCTTGCCAGAAAAGAAGCGGATTTGGAAGAGGCGGAAAAGAACCTCCAGACGGCGCTCATGTCGGCAGAAGGGCTTCAGGATGAGTCTACGGCAGAGCTGGAGGCAAGCATTGCCGATATTGAGGAGATCAACCGGAAGGTCAGGGCAAACCTGGACAAGGATAAGGCAGAGGATGATGCCAGGGAGTACCGGAGACAGTACGAAGCGCTTTCTGAAAAGATTGAGGAAACCAGAAAAGCGAAAACCGCACTGCTTGAATCAGCAGAGCTTCCGCTTCCGGAGCTGTCTGTAAGGGACGGGGAATTGATCTACAAGGGACAGCAGTGGGATAACATGTCCGGTTCTGACCGGCTGAAGGTGTCAACCGCTATCGTGCGGAAGCTGAATCCTAAGTGCGGGTTCGTGCTTCTGGACAAGCTGGAGCAGATGGATCTGCAGACGCTGAATGAGTTCGGACAGTGGCTGGAGCAGGAAGGACTGCAGGCGATTGCGACAAGGGTAAGCACCGGGGAGGAATGCAGCATTATCATCGAGGACGGATATGTAAAGGCAGAAGAGGCGCAGGCTCCGGTCATGCCTTCATGGAAAGCAGGTGAGTTTTAATGGAGATTACAAGAGGAAAAGTGCGGAAAGCAAAGAAAGTGGTTATTTACGGACCAGAAGGTATCGGTAAATCCACCTTTGCATCAAGATTTCCGGATCCAGTCTTTATTGATACAGAAGGGAGTACCAACGATATGGACGTGGCGAGGCTGCCGCGTCCCACAAGCTGGAACATGTTATTTGAAGCGATTGAGTATGTCAAAAATAATCCAGGAGTGTGCAAGACTCTGGTCATAGATACCATTGACTGGGCGGAGCTTCTCTGTGTGGAACATATCTGCGCACTGCATAATAAAAAAGGGATCGAAGATTTTGGCTATGGAAACGGCTATGTCTATACAAAGGAAGAGTTCGGCCGGTTCCTGAACAGGCTGTCTGACCTGATTGAGGCGGGCATTAATGTAGTGCTCACCGCCCACGCCCAGCTCCGGAAGTTTGAACAGCCGGATGAGCTGGGGGCTTATGACCGCTGGGAACTGAAGCTTGGGAAGAAAACCTCTTCCCAGACTTCCCCGCTGGTAAAGGAATGGGCGGACATGCTGTTATTTGCGAATTATAAGACCTATTCCATAGCCGTTGATAAGGATGGAAAGAAGCATAAAGCGCAGGGAGGCAGGCGGGTGATGTATACCCAGCATCATCCCTGCTGGGATGCAAAGAACAGGTTCGGGCTTCCGGAAGAGTGTGAGTTTGATTACCAGGTTATCCAGCCTGTACTCGAACAGAATGGAGTACGGACTGAGACAGAGAAGCCTGAACCGAAAAAAAATGCGCCGGCGCATAAACCGGAAGCCGGGGCGGGCAGTGATTTTATGAACATCCCGAAGGATGCAGATGAAAAGGTGGACTTCCAGACAGGTGAAAAGATTCCGGATGCTCGGGAAAGCACAGGACAGGGAGAAGCTCCCAAAGGGCATAAAGAACCGGATATGTCAAAGAGTGAAACATTTCATTTGAGTGAGTATATTCCAAAGGCTCTCCGGGATTTGATGTATACACAGCTTGTATCGGAAGAAGAACTTATGGAAGCAATATACTCTCGCAAAATTTTTCCAAGAGGGACACCGTTTGTAAATATTCCGAAGGGCTATATTGAGCAAGTATTGATCCCAGACTGGCATGGGGTCATGAAAATAATTAATGAAATCCGCAGTAAGTATGAAATTCCATTTGATTTAAAGGAGGCAAAGGCAGAATGAATGAAGCATATAAAGGAGAAGTATTGGGCTGGGATGACCCAGTTAAGAAGGGGCAGGATTACATCCTGCTCCCGGAAGGGGATTATGATTTTATTGTTGAGAGTTTTGAACGAAGCTGGTTTGATGGCAGTGAAAAAGCACCAGCATGCCCCAGGGCTGAGTTGAAATTAAGGGTGGAAACTCCAGAAGGAAGCTGTGTCATAAATGACAGCCTTCTTTTGTATAAAAAGATGGAGTGGAAAATAGCACAATTTTTCATTTCCATTGGTTTTGAAGCGGATACAGATAATAATGTACATCCCAACTGGAATTTGGTACTCAGGGCAGCCGGACGCGCAAGGATTGAAATAAAACCCGGCCTAAAAGACCCGACGAAAAAATATAACTATGTAAAAGATTACCTTCCGCAGCCAAAAAGACAATATACAGCAGGTAAGTTTTGATGGAGCTGAGACCATATCAGCAGGAGGCGGAAGATGCTGTTTTCACGGAATGGGAAACCGGCATCAAAAGGACGCTTCTGGTTCTCCCAACCGGGTGCGGGAAGACCATTGTGTTTGCAAAAGTAGCGGAAGAATGCGTAAGGGAAGGAAAACGCGTATTGATCTTAGCACACAGGGGAGAACTTTTAGAGCAGGCGGCGGACAAGATAGCAAAAACAACAGGGCTTGGCTGTGCAGTAGAAAAGGCAGAAAGTACCTGCATGGGGAGCTGGTTCAGGATTGTTGTGGGTTCGGTGCAGAGCATGATGCGTGAAAAAAGGCTTGGACAGTTTCCGGCAGATTATTTTGATACCATTATTATCGACGAGGCACACCACAGCACCTCTGACAGCTATCAGAGGGTTCTGGATCATTTTCCCAGGGCAGAAGTGCTGGGGGTAACAGCAACCCCGGACAGGGGGGATATGAAGAACCTCGGCACAGTTTTTGAGAGCCTGGCATATGAGTATACCCTGCCGAAAGCGATCAAGGAAGGATACCTGTCACCGATACAGGCCGTGACAATACCGCTTAAGATTGACATGTCTGCTGTAAGCGTCCAGGCAGGAGATTTTAAGTCCGGGGATATTGCGACAGCATTGGATCCATATCTGGACAGGATAGCGGAAGAGATGAAGCAGTACTGCAGGGATAGGAAAACAGTTGTATTCCTTCCTCTTGTTAAGACCAGCAGGAAGTTCCGGGATATTTTGAATAAAAATGGTTTTCAGGCCGCAGAAGTGAATGGTGAGAGCAAGGATAGGGCAGAGATCCTAGGGGATTTTGCAGACGGCAGATATAACGTTCTGTGTAATTCCATGCTGCTTACGGAAGGATGGGACTGTCCGGATGTGGACTGCATCGTGGTTCTCCGGCCGACAAAGGTGCGGAGCCTGTACTGCCAGATGGTAGGGCGCGGTACCAGGCTTGCCCCCGGAAAAGGGCATCTGCTACTTCTGGATTTTCTATGGCATACAGAGAGGCATGAGCTGTGCCATCCTGCGCATCTGATCTGTGAAAGCGAAGAGACTGCAAGGAGGATGACGGAGAACCTGGAAAAAGATGCAGGGTACCCTATGGATATTGAAGAAGCAGAGAAAACGGCATCCGAGGATGTGATTGCGCAGAGGGAAGAAGCCCTTGCAAAAAAGCTGGCCGAAATGAAGCGGAGGAAGGGGAGCCTGGTGGATCCGCTGCAGTTTGAGATGAGTATCCAGGCAGAAGATCTGGCAGGCTATGTTCCAGCATTCGGATGGGAGATGGCGCCGCCAACTGATAATCAGAGGAAGGCATTAGAAAGGTTTGGAATACTGCCGGATGAAATAGATAACGCAGGCAAAGCATCAAAATTATTGCAGAGGCTTCAGAAAAGGCAGTCAGAGAATCTTGCAAGACCAAAGCAGATAAGAAAACTTGAAAGCTATGGGTTTCAGCATGTAGGTACATGGAGTTTTAAGGCGGCAAATAATATGATAAGCAGAATAGCGGCACTTGGGTGGCGCAGGGTTCCGCCTGGAATCAATCCAAGTATGTATGTGCCGGAAGAGCAGGTATAAGCATATGGAACAGCGGACGGATTTACGGGAAATAATGGAATATCTGGATCCGGCAGGGCTGGACTATCAGGAATGGCTGAATGTGGGGATGGCTTTAAAGCATGAGGGCTATCCCTTGGAGATGTGGGATGAATGGAGCAGGAACGACGGAAGCAGGTATCATGCAGGCGAATGCGAAAGAAAATGGATGTCGTTCCGGGGCTCTTCCACGCCTATAACAGCCGGGACTATTATACAGCTTGCCATGGAGCGGGGATGGAAGCCGTCTTCCGGGATGCAGGTTCTTAGCTGGGATGATGCAGTCAGGACTGAAGGAGTCGTAGTTGACAAAAGCTGGGTAGAAGGAAGAAAAATCCATGAACCTAAGGCGTGGGATCCGGTATCTGAGATTATCCGGTATCTTAAGACGCTGTTTGAGGCAGGTGAGAATGTAGGCTATGTGACAAACAGCTGGGAGCAGACGGATGAGAAAGGAGTGCGCTGGCAGCCAAAAAGAGGGAATTTTAAACGGACTGCCGGGGAACTGATAGAAAAGCTGAGCCATTGTAATGGTGATATCGGCGCCGTTTTAGGTGATTATAACCCGGAAGCGGGGGCATGGATCCGTTACAACCCGCTGGATGGGAATGGATGCAAAGATGAAAATGTAACAGACTTCCGTCATGCCCTTGTTGAATCGGATGATGTGGAGCTTGATATCCAGAATGCAATCATCCGTGAATTGGAGCTTCCGGTTGCCTGTCTTGTATTTTCCGGGAACAAAAGCATCCATGCCATTGTGAAGATTAATGCATCAAACAAGACGGAATATAAGGAAAGGGTGAATTACCTGTATGAAGTCTGCCAGAAGAACGGACTGAAGATCGATACGAAGAATAAGAACCCGTCCAGGCTTTCCCGGATGCCGGGAGCAGAGCGGAACGGCAGGAAACAGTATATCATCGATACAGATATCGGGAAAGAAAGCTGGGATGAATGGTATGAGTGGATTGAGGGAATCAATGACGACCTTCCTGATCCGGAGCCGTTAGAAAGCGTATGGGATAATCTTCCGGAGCTGTCTCCGCCCCTTATTGAAAATGTATTAAGGCAGGGGCATAAGATGCTGATCGCAGGTCCCAGTAAGGCAGGAAAGTCCTTTTCCCTGATTGAGCTGTGCATTGCTGTTGCCGAAGGAAAGGAATGGTTCCGGTGGCGCTGTGCGCAGGGAAAGGTACTGTATGTAAATCTGGAGCTTGACAGGGCGAGCTGCCTGCACAGGTTTAAGGATGTATACCAGGCTCTTGGATGGAACCCGGAGAATCTTTCAAATATTGATATTTGGAATCTGAGGGGAAAGTCCATACCGATGGATAAGCTGGCTCCGAAGCTGATCAGAAGGGCCGCGAAGAAAAATTATACGGCAGTCATCATCGACCCGATCTACAAGGTCATTACAGGAGATGAGAACAGCGCTGACCAGATGGCTAAGTTCTGCAACCAATTTGACAAGGTATGTGATGAACTCAATGCGGCGGTAATCTACTGCCACCATCACAGCAAAGGCTCGCAGGGCGGTAAACGGTCAATGGACAGGGCATCCGGCTCCGGCGTGTTTGCGAGGGATCCTGACGCAATCCTTGACCTTATCGAACTGGAACCGTCAGAGGCACTCCTGAAGCAGGAAACCAACCATGCTGTGTGTGATGCGTGCATGGAATACCTGAATACTTTATTTGAAGACTGGGAGGATGATGTTTCCCAGGATGCCATGTGCAGCCAGGCTCAGATGACAGCATACTGTAAAAAGAAGCTGTTCAAGGGGCAGTATGAGCATCTGGAGCGGCTCATCGGGCAGGCAGAAGAGAAGGTGCATGCAAGGACTGCGTGGCGGATAGAAGGCACACTCCGGGAGTTCCTGAAGTTTGAACCGGTGAACCTGTGGTTTGATTATCCGATACATAGAGCCGATGATTCAGGCGTACTGAAGGATATCCAGCCGGAAACGGAGAAAGCGCCCTGGCAGAGGGCGGCGGAAAAACGGAAGACGCCTGCGGATAAGAAAAAGGAGCGGAAGCAGTCAGTTGAATCTGCTTATGAAGCCCTTGGCATTGATGAAACAGTTACGCTTGAAGGGCTTGCGGGATATCTGGGGGTTACAGAAAAAACGGTCAGGAACCGCCTGAAGGAGCACGGCGGTTTTGTGGTTGAAGAGGGAAGTGTAAGGAAAAAAACGTAAATTTTCCTTTCCTTACTGTTTTACTAGGGAAGGGAAAATGTCGTCACGTTATTTCTTTTCCCTCAGAAAAACCAGAGGGAAATTTTGAGGGAAAAAAACGTCACGTCATTTCCGTTTCCTCAGGGAAATGAAAACTTATATATTTCATATAAGTTTTTCCTTCCTTTCCCTGACAGTCAAGGGGGAAAGTAGTCGTGCGTCAGCTTCCGCACGACGACTCCTTCCCCTGATCCTTGACAAAAAAAAGATTTTCCCCAGCGGTGATTTTGCACGTTAAAGGAGTGAAGCAAATGGCAAGAGCAAAGGGAAGTACAAAACTGGATAGATTTGCTTTTAACAAAAACCTGGAAGCGGCCAAGATGATGCCGCCATTATACCATACGATTCCGGGAGAGGCATTTGATATCAAAAAGAGCGAGGTGGTTAAATGGCTTTTGGAACAGCCGGAGATTATGCAGTTTGTAATGGATCGTGTTTCCTCAAGGGGCGAAACGTCGAAATTGATTGTCTATGACCGGGGAACAGGTAAATGGCAGGGGGTTGATTATAATGGCGATTGAGTTTTTTATGGCAATGATTCCTCCGACATGTACACATCAGGAAAAGAAAGTAACTGTTGTAAACGGTAAGCCGGTCTTTTATGATCCTCCTGAGGTGAAGGCGGCCAGAAGCAAGCTGATGGGGCATCTGGATAGATTCCGGCCGGAAAAGCCTTATTCCTGCGGGGTAAGGCTGATAACAAAGTGGTGCTTTCCAAAAGGGAAACATCCACAGGGGGCATACCGTACAACAAAGCCGGATACGGATAACCTGCAGAAGCTCCTGAAGGACTGCATGACAGTGGCGGGGTTCTGGAAAGATGACGCGCTGGCGGCATCGGAGGTCGTGGAAAAGTTTTGGGCGGACCCTCCAGGAATTTGGATCCGGATAGAGGAGCTGGAATGAAGAAAAATATAATGGCGTTCCGGGAAGTTTACCAGATGTTTCTGGATATCTGGCACCTATACCGGAAGTATGCATGCAGTAACCTCCGGGACAGAGAATGCAGCGAAGCCGCAATGGAAGCGGAACAGTTAAGTGAAAAATATAATTCAGAATTTGGGAATGAAATCCTGACTGCTGTTATGTGTGAACTGTCACGGATTGCAAAGAAGAGATCATAAACTTAGAAAGGAGCCAGCCTCCGGCCGGGGTGACGTGTACACGGGCTTCTTGAAGAGATGAAAAAAGAGATTATAAAAAGTGTGGAAAATAACATAGACGGGCTGTATGAAAATCTTACATACAAAGAATTGAACTGGCGGATCGAGAAGACGTTCCGTAATATGGCGGAAAACTTTATCGAATTGGGATTCTGGCTAAAACAGGTTAGGAAGGACGAAAAGTTTAAAGAGGATGGGTATAAAGACATCTGGGAGTATGCGAAAGATAAATATGGAATCAGCAGGTCAAAGTGTTCAAGATATATGGACATCAATGATAAATTTTCGGAAAATGGTAATTCCCCGACGCTGGCAGAGGAGTATAAGAATTATGGGAAAAGCCAGCTTCAGGAGATGCTGTATCTGGAGGATTCCCAGCTTGAATCAGTGACGCCGGATATGTCGGTAAGGGATATCAAAGGACTGAGGACATTGAAAGAGCCTGTAAATGCAGTTCCGGAAGAGATGTGCGGCGTCGCACAAACGGAACCAGATGGGGAAGAGCCTGAAAAGTCAGTAAAGCCTTATCAGAGGGGATGCATTACCGGCTGGAGCAGGTATCCAGATTGCTGCAGCTGTTGCGGGCATGGAGGTGCAGAATGCTGCAGCCAGTGTGATGAAAGCTGTAACAGCAGATGCGGCTGGGTTGCTGAACCGTATATTCCGGAAGAAGATATTCCGGGTCAGATGCATGTGGAGGATTATCCGGAGCTTCTTCCTGGATCAGAATCATGTGCGGCGTCGCACATAGAAGGCAGTGAAACTGTAGAGGAAGGGTCTGGGAAAGAAGAGAAGACCGGGAAATGCCTGTACAGGGAAGGTTTCTTCTGCAGCCTTTCGGAAGAAGCGAAGAAAATACCGGGAGACGGAAGCGGCTGCAGTGAGAGATGCTGCTGGGAGTGTACAAAACGCGGATGTAAGCTGGAATGCTGCAGCTCCAGTTCCCGGGAAGAAGAACCGGGGCAGGAAAAGGATGAGCCGGTTGCTGATGTTGAATACCAGGAAGTGGATAACGTTAACACGGCTGGCATAGGGAGTGCTGCAGAAACACAGCAGGGAGAAGAGAAGTATGAGGAACTGTGCGGATTGTCTGATCTGGAACTGCTTCAGGACAAACTGGAAAAAGAGAAGAAGACACTTGTTTTGATGCAGGAAGAATTTACAGATAAGGACAGGAGAGTCAGACTACAGAAGCTGGTAGTCGGTGCACTTACAGCATATGTCCAGAACATGAACGAGGTGCAGGATCCGGCTGAGCCTGTTCAGCCGGAGTTGCCTTTACTGAAGAACAACGAGCAGAGGAAGGCATGGCTGAGTAATTACAAGGATTGGGGTCTGTGGTATGAGGATGAGAATATCGGCTGTAAGTATTTCAAATATGATTTTAAGAATGGTGCAAGGCTGATAGCGGAGGTCTATCTGGTGCCGAAGACCAGATATTGCGATGAATATGAAGTACGCTATCTGCATCTTGTCGGAGGACCGGAACCGCCGAAGGATAAAACAGGATGTTACGGAAAATGGCAGAGACACGAAAAGTATAGCAGGTATCCGAGCAATGAGACGGAATTGGTAGAGTTTTTGAAGTACGTGCAGAGAGAAAAATGATGGTGGAGGGGAAATAGTGAAAGCAGTATGCAGATACCCGGGAAGCAAATGGTCGCTTGCAAAATGGATCATAAGTTTCTTCCCGGAG
>CAJTZE010000033.1 GCA_910584265.1 uncultured Dorea sp. | reverse complement strand
TTTCAACAAAAAGATAAATCAAAAAGAAAGTTGCCAACGATTACTTGACAGTAACTTAAAAGGCTATTAAAGAGTTTGATAATTGAATGTTGGTGGATGGAGTGATATGATTTTCCTATATTACATAGACAGGAGATAAAGGATATGGATAAACGCTATCAGGTATTTGTCAGTTCCACGTTTACAGATTTAGAAGAAGAGAGAAAAGCGATTATACAGGGACTTTTAAATGCTAAATATATACCGGCAGGAATGGAAATGTTTGCTGCTTCTAACGATGAACAGTTTAAATATATCAAGAAAATTATTGATACTTGTGATTATTATGTTCTTATTATAGGTGGAAGATATGGCTCTATAAATTCAAGCACAGGAAAAAGTTTTACAGAGCAAGAATATGATTATGCAGTTGAAAAAGGGATTCCTGTATTAGCATTTCTTCATGATGATCCTGATAATCTGCCAGTAGAAAAACGAGACGATAAAAACCGTGAATTATTAGAAAAATTTAGGTCTAAAGTATCAGATGGAAGACTTTGTAAAATGTGGCATACATCATCTGAGTTAATATCATCGGTTATTATTAGTCTAATAGAAGAAGTTGCAAACAATCCGCAAATGGGATGGACAAGAGGAAATATTGAGGATAGTGTTGAGTTATTATCTCAAATCAATGAATTGCGAAAAGAAAAGGAAAACATTGAAAGAAAATATAAAGAGATAAAAAGAAAGTATGATGAGTTGACGAGAGAAACAGATAATATTGCTTTTGGAGATGATGTATTTACTATTCGTGGAACATTAACAGGATTTGATGATAGGCGTAAACATTATTCAAAAGATATAGAAATAGTTCTAACATGGAATGAAATTTTTTCGGCTGTTGCTCCATATCTTACGGCACCTACAAATTTTGATGGATTTTGTAGAAAATTGATAGAAGCAATAAATTATGCTTATAATGCTAATATCTCATATATAAATCATGATTGTGCTCAGACAGTAAAAGTACAACTTTCTGCGCTTGGTTTAATAAAATATTACCAAGCAAATTTAATTAAAGGTGGTGTAGCTGAAGGAATTGTTATTACGGAAAAGGGTAGCAGGTATTTGGTAGAATTGAAAACAGTAAAAAAATAAATTAATTATTTACCAACCATCAAACTAAGAACGATGGTGGGTATTTTTTGCCTAAATTTTGCAATAAGAAAATAATATTGATTGTAGAAGATCATCATATTTCGATATGGTGATTTTTTTGTGCTTTTTCGCAATTTTGAGAAAAGATGTGAAATTTGAGAAAAGTTGGAATGCGAATGGAGAAAGAATATGTGTAGAGATTGATTTAAATATGGGGAGGATGAAGGTTATGAGAGTTGAAGAACTCGAATATAAAGGAAATGTAGCAGAAATGTATTTATATGGATCTGCATATTACTTTATACAAGCAAAGATTCAAATAGAGGAAATGGAGCTGCTTGATCCAGAGAAAAACAAGGCTCAGGATAAATTTATCAATACGATTGGAATTAATACAATTCAATCCACTTGCAAAGTTTTTGCTGTTGGACTAAAGAAACTGGAAAAAATATTCCCGAGGTAACTGAAAAAGAAATTATAAGAAGAATAAGTGAATCTATAGAACCATATACAGGCTAAAACATAGGCTATATACTCTGGAAGTGTTTTACTATTTCTAAAAAATAAGCGTATTTCTTTTTTATAATGATAAAATGCATGGACAAGCAAGGGGCAATAACTATAGACAAAGGAATTCATATTTTAGTGGGAGTGAAGTGCGGCATATTAATTCAGAAAAGTGAGGGAAGATATCATGTTGGGTTTTGGGTTGGGAGATTATATTATTTTGATTGCATTAATAAATTTTCCAATATTAGGATGTGGAAGAATACTATCGGAAGTGCGGGAGGCAAATAAATCAGATAGTATTATGCATTTTGCAATTGCGTGTTCTTTATGTGGAATTTTTTATTTATCTGTATTAACCCCATTGATAGCGTCTGCCTCTTTATGCAGTAATTCATTTAATAGAATAGTGTTTTGGGTTTATCTGAGCAGTTACTAATGCGGTATATAATAGCAGCCTTTTAGCATTTGATTATTATTTTAGAGAGGAGCCGTTTAAAGAATGGGAAGAAGTGAAGTATGAGCTTATGCCATTAAGACAGCTTTCAGCAGGACAGTACCGGGAGTGGTCAAAGAAAAGAGAATTAAAATTGAGGAGGCAGACGCTGCTGTTTGCCGCTTTATATCAGGGAGCATTTATTACATTCTTTCTTGCAGTAGCACGGAGAATCACACTGCTGGCGGTTCTTATCATGCTGTTATTATATTTTCTTACGCTGGGCAGCCTGATTTTAAGATGGAACCGAAGATTAAAGGACATAGAGATCAGGACGATCGAGAGCGTATACAGAGGAAAAGGGCTGATAGAGACGTCATCGCCGTTCAGAGTAAGATATAGAGATTCCGAAGGGGAATTTCAGAGCCAGGTTGTAGAGAAGCAGCAGAGGAAAGAATATAAGCGGGGAACTCTTGTAGATATTGTGGTGGGGAATGGAGAAGTGGTGCTGGCAGAAAGAAATCTTCCAGAATAGAAGAGGCGGCAAGATATGTAGTACGATAAAAGCCATGTGGCCTTGGTATAAGTGCAAATTTGCTTATACCAAGGTCGCTTTGTTTTTTGGAAACGCTGATTAAAACGCTTCCTTAGAATAATATTATTCCAGATTATTTTAGAGAATCCAGCGTCTCAAAGAATGCCGGATAGGATACGTCTACGCACCGGCTTCCCTCAATAACGGTGGTTCCTGTGGCGGCAAGTCCGGCTATGGCAAATGCCATGGCGATGCGGTGGTCCAGATGGCTGTTGATGCGGGCGCCTTTCAGCGTACCGCGTCCCCGGATGACCATACCGTCATCTGTCGGCGTGACATCTGCGCCCATGGCTTTTAGGTTCTCTGTGACGGTATTGATTCGGTTGGTTTCTTTTACCTTCAGCTCTGCGGCATCCCGGATGATGGTGGTTCCTTTCGCAAATGCCGCCATAACGGCAATCATGGGAAGCTCATCGATCAATGTGGGAATGATGCTTCCTTCTACAGTGACGGCCTCCAGCGGTGAGTGCTTTACCAGAATATCTGCCACAGGCTCGCCTCCGGCAGAGGTCTTGCTCAGGTATGTAATATCCGCGCCCATATTTTCACAGACAGTCAGGAGTCCTGCCCGGGTCGGGTTAATTCCTACATTTTTGATCAGGATTTCCGAACCGGGGACTAAAAGCCCTGCCGCAATGAAATATGCGGCGGAGGAAATATCGCCGGGCACCGTGATTTTCTGTCCATACAATTCTTCACATGGCAGGACGGAGGCTAAAGCCCGTCCGTCTGCTTCTGTTCTGGAGGAAACTCTGGCGCCGAAGCTGTTTAACATCAGTTCCGTGTGGTTGCGGGACAGTACCGGCTCTGTAACAGAGGTTTCGCCGTCAGCATAAAGTCCGGCGAGAAGAATGGCGGATTTGACCTGTGCGGATGCCACGTTGGATTCATACGAAAATCCGTGGAGAGCGCCGGGGTCAATCTGAAGAGGAGCGCAGTTATTTCCGTTGATACTGGTAATGCGCGCCCCCATGGAATTTAAGGGTTCCATGATACGTGCCATTGGTCTGGAATTTAAGGATTCATCCCCGGAGAGCACGGTAGAAAAGGACTGCCCGGCAAGAATGCCTGAGATCAGGCGTGTGGTGGTGCCGCTGTTTCCGGTGTTCAGGATGCCGGAGGGCTTTGTTAGTCCGTGAAGTCCCCTGCCGTGTACCAGAATCCGGTCTGGTGTATTCTCAATATCAATTCCCATGCTTTGAAAGCAGCCTATGGTCGCAAGGCAGTCCGCGCCCTGCAGGAAATTGGCAATTTCTGTGGTTCCCTTAGCAATGGCTCCAAACATGACGGAGCGGTGGGAAATGGATTTGTCGCCGGGGATCGTGACCTCCCCGCGGAGCTTTTTGGCTGGTGTGATTTCCATCGTGCATTCCTCGTTTCTTAATTCGTATTAGTTTGGCATTAACGTTCATATATGATATAGCGGTGTTTCTTGAGCAGGGCTACAGCCCTGCTGCAGGAGGTCTCGTCATAAAATTCGATCCGCAGGACGCCTTCTTCAAATTCCCGGTTGTGGACGATTCCGACATTTTTCATATTGATCGCATTGGATGCCAGAATCGTGGCAATGGTGGCGATTGCACCGGATTCATCGGGAATGTCGCAGTAAATGCAGAAGGCTTTCTTGATGAGCCCTGCGGAGCTGTCCGGCATGGAATCGCGGTAGCTTCCGGCATGGCCGAACATTTCATAAATTCCGTTTTCCTGCTTTTGGTCGATCATTTCCTTGGCCTGTGACAGGGCGTGGATGTAGTCTCCTAAGATCCGGGAAATGTTATCCTGGTTCTGTGTGCAGATATGCTGCCACATGGTAGGAGAGGAGGAGGCGATTCTTGTGATGTCCTTGAAGCCGCCTGCGGCCAGATGCTTCATCAGTTCATCTGGAGTGTCTGTGTCCTTGACGAAATTCACCAGAGAGGCCGCGATAATATGGGGCAGATGGCTGATGGTGCCGGTTACCTGATCGTGTATCTGATAGTCCAGTACCAGCGGGATGGAGTGCAGGGATTCTGCAAAAGCTTTGTAGGCCTCAACCTTTTCCGCCGGGGTTTTGGCAGAGGGGGTCAGGATGAAATATGCATTTTCAATCAGCAGCGGTTTGGAATTGGCAAAACCGCTTTTTTCAGAGCCTGCCATGGGATGCCCGCCGATAAAATATTCCTCCAGTCCCAGTCTTGTAACCTCCTCATGGATGGGGGTCTTGACGCTTCCTGCGTCGGTCAGTATCAGTCCGCTGTGAAGATATGGAAGCAGTTCCTTTAGATATGAGGTGTTAAATCCAGCAGGAGCGCACAGAAAGATGTAGTCACAGCATTTGAAATTATCATCAATGGAGGTACAGGCAACATGGATGACCGATTCCTTTGTTGCCAGAGCAAGGGTTTCCTTATTATGATCGAAAGCAATAATCTCATCATCGGGATAATACCGGCGTACTGCCTTTGCGATAGAGCCGCCAATGAGTCCGAGCCCGATAAAGCCGATTTTCCTAGAATCCATAGTTGTCATTCCTTTCGTATAGTTGTTTCTGTATATATAACTGTGATAGAAAATAATATTTCATTTGTAATCGTTTCGCAGTCAAAAAAAGGTACTAAATACCATGCTCTATTATAACAGAACTTTTTTACGCATACCACTATATTTTGAGTTTTGCAGCCGTCTTATCATCCGCTTTCCAAAACACTTGGGAACCGCATGAACTGTATCTTGAAAGGGAAAATGGATTATGATAGTATGTTTGTGTGGCTTTATGAAAATGATGATTGACATTAAAGGATCTGCAGACAAAAGAACAGACAATCTTTTTATAAATTATATGGAAGGGCGGAAGTGATGAACCGATTATCTGAATTGTTAATAAAGGGGTATAAGTCAATAAAAGATGTTTCTATTAAGTTTACGGATATCAATATCCTAATCGGAGAAAATGGAGCTGGTAAGTCTAACTTGCTTTCTTTTTTTAATATGATGCGGTGTATTCGGGAACATGAACTTCAAAGCTATGTTATGGAACAAGGCGGAATTAATGCACTCCTTTATAATGGCAGGAAGCAGACAAATGAATGTTACTTTAGCATTAAGCGGGAAAGGTATGAGTTTTATGGACGGGTGAAGGCGGGAAGTGCAGATGAGTGCTATTTTGCACAGCAGGGAATATATAATTATATTGAGCAGACAAATCGTTATGCGGTAGACGGCTTTTCGGAATTAAAAGATTCCGGGATAGTGAAAGAGACCAGAGTGTTAAATGATATAGAAACCTATCATTTCCATGATACCAGTAGTTCCTCTCCGGTGAAAGCATTCTGCAGCATACATGATAATATTGAATTGGCGGAAGATGGCAGGAATATTGCGGCAATCCTCTATCGTATTAAAATGACGGATCAGGCTTCGTATGACTATATTGTCCGGCTGGTACGTTTAGCGGCACCTTATTTCAGGGATTTTGTATTGCGTGTGAATCCCTTAAATCAAGAGATAATACGTCTGGAATGGAAAAAAGACGGGTGTGAGATTCCATTTAGTGCAGATCAGTTATCAGATGGAACGTTACGTTTTATTTGTATGGTG
Source organism: uncultured Dorea sp. (assembly GCA_910584265.1). Classification (GTDB taxonomy): domain Bacteria; phylum Bacillota; class Clostridia; order Lachnospirales; family Lachnospiraceae; genus Claveliimonas. The sequence goes on along the minus strand of CAJTZE010000033.1, from coordinate 31,253 downwards.
ACATTGCTATGTCAACCGAAGGAGATGCGGAATGATGTTATTTGTATTGACGAGCCGGAGCTTGGACTACATCCATATGCAATTACGGTTATTGCTGAACTTATAAAAAAGTATGCAGGTAAACGACAAGTGATAGCTGCAACGCAGTCAACTGAGTTTATTAACCAATTCAGGCCGGAGGATATTATTGTAACCGAAAACATGAATGGACAGACATCTTTTAAAAGGCTGGACACGAAAGAACTGCAGGAGTGGATGGAGGATTATACATTGGGAGAAATCTGGCAGAAGAATCTTATCGGAGGGCGTCCGTAATGGAGTATCGATATATTAATATATTATGTGAAGGCCAGTCGGAAGAGAGCTTTATAAAGAAACTATTAGCGCCTTATTTAGAACCACACAGAATCTATATGCGGCCAATCGTATTGGGAGGGGTTTCAAATTATTCTCGCATCCGCAAGGAGCTTATGAGTCTGGGAAAGGATTCTTCTGCAAGGCTTACAACAATGCTGGATTATTATAAGCTTCCAAAGGACGTGCCGGGAGTCCAAAAGTATACAGGAGGAATAAAAGCAGAACCAGAGACAATAGCATCTGATATTGAGAAACAAATATGGAAAAATTTGAATCAGGAATTGTCGTGTATCGAATTCTTTCCATATATTCAAATGCATGAGTATGAGGCACTGCTTTTCTCAGATATAAATGGTTTTTGTGCGGCGGGGATGAAATCTGCGGCAATTGCTGAATTAGAAAAAGAAGTTAAAAAATTTTCTACTCCTGAACATGTAAATAACAGTGAACAGACAGCACCTTCCAAAAGGATATTGAGAGCATATCCGTATTATCAGAAGCTTTCGGATGGAACAATTGCAGCGGAGGCTGTGGGTATTAAAGCTATGATAGAAAAGTGTCCGCATTTTGCAGGCTGGGTGAAAAAATTAGAAGGGCTGGGGTAATATGGTATATGCTTTATTTTGTGAAAAACCGATAAAATAGTTGTAACACGGAAGAAAATTTAGTACAATATATCCATGAGAACTTATTTTTAAGGAGGCGGCGAATATGAAGGTATACAGAACAGACGAGATCAGAAACGTAGTTCTGCTGGGACATGGAGGATGTGGAAAGACAAGTCTTGTTGAGGCCATGGCTTATGTATCAGGCGCATCAAACCGTATGGGAAAAGTGACCGACGGCAATACGATCAGCGATTTTGATAAAGAGGAACAGAAACGCGGATTCTCAATTGGTACAACCCTGATTCCGATTGAGTGGGAGAAGGCGAAGATCAACGTGCTGGATACTCCCGGATATTTTGATTTTGTGGGTGAGGCAGAAGAGGCGGCAAGCGCGGCCGATGCGGCTATTATTGTAGTATCCGGAAAAGCAGGCGTGGAGGTCGGAACGGAAAAGGCATGGGAGCTGTGTGATAAGTACAACCTGCCCCGTATGGTATATGTGACGGAGATGGATGTGGACGATGCCAGCTTCCGCCAGATCGTAGAGGATCTGACAGAGAGATATGGCAAGGTGATTGCGCCGCATTTTTCACCAATCCGTGAGAATGAGAAGCTTGTAGGCTATGTGAATCTGATCAAGAATGCTGGAAGAAAGTATACCGGCATCGGCACAAGAGAAGAGTGCGAGATTCCGGATTACTGCATGGAATATGTAGAGAGCTACCGCGAGAAATTATTGGAGTCTGTTGCAGAGACCAGTGAAGAGTTTATGGACAGATATTTTGAGGGAGATGAATTCTCCGTAGAAGAGATCCGCGCGGCAATGCGTACAGAGGTTATGGGCGGCAGCATTGTTCCGGTTGCCATGGGTTCTAATATTCAGGCACAGGGCGTGGCGAATCTGTTATCCGATATCGTTCGTTTCTTCCCTAGTCCGGACTGCAGGGAGTGTGTTGGCATTAACCGGACAACCAACGAGATGTTTGAGGCAAATTATAATTTTGCCGCTGCAAAATCTGCGTATGTATTTAAGACAATGGTTGACCCATTTATCGGCAAATATTCTTTTGTTAAGGTATGCTCTGGCGTATTGAAGGGCGACGATGTTCTGTATAATGCAGGTGCAGAGACAGAGGAGAAGCTTGGCAAGATCTATACCATGTGCGGCAACAAGCCGGTGGAAGTAAGCGAGATGTTTGCCGGCGATATCGGCGCTATTGCCAAGCTGTCCAGCACAAAGACCGGCGATACTCTGTCTACTAAGGCGAATCAGGTTCTGTATGGAAAGACCGAGTATTCTAAGCCTTATACATATATGAAGTATTCCTGCAAGAATAAAGGCGATGAGGACAAGGTCTCTCAGGCTCTGCAGAGAATGATGGCAGAGGATGTTACCATCAAGGTGGTGAACGACAGTGAGAACCGCCAGACCCTGCTTTATGGTATGGGCGACCAGCATCTTGAGATCATCGCAAGCAAGCTGGCCGCAAGGTATAAATGTGAGATTATGCTGGAGACTCCTAGAGTTGCATTCCGCGAGACATTGAAGAAGAATTCGGATGTGGATACCAAGTATAAGAAACAGTCCGGCGGACATGGACAGTACGGCCATGTTAAGATGAAATTCGAGCCGTCAGGAGATTTGGAAACGCCTTATGTATTTGAAGAGGTTGTAGTAGGCGGAGCGGTTCCGAAGAACTACTTCCCGGCTGTAGAGAAAGGTCTTCAGGAATCTGTCCTGAAAGGACCTCTGGCAGGATATCCGGTAGTGGGTGTGAAGGCGACTCTGTACGATGGATCTTACCATCCGGTAGATTCTTCGGAGATGGCATTTAAGACAGCAACGATCCAGGCATTTAAGAAAGGCTTTATGGAGGCCGGGCCGGTTCTGCTAGAGCCGATCGCATCCGTGAAGGTAACGGTTCCGGATGATTATACCGGTGATGTAATGGGCGACCTGAATAAGCGCCGCGGCCGGGTGCTCGGTATGAATCCGGTAGGCGGAGGCAGGACTGCGATTGAGGCAGACGTACCGATGACGGGTATGTTTGGATACTGTACCGTGCTCCGCTCTATGACAGGCGGCAGAGGTACCTACGAGTATGAATTTGCCCGCTATGAGCAGGCGCCGTCTGACGTGCAGGAAGCAGAGATTGCAAAACGTGCGGCGGAAGAATAAAAGTGGTTTTAAGGGGATGTGCTTTCGGGCACATCCCCGATTATTTATACATGCCTTGGAGTCACAGTTCCGACAGCTGTCCGGCTCACCGGAGAAAACTACAGCATAGGAGACAAGGCGTGGCAACATTCCAACGAACTAACTGCTAACTGTGGCTCCAAGGCATGTATAAATTGAGATTACTCTTTGCTGCTGGTTGAGTTTATTCAGGAAAAATGATATGATGAATTGCAAAGGTCTGATGTCTGATTGGACAGGAGACATTATGAGAAGGAGAATAGGATGTATCAGTTTGAAAAGATGAATAAAAAGCTGCTTGCCTCCCAGGTTGAGGATGAGCTGATGAATTATATTTTAAAGGAGCCGGTTGAAATCGGCCAGAAGATTCCGAATGAATATGAGCTTGCCGAGAGATTCGGCGTGGGGAGGAGTACGATCCGCGAAACGGTGAAGAGCCTCGTGTCTCAGGGGATTCTGGAGGTGCGCCGGGGTTCGGGAACCTATGTGGTCAGCACGAATAAATTGGAGGATGACCCGCTGGGATTTTCCCAGTTTTCGGACAAATACGAGTTGGCGCTGGAGCTGGTGGAGGTACGTCTGATGATTGAGCCGAATGTTGCGGCTCTTGCGGCGGAACATGCGGCGGAGGAAGACAAGCAGCAGCTAAAGAAGCTGTGTGATGAGACGGAGGAACTGTTTGTTTCGGGGAAGAACCATGCGAATAAGGATATGGAATTTCACACCTATATAGCGAAATGCAGCAAGAACCGGGTGATAGAGATCCTTCAGCCGATTATCCAGAGTTCTGTTATGTCCTTTGTAAACCTTACGAAGCGGAAGCTGCTGCAGGAAACCATCTATACCCACAGAGCGATTGTGGAGGCTATCGAAAAAGGGGACTGCGCCGGAGCCAGATATGCTTCCATCATGCACCTGACCTATAATCGTCAGATGTTAATGCAGATAAAAGAAGTGCAGGATGCAGGAAAAGGGCAGGGGGTTTGAGAAGGCAGCTTGGTTTTGGAAAGAGACATCTGATGTATTAGGAGTCCGTACACAGGAAAAGGCATTGATATTAAAAGGAATATAGTGAAATTGCATAAAAAAGAGCTTGTTTTTGTGGAAAACAGGTTCTTTTTTTATGCAAAAGATAGAAAGAAAACAAAATACATCAGATGTATTTACAAAGAAGATGGGATTTTGTATAATTCAATCATAAAAACATAAGACGTCAGATGTTTAAAACAAAAAAAGAGAATCATGAGGAGGTACGAAAATGGAAGCTACGGCAACTTTAAATTCTACGAGGCTGATTTTGGCCGCAGTGATAGGATTGGCTATCCTATTGGTGTTAATTATTAAGTTTAAGATTCATGCAATGCTGTCGATCTTGATCGGAGCTGTTGCGATTGGCATGATTGCGGGAATGCCATTTGAGGATATTGTAACGGCGGTGGATGACGGTATCAGTCTCACCCTGAAGGGGATTGCCCTGCTGGTCGGTCTGGGGTCTATGTTCGGAGCGATACTGGAGGCATCGGGCGGTGCGCAGACGCTGGCCGTTACGATGGTAAATAAATTTGGCGATCAGAAAGCGGCCTGGGCGCTGGGTATTACAGGTCTTGTGATTGCGATGCCGGTTTTCTTTGACGCCGGTTTGATCATTCTGATTCCACTGGCATTTTCGCTGGCGAAGAAGACGAAGCGGTCATCCTTGTTTTATGCGGTTCCCCTTCTTGCCGGTCTTGCAGTTGGACACGCATTTATCCCGCCTACACCGGGTCCGGTATTGGTTGCAACCATGCTGGATGTGGATCTTGGAATTGTAATCGTGATCGGTGTTCTGTGCGGCTTTGTAGCAATGGTTGTTTCCGGGCCAGTTTGGGGCTCCATCTGCGGTAAGAAATATTATGTGCCTGTTCCAGAGCATATTGCGAATCAGGAAGAATTTGATGAATCGAAGCTTCCGGGCTTTGGAACCGTTGTGGGAATTATTTTGATTCCGCTGGTATTGATTGTATTAAAGTCTATTGCCGGTGTTGTACCGGCGATGGCAGGGGTAGAACCAGTCCTTTCATTTCTGGGACAGCCGTTTATGGCATTATTGCTTGCGACGCTGGCGGCAATGTACCTCCTTGGAACAAAGCATGGATATACGCTGCCTGAACTTGAGAAGATCATGACAAAATCATTGGAGCCTACGGGCCTGATTCTTCTGGTTACTGCCTGCGGCGGTGTTTTGCGGTATATGCTGCAGTATTCAGGACTTGGCGACGTGATCGGGAACGCAGTATCCTCTGCAAATCTTCCGATCGTGCTGATCGCATTTGTTGTGGCGGCTTTGGTCCGTATCTGCGTAGGTTCTGCAACGGTAGCCATGACAATGGCGGCAGGAATTATCGCGGCGCTGCCGGGAATTGCGGATTTGTCGCCTTTGTATCTGGCATGTGTTGTAATGGCAGTGGCAGGAGGAGCTACCGTATGCTCACACTTCAATGATTCCGGCTTCTGGCTGGTAAAATCACTGGTTGGATTAGACGAAAAGACAACGTTGAAAACATGGACGATCATGGAGACTCTGGTTGGAGGAACAGGATTTATCGTAGCTTTGATTATTTCGTTCTTTGCATAAGAGACAAGAAAGCAGTCTTTGCATTGTATAAGAAACGGGAACAGGAGGAATAGTATGAAATTAGTTAGTCAGGAAATGCGTAAGCTTGCGCCGGAGCTTGATCCGCTCCGTATCGGGACCGGATGGAAGCCGGAGGATCTTGCGAAACCCCAGATTATGATTGAAAGTACATTTGGCGACAGCCATCCGGGAAGCGGACATCTGGATGAATTGGTAGAAGAGGTACGGAAGGGCGTGGCGGCCGCGGGCGGCTATGGAGCAAGATATTTTGCTACAGATATCTGTGACGGCGAGAGTCAGGGGACAGACGGAATTAATTACAGCCTTGCAAGCCGGGAAATGATAGCGAATATGATAGAGATCCATGCAAATGCAACACCCTTTGACGGCGGAGTGTATCTTGCCAGCTGTGATAAGGGAATGCCGGCGAATCTGATGGGGCTTGCCAGAGTGGATATTCCGGCAGTGGTAGTGCCGGGAGGAACTATGAATGCAGGCCCGCAGATGCTGACGCTTGAGCAGCTGGGCATGTACAGTGCGCAGTATGAGCGGGGGGAGATTGATGAGAAGGAGCTGGATTGGGCGAAATGCAATGCCTGCCCTAGCTGCGGCGCCTGCTCATTTATCGGAACAGCTTCTACAATGCAGATTATGGCAGAGGCGCTTGGCCTTGCGCTTCCGGGAAGCGCCCTGATGCCAGCAGTGAGCCCGGACCTTAAGGCATATGCGTACAGGGCTGGACAGCAGGCTGTGAGGCTTGCAACGATGCCGGGTATGAAGCCGAGCGATATTGTGACGATGGAGAGCTTTGAGAATGCGATTCTGGTTCATGCCGCCATTTCCGGCAGCACCAACAGCCTGCTGCATCTTCCGGCGCTGGCACATGAATTTGGTATTGAGATTACCGGAGATACCTTTGACAGGCTGCACCGGGGCGCACACTATCTGCTGGATATCCGTCCGGCAGGGCGCTGGCCTGCTGAGGTGTTCTACTATGCAGGCGGTGTGCCGGCAATTATGGAGGAGATCAGGGAGCATCTGCATCTGGATGCTATGACGGTGACCGGAAAGACACTGGGAGAGAATCTGAAAGAGCTGAAGGAAAATGGATTCTATGAGAAATGTAGCCGCTGGCTGGAGGATTTTAATAAGCGTTACGGGGTGAATGTGACGAAGGAGGACATTATCCGTCCTTACGATCAGGCAATCGGAACCAATGGAAGCGTGGCGGTACTGAAGGGAAACCTTGCACCGGAGGGGGCTGTGATCAAGCATACAGCCTGCCCGCCGGAGATGTACAAGGCGGTTCTTCGGGCTAGGCCCTTTGACAGTGAGGAAGAATGTCTGGATGCGGTGTTAAAGCACAAGGTTAAAAAAGGGGATGCGGTATTTATCCGCTACGAAGGACCAAGGGGAAGCGGAATGCCAGAGATGTTCTATACCTCAGAGGCGATCAGCAGCGACAAGGAGCTGGGGCGCAGCATTGCGCTGATTACTGACGGCCGTTTTTCGGGCGCATCTACAGGACCGGTAATCGGACACTGCAGTCCGGAGGCTGTTGACGGCGGGCCGATTGCGCTGGTTGAAGAAGGGGATCTGATAGAGATTGATGTATTTGAGCGGAAGCTGAATATTGTCGGAGTTGCAGGCGAACGGAAGTCTATGGAAGAGATTGACGAGGTGCTTGCTGAGAGAAGGAAAGGCTGGAAGCCGCGCCCGCCAAAGTATCAGAAGGGTGTATTGCGTCTGTTCAGCGAGCTGGCGGCAAGTCCGATGAAGGGCGCCTATTTGGAATATGACAAATAAGATTAGGAGATGGGAATCATGGAAAAGATGCTGGAAAAGTTTGGCGTAATGCCGGTTGTTGTACTGGAGAATGCAGAGGATGCCCTGCCGCTGGCAGAAGCTTTGATCAAAGGAGGACTGCCCTGTGCGGAGGTTACATTCCGCACAGCTGCGGCGGAAGAATCAATTCGTAAAATGGCGGAGAATTTTCCGGAGATGCTGGTGGGTGCAGGTACCGTGCTTACAACGGAGCAGGCGGACTGCGCGGTCCGGGCCGGGGCAAAATTTATCGTCAGTCCCGGATTTGACCCGGAGATCGTGGATTACTGTATCGAGCGTAAGATCCCTGTATTTCCGGGATGCATTACTCCGTCAGAGGCGGCTCAGGCAGTAAAAAGGGGACTTAAGGTTGTGAAATTCTTTCCGGCAGAGCAGTTTGGGGGCGTGTCTACTATTAAAGCGCTGGCGGCGCCTTATACCATGTTAAAATTCATGCCTACAGGCGGAGTGAGCGCAAAGAATCTGAAGGAGTATTTAAGCTGTGACAAAATTCTGTGCTGCGGCGGAAGCTGGATGGTTAAGGGAGATCTGATCAAAGCAGGAGAGTTTGACAAAATCTGTGAAATGACAAGGGAAGCGGCGGCGCTTGTGAAGGAAATCCGCGGACGGGATTAAGTAGGAGGAAATGAAGATGAATTTAAGACCCGGTAATGAATGTAAATATGACGCAGTATCCCTCGGAGAGGTCATGCTCCGGCTTGACCCGGGGGAGGGCCGTATCCGTACGGCAAGAAGCTTCCGTGCCTGGGAGGGCGGCGGCGAATACAATGTGGTAAGAGGGCTGCGCAGGTGCTTTGGCATGAATACTGCCATTCTTACTGCCTTTGCGGATAATGAAGTGGGAATGCTGATGGAAGACTTCATTCTTCAGGGCGGAGTGGATACCTCTCTGATTAAATGGATGAAGACGGATGGAATCGGAAGAGTCTGCCGGAACGGGATTAATTTTACCGAACGCGGCTACGGCATCCGGGGTGCAGTGGGCTGCTCTGACCGGGCAAACACTGCGATTTCCAAAGCGTCGCCGGAGGATTTTGATTTTGAATATATTTTTGGAGAGCTGGGAGTGCGCTGGCTGCACACCGGCGGTATCTATGCGGCGCTCTCCGAGCAGTCCTGCGAGACGGTGCTTGCGGCAATTAAGACTGCGAAAAAATACGGCACTATCGTTTCCTACGATTTGAATTACCGTCCGTCTATGTGGAGCGCCATCGGCGGTCAGGCAAAGGCACAGGAGATCAATAAGGAAATTGCGGAATATGTGGATGTGATGATTGGAAACGAGGAGGACTTCACGGCCTGTCTTGGTTTTGAGATTGAGGGAAATGATGAGAATCTGAAGGAACTGAATCTGGACGGTTACCGTAAGATGATCAATGAGGCGGCTGCGGCATATCCGAATTTTAAGGCTGTGGCTACTACGCTGCGGACAGTAAAGACGGCAACGGTCAATGACTGGAGCGCAATCTGCTGGGCAGACGGCGAAATATACAAGGCTAAGGATTACAAGGGCCTTGAGATCTTAGACCGCGTGGGCGGCGGAGATTCCTTTGCATCGGGGCTGATTTACGGCTTGATGACTACAGGAGATGCTGAAACAGCGGTGAATTATGGAGCGGCTCACGGAGCTCTGGCAATGACGACGCCCGGAGACACCACGATGGCAAGCAGAAAAGAGGTTGAAGCCATTATGGGCGGCGCAGGAGCCCGGGTACAGCGCTGATAACTATATGAAAAGTAGACAGAAGGAGTATAAGCCATGAAATTTATTACAATTGGAGAGGTGCTTCTCCGGCTGACGCCGCCTGATTATGGAAAAATACGTATGGCGGGCAGCTTTCAGGCGAGCTATGGCGGAAGCGAGGCGAATATTGCCCTGGCTCTGGCTAATCTGGGAATAGACAGTACATTCTTTACGGTAGTGCCGGATAATAGTCTTGGCAAGAGCGCGGTCCGGATGTTGCGGAGCAATGATGTGCATTGTACACCGGTGATACATGTGTCAAAGGAAGAAGTGCCTACTCACCGGCTGGGAACCTATTTTTTGGAGACGGGGTACGGAATCCGCGCCAGCAAGGTGATTTATGACCGGAAGCACAGCGCAATGACGGAATATGATTTTTCCAAGGTTGATGTGGAAGCGCTGCTATCGGGATATGACTGGCTTCATCTGTCTGGAATCACACCGGCGCTGGGGGAAGGCCCCCGGAAGCTGATCCTGCGGTGTCTGGAGGCTGCCCGGAAAATGGATATAACGGTAAGCTTTGACGGTAATTTCCGAAGTACTCTCTGGAGCTGGGAGGAGGCGAGGGATTACTGCACCAGATGCCTGCCGTATGTGGATGTATTGCTGGGGATTGAGCCATACCACCTTCCCGGACCGGACGGAACGGATTGTAAGGAGGGTATTCCGTTTCATCCAAGTATGGAACAGCAGGATGCGGTCTTCCGGGAGTTTATCTCACAGTATCCTAATATAAAGTGTATTGCCAGGCATGTGCGCTATGCCCACAGCGGAAGTGAAAACAGCCTGAAGGCATATATGTGGTATCAGGGAAAAACCTGCGAAAGCAAAACCCATACATTTCATATTCTGGATCGTGTGGGCGGCGGGGATGCATTTGCCGGCGGATTGATTTATGCTATGATGAAAAATTATCCGCCGGAGGATACAGTGAATTTTGCCGTTGCAAGCAGTGTGATCAAGCACACCATTCATGGAGATGGTAATATAACGGATGATGTGCAGACGATTAAAAATCTGATGAATATGAATTATGATATAAGAAGATAATCCCGAAATATAATCAGCGCTTCCTTAGCTGCAGTCTGGGCAGATCCCGGACTGCGGCTGTCGTATATTAATTGTGTACAGCCTCATGTGTACAGCTTCCGTGTCTGTATTGCTGCTATGCCTTGAAGAGGCGGGATAAAAGTGTTATAATGCTATGAAAATTAAGCAGCAATGAAATTATGCTCTATGAAAGGACAAATGGAAAATGAAAACAACCAAAAAGGTTACGATTGCAATTGTACTGGTGATTCTGGCAGGCCTGTATTATTATGTTTCCCTGCCTGCGATTAATATTCACTCTTCGGATACGTGGTTTTTTATCCTGGGCTTTGTTGTGGTAATACTGGCATGGTATATCGTCCGCAAGAGGATGCGGCCGCAGGAGATCCGGGAATCGAAGACGGCAAGAGCGCTGATCGGGCTTCTGCTTGCGATTGGAGTGGTCTATGTGATTGGAAGCATCTTATCTTCTCCGATCGTGAATGCTAAGAAGTATCAGAAGCTGATGACTGTGAAAGAAGGAAACTTCGCAGATGATGTGGAGGAGATCTCGTTTGATAAGGTGCCTCTTCTGGATAAGGATACAGCGGAAATTCTTGGAGACCGGAAGATGGGAAGCATGGTAGATATGGTATCCCAGTTTGAGGCCGATGATATTTACAGCCAGATCAATTATAAGGAGCGGCCGGTGCGGGTGACACCGTTAAAATATGCAAGCTTTATCAAGTGGATCACGAATCAGTCGGAGGGGATTCCTGCGTATATCCGTATTGATATGGCCAGCCAGAATACGGAGCTGGTGAAGCTGGAGGAGGGGATCAAATATTCTGCCAGCGAGTATCTGAACCGCAATATTTACCGGCATCTGAGGTTTCAATATCCTACTTATATATTTGGGACCCTGAGCTTTGAGATTGACGATGACGGTGTACCGTACTGGATCGCACCGGTGAAGAAGTTTAATATCGGGCTGTTTGGCGGGGAGACAGTAGGAAAGGTGGTACTCTGTAATGCGGTGACGGGAGAATGCGAGGCTTATGAGATTGATGAGGCGCCTCAGTGGATTGACCGTGCATATTCCGCAGACCTTCTGGTGGATCTGTTTGACTATTACGGAACCTTAAAGCATGGCTTCCTGAACAGTGTATTAGGACAGAGAGACTGTCTGCGGACTACCTCAGGCTATAACTATCTGGCTCTGGATGATGATGTATGGATGTATACAGGTGTCACTTCGGTAAATGGCGACCAGTCCAATGTGGGATTTATGCTGTCAAACCAGCGTACCATGGAAACAAAGTATTATGAGGTGGAAGGAGCAACCGAGGCGGCGGCGATGGAGTCTGCGGAAGGACAGGTACAGAATCTCCATTATACAGCTACCTTCCCGCTGCTTTTGAACCTTCAGGATGAGCCCACATATTTTATTGCCCTGAAGGATGATGCGGGTCTGGTTAAGAAATATGCGCTGGTAAATGTCCAGAAGTATCAGATCGTGGCAATCGGTGATACGGTCAGCGAGTGCGAGGAGAGTTATCTGAAGCTTTTATATACTAATGGAATTAAGGAAACTGCGGAGGATACCAGAGAGGTGCTGTCCATTACGGGCAGGATTGAAAAGATTGCCCAGAGTGTTATCGATGGCAATTCCCATTATTATCTGATGGTAGAAGGCTCGGATGCTATATTTGACGTGCCTGTGGCAGATTATATCGATATTATCCGGTATGATGCGGGACAGGAAATTACCCTGGAATATAAAGAGGGAGATGAGACGAATATAGTATTATCAGTAAAAGAAGTAAAATAATTCAAAGAAGCAGATAAGACAGATGCCGGACAGTTCAGTTGAAAGACTGGACTGTCTGGCTGTTAGGGATGAGAGTGAAGTTACATGAGATTAAGTATACTGCTGGCCGGGCAGATCGGGGTTCTTTTTCTGGTTGCATTTGCCGGCCTGCTGATCGTGAGATATGAGATATTGAGAGAGGATGACAGTAAGGTTATTTCCTGGCTGACTGCCTATGTGCTGTCGCCCTGTGTGATCATTAAGTCGTTTCAGATAGATTTTACGGCAGAGAAGCTGAAAGGGATGGCGCTGGCGGCGGCAGCTGCTGTGGCGGCACAGCTTATATTTACGACAGGATGCCGCCTGCTGGTCAGGCCGCTGCATTTGACGCCGATTGAATGCGCGTCTATGATTTATTCCAACTGCGGGAATCTGATCGTACCGCTGGTGTCTTTTGTAATGGGAGAGGAATGGGTTTTTTATACCTGTGCTTATATGATGGTTTCAACGATCCTGACATGGACGCATATGCGGTCTCTTCTAAGCGGCGGGAAAGGAAGCGGCCGTCTGAAAGATATTATTCTGAATCCTAATATCATAGCAATTGTCATCGGACTTGTATTGTTTCTCACCGGAATCCGGATTCCGAAGGTGCTGGAGAGCGCGGTTGATGGGTTTGGCGGTGCGATTGGTCCGGTCAGTATGCTGGTGGTGGGGATGCTGATTGGAAATATGGATCTGAGGTGGGTGTTTACGCGGAAGCGTCCGTATCTGATCAGTGCGTTCCGGCTGGTTATATTTCCGGTAATCGTCGCAGTGTTGTTTGCGTCTGTAGTTCGGACGGGTATTCATGCGGATGCTGAGAATATTCTGTTGGTGTCCCTTCTGGCGGCCAGTGCTCCTGCGGCGGTAATGGTGACACAGATCACGCAGATTTATGACGGGGATGCCAGATATGCCAGCGTGATTAATGTGATGTCGGTGATATTCTGTATTATCAGTATGCCGCTGATCGTGCTATTATATGAAAGCCTGTGCTAAGTATATCTTAAGTACACTGAGGGCAGGAAAAGAAGATACAAAGAACCCCTCGGAGCTGATGAGCTGCTCTGAGGGGTTCTGTTTTGTGATGATTTGCAACAGAAATATCCTGCGGGAATCTCTTGCGGCATATTAAGCTATAAAATTACAGCCCTGGAATGCCTCGTCAGTCAGTTCTTCCTGCTTTGCGCTGAGGCTTACATAGAAATCAACACCGCACTCGGCAGAGAGCTGCTTTAACCTTGCAACAAATACCGGTATCTTCTCCAGACTAAATTCTGTCTGCTTCATAAGACCGTCGATAAATACGCATTCTAAATCATGATTTGCACTGTACATTCCATATAAGAAGCCGATATAACCGTCTGTGTTTGTAATTGCCGGATAGTCGTCCATACATACCACGCGAATGGAAAAGCCTACATTCCTTGTATCGCGGTGGCTGTTCTTTAAAAATACAAGATTACCCTTGCAGGCCTTTACCTGCTCGTTGGCAAGATCCATCATCTTCTGTGTCTTTCCGCTGCCTTTTGGGCCTGTTAATAAATTTACCATTGGAAACAACTCCTTTATGTAGATATTTTTGAGTAACTTTACCGCTCAAATTCTATAAGTCCATTATACACGAAAGAGACATGCGGGACAACTAAAAAAAGAATTAATTGCAGATGGGTTGGAATCGGCGGGTCAGGAATGCGCTGGACAATCGTAACGAATCGGCGAAACTGCTTGACTTCTTCTCTGTTTCTACTTATAATAATGCGTATCTAAGAAAATAGAGAAAAACAGAGAAGAGGAGTAGTAAGAGCCTATCGTTTTCAGAGAACTGCCGGGTGGTGCAAGGCAGAAGCGTAATCTCCCAACTCGCCTCGGAGTTCTGTCGGTGAATAGAAGTATAGAAGGTTTATGAGCTGGCAGCGGGACTTCCCGTTATAGAAGCAGCGAGTGCACGCGGCTTAGCCGCGTGAATAAGAGTGGTACCACGGAAATCAAGCCTTTTCGTCTCTTGCGGGATGAAGGGCTTTTTCATCGTATTAGGAAACTTTGTTCCCCATGTGATAAAAACATGCAGGGAGGATGAACTGGGTACATTTTTTTATATAAAAGGAAAGGAAGGAAAATTATGGCACAGAGGATTGTTTATAATCATAAGGCAATCGAAAAGAAATGGAGAGAGAACTGGGAGAAGAACCCGGTGAACCCTAAGACAGACAAGGACGGTAATAAGAAGCAGAAGTACTACTGCCTGGATATGTTTCCGTATCCGTCAGGAAACGGTCTTCATGTAGGACACTGGAGGGGCTATGTGATTTCCGATGTATGGAGCAGATATAAGCTGCTGCAGGGATATTATCTGGTTCATCCTATGGGATGGGATGCGTTCGGCCTGCCGGCAGAGAACTATGCAATTAAGATGGGCGTTCATCCTGCGAAGTCTACGGCTCAGAATGTGGCGAATATCAAGAAGCAGATTAATGAGATTGCGGCTCTCTATGACTGGGATATGGAAGTGAATACTACAGATCCGGAGTTCTATAAGTGGACTCAATGGATTTTTGTAAAAATGTTCAAGGAAGGACTTGCATACGAGAAGGAGTTCCCGATCAACTGGTGTCCGTCCTGCAAGACAGGCCTTGCCAATGAAGAGGTAGTTAATGGTAAGTGCGAGCGCTGCGGCACAGAGGTTACCAAGAAGAACCTCCGCCAGTGGATGTTAAAGATCACTGCTTATGCGGAGCGTCTGCTGAAGGATCTGGATAAGCTTGACTGGCCGGAGAAGGTTAAGAAGATGCAGACGGACTGGATCGGCAAGTCCTACGGTGCAGAGGTTGACTTCCCGGTAGACGGCATGGATGAGAAGATTACGGTCTATACGACCAGGCCGGATACTCTGTACGGCGCTACCTTTATGGTGCTTGCTCCGGAGCATGAGCTGGCGGCGAAGCTGGCAACGGATGAGACGCGGGAAGCTGTCGAGAAATACATTTACGATGCGTCCATGAAGTCCAATGTTGACCGCATGCAGGATAAAGAGAAGACCGGCGTATTTACCGGAAGCTATGCGGTGAATCCGTTAAACGGTGAGAAGACGCCGATATGGCTGTCGGATTATGTACTGGCAGATTATGGTACAGGAGCAATCATGTGTGTACCGGCCCATGATGACAGAGATTTTGAATTTGCAACGAAATTCGGTATCCCGATCGTTCAGGTTATTGCAAAAGACGGGAAAGAGATTGAGAATATGACAGAAGCCTATACCGAGGCATCCGGCAAAATGATCAATTCCGGTGAGTGGAATGGTATGGAGTCGGCTGTCCTGAAAAAGGAAGCTCCGCATATCATTGAGAAGAGGGGCATTGGCCGTGCAACGGTAAATTATAAGCTGCGTGACTGGGTATTTTCCCGTCAGCGTTATTGGGGAGAGCCGATTCCGATCGTACACTGTCCGGACTGCGGGTGTGTGCCGGTGCCGGAGGAGGAGTTGCCGCTGACGCTTCCGGATGTGGATTCCTATGAGCCGACAGGAACCGGAGAATCTCCGCTGGCAGGGATTGAGGAGTGGGTGAATACCACCTGTCCGTGCTGTGGCAAGCCTGCAAAAAGAGAGACCAATACCATGCCTCAGTGGGCCGGCTCCTCTTGGTATTTCCTGCGCTATGTGGATAATCACAACAGGAAAGAGCTGGTGTCCAGAGAGAAGGCAGACGAGATGCTTCCGGTCGATATGTATATCGGAGGTGTGGAGCATGCGGTGCTGCATCTTCTGTACTCCCGGTTCTACACCAAGTTCCTGTGTGACATCGGTGTGATCGATTTTGACGAGCCGTTCCAGAAGTTGTTTAATCAGGGAATGATCACCGGAAAGAACGGCATCAAGATGAGCAAGTCCAAGGGAAATGTGGTATCGCCGGATGATCTGGTACGTGACTATGGCTGCGATTCTCTGAGAATGTATGAGCTGTTTGTGGGTCCGCCGGAGCTGGATGCTGAGTGGGATGACAGAGGAATTGACGGTGTATCCAGATTCTTAAAGAAGGTATGGAATCTTGTGATGGACAGCAAGGATAAGAATATCCAGGCAGACAAGGAGATGCTCAAGGTCCGCAATAAGCTGATTTATGATGTGACCACCCGTCTGGAGAACTTCAGCCTGAATACGGTAATATCCGGATTCATGGAGAATACTAATAAGCTGACTGACATTGCAAAAAAGGCAGGCGGCATTGATATAGAAACGCTGAAAAATATGGCAGTTCTGCTTGCTCCGTTTGCCCCGCATATTGCAGAGGAGATCTGGGAACAGCTTGGCGGAACAGAGTCTGTATTTACAGCCGGATGGCCGATGTATGATGAAGGAGCAATGAAGGATGATGAAATCGAGATTGCAGTACAGATTAACGGAAAGACCAAATCTGTAATCAAGATTGCGGCAGATGCATCAAAGGAGGATGCACTGGCGGCAGGAAAGGCGGCAATTGCAGGTAAGCTGACCGGGAATATTGTAAAAGAGATTTATGTTCCGGGAAGGATCATCAATATTGTACAGAAATAGCAGGCTGAGATAAAATATGCAAAATGGCTGACCATTTACGGTCAGCCATTTTGTACAATGAAACATGATATATTGTGATTTGACATGCATCATGTTACTTGCTTTCTAATAATTTATCGATGCTCACCAGCTTGACGCTGAGGACAAATATCTTTGCGGCTTCGTGGAGCTCTTCCGGCGTCGGATAGGAGGGTGCAATACGGATATTGGAATCCTTCGGGTCCTTTCCGTAAGGGAAGGTTGCGCCGGCATCAGTCATAACAAGCCCGGCCTCCTTTGCCTTGGCAACGATAGCCTTCGCACAGCCTTCCATCGCATCGAAGGAAATAAAGTAGCCTCCCCGGGGCGCCAGCCATGAGCCGATCTCCAGTCCGCCCAGTTCTGATTCCAGTGTATTTAGAACGGTGTCAAACTTGGGGCGCAGAATATCTGCGTGGCGTCTCATGTGCTTTACCATGCCGTGGATATCTCCAAAATATCTTGCGTGGCGGAGCTGATTTAACTTATCATGGCCGATGGTCTGAATCCTCATCTGCTTTCGGATATCTGCCAAATTGGCATCGGATGCCGCAATGGCGCCAATACCGGAACCCGGGAAGCTGATTTTGGAAGTGGAGGCAAATTTGTATACCATGTCTGGATGACCTTCCTTTTTACACTCCATGAAAATCTCAATCAAGTAGTCGTGTTTGTCTTCATATAAATGATGGATGCCGTAAGCATTATCCCAGTAAATTCGGAAGTCCTCTGCGGCGGGCTTTAATTTGGCAAAGCGGTGCACGGTTTCGTCGGAATATGTAATTCCCTGGGGGTTTGAATATTTTGGCACACACCAGATTCCCTTGATGGCCGGGTCAGAGCTTACAAGCTTCTCTACAATATCCATATCCGGCCCGGTAGGAGTCATAGGAACGTTGATCATCTCAATACCGAAATATTCTGTAATAGCAAAATGTCTGTCATATCCCGGAACCGGACACAGGAATTTGACCTTGTCCAGTTTGCACCAGGGGGTGCTTCCCATAACGCCGTGGGTCATGGAGCGTGCAATTGTATCATACATAATATTCAGGCTGGAATTCCCAAAGATTACAATGTTATCCTTCGGTACCTCCATCATATCCGCAAGAAGCTGTTTGGCCTCCTGAATACCGTCTAATACGCCATAGTTGCGGCAGTCTACACCTTCCGTGCATACCAGATCAGACTCGCTGGTAAGGACGTCCATCATCTCCATGGACAGATTGAGCTGCTCGTTTGACGGCTTTCCTCTGGACATGTCAAGCTTGATGCCCTTTGCCTTTACTTTTTTAAATTCTTTTTCGAGATCTGTTTTTAGTGATAATAATTCTTTCTTTGATAAATCCTTGTATGCTGCCACTTTTTCGCATCCTCCAATATTCATTTACTCAACGTGTATTATTTTACCATAAATTGAAGAATCGTCAATGCTTTCCTGCAAAATAAAATTAAACAATCACTATTTTCGTGAAATCGAACAACAAATATGAAATGTTTACGGTTGTTTTATTCATTTTCTTAGATGACGGCGGGAATCTGTTTTCACTGTGCGGCTGTTTCGGAACGTCTGCCGCCTGACGAGCCGCACAGGTGAAAGCGAAAGCTATTTCATGGCTAACTGGGTGATAACGGACTTCACATGGTCGATCTCCTTGCGGGATGCCATTTCAGCCGGTACATAGTAACTCTTTTCGCGGGCTGTCTGGAATAATTTCTCCTGTGACATTTCGCACTCATTACGGATCTGCTTCAAACACTGCTTGAGCTCCTTATTTTCAGTCTGCGGAATCATTTCCCCAAAACGGGAGAGCTCGCCGTTCACTCCGTTCAGGGCATCCACAACCATTGTTTTTTCACTTAACATGCTTCTTACCTCCTTGTACCTATAAGAATTTCATCAAATCCTGTTTGTTTTTCATTGCAGAATTGGCTGCATCGGTAAATAACTTTTTGATTTCAGGATCCTTACTCTGGCTTGCATATTCTGTCATCTTGCAATGGCTGTTGTCATAGCCTCCGATTAAATGACGAAGATTCTGAAGATCCAATACTGATATTTCTGACATGAGAAATCCTCCTTTCATAATGTGGCATTTGCGGAATGCTCCGCTGTACAAGAATAGTATGTCAGAAGAATGCGGAAACTATGTGTGGAAGAAATTCGAGAAGCCAGACATTTTTTTCCAGAAATTATATGAATAAGGATAGGAAGGCAGTTCTATTTACCGCCATTATCTGTGTTTACAGTCTTTAGTGCTGCATTTCGGATGTTGTATGGATAAAACGGTCAAAAAGCCTGCGGGCACCGGCAGAAGTATCATACATGCATTCCGGATGCCATTGAACACCGATAAGGAAGGGATGGCAGTCTGCCTCCAGAGCCTCGATTACCTGATCGGAGGTTCTTCCGGCAGGGATAAGATGAGAGGCTGGATGTTTGATGTACTGGTGGTGAAAACTATTGGTAAAGGCGTATTCTCCGTAAATATTATATAGTATACTAGGTTTTTGAAAGAAAACCTTATGGGAAATATCGCTTCGTTTTTTGGAGTGCTGGATATGGCTGATATGTACTTTCGGGTACAGGGATGCATCCTGATAAATACTGCCGCCCATGGCTATATTTAAAATCTGCATGCCCCGGCAGATGGCAAGCACCGGCCGGCCGGAGGCGAGAACTGTTTTCATGAGTTTAAGATGAAAAAAATCAGTTTTTAAGTCGGTGGTTCCGTTTTCCGGAGAAGGGTCTTCGCCCATGAGTAACGGTGTGATATCATCTCCCCCGCAGAAAAGAAATGCATCACAGAACTGCAGGGATGGATGTCGTGGAACCGCTCTTGTGCATGGAATTATTATGGGGAGTCCGCCGGAATTTTCAATGGCGTGGATATAAGGCTGGCTTACGAATTGTTTTTCCTCTATAAAACCGCAGCTTACGATGCCGATTACAGGAACCATGTGTGAAACCTCCTGAAAAATGGGATATTTTATGGAAAAAATAGATTGTATGCTATATATATGCATATATTTGAATTTTATGCTGGGAATAGCAAAAGGATGCTGTAATCTATCTACAGCATCCTTTTGTGTCTGAAGTAAACTCTGCCCGAATAAGAATTATCTGCCTGTTTCGTTTTCCTGCATTACCATAGCGCGGACCTTCAGCGGAAGTCCGAACAGATTGATAAATCCGTCAGCATCGTGATGGTCGTATAAATCTCCGGTTGTGAAGCTTGCAAGTGATTCGCTGTAAAGTGAATACGGAGAGGTAGTACCGGCTTTGATAATATTTCCCTTGTAAAGTTTAAACTTAACTTCACCAGTCACATACTCCTGTGTGCTTTCTATAAATGCCTGAACTGCTTCCCGCAGTGGTGTGAACCATTTGCCTTCGTATACAATCTGGGACAGCTTGTTGCCCATCTCTTCCTTCACTTCATAGGTTGCACGGTCTAATACCAGTTCCTCTAACTGCTGATGAGCTTCGTAGAGAATCGTTCCGCCGGGAGTCTCATATACCCCGCGTGATTTCATGCCGACTACCCGGTTCTCTACAATATCAATGATGCCGACGCCGTGCTTGCCGCCGAGTTCGTTTAATTTGCGGATGATATCAGATACCTTCATTTCCTGGCCGTTTACGCTTTTCGGAACGCCCTTTTCAAAGGTCATGGTCACATATTCCGGTTCATCCGGAGCCTTTTCCGGGGTAACGCCCAGAACCAGAAGGTGCTCGTAATTCGGTTCGCAGGACGGATCCTCCAGCTCTAAGCCCTCATGGCTGATATGCCACAGGTTCCGGTCGCGGCTGTAGCTGTGGCTTGCATCAAATGGCAGATTGATGCCGTGCGCCTTACAGTAGTCAATCTCGTCTTCCCGGGACTGCATGGTCCATACGTCGGTCATTCTCCATGGTGCGATAATCTTAAGATCCGGAGCCAGAGCCTTAATGCCAAGTTCAAATCGGATCTGGTCGTTTCCTTTTCCTGTGGCGCCGTGGCAGATTGCGGCGGCTCCTTCTTTTCTGGCAATTTCAACCAGTCTTTTTGCAATGGCCGGACGTGCCATAGAAGTTCCGAGAAGATATTTATTCTCGTAAACCGCATGTCCCTGAACGCATGGTACAATGTAATTGTCGCAGAAATCATCAACAATATCTTCTATGTATAATTTGGAAGCGCCGGATAATTTGGCGCGCTCCTCCAAACCATCTAATTCCTCGCCCTGCCCGCAGTCAATACAGCAGCAGATAACTTCATAGTCAAAATTCTCTTTCAGCCAGGGTATGATAGCAGTGGTATCAAGACCGCCTGAATAAGCAAGAACAACTTTTTCTTTCATGATAAATCCCTCCAGACTCATATATTCATTTCATTATAACATGTCTATTATTTACGCAAGGACTACTATACACCAAATTTTATAAATATGCAACAGAAAATAAATGAAATGAATAAAATTGTATATTATGCATATATGTCGTATAAAATAGAAGGATTATGCAATGACAATGCATAGAATGTCCAGCGTTTTTGGGGTTAGGGACTCGGACAGGATGCCAATATGCATTTTCAGGTTGATCCGCTGATTGTTATCCGGCAGGATGCGGACATCCAGAACACATGTTTTGTGGTTGATATTTGTCAGCGCAAAGGGCGGCGCGCCGGATTCCTTTTTTCTAGGAGTCGTTGGCGGCAAAGTGTAATGTGTCAGCGGGCGTGTTGGTCATAGAGTTCCTCCTTTGAAAATAATGTATTCTTTTGATTCGTGCAGACGCTGCAGGAATTTAAAGAAGAATAGATTGGTATTTGAAGTATTCAGATAGAATAAGTATGTATTAACATAAGAAAGCAAAAAAGACAACATAAAAATTTTGGCATGGAAATAAAAATACACTTGCATAATATTCATTTATAATGTATAATTATACGTCATAAAGAATGTGTAAGTATTGAGGACGGCAGAAGATACTGTCCGTATCTTATGAACCGCGAAAGGAAGAATAATGTTCCTATACAAATTTGAAAGAATGCTTTACATACATTTGAAAGTGGTATAAACTAAGTCGTGGTATTCTTTATATATAGGTAAAGAAAGGAAAGATGAGGATGATTAAGGCTGGTATTATTGGTTCTACCGGTTATGCAGGAGGCGAGCTGGTACGGATCCTGACAGGACATAAAGAAGTGGAAATTGTTTGGTATGGTTCCAGAAGCTATGTGGATAAGAGATATGCGGAAGTATATCAGAACATGTTTCAGATTGTAGATGCCAAATGCATGGATGATAATATGGAAGAGCTTGCAAAGCAGGCAGACGTTATTTTTACGGCAACGCCGCAGGGACTGTGTGCATCGCTGGTGAATGAAGATATTTTATCAAAGACGAAGATTGTGGATCTTAGCGCGGATTTCCGCATTAAGGATGTGTCTGTCTATGAGAAATGGTACGGCATAGAGCATAAGAGCCCCCAATATATAGAGGAAGCTGTTTACGGTCTGTGCGAGATTAACAGAGAGGACGTGCGGGGAGCAAGGCTGGTTGCGAACCCGGGCTGCTATACGACCTGTTCTATTTTGACAGCTTATCCGCTGGCAAAGGAGGGAATCATTGATATGAGTACGCTGATCGTGGACGCTAAGTCAGGAACCTCCGGAGCAGGAAGAGGGGCCAAGCTTTCGAATCTGTTCTGCGAGGTAAATGAGAACATGAAGGCATACGGTGTAGCTTCCCACAGACATACGCCGGAGATAGAGGAACAGTTAGGGTATGCTTCCGGGGAGAAGGTGGTGATCAGTTTTACGCCGCATCTGGTTCCTATGAACCGGGGAATCCTGGCAACGGAATATGCGTCTCTGAAAAAGGATGTAAGCTGGTCCGATGTGAAAGAGATTTATGATAAATATTATCAGAAGGAGAAATTTGTCCGCGTGCTGGATGAGGGTGTGCTGCCGGAGACCAAATGGGTGGAAGGAAGCAACTATGTGGATATTAGCTTTAAGATCGATCCGCGTACAAACCGTATTATTATGATGGGCGCGATTGACAATCTGGTTAAGGGCGCGGCCGGACAGGCAGTGCAGAATATGAACCTGATGTTTGGATTGGATGAGGCAGAGGGACTGAATCTTGTTCCGATGTTTCCATAGGAATGGTTCTGGCGAAGATTCTTGGAAAGAGGTATCTATGATTCGGATAATGACAATAGAAGATTATGATGAGGTATATGCCCTGTGGAAGCAGATCCGCGGTTTTGGAATCCGGAGTATTGACGATTCCAGAGAGGGTGTGGAGCGTTTCTTGAAGCGGAATCCGTCCACCAGCGTTGTGGCCGTGGAGGACGGCAGGATTGTGGGCAGTATTCTCTGTGGACACGACGGGAGGAGAGGCTGCTTTTACCATGTATGCGTAGACGCTGCATACCGCAGACGAGGTATTGGCAAGGCTATGGTGGTGGCTTCCATGGAAGCTCTGAAAGAGGAACACATTAATAAAGTATGTTTGATCGCATTTACCAGGAATGATGTGGGAAATGCGTTCTGGAATACCATTGGGTGGACGAAAAGACAGGATTTGAATTATTATGATTTTACCTTGAATGAGGAAAATATTACAGCATTTAATGAGCAGTAGAGAAAAGGAAAGGCGGAGATTAGAGATGGAGATCATCAAAGGCGGCGTAACAGCGGCAAAGGGATTTGAAGCGGCCAGCACGGCGGCAGGGATTAAATATCAGAACCGTACGGATATGGCATTGATTTACAGCCAGGTACCCTGTGAGACGGCAGGAACCTTTACAACCAATGTGGTAAAGGCGGCTCCGGTAATGTGGGATAAGCAGGTGGTTGACAGTGAAAAGAAATCACAGACTGTCGTTGTAAACTCTGGAATTGCCAATGCGTGTACTGGAGCGGAAGGATTCGGCTATTGTAAGGAGACTGCAGAAGCGGCGGCAAAGTATTTGTCTGTGGATGCAGAGGGGGTGCTGATCGGTTCTACCGGAGTCATCGGAAAGCAGCTGCCGATCGACAGGCTGACGGCCGGAATCGAAGCGCTGGCAGGAAAGAAAAATGCTTCTCTTGAAAACGGAACAGAGGCGGCGAAAGCCATTATGACTACAGATACCTGTGAGAAGGAGCTTGCGGTAACGATCCAGATCGGCGGGAAGACAGTGACTATAGGCGGTATGGCAAAGGGATCCGGCATGATCCACCCGAATATGTGTACCATGCTTGCATTCATCACAACAGATGCGGTTATTAGTAAGGAGGCTCTTCAGAAAGCTCTCAGCGAGGATGTGGCGGATACGTATAATATGATTTCTGTAGACGGCGATACCTCCACCAACGATACGGCGCTCGTTCTGGCAAATGGAATGGCAGGGAATCCGGTGATCGAGTACGGAACAGCAGAGTACGGAGAATTTAAGCAGGCGCTGCATGTGATCAATGAATATCTGGCGAAAAAGATTGCCGGGGACGGCGAGGGCGCAACAGCGCTGTTTGAGGCGAAGGTAATCGGCGCAGATACAAAAGAACAGGCAAGGGTTCTGGCGAAAGCCATCGTATGCTCCAATCTGACCAAGGCGGCCATTGCAGGACACGATGCAAACTGGGGAAGGATCCTGTGCGCGATGGGATATTCCGGGGCGCAGTTTGATCCGGAGAAGGTAGATCTGTTCTTTGAAAGCAAGGCAGGGAAGATTCAGATTATAGAGAACGGTACAGCTGTGGATTACAGTGAGGAAGAAGCAACCAAGATTCTCTCTGAGCCGGAAGTCACAGCTATTGCAGACGTAAAGCTGGGAGGTCAGACAGCCGTGGCGTGGGGCTGTGATCTGACGCACGGCTACATCGATATCAACGCAGATTATAGAAGCTAGATAGGAGCAGAAAAATGGATCAGAGTATGCAGAAGTATCTGGATAAGGCGGAGGTGCTGATCGAAGCACTGCCATACATCCAGCGTTTTAACCGGAAGGTAATTGTAGTAAAATACGGTGGCAGCGCCATGGTTGATGAGGAATTGAAGAAGCAGGTAATTGAAGACGTGACCCTTTTAAAACTTGTCGGCTTTAAACCGATCATCGTGCATGGCGGCGGAAAGGAAATCAGCCGGTGGGTCAGCAAGGTAGGGATGGAGCCGAAGTTTATCAACGGCCTCCGTGTGACGGATGAGGCCACCATGGAGCTTGCAGAGATGGTGCTGGGTAAGGTGAATAAGGAACTGGTGCAGCTGGTTCAGGGACTTGGAGTGCGTGCTATCGGAGTGAGCGGGAAGGACGGAGGACTCCTGAAGGTTACCAAGAAATATTCTAATGGCGAGGACATCGGTTTTGTAGGAGAGGTAACGGAGGTTAACGCAGAGATTCTGAGGGATCTTCTGGAGAAGGATTTCCTGCCCATTGTGTGTCCGGTGGGAATGGATGAAAGATTTCACACCTATAACATCAATGCAGATGATGCGGCCTGTGCTATTGCCCGTGCCATGAATGCGGAAAAGCTGGCATTTCTTACGGATATTGAAGGCGTGTATAAGAATCCGAAGGATCCGGAGACCTTGATTTCCGAACTTCAGATTTCCGAGGCGAGGGAGCTGATGGCGGAAGGCTTTATCGGCGGCGGTATGCTTCCCAAGCTGAACAACTGTATTGAAGCGATTGAAAACGGCGTTTCCAGGGTGCATATTCTGGACGGGCGGATCGCACACTGCCTGCTTTTAGAGATTTTCACAAATAAAGGTATCGGAACGGCTATTTTAAAAGACGGAGAGGAAATGTATTCCGCGGGATAATATAGGCTTAAAAAACCAATGATTGGATATACTATGAAAAGAATATTTTCGGAAAAGGAGGTATATTCAGTTGATTGGTTTTTTAATTGCATTATTGTCCGGTGCATTGATGAGTGTTCAGGGGGTATTTAATACACAGGTGACAAAGACGGCAGGCATGTGGGTCAGTAACGGCTGGGTGCAGTTCAGCGCGTTTTTGGTATGTATTGCGGTCTGGTTTTTTACCGGAAGGGATTCAATTGGGGAGCTTGCAAAGGTAGAGCCGAAGTATATGCTGCTGGGAGGCGTGATCGGAGCAGGAATAACATGGACGGTCATTAAGAGCATGGAACAGCTGGGGCCGGCCAAGGCGGCGCTGCTTATCGTGATTTCCCAGCTGATCGTAGCTTATGTGATCGAGCTTTTGGGGGTGTTTGGCGTGGATAAGGAGCCTTTTGAATGGCGCAAGGCAGGAGGCATGGTTTTGGCACTAATTGGAGTTGCAATTTTTCAGTGGAAATAGTAGAATAATTATGTCTAGGCATAAGGAGGGCATTTACAGTATCGACAGCTGTAAAGGAGGAATTTATGCAAGGCAATAAAAGAAGAATGACGGCTCTGGCAGCAGCGGGGATTCTGGCTGTCTGCCTGGCATCTGGATGCGGCAGGGAGAATGACGGCACTATGCTGGATGAGATCCGTCAGCGGCCGGAGGAACAGGAAGAAACGAAAAAGGCGGAGACTTCGGAGGATATAAGGGAAGATAAGGATGTTCAGAAGAAAGCTTCTGATGAAAGTGAGAAATCCGAAGGAAAGATCTGTGTATTTGTCTGCGGAGAGGCGGCATGTCCGGGGGTTTATGAGCTGGCGGCAGGCAGCCGTATTTATCAGGCGGTGGAAGCGGCAGGCGGCCTGCTGGATACAGCGGCCGCAGATTACGTGAATCAGGCTGAGCTGATGACGGATGGGCAGCGGATTTATATCCCGTCGGCGGAGGAAGTACAGTCAGGCAGTTTGGTCATGCTTGATCCCGGAGGAAGCGGCGCCGGGGGACAGAGTGCATCTGACGGCAGAGTAAACTTGAACACTGCCGGGAAAGAGGAGCTTATGACTCTTGCCGGAATCGGGGAGAAGAAGGCAGAGGCGATCATTCAGTACCGAAACACGAGCGGAGGTTTTGGGAGTATTGAGGAGCTGATGCAGGTGGAAGGAATCAAGGAAGGAACCTTTGAAAAGATCAAAGAGGATATTGTGATATAGGGGGACATATGGGCAGGAGAGTTTTGGTTGTGGACGATGAGAAGCTGATCGTAAAGGGAATCCGGTTTAGCTTAGAGCAGGACGATATGAAAGTGGATTGTGCCTATGACGGGGAAGAGGCGCTGAAGCTTGCAAGGGAGAATGAGTACGATATCATTCTTCTGGATATTATGCTGCCAAAGCATGACGGCTTTGAGGTGTGCAGGCAGATCCGCGAATATTCAGATGTCCCGATCATCATGCTGACAGCAAAGGGAGAGGATATGGATAAGATCCTGGGTCTGGAATACGGCGCAGATGATTACATAACGAAGCCGTTCAATATTCTGGAGGTTAAGGCGAGGATTAAGGCGATTATGCGCCGGCTTAACAGAAAAGCCGGAGGAAACGGCAGTGAGAGGATTGTCCAGAAGGGAAATATGAAGATAGACTGCGAAAGCAGGAGGGTCTTTATCGGGGAGAAGGAAGTGAATCTGACTGCTAAGGAATTCGACCTGCTGGAGCTTCTTGCCATGAACCCGAATAAGGTATACAGCAGGGAGAATCTTCTGAATATTGTCTGGGGATATGAATATCCCGGAGATGCCAGAACAGTGGATGTACATATCCGGAGACTCAGAGAGAAGATAGAACAGCATCCAAGCGATCCAAAGTATGTCTATACAAAGTGGGGAGTTGGTTACTATTTTAGGGGTTAGGCGTTATATTAAATTCAGATTTTTCAAGAGCCTGCGCTTTTACATCATTCTGCTTCTGATGCTGGTGGGCATCATTCCCTGTGTGGTGATGAAGGCAATGGTTCTTGAGAGCTATGAGAAGAGGGCAGTTGACGTACGGACTGCAGAGATACAAAATCAATGTACGATTCTATGCAATCAGCTTGGCGGATCCCATTACCTGGAAAATGGGGTGTCCGAGATTATCCAGTCAGAATTGATACAGCTTTCCAATATATATAACGGGCGGATTATGGTGGTTAATAATGATTTCTGCATTGTTGAGGATACCTATGATCTGGAAAAAGGCAAGACTATGGTATCTGAGGATGTGATGAACAGCTTCGGAGGAAAGGCGGTCAGCCGGTATGATGGTGAGAACCGTTTTATTGAGGTGGCGTCGCCGATTAAGGCTGAGGATGAGGGGGAGGTCCTGGGCGTAATGCTGGTCAGTGTATCTACGGATACCATAGCGGCTACTAAGGCGCTGCTGGGCCGGAAAGCAAATATTGCAGAGCTGATCATGATCCTGGTGGTGATGGCGGCTGCGGTATTTCTGGGTACGGTTATGGTCCGCCCTTTTGCAAAGATTACCCAATCCATTGGAGATCTGACGGACGGATACGATACAGATTATCTGCAGGTATACACCTATGAAGAAACAGGACTGATTTCGGATGCATTTAACAAAATGCTCGGCAGATTAAAGAGTCTGGATGAGTCCAGACAGGAATTTGTCTCCAATGTGTCCCATGAGCTGAAAACACCGCTGACATCTATGAAGGTGCTCTCGGACTCCATTCTCATGCAGAAGGATGCGCCGGTTAAGCTGTATCAGGAGTTTATGGGGGATCTGTCGGAGGAAATCGAGCGTGAGAATAAGATTATCAATGACCTGCTGGCGCTGGTGAAGATGGATAAGACCGCGGCGGAT
This sequence comes from uncultured Dorea sp., assembly GCA_910584265.1. Lineage (GTDB taxonomy): Bacteria > Bacillota > Clostridia > Lachnospirales > Lachnospiraceae > Claveliimonas. Next base: position 2,749 of record CAJTZE010000033.1, on the reverse strand, counting down.
ATGAATATTAAGCCGGAGAATATCAATGAGGTGATCGAGCGGATTTTAAAACGATTGCGGCCCCTTGCGGCGGAGGCCGATATTGAAGTGGTTTATGAGAGCTTCCGTCCGGTAACTGCGGAAATTGATGAGGTGAAGCTGTCTCTGGCTGTGACGAATCTTGTGGAAAATGCGATCAAGTATAATAGTGAAGAGGGATGGGTGCATGTATCCCTGAATGCAGACCACAAGTACTTTTATATTGAGATTGCAGATTCCGGGATCGGGATTCCTGAGGAAGAGACAGAGCACATATTTGAGAGATTCTACCGGGTAGATAAATCCCATTCGAGGGAAATCGGCGGAACAGGACTGGGGCTTTCCATTGCAAGGAACGTGGTTGTTATGCACAGAGGCGCAATTAAGGTGTTCAGCCAGCCCGGAGAGGGAACGACCTTCTCCGTGCGGATTCCGATCAATTATGCTGGCTGATTTGAAATGTTGTATCGGTATACGAGGAGGAGCAGAGGTGAAGGCTTACATCAGAATGTTTCTTCTGTCTGTTTTTATCTGCATTGCGGCATCGGGCTGCAGACAGAAGGAAGAGGCAGGAGATATAGAGATTTATTACCTGAATCTGGAGGGAACGGCGCTGATCCCGGAAGGCTATAGCCGGAAATCGACGCGGCCTGCAGATCAGATTGAAGAAGTGCTTGGGCGGCTAAGGAAACCGAAGGACACTGTGAAATGTATGTCTCCGGTTCCGGCAGATGTCCTTGTGACAGATTATCAGATAGAGGGAAACCGTTTGGATCTGTATTTCAGCCAGGAATATGCGCTTCTTGATAAGCCGGAAGAGGTATTGCTCCGGGCGGCATTGGTGAAGACCCTGACACAGATTGAAGAGGTATATTTAATCAGGTTTTTTGTAAATGGAGAGCCGTTAAAGGACAGCCGGGGCGATATGATCGGATATATGCGCAGTGATGATTTTGTACAGAATACAGGAGCGGCGCTCAATTCCTATCAGCAGGAGGATGTGATTCTTTACTTTGCAGATGCGTCGGGCACCAGGCTGATAAAAAAGCAGGTTTCGATGCGCTATAACAGCTATATGACGCTGGAAAAGGCAATTGTGGAGCGGCTGATCAAGGGGCCGGAATCTGAGGGCAGTTTTGCCGCAATTCCTGCAGATACGAAGCTCCTTAGCGTTTCTATTAAGGATGATATCTGCTATGTGAACCTAAACGAAGGATTTCTTGCAGGATTACCGTCCGTTGATCCGGAACTTACGGTATATTCCATAGTAAATTCGATTATTGAAGGAGGAAATTGCAGCCAGGTACAGATATCCATCAATGGCGATCCGAATGTGTCTCTGAATGAAACATTTGCACTGGATAACCCCTTTGAGAAAAATTTTGAAATTGTGGAGGAATAGCATATAGAAATAAAAACAAAGTCAAAAGAAAGAAAATTGTTTACATTTTGTCTGCTTTTTTTGATTGTGGCTTTTATCTGCGTCCACTGGGGAAGAGAAGGCTTTCTGAAAAGATATTTTTCTTTTCCGGTGGAAGCCTGCGTACCGGCAGGAACACAGATAACAGTTACCGGGCGGATCTGCCAGATAGAGCAGGCATCTGATTATCAAATATTGTATCTTAAGAATAATTCTATCAGTTATCGAAATCACAGTAATCAGGAACAAAGCGTTCAGGAACCCTATATAATGGTATATGATGACAGCGGACAAAGGCTCCGGCTGGGAAATACTGTGGAAGCATCCGGGGAGCTCAGCTTTTTTGAGGAGGAGCGGAATCCCGGCGGATTTTCACAGAAGGCATATTATCGGTCACGGAAGATCACCGCATATCTCTGGAGCGGGAGACTCCAGTGTGTGGATGGAAGTATCTATCCTGTGCGGGATCGTATTAACCGTTTCCGTCTGCGGTGGAAGCGTATTCTTCTGGATACGGCGGGAGAAGAAAACGGAGGCATTCTGTGTGCAGTTCTTTTAGGAGACAAAAGACAGATAGACGCAGAGGTAAAGGAGCTGTATCAGGTGAACGGAATGGCGCATATATTGGCGATTTCCGGTCTGCATTTATCCTTTGTGGGATTAGGATTTTACCGGATGATCCGCAGGCTGACCGGGTCTTACGCTCTGGGAGGAGCTTTCGGAATGGCGTTTTTGCTTCTTTATATTATCATGATTGGAAGCAGCGTATCGGCCGTGCGTGCGCTGATCATGTTCTGTATCCGTGTAGGAGCAGATATGTCAGGCAGGGTTTATGATGCGCCTACTGCGGTGGCTGTGGCCGCTGCAGGAGTGATTCTCTGGCGGCCGTTTTCCTTTTATGATGCAGGGTTTCAGCTGTCCTTCGGTGCAGTATGCGGGATCATATTTCTGTATCCGTTGGTCTCGGAGAAAGGAGTTGGGAAAACGGATGGGGTTGTGAGGGAAATTGACAGAGAAAAAGGTATGAAAGAAGAGTCTATAGGAGAAAGAAGGAGGACTAAGAAAAGCAGTCTGATATCAGGCATAAAGGACAGTCTTACTGCGAGCCTCTGTATTCAGGCGGCAACGCTTCCGGCTATCTTATTTCATTATTATGAATTTCCCGTATATTCGGTATTACTGAACTTGATTGTGATCCCTTTAATGAGCCTGCTTCTGGTATCCGGCTTTGCGGGCAGCTTTTTGTGTCTGTTCTGGCCGGGCGGAGGAATCCTCTGCATGCAGCTCTGCGGGCTGATCCTGAAGCTGTAT
>CAJTZE010000032.1 GCA_910584265.1 uncultured Dorea sp. | reverse complement strand
TAACTATGTGGCTTTCAGCCACTTTCACGGCACAGCTGTGAATAATTCAGGATTATTAATCTCTTTTTGTGTATGATAAACTTTTGTATCTCGTTTAATCACACTAACATATACCGAAATCACAAAAACGATTAATATTGACAATAACAAAATACTTTTTGCTATACTCCAGTCCCCTTTTATAAAAAGAAGACTTACCAAAGAAGCAGCGCTCCCCGCAAGGCTTAGAACATCTAATACTTTGGAACTTCTCATAAATTACTCCTCTTACGCTTAAAACGGACCTCATTATTTATAACATTCAGGGATAGCTCATATCGAAAAGCTCCGACAGCTCTTCAATAATATTCCAACTGCACCGCCGCTATTCTCTTTCCTGGCTGCCGGTTTCTTTCTGAAACACACGCTTCAAAAATTCGGCAAAATCTACTTCTGCTTCCTGCAGACTTTTGTCATTATTATATTCGTAGTCATAGTGATACTTGCCGACATTATCATCAGACGCATTCCCCCAATGGTTATTCCCGTTCTGTTTCCTTAATACCAGCAATGTAACACACGGCACTTCTACAATGCGCTTAAACTTATCAATCTCTTCTCCCTCTCGAATATGTACGAACATAATGTCTTCCTGACCATTCAAAAATTTATTATATTCCCTGCCGAGATATTTGAATGGCAAATCATTGTATTCAATAAATGCTTTCTTAATATCAGCAAGAAATTTTCGGGATTTTGCATCCTTTTCTTCATTCCAGCCATTCTGACGGGCAATATCCTTTATTGGCGTTATTGCCGATACATTCTTAACCTTAAAATATTTTCCGGCAAAATCACATAATGTATCCTTTCCTACACCGCCCCTCCCATTAATTATAACAACTAATTTTTTCATTTTTTCTCCCCTTACATACGTAAACTATTCCCAAAAGTTCTTATAGCAAAATCAACTGCTTTATTAATAAGCAAGCATCTCATTAAATATTTTAATTGCAAATTTATCTGTCATGCCAGAAATATAATCTAATATTGCTTGAATATATGTTTTTTCATTCTCTAATTTACCATAGATCTTTTTATTATCACATCGGAATGATAGATCCTGAAGCTTATCATCAAGAACTATACTGTTCTCACAATAGCGCGCCAAAAATTTCGAGAAGGAAACATACAGCGTTTCCGACATCTCAGAAACCTTCTTAAGTTCTTCCAAGGTATACTCAGCCGCATATGCATTTAGTAATATTTTGAATATATTCTTTATAATCATTTTGGCATAGCTTTTAAATGGATCTAGTCTTTTGTTATCATAAATATAGCCATAATTAAAGGATTTTATTTTATCAATTTGCTCCATGAATTTTTCACTTAAGCAGATACCATTTTCAGGCGAACTATTTACACAAATATCCTTAATTAAATTACTCATTATAACCGTTGTATTTATTGCCTGATGATCGTTAATACGTGCCATTTCTTTTAATCTGTTTTTTTCTCCGGCATCTAAAAAGCCCAGACAAAGAGCATCTGCAATATCGCGTCCTACATATGCGATCTTATCCGATATCTTAACAACACATCCCTCCCAAGTTACTGGCTGATATTTACCCGGCCTGTCAAATTCAGACAAATCGATATACTTTGTTCTTGGTTTTAATCCATTTTCATCTATTTCACCGCAATGCGCTATTATTCCATCCCGTACAGCATATGTTAAGCTTAAATTCTTATAAATTTTATAATTATTTTCCAACAGTTCAATATCATCTATATACCTCAAACCATTTCTTTCATGCCAGAATGATGTCCCAAGATGTTTTTCTGCCAATTTATTTATAACCTTTTCACCGTGATGGCCAAATGGCGCATGTCCTATATCATGCCCTATCGATATTGCCTTTGTCAGCTCACAATTAAGTCCCAGATAGTTTGCAATAGCAGAACTCACCGACTCAACATGAGCCACATGCTCCATCCTGGTACAAATGTGATCATTTTCAATATTAAAGAACACCTGCGTTTTATGTTTTAATCTGCTATAAGCCAATGAATGCAAAATTCTTGTATAGTCTCGGACAAAAGGTGTCCGTATTTCATCGGACGCATCCTTTAGATCGCGCTCTCTTTGTACTAGCTTCTCCCAATTCTCACTGCCTTCTACAGCCGCTACATCTTTAAACCTCCCTTTATCCATTTACAAAATGCCTCCTACAAATCTTCTACAAATTTTCCGTATCAAATACAAAAATATATCCTAGTCTTAGGATAAAACAAACACTCTGAAATTACTATACTAAAATTGCGTCTGTCCATCCTGGAAAACCTAATACAGATAGTCCTGATACCGTCTTTCTATATCCTCCACGTCCTCCGCCAGCGGCTCTTCCGTATAACCCAGATATCGTCTCTCAATATCCTCTATGCTTTCCTCCATGTCCATTCGATACCCCGTCCTTTCCGGCTTTCTTAACCTTCGCCGGCTGGAGGTCCGCACGGCGGTACTTTCCTTCGGACTCACTTCGTCCATCATCTCACTCAGATAAATTTCTGCACTCTGCTGCGCCTCTGCAAAAACCGTATCCAGCTTCCGGGCCGCCTCGGTAATGGAGCCGATCTCATCCATGCCGATCCATTGATCCAGCTTAGACGCCTCCAGCTCCATTCTCAGCTCATGGATACGGGCATCGCTTTTATTCAGCTTGTCCTTCAAAGCTTCCGTCTCAGCATCCCTTTCATTGAGGCCATCCTTAAGCCTGTCATTTCGTTCGGTAAGCGAAGCCAGTTCTTCCCTGCGCCTGTCCAGCTCCCCCTGAAGACGCAGGACTTCATCGTTCTGCACCATCAGGATCTCGATCAGTCCGTCCGTCCCCAGCTTACGGAATTCCTTCTCTGTCATGATCAAGCCTCTCCTTTTGTTAATTCTTTTCCCTGATTCCTATTCCTGATAAGTAAACGCCGTCCCGCACAAAACTTTTGTGCAGGACGGCGTATCAGCCTGCAGTTTGTATTACAGCTTTTTGATCCTCTCTATGGCTGCCACTGTATTTTCATAGGAACCGAATGCCGTCAGCCTAAAGTACCCTTCTCCGCTCGGCCCAAAGCCTGAACCCGGCGTTCCTACCACATTCGCTCTTTCAAGCAGATAATCAAAGAACTCCCAGGAAGTCATTCCCTTCGGTGTCTCCAGCCAGATGTAAGGTGCATTGACGCCGCCGGATACGCTGTATCCAGCTTCCTTTAAGCCCTCATAGATCACTTTGGCATTCCTCATATAATATGCAACCTGTTCCTTCAGCTGCGCCTTACCGGCCTCGGAATAGACCGCTTCTCCCGCCTTCTGGACGATATAAGGCGCTCCGTTATACTTGGTGCCGTGGCGTCTTGCCCACAGGGAATGCAGCATCACATCACCCTGCTTGATATCCTTCGGGATCACCGCGGCGCCAAGGCGCACCCCGGTAAAGCCCGCATTCTTAGAAAAGCTCCGAAGCTCGATGGCACAGGTTCTTGCCCCCTCGCACTCGTAAATACTGTGCGGTACATCCTCCTCGGATATATACGCCTCATAGGCCGCATCATAAATAATCACTGCTCCCGTCTTATTGGCATAATCTACCCATTCCTGAAGCTGGCTTTTTGTAACCGTCGAACCGGTAGGATTATTCGGGAAGCACAGATAGATAATATCCGGCGTCTCCTTCGGGAGCTCCGGTGCAAAATCCGTCTCCTTCGTACACGGCATATAGATCACACCGCTCCATGTTTCTGTCTTCTCGTCATAGATCCCTGTACGGCCCGCCATTACGTTGGTATCCACATATACCGGATAAACCGGGTCGCACACTGCAATCTTATTGTCCTTTGCAAATATCTCCTGGATATTGCCGGAATCGCCCTTTGCACCGTCGGAAATAAATATCTCATCTGCGCTGATATTGCATCCCCTGTCCTGATAATCATTCTTTGCCATAGCGCTTCTTAAGAACTCATAGCCAAGATCCGGCGCATAGCCGCGGAAGGTCTCTGCACGCGCCATCTCATCTACGGCGCCATGCAGAGAATCAATAATCGCCGGTGCAAGCGGCTGTGTTACGTCCCCGATACCCAGACGGATCACCTGCTTATCCGGGTTTGCCGCCGTAAATGCAGCCACCTTTTTCCCGATCGTTGAAAAAAGATAGCTCCCCGGTAATTTTAAATAATCTTCATTTACTTTAAACATCCTATGTACACTCCTCTTCTATGAAACGTGGATCTCACCATCATACACAGTCTCTGCCGGGCCGGTCATATAAACCTTCCCGTCATCTGAGCTCCACAAGACGGTCAGTTCTCCTCCTTCTAATTGTACTGAAACCTGACGTTCTGTCAAGTCATTTAATACACTTGCCACAACTGCCGCGCAGGCTCCGGTTCCACAGGCCAGTGTTTCCCCGGCTCCCCGTTCCCACACACGCACCCGGATGCGGTTCCTGCCTAATACCTCGGCAAACTCCACGTTGATGCGTCTTGGAAACCGCCCATGATACTCAAATTCCGGTCCCATCCGGCTGATGTCAATCCCTTTTACCCGTTTCACATAGACTACCGCATGGGGATTTCCCATGGACACGCCCGTCATACGGTATTCGGTCTGATGGATAGTTATTTTTTCCTGTATCACCCTGCTGTTTTCTGAAATGATCGGTATTTTATCCGCCTGGAGCACCGGATATCCCATATCCACCGTCACCTGCTCTACCCTGTTCCCTTCTGTCTTAAGCCAGAGACTTCGGATTCCCGCAGGTGTCTCAATCTGAAGCTCCTTCTTCTCCGTCATCCCATGCTCATAGACATATTTCGCAAGGCAGCGGATCCCGTTGCCGCACATCTCCGCCCTGGAGCCATCTGCATTGTATATCTCCATCCTAAAATCCGCCTTTTCAGACGGACAGATCAAGATCAGGCCGTCCGCGCCAATGCCGAAATGCCGTCTGCTGACAAGCCTTGCAAGCTCCCCCGGCTCTCTTACGTACTCCACAAAGCAATTCACATACACGTAATCATTCCCAAGTCCATGCATCTTTGTAAAATACATATTTTTCACATTTCCTTTACAGCTATATTCTCTATTCCTGTATTTCTTATCTGTTTTTGTTTCTTATTATTTGTTCCTGTCCGCTGTCACTCTATTCTCCCATTATGCTGAGTACCATCTGAGCGGTCTCCACAAGATTTGTACCGCTGTCCATGCTGCATTTCTGCAGATATCTGTGCGCCTCTTCCTCCGACATATGGTTACGCGCCATCAGAAGCTCCTTCGCCCCGCGGATGATCTTCTGCTGCTCTGGATTCTTCTCCTTCTTTCCCTTCCTTCTCTTCCGCCTTCTCCTGTCCATGGTCTGCTGCAGCATCTCCATGGTATTCATCAGATCATAAACCTTAAGCGGCATCGGCAGGCCTAGTACCCCTTCTATGGATTCCCCCTGCCATTTATCCGGCGATGCTGCAAGCAGCATCTCAAATTCCGGCGGCAGATACTCCCTAAGTCTGGTATAAAGCATATCCGGAAGCTTGTATCCGCACACCAGTATTCCCTCGTCCAGAAGCTCTGTGTACTGCAGCGCCTGCGCACCGGTGGTACACACGCCGATAACGGAAAAGCCTCCTCTGACCAGAATATTACGGATATTCACTGCATTATCTCTATTTGAGAATGCGACGATTATTTCTGCCACGCTTACACCTCCCGTTTTCCCTCTGGCTCCTTTCAACGAAAATCAATGCCGTTACATTACATGGAGGTATTTCTGAATCTCCCAGTCTGTAATCTGGGCGCGGTACTGCCGGTATTCTTCCTTCTTGGCCTCTATATATTTCTCCGACAGGTCTTTTCCCAAAATTCCCCTGATAAAATCGTCCTTCTCAAATTCCCTGGCCGCCTCTAAAAGGCTTCCCGGCAGGGACTCGATTCCCATCTGTATTCTCTCTCTGGGACTCAGAGCATAAATATTCGTATCCACGCTTTCCGGCGGCATGATTTCGCTTCTTATCCCATCCAGCCCCGCCGCCAGACACACTGCCAGCGCCAGATACGGGTTTGCTGACGGATCCGGGCTTCTAAGTTCCACCCTGCTTTCCTCTGCCGCCGCGGGAATCCGGATCAGCGGCGACCGGTTGATCTCCGACCATGCAATATGCACCGGCGCCTCATAGCCCGGTATCAGCCGTTTATAGGAATTTACCGTCGGATTCGTAATAAAGGTAATTGCCTTCATATGCTTCATAATGCCGCCAATGAAATAATACGCCTCTTTACTTAGTCCCTTCTCGTCGGAAGTATCTGTAAAAATATTCACTCCATCCCTGTGCAGCGTCATATTCAGGTGCATGCCGGAGCCATTCGCGCCGGATTTCGGCTTCGGCATAAAGGTAGCATGCAGGCCGTGCCGCTTTGCAATGGTCTTTACCACCAGCTTAAATGTCATAATATTGTCCGCCGTAGTCAGCGCTTCATCATATTTAAACACAATCTCATGCTGTGCCGGAGAAGCCTCATGATGAGATGCCTCTATCTCAAATCCCATATCCTCCAGAGTCAGCACCATATCACGCCTTGCATTTTCCCCGAAATCCATAGGCCCTAAGTCAAAATAACTGGCATTCTCATGGGTAATCGTGGTAGGCAGGCCGTTCTCGTCTGTCTCAAAAAGAAAAAACTCACACTCCGGCCCCACGTCAAACTCATACCCTTCTGATCCGGCATCCGCTATAACCTTTTTCAGGATATACCGCGGGTCGCTCTCAAATGCAGTTCCGTCCGGCTTATATATATCACAGATCAGCCTGGCAACCTTGCCCTGCTGCGGTCTCCACGGGAAAATCTCAAAGGTATTTAAATCCGGATGCAGATACATATCCGACTGTTCAATCCTTGCAAATCCTTCAATGGATGACCCGTCAAACATACACTTATTATTCAGCGCCTTCTCAAGCTGGCTTGTGGTAACCGCCACATTTTTAAGGGTGCCGAAAATATCCGTAAACTGAAGGCGGATAAATCCCACATCTTCTTTCTCTACCATGCGTAAAATATCTTTTCTTGTATAATTATTCATAACAGCCTCCTCCTATTCCTGATTTCAGCATAAATGTAAAAAGGCGTTCTCCACCCTTGGAAAAACGCCCTTGTTTTCTCTATAATTATATGGATGCACCTTATATTTGTCAAGCGTTCCTATTATTTTTTATTATTGTAAACTCTTTGAACTTATGATAAAATAGAGGATAATGACGGGAGATGAATATAGCATGAATAATAAAAACGTTGCACTTTTATATGACTACGTAAAAGGGATCCGTTGCAGCTCACAAGCCCTGTCTCTCGATGTAAACGAGCTTGACGCACCCTATCAGGAGCTGGGGCGCGAACTTACACATCTGCATCTCATGGTCCATGAGCTGAACGAATACAAGCAGAAGAAACAGCAGCTCGAGAAAGAGAAACAGCAGATCCAGAGCCGGGCAGAGAAAATAGAAGGCTATAACGAACTTCTTGTTGCCATGCTCAGCAAGCGTGATGAATGGCTGCTTGTGGTAGATACGGAGACCAAAGAGATTTTATACTGCAATAAGCGAAAGCAGATCGGCATGACAGACAAGAGCTTCTGCCACACCTGCAAGAGCCGTCTTACCTTCCATCCTGAGCTTCTGAAATGGAGCGGCGAAGAACAGTACAGCGTATGGGAAATGAGCGGCGACGACGATACAAACTATCGAATCACCTCGTTCCCGATTGAGCTGAAGGAGCGCTCCTCCTTTGTACATATTATCATCGACATTACCGAAGAGAAGCGGATGGCGCATAACCTTACCAGCAAGGCATACCACGACCCCGGCACCGGAATCAAGAACCGTCTGTTCTTTGAAGAATACATGGAGATCCTTCTGAGGGACAAACAACAGGCCACGCTTTGTTATCTGGATCTGGACGGCCTCAAATATGTCAATGACAAATATGGACATTTAGAAGGCGATATGTATATCCAGAATTTTGTTGAGATTATCCGCAAGGATTTCCGAAGCGGAGATACCTTTGCAAGAATCGGCGGAGACGAGTTCTGTCTGGTACTGTCAGGCAACATGAAAGAACTGCTTGACAAGAAGCTGGAGGAAATCCTGCGGGAATTTCAGGAAAGTGACTTCAGTGAATATCAGTGCAGCTTCAGCTTCGGCGTTGTAGAAATTCCAGGCAGCAAGAACACCCTGACGCTGGATGAACTCATGCAGAAGGCTGATGAACTCATGTACGAATGCAAACGTAAAAACAAAGAAAAATATCCCGAATTAGTCCGGTAAAACAGACCGCCGCTCCTGATAAAGCAATTCAGATGCGGCGGTTTTATTTGATTTCTTCTGTTACCGGCTTCCTACACCTTCGCCGTCAGTGTCTTTGCACTGACACCGGGCTGCATTCCCAGCTTCCCGGACAATGCGCTGGTTACATTTCCCGGAGCGTCAATCACCACGCTGATGATAGAGATGTCCTTTTCCCGGTAAGGAATTCCCATTCTTCCAATAATATATTTCCGGTATTCATGCAGCAGCTCATTAATGGCCGCCGCCGCTTCTTCGTTTTTTATAATAATACTGATTACCGATACCCTTGTTTCCATTCTGCAATTCTCCTTACTTATCATCCTGCAAAAAGCTCATCTGCCTTCCCTGCAAACCCTGGAAGCAGCATTCCAAGCCGCCGTTCAAATTCTGTTCCTGCAACAGCCTCCGCTCCTGCCTTTACAGAATCTCTTACTGCCCTCCAGGTAAACTCTCCCGCAAGCCTGCACAGCTCCTCAATACTATCTCCTCTCGCCATGCCCCCGGCTATGACCGACGCAAATAAATCACCGGTTCCCGAAAAGCTCTTTCCAATATAAGGAAACGCCGTCATATAAAAATCCTTCTTAGTAACGGTCAGATTTCCGATCTTCTCCCCCTCTTCATCCGCCAAATGGATTCCAGTTATGATCACTGTTTCCGGTCCTTCCTTCTGGAGCCCCTCCGCCATTTTCCTCAGCCTGCGGATAAGACGGCCTCCCGGCAGCCTTCGGATCTCTTCATAATCTGCCTCTGTCAGCAGACAAAACTCCGTAAGGTTCGGCGTGATCACATCTGCCAAAGAAGCAAGCCGCTTCATTTTCTGTAAAAGCCCCTCAGTAAACAGGTCATATTTATTTCCGTCATCGCCCATAACCGGATCGACCAGAAGAAAGGTCTCCGCCTTGCGGAAGGTCTCTATAAACTTTAAAATATGCCCGATCTGCTCCTCGCTGGCGGCAAATCCAGTATAAATCCCGTCAAATTCCGCTCCGAGCTTTTCCCATTCCCGGCGGATATTCTCCATCTTCTCCGTATAATCATCCAGATAATAGCTGGGATATGCCGTCTGTGCACTTAAAACAGCCGTCGGCAGCGGGCAAGGCTGCACCCCCATCACTGAAATAACCGGAATTGCCGCTGTCAGCGAGCATTTGCCGAATCCTGACAGATCATTGATGACTGCAATTTTCTTTGTCATAGAACTCCCCCTCCTCTTTCAATCCTGCATTCCCATCATGCCTGCGCATGGCTGAATAAGCCAGAAGAAGCCCCCCCACAATATCCCCGTCCAAATTGCAGATAAAAATCCAACCATCCTATCTTTTGACTTACTATGCATATACAAAATTCTCTCATTCGTTTTAAAATTATGTTTCAATCGTAGGCGGGCTTCTTTTTCCATACATTTGTTTTCACATAAATCATTCCAAGCGGAACCGATGCACTGGGAGCCGCCATACATGCCAGAAAGATACCGGGAAGTCCTAAGACTCCTTCCAGAATCACAACCAGCACTACCCGCACCAAAATGCAGTTTACAAAGGAACTAAAAAGTACAAACCACGTGTGTCCTGCCCCGATTGCAAAGCCGTGATATATCATGAAAACTGCATAAAATATCTGGCCGATAATCTCAATGCGGAGATTCCGCGCCGCCGTATCCACAGCCTGCGGATCCCCGGTAAAAAATCCTGCAAGCACCGGCGCACCAGCCTCTACAAGCAAAATCAGTACAAGCGCCGCAACACAGGTAAGCTTCATGGCGGTGTACAGAACTTCCTTTGCCCGGTCATACTTTCCGGCTCCCAGAGTCTGCGCCGTCATCGTAGACACCGCGGACTGCCGCCGCCATCGCATTGTAACCTGCAATAAAGAAAATGCCGATACTACAGATACGCAGATAGGCTAATGCCTCCTCGTATGCCGGCGCGTCAAGCGCTCTCAAAATATTTCCCGCCGACAGATAAATCACAGCAAGCAGCACTGCCGACAGCACCATAAAGCTGAAAAACAGTGTATTTGTTGTTTCTTTCCGCTTCTCATCTTCCCTTGCTCCAAAAAACTGCCCGATTAAAATATTGCCGCCCTGAGACAAGCCGATCATAATCTTGGTCAGAAGTTCCATCACCTGACTGGAATTATTAATTCCTGAAATGCCTCTGGCTCCGATAAAATGACCAGATATCATCAGATCCGCCATGCTGTATAACGACTGCATCAGACTGATCACCACCAGCGGAACTGCATACTGTATCAGACGTTTCCTGACACTTCCCTCGGTAAGATCCAATGTCATATCTGATTTCTTCATTCGTATTACATCTCCTCTTCAAAAAACTCCGGCATTACTGCCGGAGTTTTTCTTTACTTAAGTTTACTAAATCATGGTAATTACTGTCAAGCACTTTGTGATTGATTCATCTGCCCTTTCTGCTGTCCTCTGGCGGCGCCTCTGACACGCTCCAGCTTCTGCACCTCCTGTTCTTCCAGACATGCAAGTATCGCCTCATTCAGCTGCAGCATCTTATCATCCAGGGTTGCTACCATATCTGCACATTCCCGCAGATCCTTGCTGATATACTCTGGCGCCTTGCCTTCATACTTGTAATAAATCTTGTGTTCCAGACTGGCCCAGAAATCCATCGCGATCGTTCTGATCTGAATTTCAACCTTCGTATCCACAACGCTGTCTGACAAAAAAATCGGAACAGAAACCAGCATATGATAGCTCTTATACCCGCTCTCCTTCGGATTCTTAATATAATCCTTGATGGAAAGCACCTTCAGATCTGTCTGATTCCCTATCATCTCCGCAAGCTTATAAATATCGGAAGTAAATGAACAGATTAACCGCACCCCCGCAATATCATTCACATACTTCACCATATTCTCGATAGAAGTCTCATGTCCATGCCGCTTTAGTTTCTTAACAATACTTTCCGGTGCCTTAATCCGTGTTTTGATATGCTCAATCGGATTATAGCTATGCACATGCTGAAATTCATCGTTCAGAATCTCAAGCTTTGTACCGACTTCTTTGAGTGCAGATGTATATAGAAACATGACCGTCTTCCAGCTGTCCACATCCTCGTAATTGCGAATCGCCATTTCCATATCCTTCTCTCCTCTTCGCCTATTTTCTCCCCCTGTGAAGAGTTCTTTTGTATTTTTATACATACATTATACCACAATATGGAATTAAAGTCATAGATTTCAGAATTTTTTAATATTAAAACTCTATCCCTTCTCTTGCCCTCTTTCCCGAGTCAAAAGGATGCTTAACCTTTGTCATCTCTGTCACATAATCAGCCGCCTCAAACAGCGCGTCACTCACATGATGCCCCGTCATGATCAGTTCAAGCCCTCTTGGCTTATGTTTGATAAAATTCACCAGCTTCTCCTCGCTCAGAAGCTCCAGATCCGCCGCGCAGACCGCCTCGTCCAATACCAGTACATCAAAATTAATGCAGAATTTGGCAATCTCATCCAATGCCTTTGTATTATAATGCCGGTATTCTGCCTTCTCCTCAGAGTTCATCTGATTAAAGAATTTGGCATGACGCTTTCCGGGAAGCAGTGTAATATTGGGAATCTGCTCCAATATCTTCCGTTCACTGGATGTATTATCCTTCATAAACTGGAATATCAAAACATCCAGCCCGCTTCCTGCGGCCCGGACCGCCTGTCCCATAGCCGCCGTCGTCTTCCCTTTTCCGTCTCCATAATATATATGAACCAAACCTGCTCCTACCATAGCTCTCCCCCTGTTCTATTATCCATAGACTTGTGTTTCCTGCCTCTAAGCCTGCTAAAAAGCCGCACAGAAAATACCGCAGTCATACATAGGGGGGGACGGACATCTTACAGCTCAAGCTTCATATCGCCAAATCCGATCCATTCCTTCTTCCGCATAAACTCAGACACCGCAAGCGTTACCACTGCCGGAAGAATCACCTGGATAACCAGAATCTTCATCAGGACAACCGCCGCTGACTCTGTCTGGGTCATTACCTGCCAGGTCATGATCTGACCCACCAGACCTGCCGTTCCCATACCGGATCCGGTTGCATTACTGGTCATGTGGAATACCAGTGTACCCACCGGTCCCAGAATTGCACTGGATAAGATTGCAGGCAGCCAGATCACCGGCTTTCTTACAATATTCGGCACCTGCAGCATAGAAGTTCCGATTCCCTGCGCAAGAAGACCCCCTATTTTATTTTCACGATAGCTTGCCACAGCAAACCCGACCATATTGCAGCAGCATCCAACCGTTGCGGCGCCTGCTGCCAGTCCCGACAGATTCAGGATAATCCCAAGCGCCGCAGAACTGATTGGCAGTGTGAGGATCATACCCATCAATACTGACACGACAATCCCCATAAGGAATGGCTGCTGCTCGGTTCCCCAGTTAATAATAGAACCCAGCCAGGTCATAAATCCTGAAATCGGCGGTCCAAAAATCAATCCTACAATGGAACCGCCGCCAATCGTCACCAAAGGCGTCACCAGAATATCCACCTTCGTCTTTCCTGTAACAAACTGTCCCAGTTCAATTCCAACATATGCGGCAATAAATGCCCCCAGCGGTTCGCCTGGTCCGGCATATATCATATTACCCTCCACAAGCACCGTGCCTGCAAGAAGCTTGCCCGCAAATGCTCCGGCCATGCCTGCGGTTGCCGCCGATACTACAACAAGCTGGCTGCTCTTAAACTTATATGCTGTTCCAATACCGATTCCTGCTCCAGTAAGCGATGCCGCCACCTTTCCAATTACAAAAATCATATCTCCGGCCGTTCCGCCGATCAATGTTCCAATCTGCTGAATGATCGTTCCGATGATCAAGGTTGCAAACAATCCCTGTGCCATACCGCTCAGACCGTCGATAAATATCCTGTCCAATACCTGTTTAAACTTTCCCATAACTTTCTCCTCTGCATACTCTCTGCATCCAGATGTAATGTTCTAACCAAAAGCATAACATCACATCCGGCCTTACACTTGTCTTGTCACGTGGAAAGTCTATCACAATCGGGCTATGAAATCAAGTACTGTTTTTCTCTTAATCTACGCTCCACCAAATTCAGCGTCTTCTCATCATCTGCTTCTACTGTATGAAAATGGACATCCCTGGTAAGCTCCTTTAACGGCTTCACCTTATTGCTGACAATCTTATCCATGAATTCGTCCACATCCCGCCTGCTGTTAATAAATAGATCCGCAGAAATCTGTCCATATACATCATGCTCGATGATAACATCCAGAACCTTCGCCCCGGCGTCCACAATACAGTAAAGCTCCTCTCTCATCTCTTCATCCGTATGCTTTACCGCAAATACACGTTTGCAGGTAAGGCTCCCCTCCTGCTTCCCGTATATAACATAGCCTTTATTCGTGGATAAAATGTTCTTATTTGTCGCCCGGAGCAGTGCAATATCCTGTACGATCACCTGCCTGCTGACTCCCATGCGCCTTGCCAGGGCCGTCCCTGACAGCGGCTCCTTTTCCGTATTCAGAAGCTCCAGGATCAGCGTTCTCCTCTGTTCTCCATCCATTCTTCTCACCTCTGTTTTCATTGTTGCACAACTCCATATAGAAATACAAGACTTGACATTCATAAAATGTGAATTTATGATGGGTTACATGATAGAAGGAAAGGAGAACCGCCGCATGTTCCGATTATGGGCAAAAGAATTCAAAGACAACCGAATGCTCCGGGATACCGTCATCTGCGATGAGTCAGACGATACCCGTACACATAAAATATTCCATGCATTGGATGGGATATGCTATGAATTTGACTTAAGCAAGCCGATCTGGCTGGACAATACGGTCAAAGAATTCCAGCGTCATTCCAAAGCAAGATTTTATCAGGATAATTTCGTAGATTCCATCGATTTCGACTACCTTGAAATCCAGGTCATCGAAGAAGATTAAGCAGCATTTCGTCAAAACGCCTGTAACGCAAAAAGTTCCATCCTTGTTTCAGCAAGGACGGAACTTTTTTTATTCCGTTTTAATTGCCGCCAGCGGACTGAGCTTCATTGCCCGCAGCGCGGGAAAATACCCCGCCAGCGTCCCCACAAGCATTGCAAAGCCCATGGCCGCAAGCACCAGCCACACTGGTATATAGGAAATATTCCCCTCGATTCCCATGGCCTCTCCGTGGCCGGTCAGTATATTGATAATGCCTGACAGCATAAAGCTTAATATCATTCCTGTAACGCCGCCGATCAGGCCGATAAACGCCGCCTCCAGCAGGAACATCTGCTTAATATTCCTTAAGCTGCAGCCCAGGACCTTAATAACACCAATTTCCTTCGTGCGCTCATAAATCGACATCATCATGGTATTGGCAATACCGATTGCCGCTACCAGCAGGGAAACTGCGCCGATTCCACCAAGCACTGCCTGGATCATCGCCAGCTGCTTCTTCGCGCTCTCCAGAAGCTCTGCATTGGTACTGGCATTGTAGCCTGCGGCGCGGATATCTGCTACCACCTGTTCCACCAGATCTGCGTCGTCTACCTTCACCTGTGCGGAGGAATAAGAAAATTCCTTATAGGGCTTACCGTTCTTTGTAGTCGGCTGTCCGGGAATCGTTCTTCCGCTGAATTCTTTCTTTAACACCTGCTTTAAGGTTTCCAGATCGCAATATACATTATAATACCCATTCTTATAGGTATCCGGGTCTCCAGCTACCACTCCGCTTGCCCGTACCGCATGTTTTTCTGCCTTTTTCACCGTCTGCTTAGATCCATCCGGGTTCTCTGCCGCGCCAAAGGAAGGCCCCTCCTGCGCCGCATAATACCCTTCCTCATCAAGAATCAGAAATATCGTATCCTTCTGCATATCAATATCGGGCAGTTCTCCAGTCTCATAGTAACCGTTCCCTGTTCCCTTTTCATAAAAATTCGTAATAATTCCGTTGCCGTATACCAGCTCCAGAGTACTGGTCCCCGTTGCAGGAAGCCTGCCGCCCTCTGCCAGATCCAGCTTCAACTCCTCCAGCGCCTCCGGGGTCAATGCCTCCAGCTGCGCCCAGCCTTCATAGCCGCCTTTTAGAAGAATGATCGACATCTGATACTGAGGACGGACACTTGCCACATGCTCCAGTTTGGAAAGTTCCTTGATAGCCGCATCCGTCAGCCTCTTATCTGACTGCTCTTCATCACCGCCCCCTCCATAATAAGTCATGCTGTTGCCCGCTTCTGCCCCAGTTACATTTATCGTATTCAATCCGCCCATCGTTTCCAATTCTTCATACATGGATGCCTGAAGTCCCAGTCCAAGAGAAATCATTACCACGATAGACGTTGTTCCAATCATGACACCCAGCACAGTAAGAAAAGTACGGAGTTTTCTGCGTTTCAAATTACTGCTGCTCATCCTCAGAAGGTCCATCCAGCTCATCCAGTAATCCCTCCTCCTCTTCTAACAATCTGCGGGCTTTTCTTTTCTTCTTGATGATTACAGCTGCCCCAATGATGATCACAGCTGCCACGAGCACTGCAATCGGGATCACCGGCAGTCCCGCCTGCGGTTCTTCCATCATACCGCCGTCCATGAACATTCCGTCAGTCTCCGAAGCTTCTATTACCATAAGATGAAAGCTCTCCTCTGCTGTAGACGCCGTTCCTGCCTCATCCTCATAGGAAAGAGTCATCTTAACCTTTCCTTCTCCCTCAGAAGCTTTCGTTCCCTCCAGCATCGCGTCAATAGCCGTACTGGAGCCGGGCTCCAGATTGCCTAAGAATACTTCCTCTTTCTTAATATCGCTTCCTTCAAAAATCGCCTTTACATTATATAACTTAATCCTGCCAAGATTATACAGATTACAGGATACATTTGCCTCTGAGCCGGCCTCTACGCTCTCCGGCGTAATCTCAAACTCACTAAACTCAAATCTCACATTCTGCTTCACCGGAATAGAAAGGCTTGCGCCCGCTTCAATCTGCGCCGCATCGCTGTCCTCATATTTCATAGACAAGGCAATCTCATATGGCTTCTGCACCAGATCTGCTTTCGCATTCAGGGAAATGGAAATATCCGCTGTTCCGCTTGCCGGAATCCCCTCCATGTAAATGGAGTTAGAACCGGAGGTCGGCAGAAATGCAGGCGCCGTTGTCTGCTCATCATTGCCCTCCGTCGGCGCCTGCAGCTCAAACAGCATATTACTTACCTTGGTTTTCTTCGATGTATTTTTCAAATGGATTGTCAGGACAAAATCACTTCCCGCTTTTACCTCTGCGGGATTCGTGGTAAATCCGGTCACGATCACCCTCGGTACAGAGCCGTTTCCAGAGGAACCGCCGCCTCCGCCGACATAAGCCGCCTCTCCTGTGTCAAAGCCGCCTGAAACCGGTTCCGGTGCAGAAGCTCCAACATCTTCCTGCGGTTTTGCGGAGGTATTTACATAAAAAGAACTGTCCGGAATATCATTAATCGGTTTGCCGCTCTCATCCTGCGCTGTAACCTCAAAAGTCAGCTGATACCGCTCCTCTCCGGCATTATCCCTTTGCATAAAATTAAACTTAACGGGTTTTTCCGTCCCCTCAGCCAGCAGCTCTATGGTCTCATGATAACTCTGATAATTTGTCTTAAAGGGCCATTCAGCTCCCTGGTCTTTCAGCTTCGGCGATACCGTAATATTCTTCAGCGGTGCACCGCTTGTATTCTTCACATTCAACACAAAATCCTGTGCCTGGCCGCACTGATAAGTCTGCACCTTATTATCCGGCGTTGTTATTTCTAATACCGGATCTGCCGCCCTCACCGGAACCGCCTCCAGTCCCGCCGCGCCTAACAGCACCGCCGCCATACATATTCCCGCCAGCCATCTGCTCACTCTCTTCATGATTCCAAAACCTCCCTGCCTTTTTCGTGATCTCGTTTCTCTGCCGGATCCATATCCTGCCGCCGTCTATCCTCAATCTTGACGATCCTGCCGTCTATGATATGGAACACCCTGTCCGCATATTCCGCCAGATGATTATCATGAGTTACCATCACCAGCGTCATATTCTGTTCCCTGACAATCTGCTTCATTAACTGCATAACCTCTTCCGATGTATGGGAATCCAGATTCCCCGTAGGCTCATCCGCAAATATGATATCCGGCTCCACAACCAGAGCCCTAGCCACGCCTACGCGCTGCTGCTGGCCGCCGGACATCTGTGTAGGCAGATGCTTTCCATGCCTTTCCAGCTTTACCAGCTTCAGAAGCTTCTCTGCCTTTTTCATGCGGACATTCTTCGGCACTCCCCGGAAGCTCAATGGAAGTGCAATATTCTCCAGCGCATTCATTGTGCCGAGCAGATGAAAAGACTGAAATATAAATCCCACATGCTCCCTTCTAAAGGTAACCAGCTGTTCTTCATTCAGCTTCTCAATATGCTTTCCGCTGATGATAACCTCCCCCTTTGTAGGACGTTCCAGACCTGCCAGCATATTAAGAAGTGTAGACTTTCCTGAGCCGGAGGTTCCCACAATTGCACAAAACTCTCCCTTATATATGGTAAAATCCACGCCGTCCAGCGCCCGGACGACCTCATCTCCCAGACGGTAGAGCTTATACAGATGCTTCACTTCTATGACTTTTCTCATTGTGCCCTCCTCTCTTCCTTTTCAATTCCTCAGTATAGTCCTCAAATCATAAGAAATCTGGTGGTAAATCCTTAAGTTTTTCTTAAAAAAGCAGATACTGCATTACAGCGGCCGCCATGAGTCTCTGCAATGCAGTATTCACACTAATTTAGATTCAATTTCTTCTGCATCAGAAGATAGGTAACCAAATAAGATCCAACTGCCAGAATCAGTTCCAGCACAATCCCAAATATATACGCTTTGGAATATAACTGATACATAAAGGTCTCATCCACTGCATTCGTAATTACCGAAACACTGTATGCCGCTCCGACTACACCGCTGACCACGCTTAAAATTGTATTGATGCTAAAATACGCGGCGATCGCTCCCATCACCCTGTGATTGGAAAACAGCTGTCCGACTGCAATCGATACATACAGCATCATTACATTTGCAACAGCCGAAACCACAAACAGCACTATAATTAACGATATTATTTTACCATATCCTACCGTAGAAGGGAAGCCCATCGCTATCAGTACCTCATCCTTGTGTGCCGAAAATTCCCGCACCATCGGCTGATACAAGACCAGAATGAGAACGCTCATAATTACCAGCACAACGTCAATAAGCATCCATACGCTGCCGGAAACTGTTTTGGCAATCAATAGCCGTCCCCTGGAAACCGGAAGCGTATGAGTCAGATACCCTTCGTCGGAATACAGATTCTTATAAAAGTGAATTGATATCACCAAAAGTGTTCCAAACAACGCCGTCATAAATAATATCACATACAGCAGAATCAGAAGCGTCATAATCACCATTCCCATGTCCGACAGCCCGCCGGAATTCTTTATCAGCCTCTCCACAAATAAGAAACGTCCCAAAGCTGCAGTAATCAACAGCATAATGTGAATCGCGATTAAATATCGGTTCAGCGCCTTAAAGTCGTATTTGATTAATTTCCCTAACATCTGAATACCTCCCTGAATAGCATATCCACTGATTTCTTCTGCTCCACGCGTACCTCGTCTACCGCAGCGTTCAGCACTATCTGGCCGTTCTGTAGGAATATTACCCGGTCCAGAATATTCTCAATATCCGAAATCAGATGTGTAGACAAAAGGATCGTCGCATTCTCATTATAATTCGTCAGAATCGTATTCAAAATATAATCCCTTGCCGCCGGGTCAACACCGCCGATCGGCTCATCCAGAATATAAAGCGACGCGTCCCTGCTCATCACCATAACAAGCTGCACCTTCTCCCGTGTTCCCTTGGACAGAGTGCGCAGCCTTGCATGCAGGCCGATCCCTAATGCCTCCAGCATCTGCTGTGCCCTGTCCCTTCTAAAATCCTCATAGAAATCTTCAAAATAAAAGATCAGGTCCCTTACCTTCCAGGACGGCGTCAGATAAGTCCGCTCCGGCAGGTAGGATACAATCTTCTTCGTCTCCACGCCCGGAAGGTTCCCGTTGATCTGGATACTGCCCTCCGTAGGCGTCAGCAGGTCATTGATCAGCTTGATCAGGGTTGTCTTACCACTCCCATTCGGCCCCAGCAGACCAACAATCTGTCCCCTCTCCAAGGATAAATTCAAATTGGATAAAGCCCACTGCCCATTTCCATAGGTCTTTGATAAACCATAACATTCCAAAATCGGTTTCATGCCCTCTTCTCTCCCTTCCATGCGTCTTCAAATAATGCGCGTATCTCCTCTTCCTTCAATCCAAGGCTCCGCATATTCTCCATAAATTCTACAAGATACTTTTCCGCCTGTTCTTTCTTAAGCTCTTTTATCAATTCTTCGTCCTCCGTAATAAAACGTCCGCTGGTACGCTGGGAATACACTAAGCCTCCCCGCTCCAGCTCAGACAGCGCCTTCTGCATCGTGTTAGGGTTCACCGCCGCTTCAACTGCCAGCTCCCGCACCGACGGAAGCTTGTCGCCCGGCCCGAATCTGCCCGAAATAATGTCCCGCTGGATCCGTTCCATCAATTGTAAATATATCGGCATGTTATTATCCAAATTCCATGTCATCTTATCACCTCTCTTAAATTGTTTCGTTGTATTAAGTTAATAATACAATAATGCATTGGTACAGTTTTGTCAAGCGTTTCCTTTTGTTTTTATAAATTTCATGCGGCAGCTTCTTTTTGAAATCCCCGCATGCAGCTACCCATTTCATCTATCGGTCAACTTCAAGCTACCCCTCTGACATTGTATGTGATATGATATACCATATAACGAGTATCAGTAATTCAGCAGGATACATGGTACCGGAAGCGGGGTAGGATTATGAAGGACATCACGACAGCGGAAGCATATTTTTTATTCGCAGTACAAGGTAAAGGGAAAATATTCGGACATGACGACTACAAGGCCGCCTGCCTGTTGTCGGCCATTTTCCATGATATGAAGAAATCCGGCCTTATCGAACCGGCCGGAACAAAATTAAAGATTATTCAGAAAAAAGAACTTCCTGCGGACTGCGCCGCTTATCTGGCTCCTGTCTATGAGCACTTGAAGGAACTGGAGTCACTGGAGCTTAAGCATATCATGCAGGACTACAACAGCTGCTGGTCTGACCGACATCTGAATGCACTTACCACCGCCGTCGGCACCGGGCTGTCAGACCGCGGCCTTGCCACCAAGGCAAAGCTGAGCCTGTTTAACGGCAGAGTCTATTTCATCCCCTATAAAACCGCCATTCCCTCGCTGGCCGCCGAGCTTCTGGTGAATATCCTCTACCAGACACCCATTTCAGCGGAAGACGGTTTCCTGTGGCTTCTTTTGGAAAAAAGCTCCTGCCTGCCAAAGGATTTTACCAAAGAACAGCGGCGGGATATCCAGGAGAAGGTCACCGCCGCCATTCAGTCTGCACCGGAAGGAGAACTGGCCAGGTTGAATGAATTTACCGATAAACTGCTGTCTATGATAAAACACTATCCAATATAAGCTCCCATCAGCCAGCGGCTGCATTCCCGGCCTATTGCTTTTCCGTCCAGAGAAGCTTAACCCCTTTGGGCGGAAGCACCATGCGGCCTTGGCTATGACAGGCCGTGTTTTCCAACAAATCCCGATACTCCTTCTCTAAGATTACCTCTTCCTCTTTCTCATTATGGTTCAGCAGGAAAAGAACTGCACCCTTCTCCGTTTCTCTGACTGCGGCCTCCACGCCTTCCGGCGTCTCCATCACACCACGGATGCCCGCCTCCCGGATAATATCATTGACAAATGTCTGGTAAAACCCCCGGCTGCTTCTGGTTCCTACATACCAGGCTTTTCCCTTTCCATAAGTATTCACCGTAATCACCGGAGTCCCCTGATAGAAGTCTTTTTGGTAGGTGCTGACACACCCGGCTCCCTGAAGGTGCAGGATATCGCACAAAATATCCGCCGGATATTCCTCTCCTCCATATACAAATGCATTGGCTTCCCCTTCCGGGAGCGCATCCTGCTCTTCTACCCAGATTCCCAGTATATCCTTTAGCTTTCCCGGATAGCCGCCCGGCAGCACCAGATCATGTTCATCCACAATCCCGCTGAAATAAGTAGTCACAAGTGTACCGCCATTTGCCGCGAACCGGCGGAGCTTCTCGTCATATCCTTCTTTTGTCATATAGAGGAGCGGGGCAAACACCACCTTATATCTATCAAGGTCTTCTTCCACGCCGATGATATCCACC
This sequence comes from uncultured Dorea sp., assembly GCA_910584265.1. GTDB lineage: Bacteria > Bacillota > Clostridia > Lachnospirales > Lachnospiraceae > Claveliimonas. The sequence continues at coordinate 17,875 of CAJTZE010000032.1, read as the reverse complement.
GGGATATTCTGCGAATGCAAGGCTGTATAGTAGTCACTGACCGCATCCAGATATTTCATTCTGACACTCGGCCCTGCAGAGTACTCAACCGCCCACCAGTTATCCCAGTCAAACAGCACTGCGGTTTCGGCAGGCGTCCTGCCGTCCAGAAATACATCTCCCAGACGCTCCAGCTCTTCTCCAAGCTGCGTGACCTCCCGGAACACTCTGGTATCCTCCCTTCCCGCATGATCGATCACTGCACCGTGGAATTTCTCACACGCCCCCACAGTCCTGCGGATCTGGAAAAATTGAACCGCATCTGCGCCATGAGCCGCCGCCTGATAGCTGAGAAGACGCATAACGCCCGGCCGCTTCAGCCGGCAGCAGGGATGCCAATTGGTAACGCTGGGAGTCTGCTCCATCAGCACAAAGGAATCCTGTCCGCCGATTCCCCGCATAAGATCATGGTTCAACGCCGTCTCTGCCGGGGTATTATCCGGCATCGGATAGCTGTCCCACGACACAAAATCCATATATTTTCCCCATTTCTGATAATCCAGCTCTTTATAAAAGCCCATCAGATTAGTGGTAACCGGCGTATCCGGCATCTCCCTTTTCAACACGTCATATTCTAGACGGAAACATTCCAGAATACTGTCGGACATAAATCTTCGGTAATCTAGGGAAATTCCCTGAAACATCGTCACATTCCGCCCGTCATAGTCAAAATGCTCGCTTAAGAAATTCGGCAGCACAATCTCATCCCAATCATAAAAGGTGTGGCTCCAGAAGGATGTATTATAGCATCGGTTCACTTCTTCAATCGTCCCGTATTTCTCCTTCAGCCATTCCCGGAATGCCTTCCCGCAGTTCTCGCAATAGCATTCCCCGCCAAATTCATTGGATACATGCCATGCCGCGATATTGTCATAATCCTTGTAACGCCGCACAAGCTCCTTTGCAAGCCTCGGCGCGTATTTGCGGTAAGACGGACTGTTCGGGCAGGAATTATGCCGTCCGCCGAACTTCCTCTTCATGCCGTTGTTCTCTGTCCGCAGAATATCCGGATGACGCTTCGCCATCCAAGCCGGATGCGCCCCTGTAGAAGTTGCCATACAGGCCTGCAGGCCGTTCTCCCTGACAAGCTCCATAATCTTATCAAGCTTTGCAAAATCGTATGTATCTTCATCCGGCTGCAGCGCCGCCCAGCTGAACACATTTAAAGTAACCATATTAATATGCGCCTTCTTCATCATGCGCATGTCTTCCTGCCAGACCTCCTCCGGCCACTGCTCCGGATTGTAATCTCCTCCGTAAAGTATCTTCTTCACATGTTTCCCGTAACCCATAGCTCCTCCTATAAATTCCTTTATCTGTAATCCATTGGTCATTTGCTTACTTCTATAGAGTATCCCGCATCTTTCATTGCAGCCAGCGCCCGCTCATAATCCTCTTCCTTTACAAACACATAATCCGTATCAAAGGTAGACACAACAAATACACCTATTTGGCATTCTGCAAGAAGCTTTGTCAGCTGTGCCAGAATACCAATCAAGGAAAAATCCAGCTGCCCGGCTATGCAGAAGCCCTTCCATCCGTCCTCCTGTTCCAGTGTATTCTCCGGAACAAAATCAGTCAGGCACACCAGAGAATTCTCCCTGTCCGTCTTTCCAAGGAACAAATAAGGCCGACTCAGATCAATCCCGGAATAATCCTCCACCTTACAAACCGAAAATTGTCCCCCTATTGTCTCTATCCCTCGCATTCTGCCTCACCTCCTATATGCAGCCAGAGCCTTTCATTTCCTGCCCCGCCGTATTTATGCTCAATTTTCATCGCTAATAACCGTCCCTGGAGCGTCCGTCTTAAATTCTGCAATTTCATCCAGAAATCTCTGCCCGTATTTTTGGAATTTGTGTTCTCCAACGCCGGATACAGCCAGCATGCCCCGCTTATTCTCCGGAAGCTTCACACACATATCAATCAAAGTCTTATCACTAAAAATGATATACGGCGGCACCGCCTCTTCTCTTGCGATTTCCAGCCGCAGCCCGCGGAGCCGTTCAAACAGCCTGTATCCTGCACTGGTAAGGCCATCTGTGCTTCTTTTCTTCCCTATTCTGCTCTTTGCAGGCCCATCTTTCTTCTCAAGCTTTTTCACGATCACCCGGGTATTCTCATCCCTCAGCCTTGTGATATCTCCCATCCGCAATACGCTGTATTCCCCGTCTGTCTGGATCAGATACCCTTCTGCAAGCAGATGGTCGATCAGCAGGCGGAGCTCGCTTTCACTTCTATTTTCTAACGCTCCATATGACTTATACGATACCGCTCCTACCTCCCGGAGTCTTGCACGTTTTGCCCCAAGCAGGGTTCCGAGAACAATGTTCAATCCGTATCTGCCCCTGGTCTCCGCAATGCAGTTGATCACCCATTTTGCATCTGCAGTCATATCAGCCTCTGTATATTTGTGATGGCAGTTCCCACAGTTATCGCAGGATCCGTTCACTCTCTCCCCAAAATACTCTAGTATGTAACGACGCAGGCAGGAGGTGGTCTTGCAGTACCCTTCCATAACACGAAGCCTCCCCGCATCTCTTTCCTTGATTAATTCTATGTCTTCCTCCTCCATGCCCTCAAACTCCTTCTTTCCAAGAAGAAATTTATTGATCATCACATCCTGCGGGGAAAACAGCAGGATACACTGCGCATTCTCTCCGTCACGGCCCGCACGCCCGGCCTCCTGATAATAATTTTCCATGCTCTGGGGCATGTTATAGTGAATCACAAACCTCACGTTCGACTTGTCAATTCCCATGCCGAACGCATTGGTGGCCGCCACGATCTGCGCCCTGTCATAAATAAAATCGTCCTGATTCTTTTTCCTGGTTTCATTGTCAATCCCGGCATGATAACGGGTTACCGGGATTCCGCTCTTAAATAGATTCTCATACAGGGTATCCACATTTTTCCTTGTAGCACAGTATATGATCCCGCTTTCATTCGGATGCTTCTGAATATAATCCATAACAAAAGCATCCTTCTGCTTTCCAGCGGCATACTCCACACGGTAATACAGATTCTCTCTGTCAAACCCTGTCACAACAATCTCTGGATTCCGGAGCCGTAATATGCATTCGATATCTGCCTTGACTTCCTTTGTGGCTGTTGCCGTAAATGCACTTACCACCGGCCTAACAGGCAGACGCTCTATAAAATCAACAATTTTCAGATAACTCGGACGAAAATCCTGTCCCCACTGGGAAATACAATGGGCCTCGTCAACCGTAACCATGGAAATCTCTGCATTTAACGCAAACCGCATAAATCCTGCGCTTTCCAGCCTCTCAGGCGCGGCATAAATAATCTTATAGGTGCCCTGAAGCGCCAGATTAAGCGCTTTCGATATCTGTGCTTCTGTCAATGATGAGTTGATAAACGCGGCATGGATCCCCGCTTCATTTAAAGACTTAACCTGATCCTGCATCAAAGAAATCAGCGGAGAGATCACAAGCGTCACGCCCGGAAGCAGCAGCGCCGGCACCTGATAGCACAGAGACTTGCCCGCCCCTGTCGGCATAACGGCCATCGCGTCCCTGCCGGACAAAACAGCACGGATTATCTCCTCCTGTCCATTACGAAACAAATCATAACCAAAATATGTTTTTAATATTTTCGCAGCGTTCATATCCTATCTCCTGATCCTGCGATGTACAGCCTGCTATTTTAACTCCTCAAACATTTCTTTTACCGACGGCGCATTCTTTGTTAATTTCTTTATACTCAGATCCTCCGCTTTATTATTTGCAAGACGAAGGTTGTTCTCAGATGACAAAAGCGCTTCCTTCGTCTTCTGCAGATGGAGGATAGTCTTATCAATCTCATCAACCGCTTTTTTAAATTTCTCACTGGCAAGCCTGTAGTTACGCGCAAAGCCTTCCTTAAATGCATTCATGTTCTCCTCAAAATTGAGAATGTCCACCTGCTGGTGTCTGGCTGTCTCAAGCTCCTGCCGGTACTGCAGGGAATTCAGCGCGGCATTGCGCAGCAGCGTGATCATCGGAATAAAAAACTGCGGGCGGATAACATACATTTTCTCATACCTGTAGGATACATCCACAATGCCGTTATTATAAAATTCACTGTCAATCTCCAGCAGAGAGACCAGTACCGCATACTCGCATTTCTTTTCCCGCCGGTCCTTATCAAGCTCCTTGAAGAAATCTTCATTCTTATGCTTTGCAGCCGTCTCATCCATCTCATTCTTCATCTCAAACATGATTGAGATAAATTCCACCCCGTCTCTGGATTCCCGGAATATAAAGTCCCCCTTGCTGCCCGTCCGCGCGTCATTATCCTTCTCAAAATACGCCTCAGGAAATGCCGTCATCCGCAGGGAGTTAAATTGAGTCAGGCAGTGACGCTCCAGACTCTCACCTACCATCTTAGTAGACTGCCTTGCCTTGAAATCCTTATAATATTCAATCTGCTCGTCCTTCAGCTTCAGCTTATCCTCGTACTGCTCCCGCAGGGATTTCTCTCTTAGCTTGTTCTCCGTTTCTTTATTTGACAGCCTGCTCTTCAGCTCCGTAATCTCTGCCTCTTTCTTGGAAACTTCCTTTTCGATTTCCTGTACTGCCTCTGAAACCGCCAGCCTCCTCTCTGTTTCGCCACCGGAAATCCGTGCCTTTAGACGTTCGATCTGTTTATCCTTCTCGGACAGCTCTGATTGTTTTGCGGAAAGCTCCTTGTCAAATGCTTCCCTCTGCTCCATACGCGCAAGCTTCAAGTCGCTCTCTTTCATATCCATGAAATCCTTCTCCCGGCGTTTAAGCTCCTTTTCAAATTCCTTATCCCTGATCTGCCGGACAATCTGCGCATATCCAGTCTCGTCAACTGCAAAGAATTCCCCGCAGTTCGGACACTTAATTTCCTGCATAACATCTATCCTTTCTGTAAATTTCTCCCGGTTCTCCCTATGCTCTTCTCCCGCTCCGTCAGGCTGTATTCCATTAACGCATAGGGAATAATCTTGATTATATCACAATACCCCTATTTTTTCCGCAAATTATCCTGACTTAGATTAAATATCGTAGACAAATTCAGTTTTACTAATTTATCTTCTAAGATGTTTCCTCCCCTAAAATACAATCCATTGTAGATGAACTGTTGCAGCTTATACAGAAAAACAGCAGCGGCGTGTCCCTCAATAAGTCCTATATCAATATTCTCTTTTGTTATATAAGCGGCTCTCTTGCTTAGCCCCATACATGCGATAAAAATCCCTTCATTAGAGCAATCATATATACCTTTATTATTTTCTTATTATATTTCATGTCAAAAGCATTTAAAAACTTACTAAATGCAGCATCTCCTAAAAATGTATTTACCTTATGAAAGTATATGTATAAAAGATATTGTTTAAAATATTGTTTTTGAGCCACTTGATCTTCATTCAACATACTTTCAATACCTTAAACCTATCGAATTCGATAGCTTTAAAATTAATATCTGCTGATATCCCTTGTCTTTCAGAAATTTAATACTCACCTTCTTTGATTTCTCGTATTTTGTAATCCATATTTTTTCTCCATTCAACCACTATCACGCAAAATATTTTTCATTTGCATGGGCGTAATATATAGCTTTCGGATGGTAACTCATTACAAGTTTCCAATCATTCTGCAAAGCGATATTTTCCTCATAAGCGCCAAGATATTCCATTGGCTCTAAATCGCCCACCATACATTCCCCACTATCCAGAATAACAGATATACTGTCCTCACTATGGCTTGCGGTTTGAATGATTTCTCCCTCAATCCCTAAATCAGCAAGAAAATCTCTACTTTCATCACAACCTATTATTGTAGTATCTTTTTCGCCAATAGGCTCATATCGCAAGTGTTTTTCCCGCTTAAATATAGCGTCCGCAAAATGCACATAGTCGCATTGGGTATCTATGAGTAACAACTTTATTCCCATTTTCTGCAATTCACTAACAAGTCCGATATGGTCTGGATGATAGTGTGTTGCCAAAATAAGCAAACGGCTCTGCGTAGATACGGATAATATCGCTATTAGCAAAAACATCTTCGCAAATTTGCTTAACAGCTTCAGTCATAATGCCTTTGCCCCAATATTCTTCGGCAATATAATATCCTAACTCGGCGGTTTGCCTATGAATATTGCCCTGCCGAAAAATGCCGATACTGCCAATCACCATATTATCTACGGTAATAGCAAAAGCAAAGGTTTCGCTTTCATCTGCGGAAAGCATAGCAGAAATAAACTCTTTTCCATCCTGCTCGGTGTAAGGATAGGGCAAACTCAATTATCTTTCAGTTTCCGTTGCTATCTGCAATATATCCATCCAAGCTCATTGCAATATATAAGATTACTTTTCGCATCGTATTTCTCCAGTTTTTATTCAACACTTTAGTATCAGCTATTCCAACGACTCTTCAAATCTTATTCTACTGCATCTGCATCTACTAATAATTTCATAAGGGCGCTCTCACCAACATTACTTTATTATTCTATTCCCAAAATCTTGCTTACTAATTCCATATGCGGCTTGCCAGGATTCTTCTGATAGACATTCACATGGTTCAGGTCCCCGCACCGGTCTGTAAATGCCGGAAACAGGAATCCACATTCCGGTTCTCCCGGCTCATATTCCCCGGAAAGCGGGCAGATTACGCAGATCAGGTATTCAAACACTTCCTCCGATTCTCCCAGCCGCTCTTTATCTGATGCCTTCGCCGGAATGTCATAGCGGTCATGAAATACCAGGACGGCATACTCAGAATTTGTGTGGTAACGCTCCATGACCACATCATAAAACGTATCCATCAATGCGTCGTTCTTCAGTCCGCATTCCTTCATGCCCATGAGTAACTGCCACATGCTTCCCGGTTTCTGCGCTTTCGGCGCGAACTCATATTTCTTCAGATTCTTATTGGTATCAGCAAACGGCACCGTCTTTGCCAGTTTCAGATTCTTCGCTCTATCGGAACCAGACAGCTTCAGGAAATTGGTATTAAAGCTCCCGTCAAACTCCCCCTCCCGGTCTATGTAACACCCGGCCGCCCTCGTTATGGATGTACGGGCCGGCGTCATCCGTCTGGTCAGTTCCAGCATGTCTTCCCGGTTAATCAAATTCACGCCCTCCTTTTCATTTCATCAAAATCTTTATCTGTTTTTCTGTCGCATTCGGATAATGTTCCCGCACATGTCTGTAAATACGTTCCCTGGATGACTCCGGTGTCTCTTTATATGCAGATGTTACCAAATCATATCCCCACAATTCTTCCCGGTTTTCAAATTCATCCATGATCTTCTTGCAGCGCATGCTTGCCAAACCATCCTCCCACCTTGCATCAAAATCATAACCGTCTCTCCGGTAATTTGCAAAATAGGGAAACCACTCTTTTGAAATGAAGCCCGCCTTTTTATGAAAGAACTTCCCATATGCCACTTCACCGCTCCTCGCTATGATTTCACGCCATTCCCAGGGATCCTGCTCTTTATCGCCTGTCCACCAGTAACGGTTGGAGGTATGCACCTCTGCCGAGAACCCTTCAATCTCATTTTTAAAGAAAGGCAGAAAGCCAATCTCATTGATCCAGTTTATCAACTCCCTGCAGGAACGAATCCGGTATGGATCGTCCCAGTCCAGTCCATGCCATACATCGTCCATACTCCTTTTCACACCATTTTGCAATCGCTTCAATTAATTCAAGCGGCAGAGGCTTATCATAAGGAAGCTGTATGGCTCCTTTGCTAGTCTTATACTCCTTAAGCCTGTCGGCAAATATCTTCACCGCTTCCGGGCCAGGATACAGACCTATGTGCTTTTTAAAAGCTGCAAACTGTATCAGGTTATGTTTTTTCCAATAAGTCGGCATATTCCATGATATCTTTTCCACCGCATCTGGTATTGCAGATTTTATTGTGTTATTTATCTGCCGTAGAAAGGGCTGTGCCTGCTCAAGCTGGCGTTCTATATATTCTTCAATTGTTTTCGGAGCTTCGCCGCAGTAATGATCCTGATTTGTATTCTTAAATGTACGGCCGCATTTCGGACACTTCCACATTTTGTTCGCCTCTCTTCCTGTTCATCTACGGAGGATTTTATCCATAGATTTTCCTTTGGCCAGCTCATCAATCAGCTTGTCCAGATATCTGATTTCCTGCATAAGCGGCTCATCGCATACACTTTTTTATTGTCCATATTTTTATTCTCCTTCATTTCCTACGCAATCAGAGACATTCCATCTGCTCCAAAACCAAAGGCATAATATTCAGCCAGCTCTTACAGCGGTTTAGAATAATAGCGTCTCCGCTGATCACGCCCTCCATCTGTTCTAAAACCCGGTCCACATCCGGGATGATTTGCGTCTGCACAGATATATTATATTCGTGGGAACACTCCCGGATTAATCCCGACAGTCTGCCGGAATTAGATACTGGCGCATCTAAATAAAAAACAGCTTTTGATATGTCCAGAAGTTCTATGTGTCCAAGCAGCAGCCTAACTGCTTCTCATCCTCCGGTGCATATCCCCTTCTGCCCATAATTCCCTTATCCCTTTCTGATGATTCCCTGGCCTGCAAATACAGCCAATACTCCGAGCGTAACACTTAATACCGTATAAATGACAACCTGATGCATTTTCCCATCTTTCATCAAATCTGTTGTCTCCAATGCGAAGGAGGAAAATGTCGTAAAACCTCCGCATATCCCAACCTTCAGGAATAATACCATTCTGGGATTCAGAAAATCTGTTTTCATAGCCAATGCAGCCACAAAGCCCCGACAACAATACACTCTATCATGACAGACACCCTTTTCTAATTCAAGATAGGTCAATTATACTTGTTTTTCAATTCCTTTGCAATGTCTGCCGCTCGTTCTCCATTCTCCAGCACCGGCGCATCTGCAGATGCTTGGTATCAGCCGGCAATAAAATGAAATTTTCCCGGTAATCCTGCCGTCCTCTGTTTTCAAAGCCAGAAAGATCATTCTCTGGTTTTTGCTGACTTCCGACGGCTGGCGGCGAAAAAAGCGCTGGCTTCCTCCAAAAATTCGTTTTCTTCCTTCAGACGTCGGATTTCTTTATCCTGCTCCTTAACCCGCCTGCGCAGCATGGTAATCTCTTCTGACAGGCTCATTGCGCTGGCAGGGGTATGGGAACCTTCCCCGATATCCAGTTTACCGGTCCTTACGGCTTTCCGCCATGTATGGATGGTTCCTTCAGGGATTCCTAATTCTTTAGCAGCCTTAGCGCCGCCGTTTTCTTTAGCCAGTTTTCTGCTGATGCGGATGGGCGTTGACCGGAACAGAGAAGTATTTGATAAAGAGCGGAACCTGAATTATTCCCTGAAAGGAACCTATGGGACATCCGGCTTTATGATGCCAGATTTTTTATCTGGACCGGGATGCGTCAGGCAATGCTAAGATTTATGAAGACCGTATCGTGCAGGCAAGGGTTGTTGCTGGTGCGTATCCTGTCCGTGACTGCTGAAAGCCTGAATAAGATCACAGTCAAGGCAGATGTCAAGAGCATGGAAACCAATACCAGCAAGGAGAACATGAAGAAATGCAAGATCCAGGGGAAATATGCCGGAACCGTGGGCAAGAAGGATGAAGTTTCCTTTGTTGTAACTCATATTGATGAAGATCGGAATATGGCAGTCGGACTGATTTCCCGGATTATCCGGCAGAATCTTTAATGTTGATATGGAGAGTTCTTCGCAAAGACCCATGCCTTATTGGCGGCAGATTATTCTCATGATATACTATTTCGTATAATCAGAAAAAGAAGAAAACGGATGCATTTCGTTTCTGCCCTCTAGTATAGAAGGAGGGTGATGCCTATGAACACAATGGAAATTTTGACATTACTATTGGTGATTTTTGCGGCTTTGACCTACATAGACCGGCATAATAAGAAATAGCATCCTACAACGTCCAAAGTCAGGGATGCTATTTCTATTTTACTTATAATTTTGACTGAGGGCATCAGATCGACAAATATTTTTATTGCGTCCTCTGCCTGTCTATCCACTGTAAAATAACATTTACTACATAATCCTGCTCCTGTATGGTCAGTTCCCTGCCTTTAGGGATATTGTGCCATTTCTCCAGACATCCTCTGCAGCAGGTAGCTGTCGCATGCTGGGCAGCAAACACCGGATGCCCTCTCATCGGCGTCTGCTTTCCATCATTCTGTGGTTCAGAAGGAGCCAGCCGCTTTTCTACGAAATCGTGTGCATGGCGGCGTATGGTATCCATTCCCTTGTCAGCAATATATGCCCTGTCGTTGGCGTTTAAGGAAAAACTGCTCCGAAACCTGGAACATGCCAGCCGTTCAAATAGATCGCCCACATAACCGGCTGGTTCCTCCGCAATTCTCATTGGCCGCACATGGTTCTTATAGATCATCGTCTTTGGTTTCTTTTCCAGCTGACTTTCATTTCTACCATTTAACTGCCGCCTCAAAATTTCTGCCTCTGCAGTCTTTGACTCCGTGCTGCCATCCATCAGACGCTTGGCAAGCTTCGTATTTCTTGCGGCGGTAGTCTCATTCTTTATTGCATAGCTGACTGCCTTTTTCTCCCCGATCAGCACCAGGATCTTCTTTGCCCTGGTGACCCCTGTGTACAGCAGGTTTCTCTGCAGCATCACAAAATGGCTCATGGTAAAGGGCATCACCACAATCGGATATTCACTTCCCTGCGCCTTATGTATCGTGGTCGCATAGGCCAGCACCAGTTCCTCCAGTTCGCTGACATCGTAGAGAACCTCCCGGCCTTCATAATCTACCGTCAGTTCCCGTTCCTCCATGTCAACTTTACAAATGGTTCCGATATCGCCGTTAAAAACTTCTTTATCGTAATTGTTACGGATCTGCATGACCTTATCATGGAGCCGGTACTGTGTGCCGCCCCTGCGGAGGAAGATCTTGGACGGATTCATGGCTTCCTGCAGCACTTGGTTTAAATTAGCCGCCCCGCAGATTCCCCTCTGCATCGGCGTAAGCACCTGGACATCCTGAAAGGCGTCCACATGATAATAGCGGGGCAGATTCTCTGTACAGAACTTAACCAGCGTATCCACCACTTCCTCATTGGTTTCTCTCCCGGCAAAAAAGAAATCCGAATCCTTTCCGCCGCGCATATCAATGGGTTCGCCCCTGTTGATCCGATGAGCGTTTATGATGATCCTGCTTCCCTGCGCCTGCCTGAATATCCTGGCCAGCCGCACAACCGGAATCCGGTCCGAGGCGATGATATCTTTCAGGACATTTCCCGCCCCTACGCTTGGAAGCTGGTCCGTATCACCCACCATGATCAATGTCATATGTTCCGGAAGCGCTTTCAGGAGATTGTACATAAGCATCACATCAATCATAGAACACTCGTCCAATATCAGGACATCCCCCTCCAGAGGATTTTCTTCATTCTTCTGATATCCTTCCGGAGGTTTGTATTCCAGCAGCCGGTGTATGGTTTTCGCTTCCATCCCTGTCGTTTCAGACATCCGTTTCGCCGCTCTTCCGGTAGGCGCCGCCAGTATGATCCTGCATCCGGCCATCCGGTAGGCGGAAATAATCCCCATAGTTGTAGTCGTCTTCCCGGTTCCCGGCCCGCCGGTCAGAACCATCACTTTTGATGAAACCGCTGTACGGATCGCTTCCAGCTGGATCTCATCGTATGTAATATCCGATTGCCTGCGAACCTGGGACAGAACTGCCTGCACATCCATTTTCATCCTGCGTTCGGAAATCAACAGTTTAATAAGCCTCCTGGCACACCCGGTCTCAGAAAAGAAAAAGGGCGGCAGATAAATGGCTTCTTCATCCCTGATCACATCCTCGGTGCGGAGCATTTCATCCAGTGTGATCGTAAGCTCCGGGGGATCCACTTCCAAAAGTTCCACCGCCTTTTTAATCAGCTGTTCCCTGTCCCCATAACAGTGCCCGTCTTCTGCCAGCTTGTTTAATGTATAGAACAGTCCGCTCCGCAAACGGATAAAGCGTCCCTTTTCAATCCCCAGTTTTTCGGCGATCATATCCGCAGTCTTAAATCCGATTCCCCAGATGTCGTCTGCCAGGCGGTAAGGATTCTCCTGTACCACGCTGATACTGTCGCTTCCGTAGGTTTTAAAAATCTTTGTGGCATGGGTGGTATTCACCTCATGGCTCTGCAGAAAGAGCATGATATTCTTGATCTCCTTCTGCTCCTGCCAGCTCTTCTTGATCCGTTCTACACGGATCTTCCCAATCCCTTCCACCGTAATGAGTTCATCCGGCGTATCCTCTATTACGTCCAGCGTATCCTTTCCGAATTTCTGGACAATCCGCTTTGCAAACTTCGGTCCGACGCCTTTAATTAGGCCGGAACCCAGGTATTTCTCAATCCCATAGACTGTTGCAGGGAGAGTCTCTTCAAACTTCTCTACGGAAAACTGTCTGCCGTATTTGGCATCCATCCTCCAGAAACCCTCCAGAGAAAGAACAGAGCCAACATGTGTATCCGGCATGATTCCGACAACAGTGACCAGGTCGTTATAATTCTTAGCCGCCACCTTTAATACGGTGTAACCATTTTCTGTATTCGTATAAGTAATCCTTTCAACTACGCACCGCAGGTGTTCCATACTGTTCTCCTTTAATTTAGGCTGTCATCCATATAGAAAAGGCCTTATTCCTGATTTACTTCCGCGGGCAACGAGCCAAGCGGGCATGCCTGCATGCACATTTGGCGACTTCCGCGAGAGCCAAAGCCCCGTCAGCTTGCTGTGGGGGCTTTGGCTTCGTAAATTGCGTGGTCATAGGCACGGTGCGTATCCGCGTCAAACAGTACGAAACGTACAATATCAATATCATCCGGATGCCGGATACAGAACTCTTTCACCGTCTTTACAGCTATCGCTGCCGCCTGATCTACGGGATAGCTGTAAATACCTGTGGAAATGGACGGAAATGCAATCGTCCGGATACCGTTTTCAACAGCCGTCTGTAATGAATTCCGATAAGCATTTGCCAGTAACTTTGGCTCACCATTTTTACCGCCATGCCATACCGGACCCACTGTATGGATCACATATTTACAGGGCAGCTTATATGCGCCCGTAATCTTTGCTTCTCCGGTATTGCACCCGTTCAGCGTCTTGCATTCTTCCAGCAGCTCTTTTCCTGCCGCCCGGTGTATGGCTCCGTCAACGCCTCCGCCTCCAAGCAGACTTCTGTTCGCTGCATTTACGATAGCCTCTAAATCTTCAACCTTTGTAATATCTCCCTGTACTGTTTGAATCTTCATATTCCACACTCCATTTAATCAATCATGAAATTCCTTTTGTATTTTCATCTTCCCTGCAACTTTTCTGAGTCAGAGTATTTTCAAAATCAGCCGTTCCAACGACTCCTTAAATCTTGCATCATCCTCTGCTGTCCGCTTTGCAAGCCCTCTCACATGATGTTTTGATTTTGAGCGCCGTATTTTCTTGCTGATATGCCGTTCCATCAGCATGCAGTCAATATTCTCATCTGTATACCATTTTCCGCTCTGATGACTTCACTGTACTCAGACTGCAGCACATGGTTTGTATCGCACAGAAGGATTATGGGTATTCCATATTTCTCTGCCAAATGCTCCACAATCGGAATAACCGGACAGGCATCAGCATCTATCAGTATCTTCATAGAAACAGTCTCCATAACTCTTGATTTAATATCACCATCTTAACACAAGTGCCAAGACTTTTCTATATACTGAATTTCAAACTGTCTAAGAGACTGAAGCGTATTCGGCATATATTCCACCACGCATACCCGGCTCGGCTCTACCCAGACAGCACTTTCATTCCCTGTTGGCGGCATCCGAAACAGATTCTTTCCTGTTTCTTCCAGCTCTATAACCGTATCCCTCGTCACCCCGAAGGTGACATGCCCCTTATAAACCAGCGAGCCAAGCCGGTATTTTGCCAGCACCAGGCTGAAGGTGCGTCCGCCTTTTGGAATATAGCCTGCAACAATGAATTCTTCATCTGCCATGCGTTTAAATTTTATCCAGTCTTTTGTTTTCTTCCCCATAAAATAGAGGCTCTCTTTTCGTTTTGCTGCAACCCCTTCCAGTTCCTTTTCCTCTGCCGCCTGATAGAGTGCCGTTCCTTCTTTTTCTATATAGCGGGATACAGCAATCCTGTCATTTCCCATAACTATACCGGAAAGCTTCTGTTTTCGCTCCATAAGAGATTGAAAAACCAGTTCCCGATTTCCCTGGTAAATGCAGTCAAATGTTACGAAAGAAGCTGGAAACCTTTCTGCCTCCATTCGTATTTTAAACCAGTCCGTCAGCATAGTTCGTTTCTAGAGACGGTAAAAATGCGGCACGCCATCTGCTGCGCAATCAGCATGGGGCTTGCACTGCGGGATTCATACAGTCCCATCAGGCTGTACCTGTAAGCTGTTTCTGACTGGCCTTATCAGAACTTTTCGATAATTCCTTCCTTTGTTGGATATAGTACCAGCAGTTTTGAAAGGAGAACCATGCCAAAACCATTACTTACAAAGCTGACTGCCCGGACGGTAGTTGGCTTTTTCTTCCTGCTGGTTGGATCTAAAAATAAATCATAAACTTATTATTCAAAAAGCCGTGTCAATCTTCGGATTTTACACGGCTTTTTTTGGAAAGCTATTGTCATACATTTTCTAAATATACACTTCCCAACATTATGCATTATAATACATATCGTAGACTACATATCCACTTATATCATTTAATGCGCCCTCATATACCTCCTGACACATCATACACTTTGGTTCATTCAGAGGAATTCCTTGCGTCGGATATATTCCGAACTCAGCCGATGTCCTAAATCCCACACGATGATAGAAATGGTAATCCCCTTCCACAGTAATCCCTTTAAAACCATATTCTCTCACTCTTTGAATACCCATAGTGAGCATCGTTAATCCAATATGCTCATGCAGATAATCTGCATGAACCGCAACTGGCGCCAACATTGCTATACTATCGTCCTCGATATGGCCTCCAGTTTTCGTCCGGGACAATGGAAATCGTGAAAATAAGAAATGTCCTACAATTTTTCTATTCAATTCAGCAACAAAGGACAATTCTGGAATATAATATTTTGAATCCCTTATTTCCTCAACCAACGCAACAACGTCTACGCCGTCCGAATAATCTGTTCCTTCACGAAAAGAACGTAATATTAACGATATGATATCCTTATAATCTTTATGTGTTTCCGGTCGTATAATAATATCTTTTCTCATATTTCCTCTTTGTATGTTGAATGTTAACCTTAATCAGGTTGTTGTCCATCATGTGCTTCCCACTGACATTCCGTAAATTCCATATCGGTAAAGACCGCTTTGAACGAAGAATCTTCCGGTGAGCAGGCATAGATGCCAAACTGGATCTTACCATTTCCTTTTACCATATGACAAATACGCATCTGTCTAAAATTCACGCCATCCTCCGAACACTCAATACAGTAATCATCTTCCCGCCGGCTAAAACGATACCACATAGATTTTATAGAGGCGGAAATAGCGGTAGTTGCCCAGTCAGAATATCCGCCATTTGTTACAACGCTTCCCAAATGCTGAAAATCCTCGTTTTCATATTCAATGGAACCTTTCAGCCAATTTTCACTATCCAGGTACATAACAATGCCGCACTGGTCAAACCGGTGATGGCTTTCGGAGAATTCAGTTTTCACTATAAAACTGAAAAACTTTTCATCAGTCTCCATTTGCAGCACCGGGGCATTGTCATTTTGAAAATGGTAATAGGTTCTCTGCCACAGGTCAGTATGCGGCGCCGTAATAATTTCCACCTTATTACTGTCAATATGATAGCTCTTTGGCTGTCGTGTCCATTTAAAACATGCCGTATCCATAGTCTCTCCTCTTTCATAATTCATAACTTCCGTTCAATTTACATTGTATAAAGTTCTTTTCCAAATTCATATGCCTTTTTCAAATGCTCTGTTTGATCTATCTTTGCCTTGCCATTTGTATCGCCGCACCCTCCAGCGAGAAGCATGCCTTTATCCTGAAATCCAATGTACTTTACTAACGCAAATTTATAATAGGATACAGCCTGCTCAAATGTCCAGAAAAAATTGTCTGCCGAAGTCATCAGCAACGCACAGTCCCTGACAGGATATTTCTCATATCTTCCGAGCGGCGGGTTCGGGTCTTCTTCTGCAATACAGTAAAATCTTTCGATGAAGGCCTTGATCTTAGATGAAATTGTCCAGAAATATAAAGGAGACGCAAAAACAATGCAGTCCGCACTTTTAATCTCAGGAACCATATCGTTAAAAGAATCCTTTTGAATGCAGGGTTTTCCATATCTGCAGGCGTTACAGCCGAGACATCCTTTCACTTCATTCTTTAAAAGTGAGATTTTTTCTACAGAATGTCCTGCATCCTCTGCACCTTTTATGAAACTTTCAACAAGCTGTGCCGTATTTCCATTTGGCCGGCCTCCTCCTTGTATTACAAGTATCCTCTTCATAAACAGATCTCCTCCTCTTCATCATTAATCCGATACTGTCCTTATTGTACCACAGCCTGTTCTCTTGCAAAATAGAGTTTTAAGCATATTAGTATATTAAGAATCTGTTCTAATGTTATAGCGCTTTCTGTAATCAGCATAGACAGTAGGGGGATAGTTCCCTGGTTGCCCTTTTCGGAAACGGAAAGGGGGTTATCATGAACACTCTTTAGACCTTGCCACCTCACAGAGAAGTCAGAACGCACAGAATAACCCGGAAAACCTTAACCGCGAAATCGAAGTGACAAACCAGAAGTTACGGCAGTTAAAGGCGCGTATCTCCAAACTGCAAAACTGGTTGAAAGAGGAAACCGAGAACACCGAGCCGCCTACCCTTGCCGACTACATTCAGGGCATACTGTCACGCAAGGCGCAGACGGGAAAACCGGGATATTCCCAATCCCTCTATAACCTTAAAGACGCGGCAAAAATGCTGAATTTCCTGCAAACCAACAACATCATGGATATGGCGGGGCTTGATGAAAAATTCAAGTCCATGATAGGGGAACAACTGGATATTCAAGGGAAACTGAAACCCGTTGAACGGCGGTTAGGCACTCTGAAAAAGCACTTAGAGCAAGCCGACATTTATTTCAAGTGTAAGGGAAAGAAGCCGCTGACCGAAGCCGAGCAAATCTTATTCACAACAGCGAAAGATTATCTCAAAGGCGTGATGAACGGCAAGACCACAATCCCGACAAAGGCATGGAAAGAAGAATACACCAAGCTGACCGCCGAGAGGAAAACGCTTAATCAGCGGTATCTTGCATTGAAAGAGGAAGTGAAAGAAGCGGAGAAAATCAGAAAGAATGTTTACGGTATCTTGCGGCAGGAACAGAGGGAGCAACAGACCCAAAGAAAACAAGATATGGAGCGATAACAGACAGGGCGGCGGGATAGTCAATGCCTGTCACCGCCGCCCTGTTTTTGACTTTTGTTAGAACAATAAACTGTATTTTGCCCTATACACTGTATTTAGTGTTACTGTTGCTTTTTGAATGTAATCACAAATGCTCCTTTAACTTGCATTGATGTTGCCATGTAATCGTATGTCACAAGTTCCCACCCATCGGTAGCCCTTTCATTGATTAACTGGTCTAATACTTCTATATCCTTTGCACTTGCTTTGTCGGAAAACCATTTGGTTCCTACCATCAAAATTTCTGTTTTGTAAGTGTACATGATTTGTTTCCTCCTGCTGTTAATTATAATTTTATCAAACAAATTCTGATTTATCGGTTTGTACTGGAGAAAATTATACCATACCCAATACCGGAAAGCAATACGCACTTTGTTCC
>CAJTZE010000031.1 GCA_910584265.1 uncultured Dorea sp. | reverse complement strand
CCAGTATGCCGATTGCTTTTTTTAAGATGTCTAAAGCATCCTGTGTATCACGCAGCTGATTATTCTAATGCTTGAGAGCCACTGTTTTAAAGTTTCGGAGCCACCGATTTTGTATATTTTAATGCTTGAGAGCCACCACAATATGTAGTAACACCACGGGCATAGTAAGGTTATCCTTAACCGCTTGATTACCCTACACCAGAATTGCTTTAGAACTGCAAGGGCTGCAATGCAGTGCATTTACCCTTGCAGTTCTAAAGCAATTCTGGAACAATATAATAAGCGGTATAAAATAGCACATACTATATCTAGTATTCTTAGATGACCCTCAAACATTAAATTACAAGTGGCTCCGAAGCTTTAAATTGATGGCTCTCAAGCATTAGAATATTCATTACCTCAAAACGCAAAAAAAGCTTCAAGAGTTTTATTTCTCTCAAAGCCTTTCCCATAATTCGTATATTTCATTGCACAAATCCGTATATTTTATACAAAATCTGCAATTTTTCACCCTCTGCACAACTTTCTGCATCATTTGATGTAAGGATGTAAATTGGAGATCTAAAACACTTGATGTCTTTTATCCTGCTTTTCGCCTTAATATAGCTTCGCACCCGCCGGGATATGGTCGTCCACTATCAAAAGATTGAGTCCTTCCCGTCCGTCCTCTTCATGCACCGCGGAAATCAGCATCCCTTCTGAATCAATACCCATCATCTTCCTCGGCGGGAGATTTGTGATCGCGATGCAGGTCTTTCCGACCAGCTCTTCCGGCTCGTAATACTCGTGAATTCCGCTTAAAATCGTGCGTTTCCGGTCTGTTCCGTCCTTCAGTGTGAATTTCAGGAGCTTCTTGGACTTCGGAACTGCCTCGCATGCCTCTACCTTTACAACCCGGAAATCGGACTTGCTGAAGGTATCAAAATCAACGGCATCCTCGAACAGCGGCTCAACTTTCACCTTGGAAAGATCGATCTTCACAGCCGGTTCGGACTCCTCTTTCTTGTCTGCTTTTTTACCTTCGGCTCCGCCGATGCTCTTCATTGTCGGAAATACCGTTTGAGTTAAAGCATTATTCAGTATTATCCCGTATTTAAGCCGTTTTCAACTGTTTTTGCCAATGCATTATCACGCATTATAATGTACTGTTATTTCAAAATTCGTTGCAATTTTGTTGCAAAAACTCTTTTTTGTTACATGAGCCCCACTTAAAGGACTCTCTTCTAAAATACATCGTATTTTTCTGCTAAATTCTTCATTGATTCCGTTTTTTTCGTATCTGTAACTTCGGCATATATGTCCATCGTAGTCTCTATATTAGCATGGCCCATGATAGACTGAATTACTTTGATATTTGTTTCCTGTTCACAGAACCTTGTGCAGAATGTATGCCTTAAATGATGACAGGAAAAATGCGGCAATATAACTGGCTGCCTTCTCTCCTTTTTCGCCTGCAAAATTTCTTCTGCATTGTAATTCTCTGATATACGCCTGATCGTCCGATTAATTGTCTGTGGATTGTGTACATTCCCAAATCGGTTACAAAACACAAACCCGGTCATGCCATCAATCTCTGTACAGTTAAATCCATTTTCTTCCTGCGCTTCGTGTTCTTCCTGCAAAGCATCATACACCGTATCTAACATAGGAATGATCCGGGTACCTGCCTCTGTCTTCGGCAAAGACACCTGCAAGACGCTCGTCCGCTTTTTTGATCCAGGTAATGGATAGTATACAATACTGTGATTAATACTGATCATCCTGTTCTCAAAATCAAGATCCTGCCATCTTAATCCGATAATTTCTCCAATGCGCCCGCCTGTTCCAAGCAACACTGTAAATAACGGCGCCCAATGACAATATAGCGGACTATTCCTGGTATACTCTATAAATGCCCGCTGCTGTTCCAATGTCAACGCATGTCTTACTCCATGATTTCTTCCCGGCTTTTTCTTAACCTGTGCCATCACGCCGTCACTGGGATTGATACGGATAATCGCATCCCGAACTGCTAACTGGAATGTCGGATGTAGCACCGTATGTATCGTTTCTAATGTATTTATCTGCAGATTCTTCTCATTCAGCAAATGATAATAAAAATACAATACATCTGAATACTTTATTTCTCCGATCTTTCGCCTGCCAAATTCCTCCCTCACAAAATGATCATACATATACTTGTAATTTGCATAGGTTGTTTTCCGCAGATCCGTCTTTGTCGATAGATACCGGTCAAAAACAAAGTTCAGATCTGCATTTCCCGCTGCATAAACATCCAGTCCATCAAGCTGATCCTTTAACAGCTTATCTTCTTTTTCACGAAGCGACCTCAAATCATTTGCGTAAATATAACGCCTTTTTCCAAAAGGATCTGTGTACGTGTAGACATACCTCATATCCTCTGTCCGTTGGCTTTCTCCTTTCCGTAATGCTCTGCCTTTGTTATCTTTTCTTGCTTTTGCCATCTCTGCTCCTTTATATATGGTAAGAGATTCTGCAAGCACATAAGGCTCTATGAATTCTGGTATAATAACTCCATACCTTTCACAATCGCCTGTGTCATGGTCAAATTATGACTGGCAGCATACTGAATGAACTTTTCGTATTCGCTATCAGAAAGCCGTATTGTTATCGACTTCCGTTTAGGGAACTCCTTTTTCGGCCGTCCCATTTTTGCCATCTATATGCACCCCCATTCATAACTATTACCATTATACTTTTTGCAAGACAGAAAATCAAGTCTTTTAGTCTGACAAAAAATATTTTATGCAAAATCACTATTCTGTACTATTCCCTGACTCTGAATGTCTCCAGGTATTCTTCAAAAATATCACAGTTTACCAATACCAGTTTATCTACTTTATAAATAGCATTTGCATCTTTCGCCATTTGCTGAAACTTTCTCTGACACATGCTATATAGCTCTGCTCCTTCTTTGTATCGAACAAAGCGTTTTTTACTTACGTTACGTTTCATTTTCCATCCTCCTCGAAATATTTCCCCTGTAGTCGGCTATCGGGTATAGCCCATTTGCCATAACATACTGAAAACAGTTCGCTATTTCTCAAAATATTGTCATAATCAGGATGTTTTCAGATTGTATCGCAATCTTTTCAGACCGGATCAGCCTATCTCCGGAAGTATCATTATCAGAAACAGTATCATCGCCGCAAAGTTCCCAATCTTCGCCCATAATCAAATATCTGTCGCTCGTACCTTTACTTCAATGCCCGAACCGGCATTCCTTCATTTCCAATGCCCATAACTTTGCGACATGATGTCGCAAAGTCATAAGCACAGGTAGTCATGGCGTATCCATTACATAGCTCCACTGCTCCATACGTCCTGCAGGATTCTCAATATAAAATTGTCAAGGTACACCTCTTGCCTGTCTCACCCCGATAGATAGAAAGGGCTTTCTGCCTGGAATGATCAGACCCGGATTTTAAAATCCAAAATTTTTGTTATAAGTTTTGTTTCCAGCCGCCGCTTCATGTATTCATCCGTCACATACTGCTCATGCCCGAATTCGTCCACAAACTTCCTCCGGCATCTGGCATTGATATATGGCTGAAAATATGCAATGATCTGGTTAATAGAATCAGCGTCACCCTGTATCGCCGCCTGAATCAGATCAAACTCAACCGGCTCTCTGTATTTCTTGCTCTCCATATGTATTACTCCAAAATATTCTTTAACATCCGCAAAGACTGCGTTTTGTGATAATGCACGGTACTCTGCACCAAATGATAATAGTCGGCAATTTCCTGTTCCGTCATATCCAAGAAAAAAGCCATAAGTATAATCATGCGTTTTCGCTCCGGAAGTTTTTTCAGGGCGTCACTGATATCTTCATCACGGACTGGCACATCTACATCCATTACCTGAAAATAATTCATTTCCAACAACTCGTCGTATGCCTTTAGCTGGCTTTTCTGTTCCGGCGTCAGATCCGAGAAACACACCTCCCGTTCCTGCTGTTTTTCCAACTGGCGCAAATAATATCGCGCCTCGCCTTCCATAACCTGAATGCAATATTTACAGAATTTTCTCCGCACAATATCCTTTTCTTTCTTCGACAATTCCAAAGGGGATCACCTCCCCTCTGCTTAAAAGCCATAGTAAAAAGTGCCTGATTCTCCCTTTCATACCTAGGAGAACCGGTTTTACGGAAATAATCGAAGTTTCGCAAAAATTTCCTATATTTTTTCCGGCGTATCTTTTTCCTCCCTTCATCCGTTTTCATGCGGATGGAAAGGCGAGGAACGGCACTTGCCACTTTGTCGAAAAATGTCTGCAAAAAACAAAACGCCAAGACGCTTATCACGCTTCTTGACGTTTTTCATATAAGAATGGCTATTCAAAATGTACGGTAATATCAGACTGGTTCTCTTTTTTACTGTCCGTCTGCAAATTTTATATCTGCCATATTGCAGGACATAGCAGATATATGTATTTTGATACGGTTTTAAACAGTATAATAATATGTTTTTATGTCCGGCATAATGCCACAGAAGAAATCTGATTTTTTTGACAACACATATTGTCTTATTGCTGCAAAAAGAGAAAGTCATCCATGAATCAAACCCCTACAGCTGATCACAGATGGCTATTGGTAATACAAATAGACCTTGCAGTAAAAAGCTGTTTTTTTTCAGCAAGGCCTTACATATTTAACTTCAAAATCAGTACACTAATTAGCTTTTGCCATTTCAAGCAAGTTGTCCCTGCCTTCCCGGCAGAAAGTCAGACTTTACGGATTCTTGTTAAGTTAAAAAGCGCTCAATGGATTGTAATTCCAATACGAATAAAATGCTTTTCGCGAATCTATTGCTTTTTCCTGAACATAACCTCTTGCATATCCAGGTAACTGTGTTGCTATATACTTCGCACACCGCTCATTCCAAGGTTTTAATAATTCCTGATATCTGAGTACTGCTTTTTCAATCGAATTATTATCAAATGGATCCATCTCTGAAAAGGCTTTCATAGTTTCTGAAATAATATGTGCATTTGATGCAACTGCAACGCTCCCTCCTATATAATATCCTTTCCAGCGGCTGTTTTGTTCCTCTAATGCAGCAATATTCATCCACTTTCTATTCTCTTCCAGCCTTTGGTTGATTCTTCTTTCAGCTGCTGTACTCAGGAGCTCTGCCTGTGTCTCTGTCAGTTTCAGTTCAGGCTTATAAGCATATACCCTTGCCATTCCCATCCTCATATAATCCTCATAACCACAAGGACTGTTTCCTCCTATCATTGTCTGTATATAGTTTCCCGTTTTTTGAATCTCCGAGAGCCGCTTATATGTGAAATCTTTTCCCTCAATGCGAAATTTTGTTTTCAGATTATCCAAAGTGTTTGCAACTCCATTTTTTATGTTCTCTTTCATTTCGTCCGCAAGACTGTACGCGGCATTAAAAAGACTCACACCATAAGTAAGGCTCCTATCCAAAGCCCAGGATACCGCTTTTCCCGCACCGGCTATATAACCATGAAAGTCATATGTACTCATCTCGCCTTTTGCATATTGTTCAAAGATACCCAAATATTGATCAATATTATCTAAAAAATACTTTTCCTTAAGTACCACAACACAGTCCTCTTTTTTATGCTTTGATGCTGTGGGCGTAAGCGGAATATTTTCGTCCACATGAAGCACTATTGTATCCACCCGCATTTCATCCGGCAAACGAATTCCCTGCAATGAGTTTGCTATATTACTCTCCCGAATTGGTTTTATAGCCTTAGTTTCTTTTATCCACTCATTTTTTGTATATGTAATACCCTGTACTCACATCGTATGATTCCCCCAACACATCTTTATTTACATAATGTTCTAAATGATTTTTCATGAGATCCTTTCCAAATTTATATCTATCTTCGACATATATTTGATTTTTACTGATATTATGGACAAATATTAGTAAAATCTTCATCTGTCTCTTCATTTGCCTCTTCGTCTGCCTCTTCTTCAGCAATGCTTATTTCACTATTTTTCTTTATATTTTCTGCCGTCTCTGATACTTTCTTTCCAACCACCGCCATCAGCTCTGCCGATTTTTCTTTCAGTTCTGAAAGTTTCTTCTCTTTTTCTGCCGACACTTCCCCCAAAGGATCATGCATCCTGTCCAGTTCAATTTCAGATTCTAATACTCTGGCTTCACCATCCACTCTCGACTGTACGCCTTCGACTGTCTCTGCCTGCTTTAATCCGTTAGACAGATTGGCAATATCCGCCAGCTTCTGATTCTGAATTTCTTCTTTTGTTTTTGGCTTACTGTTTTTCTGCTCCTTTAATTTCTCCTCTTGCTTTTTGATATCTTCCGCCATAGCATCCGCAATCTGCTTGTCAATATTTTCAAGCTGCTTATCATAAGATTCTAACTGGGATTTAATCATTTCCATAGAACGTCCATCTTTTGTTGCTGAACTCATTAGCGTCTCCTTCTGTTCCATAATATCCATCTTCTGCTTCATAAGAGACTGAATCCGGTTATTATTTCTTCCTTGTAATGAGATCATAACCGTATCCTTCCCTGCGCTCTTCTTTATTCCTGCGTCTCCCTGATTCTGCTTGTTTACGCTTTGATTCATCTGATAAGTATGAAACAAATGATTTTGCACTCCTGAATAAATTCTCATTGTAAGTTCTCCCTTCTCTACAATTTATAAGGATGCACATCTGTTTTTACGGCATCCGTTTGAAAATCTCTGCGGTCAGGTTATGTTCCCTGTTGTAATAGGGAATACAGATTTCCGGACTTTGACCGCTGTAGTCCACATCAACGATACTTCCTCCATCTCCCATGCCTGGTATCTTCGTATAACCTCCGATTCCCAACTGAAAATGATCCTCCTCAAATTCAATTCCCTGCTTCCATAGAAGCTGATCCATGCTTTTGCGATTGATATAAACCCTTGACTCATCCCATGAAACTGCCTCCCTTAATTGACTTCCATCTTGCAGGATTGTTAGTATTTCCCCTGAAGCATCTGCCAGCACAACATCTTTGACTTCAATATAACGCGGGTAGGAATTCTGCAACGCCAATAAAATGATTCCCGTTAGCACAGCCACTCCTGCCATACATAACGACTTTATCCAGCGGTCTCCATAAAGTTTAAATCCTGCAATCCTAAGAAACCTTTGCCTGACACTGCGATACTCCCGTTCCCCCGCAAATGTAACAAATGCACCCGCTTTTCCAAAATCGAGAATCCTCATGCTTTTCAAAAGTATTCTTCCATATCTTTCGCTTCCCCCGCCACTCTTCTTCATCGTAATCCGGTCACAGATATCCTCTAAATCTTCCTGGAACAAGGGTCTGCATACTATAAACATCAAATTCGGCCACAGAATGACCCATAGCATATTCCATATCGCATAAAACCACAAATGTCCTGCATGGATATGCGTCCTTTCATGAAGCAGAATTATCTGAAGCTCTTCTGTTTGAAAATTTTCTTTCATAATCCTCGGAATAACGATCCTGGGATGAATCAATCCCGTCGCAAACGGCGTAACAGGCAATTCATTGATATATACCTGTTGCCCACAGATTTCTTCCTGCTCCATACGACGTATCACTCTGTTCAACCGCCTGCGCCTGCAATATATACCCCCAGCACATAAGACTATGCCAAACACATAACCCAGCCGGACAACCAGCCTCTCACAACAAAGAATATCCCAGTATACAAAGAATCCGCCCAATGAATCCATCTCATGGAGAATTCTAACCTTACCCAGAAAAGGCGTAATCAGAAGAAGTCCCCATAACATCCCCTTCGGGAAAATAGTATTCCGAAAGAACACACAACGCATCAAAAGAATAACCGCAAAAACAAAGACGGAAATTAGCACGCAACGCCCCAGCAGCACAGAAATATAAGCGGTACAGTAATCCAAAAAGCCTAACACCACATTCTCTGTCATTTGTCCTGCCATCACTCAGTTTCTCCTTTTCTCCAGAATTTCTTCCAGTTCCTTCATCTGCCCTTCCGTCAGGTCTGCATTTCTTAATAGCGCCGCAGCCGCACTGGCAAAGCTTCCCGCAAAATAACTGTCTGCAAATCGCCTGCTTTTTTCTGCCAGACACTCCTCTTTTGTTTTCAGAACAGAATAAATATAAACTCTCGCATCATGTTCATCTATAACATAGCTAAGAAGTCCTTTCTGGCACAGTCTGTTCATTAAAACTCTTACCATTCTTGGCGTCATAACCGTATGCTGCCGTAACTCCTGAATAACCTCCAGCGAAGTCATCGGAGCATTCCTTTTCCACAGTATTTCCATAATCTGCCATTCGCTTTCGCTGGGAGCAGTTTCTCGTTTTGCCATCTTTCCCACCTCTCTCGTTTTCATTTTTAATTTCTAATTATATATCGGTTAATATTTGTTATTAGTTAACACTTGTTATTTAATAAAATATAATTTTCCCACAACACTAATAACCTGAGATACTTTTATTAGATGAATAATTCAAAACGCATAGTGGTATTTCTCGAATAAGCTCTATCCCGAAATTCGGGATAAGGGGAAAGCAAGATTCGCCGTGTATTACAGAAACCCCATTTGGGGATTTCTGCATACCAGCAAACTTGATGGGGATTTCGCTCCCCATACCCTCGATTAACGCAAATTTTGAAAAATTTGCTGATTGGCTCCTGTCAAAACAGTCGCAGCGTGATATTGCTAACACAAAAAATCCAAAGATTTTTTATAAAATGTTTTTTCTGTTACCCATGTATGTTTCCAAATCGGCTTATATATAAATACATTTTTACAGAAAGGAATTTTATGGCAAGACCAAGAAAAGAACCAGAAATAACCTACACACACCATATCAACCTCCGGCTCACAGATGTCCAGTACGAAATCATATCGGAAAATGCAAAAGCCGCCGGTCTGTCGCTCTCTGAATACATACGCCGTCAGTTAATAAGGGGAAAAGTCATTGCAAAATATGAACTTGTGGCAGATATGCCGGAACTAAAGAAACTTATTTCAGAATTTGGGAAGATCGGCAATAACCTTAATCAGATTGCCCGCCATTTCAATACTGGAGGCATCCATTCTCAGGAAATGAGGAAAGCAATCGGTCAAAACCTTTCTGAAATTTTTAAGATGAAAGAAAAAGTACTGAAAATGGCAGGGGATTTTCAGCAGATACGAAAACTGTAACCGAAAGGTGTGGCCATCCTCCACTTTTCTCCAAACGCTCCAAACAGGATTTTTAAAATCCTGTTGATTTCATCCCACTGAACGCTTATAATATAAGTGAATCAGATAGCAGCTTTTTTTGAAAGCTGCACATACTATTGAAGGAGGTGTTATCATGGCTACTTCAAGCATCACCCATAATTTTGTTATATCCAATCCAGAGAGTGTCGAGCGGTTTGTTGCGGCTATTGAAGAGGCAGAATATGACCGTACACCAAAGCGGACACTTCCCGGACGTCAGTTGACTGATTCCAATGAAATCTTAGCTCTTATGGCAAAAAGGAAAAAAGCAAATGTCTGAACAGTATTTCACAGTCAACATTCGGGCATATTTGGATAAAGACAGACCAACTTATATCGGAGAGGACAGTCTTTATGAACTGCTCTCCGATTTTTCCTGTCCGAATAATCCGGATGTTGAACATTTTCTGATACACAACGCAATAGATTTTACAAAAAAAGACCAGTCTGTAACCTATCTGGTTTTCAATGCGGGCGACGCCTCTATCGCAGGATATTTTTCGCTTGCCGTAAAACCTATTTCCGTCAATGCTACTAATATCAGCAGGACAATGGCAAAAAAACTGGCAAGAGTCAGTATTTTAGATGAAAATACCGGTTCCTATACTACCGCCGCATATCTGATCGCACAGTTGGGGAAAAATTATTCCCTTCCACGCGAAAAACGCATCGATGGTTCCGTCCTTCTCGAATTTGCATTGGAAGCCATTCAGGGGCTGAGATATTCCGTTGGCGGCGTGATGGAATTTCTTGAATGTGAAAATAACAGATTTCTCATGGACTTCTATAGCCGGAACAAATTTAAAATGTTTGATGTGCGCACTACAACGCCTGTGCATGACGGGGAACCACATCGGTTAAACCAGCTTTTAAAATTTATTTAAGATTTGTACGAAACATGTCTATTTCCCCCATCCACAGCTTTCCCTGTTATGTGGATGGGGATTTTTTATAATTCAGAAATCTTTCAGATACTCTGTTTTAACAATATACCAATTCCTTCAAAACAATCTCCTCTGCCATTTCCTTTAGCCCATTCATATGTGCTGCCCATAACAACTGTGCCGTCTCCTTATCGGGCGCCGGATTTTTTTTCACCAGTCCCTGCATCAATACATCAATCCGTTTATCTGCCGCTTTTTCAATCCGAACCAAATGCTGATCCAACTTCTCGCTCAGCAACATACTCTGATACCATCCTTTTTTATGTTCTTTCAGAAATGTCCGTCTCAGCATCCCATATTTTCCAATTGTTATATCCTTTTCTTCTAACACCAGATTCGGAAACAGATAATCTCCTTTACGATGATAGGTCAGTTCCATCTACAATTCCCCCTTTTACTTTATTGCGTTAATTTGCTAAATTTATTGTTGCATATACTACACCTTTTTACAACAGTTTTTTACCATTTGCTTCACTCTTCCCAAAAAGCGGTATCCTTTTGCCGTATGAACCGTCAAATATGCTATCCGCATTTCCTGAGTTCCTCTACCAGCGCTTCCATTGTTCTTAACACCACGGTCTGTTCACATTCTTTCAGATGGCTGATATGATAAAATACATTCTGAAACCTCCCTTCTTTTCCCACCACCATAACAATCCCATCCAGTAGCTTATTGATATCCGCATCAAGCACATCCACCAGTTTTATAAATATCTCTATGGACATTGCCGTCTGCCCGCCCTCAATACGGCTGACTGTATTTGTGCTGATCTCCGCTTTTTCAGCAACAGTTTCCTGGGACAAATGAAGCTCTGTCCTGCGGTTACGGAGACGGTTTCCCAATTCAATCAGATTCCCTGATTCTGCATATTTCCCCAAAATATATTCCTTTCCATTACTTTAATGCCACTTCTGGACATTTTGTCCAAAAGTCAGATAATGTTCAGGCTGCACGTAAAACCGGCTGCAGTCTATACATAAAAACAGTTACAATCCGCTTCCTGCGTCCTGTAACTGCCCTAAACATTATCTATTGCGTGTTTGCCTGTTTTATTGTATCCCCACATAAGGATTGAAAATACTCTCTCTTTCTCACCAGTTCCTCCTGTTTGTCTTCGGGCAGAAGCCTGAATATTTCTTCATAATCCAGCTCCACAGCCGAAGTTCCAAGCACCGGCATAAGTACATGGTAATCAAACCAGATTTCCCATAAATCGTCAAACAGTTCCCCGCTGTCTGAATAAACCCTTGCGATTTCAAACTCTCTTTCACGAAGCCATTGAAGCCTCACAAAACCATAGTTCCCTGCCTCCACCACAATAATATCCTGTTCTTCATACATTTCCGAAAATGCTTCCATTACTTTCCTGCAACTTATCCGTTCTTCTTCCGTGACATACACTTTTTTCATGACAAATCCCTCCCTTTTCCCGTTTGTATTGACATAGTTAAAACATTTACCGTATTCTTCCTGTGAGGCACATAGGTTCCATGCTGTCGCTTCTATCTGGCGCGCTGACACTTGCCCTGCCGCCTTCCATGTACAACGACAGAAAATATCGGTATTTTCAAGTATTCACGCTCCTGCTCTGTCGTCGCACATTCCAGTTGCCCTGTATCTGCCACATCGGGTACGCTGTTTTCAACCACAAATTTTCTGTGCCGCTTCTGGACATTTTGTCCAAAAGTTGATTATTATTTTTTACAGCCCGACGTCTCTGTAATCACATTTTCTTTAGCTATCCATTCCCACTTTCTTCCCATCCTCCGCCATACAAATCATGCTGTACCTCCTGCTGGTAATAGTGGCTCATTGTTGATGGCGCGTTGTAAAGCGCCGTAATCAGATATGACCTGATATTCGTGATTTTCGTCGTAGTCTTCTTCATACACTCCATCACATATTCCACATGCCCATTGTTAAGCTTCAGAAAACGGGATTTTACAAACTCATAGGGATAGTCCTCCCCATTAATCCGGATTATACTGCGCCTTACACACACAACATCACACACCGTTTCGTAAATCTCTTCAAAAATCTCCCTGTCCCCATATCCGTCATACTTCGTGTGATGGTCATACTCTAGGTTGTTCCTGATTAACTCTATATATTCATTTACTCCGTCAGTCATACTGACCGCATCAGCTCCACTGCACTCCGGAGAATGCTTTTTGCTTCCGTCAATCCTGTCATCTCCAGATTGATTGATAGGATTGATATAATTCATATCCGTATAGTTCTGATTGTTATAGTTATTATTGTTATAATTAGGGCAAAAATCTTTAACTTCTTGAAGTTCAGTTTTTTTACTTCCAGAAGTTAAATTTTTTAATTTCTGGAAATCAAAATCTTTTATTTCTGGAGATTCAATTTCTTTACTTCCAGAAGTTAAAGTTTTTTGCTTTTGGAAATTAAAATCTTTTACCTCTGTTGAAACATCAGCGTTTGCAGGCTCTTTTCCGCCTTCTCCCTCCGGGAATGAGGCGAAGTTCTTCACATAGATGATATCCGGTTTGCCCAGCCCCCTCCGCTTCTTCTCAATCAAACCAATACCGTTATCCGAATCCAGCTCCTTAATCACTTTCGTGCAGGTCGGCTTAGAACATCCCAGATCTTCTGACATCGTATCTACGGCATAAATGATATATGCCCTGTTTTCCTCATCCAGCCAGCCATTTTTCATGGACAATGCCATCCGGTCAAGCATCAGGCCATAAAGGAGCTTCGCATCACTTGATAATCCTTTAAACCGCTTGTCCTTAATCAGCAGCCTCGGCACTCTGTAGAAAGAAAACTGTTCTGCTTCCACGCCATAATAATAATCAAATTTCTGTCTTTTATCCAATCTATTCTGCTCCCTGCCCTTTCTTCCACTCATCCAATAGCTTCAAAATAATATCCTCTATTTCCTCATTACTGCAGTCCTCCGTAAAATAGCGGTTTATTTTATCCGGCCTCAATAAAATTTTCCGTTCTTTCGGCTTATTTTCCGTTAATATCAATTTCACCATTGAAGGAGTCAGTTCTCCGCTTTTCCCATATTCCTTGATCTTAGCAGATTGTACTGTGCTTACCGTACACTCTTGTTCTTCTACAAAAGTCTGTACCCACCACTGTGCTTCTTCTGCCAGAAAAGAAATATCTACCCCCTGTGAAAATCCAAGTTTCTTGTGGTCTACCATATCAAGCAGCCCTTCTGAAAGCCTTGAAAGCCAAATATACCGCTGAACCTTTTTGGCATTCTCTCCTACAATCTCCCCGATTTCATCAAGCGTTGTTTTCCCGGACTTCTTTCCCTGGTGCCGCATCGCTTCGTATTTCATCCGATATGCCTTTGCCTTTTCGCTTGGCAGGATGTCCTCCCGCTGAATGTTGTAGGCTAAGACTATAGCGCCTTGCTATGTCTCCATAGCAGGTTTCCATAGCCTCGCCCCAGAACCGTACTTACACCTCTCGATGTATACGGCTCCCCATCTATCATAGTCTTTCAGCTATTTGTTATTGTGGCATAACAGTCTGGGCAGACTGCAAGCGTTTTCCTACGCTTAGCCAACATTAGTTTGTTCCATTCACTATCCGCTTTAATTGATTTCAATGATTTTATATGGTGCATACGAATATCTTCTGTGCGACTTCCACATAGTTCGCAGACACCATTTTTAATCCTTGTCCGCAGATAATTAGGATTGTCATATTTTACATAAGCTGGTAGTAAATCCGGGTCATATCTACAGGCTGATTTCTTTCGTTTAAAGCCACCATGATAGAATTCACAATATTTCAATCCGGCTTTCGTGCTATATGGAACCATAAAGATTCCATTATGCCTGTATTTTCTCTGTACCTTATAAACACTCTTGTGATATTTCAGTCCAAAAGTCTTGTACATGCTGTATTCCAAAATGAATGCGAAATTTTTAATAACCGTCGCATTGTTAGCAATGGAATAATAATTGTACATACCACGTATTTCTGCATTTACCTGTGACACAATCTCCACATCGGTCATATGAATCATGTTCCCTCTGTGGTGAGAATCCCATATTTCTTTACCGTTAGCGTCATAGCGAATCCCCAATGCCCCATATTCCAAAAGTTTGCCCTGCCACTTATCTTTTGGTGCATATAGCTTTATCGTTCCTGTTTGTGTTTTCCTTAGTTGGTTCTTAGAATCGTACATAAGTGCCGGCTTTTTTGCCGTCGTGATGTCATATCCAAGAAAACGTGCTTTATCTTGTCCATGTGTGATTTTTGTTTTTGAATCAGACATTTCAAGATGAAGGGTTGTCTTCAAGAATATATGGAATTCTTCCTTGATTTTTTCCGCATCTTCATGGGAACCAATAACACCTATCAGAAAATCATCTGCATATCTGCAATAGAATAATCTCTTATAATTTTGGTTGCATGCCTTCTTACTCGGTACACTGTGCATGTTCGCCTGTGCTTCTTTTTGTAATTTCAGAGCTTCCTTTCTTTCCTGTTCTCCCCATTCCGTCCAGTATCTACGGTTTCTTCTTCTGATATAGTAAAGCTTACTTGCCGCCCTCTGGTATTCAAGGCTATATAGTGAGTTCCCTTTATCGAAACTGTCCTTTAGCTGTTCTGCAAACTCGTCCATCTTTGAAAGATAAATATTTGCAAGAATCGGACTTGCCCCGGAACCTTGCGGAGTGCCGGAATAACTGCAATGATAGTGCCACTGCTCCATATATCCAGCCTTCAGCATTTTCCATATCAGTGCCAGAAAGTTCTCATCCTCAATCCGTTCCCTTAAAATTTCCACCATAATATGATGGTCAAAGCTGTCAAAGCAGGCGTGTATATCTCCCTCGACAAACCATGTCACTCCCGTGAATTGGTTTTGAATCTGTTGGAGAGCCGTGTGACAACTTCGATTCGGTCTGAATCCGTGTGAAGATTTTGAAAACATTGGCTCATAGATACTTTCAAGAATCATTTTGACAATCTCTTGCACCAACTTATCTTCTGTGGCTGGAATCCCCAGCGGACGCTTTTTTGTACTGTTCTTTTTGTCAATATATACACGCCTTGCCGGGTTCGGTTGATAACTAAAATCTTTCAGGCTTTCAATAAGTGCATTTATCCTGCGCTCACTCATGCCATCCAGACTTTTTCCGTCTACACCTGCCGTCATACTTCCCTGCGACTGACTAATATTTTTGTACGCAAGAAGGTAGAACTCCGGATTATACAGATTTCTGTACAGTCTTTGGAACTTGTACTGTTTGTTGCTTGCTTTTTCTGAAAGACTTTTCAATACATTTACTGGTTCTCTCAATGTCTCACACATCCTTCCTGTTTTTGTATTGAACGATAGACTGCCGTCCTTCGCCATGTGGGCGTTATTATTCGCTTCCGCTTTTACGGCTATCCCTGTCAATCCAGGGTCCCCGGACTACTACGACGGCTCCGTTACCATGCTGAATATTCAGCGTCATCTCTCTTGGTTTTTACGCTTGAGATTTATCCCCTTTCGGCATTACGCATAGCCATAGTTGGCATTTCAGTTTAGGTAATCCCCGTTTAGGTCATTACGATGAGATTTGTTCTGTTGTCGGATGGGATTTTCGTCATTTACCATTGCTGATGGTCGGCTTGTTCAGAATATCCTGCGGATTGCAGACAGCAAAATACAACCCGCCTGAACACCAACGTATCATCTTCCATTTCGTTGGGGAGATGGTTAGCCCCAGCCTCTGACTGTCCTTTAGGCAGTATAGCTTTCTTCCTCATACAGAACCTTTCGTCTCGACACTCAGTCGCAGCTTGGAAGTTTCACTGACTTGTGCCTTTACAAACGTGCTGTTGTTCCCGTTGTGTTTCCACGCAAGGTTAGTTGTTGACGATAGGCTGTGCATTTCTGCACTTGATATTTTTACCTATTGCATTCTCACTGCAATATCTATAATGACCCACGCCGCATGAGTGCCCAACTCATGCGCCTTACGGGCGCACGGAATCCACCATGATCACTACCGCCGTGTCATCATCCATATCCCTGATAATCACAGGCATTTCCTCTAAGCCTGCAAGCTCACATGCCCGCCATCTCCTGTGTCCTGCAACCACTTCATATCCGCTTTCCGAATGTGGGCGTACAATCCCCGGTATCAGTACGCCATATTTCCTTACACTTTCCACTGTCTCCTGCATCTTTTCATCGTCCAGCACCCGAAACGGGTGATCCTTAAAGGTATGTAGCTGGCACAGGGGAACAGAGGCAACTGTTTCCCCTGCCCCCACTAATGTATCTGTGCCAAACAGATCATCAAAGGATTTCAGCTTTACTTTCTCCGCACTCTTACTTTTCATCCGCAAGCACCTCCTGTGTCAGCGAAAAATAACCTCTCGCCACAATCCCTTTCGGATCATGGAGATATATACTCTTGCCTTCTGCAGTCGTTTCCGCCGCCTTTACGGACAGCGGGATACAGTTCTCGAAGATATGTACCCTCTCTCCATATACCTCTCGGATCTGCACTGAAATATCCCTTGCAAAGTTCGTCCTGCGGTCTACCTTTGTCAGCAGAATCCCCATAATATCAAGCGCTGGGTTCAGCCTTCTTCGTACCCGCCCTATCGTCTTAATTAACTGCTGCAGCCCCTTAACCGGAAGATAGGCTGCTTCCACTGGTATCAGCACATCATCAGCGGCTACAAGGGCATTTATCGTAATCATTCCGAGTGAGGGCATGCAATCTGTAATCACAAAGTCATATCTCCTTTTCACGCCGTCTAAATATTGGCGTAATATCGTTTCCCTGCTCATAACATTTACCAGAGATGTCTCCAATCCTGCCAGTTCAATATTTGCCGGGATAAAATCAATCCCTTCCTCATGGTGGATAATTCCCTCACCCGGTTCTACATCTTCATCATTAATCACTTTTTCCATGATATTTACAAGCGTTACATCCAGCTCATCCGGTTCTTCTATCCCTAAACTGACCGCCATACTCCCCTGCGCATCCGCCTCTATCAATAATACTTTTTTGCCTGCCCTTGCAAGGCCAATCCCTAAATTTACACACGTTGTAGTCTTTCCCACTCCGCCTTTTTGGTTTGCTACTGCGATCACTCTGCACATATATACTTTCCTCCTGATCTACTTTTTATCTAACCTACTTTTCTATCTGTTCCACTTCCGCATATGCACGGAAATATTTATCTGTTCCCTTATTTGTAAAAATCTCTGACATCCGTAGCACATGAATCCTTTCTTCCCGTTCCATGAGCCGCTGGAACCAGTGAATATCTCGCTTTGTTCCCTGCATTCTAATTTTCAGCATATAAATCCTCCATATCCACGTAAAAACAATATTCCGGATAACGGATCTTGACCGCCTCCCAGAAATACCTTGCATAGCCGCAGCAGAATAATTCCTCTACCGTATAGCCCTGGCACTCCCGGAGTTGTTCCTCTGCATCCTCGCAGTCTAAAACACTGGGCGTTCCATTACAATAAAGGTTAAATGCCATACGGATAATTCTGGCACTGCCGCTGGTCATCCATCCTTCCCGCAGGCAATCTGTCTTCACGCATCCTGTCTTAAAATCATAAATCCTATTCACATTTCTCCTGGTATCACTGTCAATGCCCAGACAATACACCAACGCTTTGTGGTACACATCCTGATATCTGCATTTCTGAAGATATTTCTCATAAAATTTCTCATGCTCTGTGTTTTTGAAAGTAATTGTGCGAGTATCTCTCTTTCCTGCTCTTATCGCTGTGTTTGTCATTTCATTTTCCTCCAATTCATTTTTTGTTTTTTGACCATAACAAAAGGACACCTCTCTAAAATTTCTTTTAGAAAAATGTCCTTAAAGTGCTTGCTTTATTAAGTTGGCTCATGTCTCAATCAACGCATTATCAGGTATTATCCTGCATTATGCGTTGCAAATTTGTTGCAATTTTGTTGCAAAATCTGAATTGAAGTACCGCAAACCCGCATAAACACTGGCTTTATTTGTCTAATGACTTCATCGTCGGAAACAATAGCACGTCCCGTATCGCCGCCGCATCTGTCAGCAGCATACACATCCTGTCAATCCCAAACCCAATTCCTCCTGTCGGCGGCATGCCAATCTCCAGGGCATTCAGGAAGTCTTCGTCCGTTGTGTTCGCCTCTTCATCGCCTTGTGCCAGCAGTTCCTCCTGCGCCTTAAAACGCTCTCTCTGGTCAATCGGGTCATTCAGCTCAGAGTAAGCATTCGCCATCTCCCAGCCATTCATAAAGAACTCGAAGCGCTCTACGTACTCCGGATTCTCCGGTTTCTTCTTCGTCAGCGGCGAGATCTCGATCGGATGATCCATCACAAAGGTCGGCTGGATCAAATGCTCTTCTGCAAATTCCTCAAAGAAAAGACTTAAGATGTCACCCTTCTTATGCCTATCCTCAAACTCCACATTATGCTCTTTCGCAAGCGCCCTTGCCTGCTCCAAGGTCTCCACCTCGTTCCAGTCAACACCTACATATTTCTTGACTGCATCCACCATGGTAATTCTATCGAACGGCTTACCAAGATCCATCTCCACTCCATTGTATACGATGGTTGTAGTTCCCAGAACCTCCTGTGCCACATGACGGTACAGGTTCTCTGTCAGATCCATCATTCCATTATAATCCGTATATGCCTGATACAGCTCCATCAATGTAAATTCCGGATTATGCCTGGTGTCAAGTCCCTCGTTCCGGAACACGCGTCCGATCTCGTATACACGCTCCAATCCGCCTACGATCAAGCGTTTTAAGTACAATTCCAGAGAAATCCTCAGTTTAAAATCTTCTCCCAGCGCATTAAAATGCGTTTCAAAAGGCCTTGCCGAAGCTCCCCCTGCATTGCTTACCAGCATCGGCGTCTCAACCTCCAGAAAGCCCTGACCGTCCAGATACCTTCTAATCGCGCTGATAATACGGGAACGCTTGATAAATGTATCCCTTACCTCCGGATTCATGATCAGATCCACATATCTCTGACGGTAGCGGATATCCGTATTGGTCAGCCCATGGAACTTCTCCGGCAGTATCTGCAGGCTCTTGGATAAAAGCTTCACAGCCGATGCATGGACAGATATCTCTCCGGTCTTTGTTTTAAATACTTCGCCTTCAAGCCCCACAATATCGCCGATATCCATCTTTTTAAAATCCTTGTAGGATTCTTCCCCTATGCTGTCCCTTGCCACATAGGACTGGATATTGCCGGATTGATCCAGCACATTGCAGAAAGATGCTTTACCCATTACACGCTTCTGCATAATACGGCCTGCAATCCGTACCTGCTGTCCTTCCATCTCATCATAATGTTCCTTAATATCTGCCGCATGGCGGCTCACGTCATAGCGCATGACCTGATAAGGGTCTTTGCCGTCTGCCTGAAGGTCTGCCAGCTTCTCCCGGCGGACTTTTCTTAATTGATTAATATCCGGTTCTTGCTTCTGCTGTGCCACTTTGTACACTCCCGCCTTTCTTCTTATATGGTAGAGCGTTCGATCTTCAACACCTTATATGTGATCTCTCCCGCCTGTGTCTCAACTACAACCTCGTCTCCAGCCTCGCGTCCAAGCAGAGCCTTTCCTACAGGAGACTCATTAGAAATCTTACCCTGCAGGCTGTTTGCCTCTGTAGACCCGACAATCTTAAATTCCATCTCTTCTTCAAACTCTTCATCATACACTGTTACTGTGCAGCCAATGTTGATCTTATCTGAATCTACTTCATCCTCTACAACAACCTCGGCGTTTTTGAGGATCTTCTCCAGCTCTTCGATCCTTGCCTCAATATCACGCTGCTCATCCTTCGCCGCATCATACTCAGCATTCTCTGACAAATCCCCCTGCTCTCTCGCCTCTTTGATCTTGCCGGCAACCTCTTTACGCCTTACAACCTTCAGATTCTCCAGTTCATCCTCCAGCGCTTTCAAACCTGCATACGTAAGAATTCTTTTCTTCTCTTCCATCTCTTTCTACCGCTCCTTACTTATACTTTCGCAATTCCATTATTATACCCAACCTGCTCATTTCTGTCAATGATTTCTACCAAAGATCCGCCTTCTTTTCGTTACCAAAATAACAAAGATCACAGAGCCTCTAAAAGCTCCTTAAGCTCCTCATAAGACTCCGCCTGATTCACCCATTCCCGCAGCTTTGCCGAGCCTTTCATTCCCTTGGTATACCAGGATGTATGCTTTCTCATCTCCCGGATCCCCTGATATTCTCCTTTGAATTCAAGCTGGAGTCTGGCATGGCGGAGGATCATCTCCTTTACCTCTGTCAAATCCGGCCGGTCCGGTATCCTGCCCGTTTCACTATATTCCTTAAGTTCCCGGAATATCCACGGATTTCCCTGAGCCCCGCGTCCGATCATAACGCCGTCGCATCCGGTTTCCCTCTGCATCCCTGCCGCTGTTTCTGCCGAAACTACATCTCCGTTACCGATAACCGGAATCTGAACTGCTTCCTTCACCTGACGGATAATCTCCCAGTCCGCCTTTCCGGAATAATACTGTTCTCTGGTCCGTCCATGCACTGCAACAGCGGCTCCTCCTGCTTGTTCAATGATCCTTGCTATCTCCACTGCATTGACACAGGTTTCATCAAACCCTTTTCGTATCTTGACAGTTACTGGTTTTCTGACTGCCTTTACCGTCTCAGCTACAATATTATATACAAGCTTCGGGTTTTTCATGAGTGCAGAACCTTCCCCATTTTTTACCACCTTCGGAACCGGACAGCCCATATTAATATCCAAGATCTGAAACGGCAGCTCTTCAATCCGCTTTGCCTGCTCCGCTATAATCTCCGGGTCGGAGCCGAAGAGCTGCAAGGATACCGGGTATTCCTCCGGATGGATAGACAACAGCGCCCTTGTATTTTTATTGTTATACTGCAGTGCTTTCGCACTGATCATCTCCATACATAGAAGTCCCGCCCCCTGCTCTTTACAGAGCAGACGAAAAGGCAGGTCTGTAACTCCTGCCATTGGTGCGAGAATGTACGGAACCTCTATCGTCACATTCCCTATCTGCATCCTTTTTCCTCTTTACTGCCGCATCACAGCACACAGCCCTTCCGGCATACTCCGTCCGCTATTCAGTATACTGGTGCAGTCTTTTATTCTTCTCATAAATAAGCTGTAAGCCCTTTAGCGTCAGATTCGGGTCATAAAAATCAATGGAATCTGTTTCATCAGCAATGATCGTGCCCAGCCCTCCGGTTGCAACCACCTTTGCCTCTGTATATCCCGATTCCAGCTTCAGCTTCCTGATAATATATTCGGTCTGCCCGATATGCCCGTAAACCAGTCCCGCCTGCATGCTGGGAATTGTTCCCCTTACCAGTGCAGACTCCGGCTTCTTTATCTCAATTTCCGGAAGCATAGCCGCGCCTCCCCACAATGCACGTGCAGAGGTACGGATTCCAGGCGCGATTACGCCGACTCCAAAGGTTCCGTCCGGCTCCACCAGATCATAGGTCGTAGCCGTACCAAAATCC
The DNA here is from genome assembly GCA_910584265.1 of uncultured Dorea sp. GTDB lineage: Bacteria > Bacillota > Clostridia > Lachnospirales > Lachnospiraceae > Claveliimonas. The sequence goes on along the minus strand of CAJTZE010000031.1, from coordinate 19,500 downwards.
ACCACGATCACCGGCCCGCCGTACAGTTTGTAGGCGGCAACCGCATCCACAATCCGATCCGGCCCGGTCCGGCTCGGACTCTCGGTGGCCACACGGATACCTGTTTTAATCCCTGCAGAAACAACGATTGGCTTACATCCAAAATATTTAATAATAGCACTTCCAAAGGAGTGCATAATGTCGGACACTACCGATGCGATAATTACTGCATCCACCTGGCCCGAATCCATATCCTGGTTCCGCAGAAGCTCCCGTAATGTAATTCCATATTCATCCGATGTTCTGGGCTGTTTCGTAGTCATCCGGAACTTTCCCAGAAGCTCCTTCTCCTTGAACACTCCCAGTGTAATATTCGTATTTCCTATATCAATTGCAAGCAGCATAGCAACATTCCTTTCACCTATTTCCGCTGTAGAAAATGGCATAAGTCCCTGACACTCCCTTTTATTCCAGCTCCTCCCCCAGGAAGAACACCTTAAAATACATCTGCAGCGCCTCCAAAAGTCCAGCCTTCTCCGCCCGCAGCTTCTTAATCAAAAGCCTGCTTCCGATATCGTCAAACATAGGGTCAAATTCCTCTGCCATCACTTCAAACTGCAGCTCTCCCTCCCCGTCATACACAAGGGTCAGGATCCCGCCCACATCGTGCACATACAGCACGCACATAATTTTCAGTTCATCCTTCACCTCATCCGGCAGCTCGTCAAAATCCGGGTTCAGATAATATTTTTCTTCATAAGAATTTGCCGCGCATAGTACAACTCTGTCTTCATACATATCCATATATCCCTCTTACCGACACTTCTCCTGCATAGACTTCCCTGATCTGTCCGTCTTCTGTGCGGATCAGCAGTTCTCCTGTCTCATTAATGCCAATAGCATATCCATTATATTCATTCCCCGGCTCTAAGACCTTTACCTCCCGGTTCCGGTTCACCAGCAGTCTATTGTATTCCTCCTGCATCGCAGACAGATTTCCTGTCTCTAAAAACATTGCATAATATCGCTCAAATTGTTTCAAGACCTCCGCGATCAATCCGGATCTCTGCTGCTTCCCCCCGCTTTCCAAATAAATGGAGGTCGCAGTCTCCGTTAACTCCTCTGGAAAATACTCCGTATTCACATTGATCCCGACACCAATAACCACATGGTTGATCCACTGGATTTCCGTACTCATCTCCGTCAGGATCCCGCAGACCTTCTTTCCATTTATCACAATGTCATTGGGCCATTTGATTAGAGCCTCTTCCCCGGTCCGGATGCGGATAGCCTCCGCTGTACTCTGCGCCATTACCAGCGTCAGCATCGGAGCCTGATCCGGCGGGATATCCGGTCTCAGAAGAATGCTCATATAAATACTGCTGCCCGCCGGCGATTCCCACCTGCGTCCCCGCCGGCCTTTTCCACCGGTCTGCCGGTCTGCCGCAACAAGCGTCCCATGGACAGCTCCCTCATCCCCAAGGCGCTTCGCCCGGGTATTGGTAGAATCTGTCTCTGGAAAATAAAGGACGTCACACCCAGCCCAGCTGGTATTCAGCAGACTCTTGATCTCTGCCTCTCCCAGCACATCCGGAGATTTCTCCAGATGATATCCTCTGTTGCGCACCGCCTCTATCTGATATCCTTCTGCTTTTAATTGTTCCATCACCTTCCAGACAGCAGTTCTGGAAACCTGAAACTGCTCACAGATCTGCTGTCCGGAAATATATCCATCCGTCTCCCGGAGCATGGATAATATCTCTGTTTTCATGGTCATATTCCTCCGGTATATGGCCTTTTCTGCACCGTCTTACCTGTCGCCCAGGGTAGCCGCCATAATTGCTTTGATCGTATGCAGACGGTTCTCTGCCTCGTCAAATACCTTGGAAGCCTCACTTTCAAATACTTCCTCTGTTACTTCCTTCCCCTTATTTGCAGGCAGGCAGTGGGAGAAAATCGTAGTCTCTTTGCCGGTACGCTTCATCAGCTCTGTATTTACCTGATAAGGCACTGCCAGCCGGATACGCTCCTGCTCCTTCTTTTCCTCGCCCATAGAATACCATACATCCGTGTACAAAATATCTGCGCCCTCTACCACATCCAGAGAATCGGATACAGTCACCGTAGAACCGGCTTCCTCCGCCAGCTTCTCACAGGTCGCGATCAATTCCTTACCCGGCTGCAGCTTCTTCGGCGCCGCAATAGCAATATCCACACCCACCTTAGAGCATCCTACCAGAAGACTGTTCGCAACATTATTGCGGCCGTCGCCGAGATATACCAGCTTCAATCCTTTGACATAACCGAAATGCTCCTTCATTGTCATCAGTGTTGCCAGAAACTGGGTCGGATGCCACTGGTCTGTCAGACCGTTCCAGACCGGCACTCCGCTGTACTCTGCAAGCGCCTCGACAAACTCATGGTCGAAGCCCCGGAACTCAATTCCATCAAACATACGTCCCAGCACCCGGGCGGTATCCTCAATGCTTTCCTTCTCGCCGAGCTGAAGCTCGCTTCCCGCAAGGTATGTGGCGATTCCGCCCTCATCCTGTGCGCCGATAGTAAAAGCACAACGGGTTCTCGTAGACGGCTTCTCAAAAATCAGGGCAATGTTCTTACCCTTCAGGCTCTCGCCCTTGATTCCCTGTTTTCTCTTCCCCTTCAGCTCAATTGCCAGATCCACCAGATATAAAATCTCTTCCTGTGTAAAGTCAAGCAGCTTCAAAAAACTGCGTCCTTTTAAATCCATGTCTTTTCCCTCTTCTCTCTTTTGTGTATCTCTTATTTCCGTAAAGCCTCATCCTTAGCCCCAATTTCCGTCAGGGCTTTTGTAAGTCCTGCAATCCCCTGAATCTCAGAAGGAATGATGATCTTCGTTGCCCTGCCGTCGGCCGCCCTCGTAAATGCCTCCAGGCTCTTCATGGTAAGCACTGCCTCGTCCGCGCCTGCTTCCTTCAAGAACCGGATACCGTCTGCATTCGCCTGCTGTACCTTAAGGATTGCCTCAGCCTGGCCTTCCGCCTCCTTGATCATCTTCTCTCTCTGTGCCTCTGCCCGCAGGATTGCGGCCTGTTTCTCTGCCTCCGCGTCCAGAATTGCCGATTCCTTCTTACCTTCTGCCACAAGTATGGTAGACTTCTTCTCACCTTCCGCCCGCAGGATTGCCTCACGTCTCTCACGCTCAGCCTTCATCTGCTTCTCCATGGCATCCTGGATCGCTGCCGGCGGAATAATATTTTTAAGCTCCACGCGATTTACCTTGATCCCCCACGGATCAGTAGCCACGTCCAGAGAAGCCCGCATCTTCGTGTTGATTGTCTCTCTGGATGTCAATGTCTGGTCTAACTCCAGATCGCCGATGATATTACGAAGAGTCGTAGCCGTCAGGTTCTCGATCGCCATGATCGGATTGGCTACACCGTAGCAGAACATCTTTGGATCCGTAATCTGGTAAAATACAACCGTATCAATCCGCATAGTAACATTATCCTTGGTAATTACCGGCTGCGGTGCAAAATCCACAACCTGTTCCTTCAAATCCACTCTTCTTGCCACCCGGTCTACGATCGGCAGCTTCACATGGAGTCCCGTTCCCCAGGTCGCCTGATATGCTCCCAGCCGCTCGATGACCAGCGCCTGTGCCTGCCTTACGATCCGGATGCAGGATACAACCATTGCAATAAAAATCAAAAATGCCGCCAGTGCCAGAATACTAATTGTCATTCTTAACATAGTTCCTCTTAACCTCCTTTGCCTTTACAATCAATTTCACTCCCTGAATTCCTTCTATCGACACAACGCTGTCCTTCGGAATATATCCATCCGCTTCATCGGTCTTTGCAGACCATTCCTGCCCGTTCACTTCCACAAGCCCGGATGCATGAAGGGTATCCACATCCTGCAGCACCACCGCCTGCAGTCCTATCAGGCTCTCAGCATTGGTCTTCTGGCGCTCCGTATTAAAATACTTTACCGCGATCGGTCTTGTCATAACAAGCAGGATCACTGATACCGCCAGAAATACCACAGCCTGCACCAGCAGGCCGAAGCCGATAACTGCCATCAAAAGAGCCGCCAGCGCCCCTCCGGCGAACCAGATGGTCGTAAGGCCCATTGTAAAGATTTCAATTACGAGCAGTACGATAAATAGTATTAACCATCCCATTGTATACATACGCCTTCACCCCAATCGGTTTTTTTCCATTATAGGTTTTCCCTCTGCAAATGTCAATGCCTGCGCTGTCTGACCGCCTCAAACATCAGTACCGCGGCCGCTATGGCCGCGTTCAGCGACTCCACGCTTCCCGCCATCGGAATTTTAAGATAACAGTCTGCCAGCTCTGCAATGTCCTCCCTCAGGCCGTTTCCTTCATTTCCTATAAAAAATGCCGACGGCTTCCGGTAATCCGGCTCGTCATAGACGCAGGTTCCGTTCAGGCGAGCGGCATAGGTACAGATTCCCTGCGCCTTCATCTCCCGGACTGCCGCAGGCAGATCCTCTGCATACCAAAAGGGCAGGCGGAAGATGGAGCCCATAGTGGAACGGATGACTTTCGGATTGTACACGTCCACACAGTCCCTGCTCATTAGGATTCCCGTCACTCCCGCCGCTTCTCCGGTACGGAAGATGGTGCCTAAGTTCCCCGGATCCTGCAGGTTATCCAAAAGGAGTATCAGCGGGCAGGATGCCGCTTTTCCAGACTTTCTCCCCTCTAATATCCCTTCCCATCCGTCCCCGTTTCTCTGGCGCACCACACACAGCACGCCCTGCGGGTGCCGGGTATCGGAAACATATTCCATTACCGTCTCCGAGAATACCTCTATCCCGCACCGGCCTGCCCGGCATTTCTCATCCACAAGCTTCTTTTCTTTTTCGTAAAACCGTTCCGTCACATAAAGTTCTTTCAGTTCGCTCTCCTGCACCTCCTGGAACATCCGCAGGCCTTCTGTCAAAAATACGCCCTCTGCGTCCCTCGCCCTGCGTTTCTTCCGCAGATTCACAAGCCTTTTTACCTTTGCATTTGATGTACTCGTAATCATATCAGACTCTCTTTCCTTCTTTCACTGCAGTTACTTTTTCAAATATAGCACAGCCCTACATAAAATAAAAGGCCTTTCAGAACCCGGTTATGGCTCCAAAAAACCTTTTATCTCCATAATTAGCCATATAAATCTCTGCGTTTACACCTTAAAACGATAGCCCACTCCCCATATTGTCTCTATATACTGCGGATTAGAGGTATCCATCTCAATCTTCTCACGGATTTTCTTAATATGCACCGTCACCGTCGCAATATCCCCGATGGACTCCATATCCCATATCTCGCTGAACAGCTCATCCTTTGTATACACATGATTCGGATGGCTTGCAAGAAATGTAAGAAGGTCAAATTCCTTGGTAGTAAATGCCCGTTCTTCTCCATTCACCCACACGCGCCTTGCGGTTGTATCAATCTTCAGCCCCCGGATCTCTACTATTTTATTGACCTCAGCCGCACTTCCTATCAGCCGCTCATATCTTGCCAGATGCGCCTTTACCCGCGCCACAAGCTCACTGGGGCTGAACGGCTTCGTCATATAATCATCGGCGCCCAGTCCAAGCCCCCTGATCTTGTCAATATCATCCTTCTTGGCCGATACCATGATAATGGGCGTATTCTTATCTTCCCGGATCTTCCGGCAGATCTCAAATCCGTCAATTCCCGGCAGCATCAGATCCAGAATTACCAGATTATACTCCTCCTCCAGTGCTTTCTGGAGGCCGAGCAGGCCGTCATTTGCCACCTCCACATCAAATCCGGACAGCTCCAGATAGTCTTTTTCAAGGTCTGCAATTGCTACTTCGTCTTCTACAATCAAAATCTTACTCATGAATCGGTACCTCCTGATATTTTCTTAGTACAAAGTACATCGTGGTTCCGGTTCCCTCCCGGCTGGTCGCCCAGATTTTACCTCCATGCTCTTCCACAATCTTCTTCACGATCGATAAACCAATGCCGCTTCCGCCCTTAGACGAATTCCTCGATGCATCGGTCCGGTAGAACCGGTCAAAAATATTCGTCAGATCCTTTGCCGCAATCCCTCTTCCGTTATCCTCAAGCTCAACCTGGACAAAATCACCCACATCCTTCACCCGCAGATTGATGATTCCCTTTTTCTTGTCCATATATTTCAAAGAGTTATTCACAATATTGTGAATGACCCGCTTGATCTGTTCTGCATCCGCAATAATCTTTACCTCGCCCTCCACGTAGTTAAAGTATCCAAACTCTACGCTCTTAGCCTCCATCTCCATAGACAGCTCCTCCGCGCAGTCATCAAAATATGCATTTACCAAAATGGTGTTAAAATTATAAGGGATACGGTTGGTATCAATTTTGGAATACAGCGTCAGCTCATTGATCAGCGTGTCCATCTCATTCGCCTTATTATAAATAGTCCTCACATACTTATCCAGCTTCTCCGGCGTATCCGCTACCCCGTCTATGATTCCTTCCGCATATCCTTTGATTGTCGTCACGGGAGTCTTTAAATCATGGGAGATATTACTGATCAGCTCTTTATTTTCCTTATCAAACCTAATCTTCTCCTCCGCATTGTCCTTCAGGCGCTTTCTCATCTCTTCAAAATCTGCAAACAGCTGCCCGAACTCGTCATCCGACTCTCTCGGCACCTCAAAATCCAGATTGCCGTTTTTAATATTGTTCGCCGCCTTCTGCATTCTTCCAAGCGGACTCATCACTGCCCGGTATATCCAAAAGATCAGGCAGGCGGCAGTTACAAACAGCACCAGCATGATGATCACCACCGTATCTACTGCAAGCTCCTGAAGCTCCGGCATCACATTACTCACATCCGTTATGATAAATGCACTGCCCATCTCCTCTGCATTATATTCAAAATCCACCTGCTTGATCAGCGCCTGCGCTTCTCCTCCCAGATACACACCGTTCTCTGATGTGGTCTTATTCTCATCGTATCCGGGAAGCTGATCGATCACATAGGCCGCACTCTCTAAATCCGTGCCCATATAGACAATCGTGTTTCCCCTGCGCACCAGAAGATAAGACTTTTTCTTCTTTAAGCTGTCGTTAAATTTCTCCAGAAAGGCTATATCCTCAAGCAGCTCCGGAGAGACCGACACCGTCCTGCTGAGATCCCTGTATGGCTGCACTGTAAGCTGCCCCAGCATCCTCATGGGATTTGAAAGAGTCTCCACAGAGGTGCCGCTGATCTCATACGTCTTTTCTATTGCATGAAGCTGGTATCTTCCAACCAGCAGGATAAAGAGCGCCGCCAGAATAACCGGAAGTACCGCAACGGTTATAAAGGCAACAATCAAACGGGTCTTTAGCTTCACCCCAACACCTCCGCAATGCTGTTCTAAGTATTTCTTAATTATTATTCTACCACGAAAAAGGGTGCTTCTCACCAAAGCACCCATAAACATTTCTAAAATTTTTCTAAATTAAAGATATTTCTTCAAGGTATCAGCCTTATCCAGCTTCTCCCACGGAAGCTCTATGTCTGTTCTTCCAAAATGCCCGTATGCCGCAGTCTGTTTGTAGATCGGCCTTCTAAGATCCAGCATCTGGATAATTCCTGCCGGACGCAGATCAAAGTTCTCACGGACAATCTCAACCAGCTTCTCATCAGACAGCTTACCGGTTCCGAAGGTATCGATCATTATAGAGGTCGGATATGCTACGCCGATGGCATAAGAAAGCTGGATCTCACATTTCTTTGCCAGGCCTGCCGCCACGATATTCTTTGCAACATAACGTGCCGCATAAGCCGCAGAACGGTCTACCTTCGTACAGTCCTTTCCAGAAAATGCGCCGCCACCGTGGCGTGCCATACCACCGTAGGTATCTACGATGATCTTACGGCCTGTCAATCCACTGTCCCCATGAGGTCCGCCGATTACGAACCGGCCTGTCGGATTGATAAAGAACTTGGTATTCTCATCTGTCATTCCCTCCGGGATCGTTGTATCGAATACGTACTTTTTAATATCCTCATGAATCTGCTCCTGAGTAACCTCCGGATCATGCTGGGCAGAAAGAACTACCGCGTCCAGACGTACCGGTGTTCCATTTTCATCATACTCTACCGTAACCTGAGTCTTTCCATCCGGTCTCAGGTAAGGAAGGGTGCCGTTCTTTCTCACCTCCGTCAGCTTTATTGCCAGTTTTTGTGCCAGCGCAATCGGATACGGCATATATTCCTCTGTCTCATCGGAAGCATATCCAAACATCATGCCCTGATCGCCTGCACCGATTGCCGCGATTTCATCTTCCGACATCTCATTTTTCTTTGCTTCCAGCGCCTTGTCCACTCCCATGGCAATATCAGAAGACTGCTCATCCAGCGCCACCATTACGCCGCAGGTATTTGCATCGAATCCGTATTTTGCACGGGTATAACCAATCTCTGCAACCGTATCGCGGACGATTTTCTGAATATCCACATAGGCATTTGTGGTAATCTCTCCCATTACCATAACAAGCCCGGTTGTCGTGCATGTCTCGCAGGCCACTCGGCTCATCGGGTCCTGCTCCATCAATGCGTCCAGAATTGCATCAGAAATCTGGTCGCACATTTTATCCGGATGTCCTTCTGTCACGGACTCGGATGTAAATAATCTCTTTTCCATCATGTGTCTCCTTTCAAATATGTAAATTTATAAAGGGTACTGTATAGCGGAGAATTCCGTCCGGCATTCTCAGTTATATAAAAAACAGTCCGCATTAAGCGGACTGTTTATCACATAAATATAAACTAATCCTCTTATTGTTCGATTCCTCGCTCAGGCTGGCACCTTCCGGATTCCGGGGATTCCGGGGTTGCCGCGGCTTCACAGATCCTTTGTATCTCCACCGCTCTGAATAAGAGTTTGTTTGCAATATTCTATTGACCTTTTCATTATAACACAAGCTAGCTGACTTTTAAAGTAAATTTTCTAATATCTTTCTCACTGGATACACGCTCCATCACTGCCCCGAGACTTCTCAGCTTCTCCTCAAATCTCTCATAGCCCCGCTGGATATATACGATATCATCTACGATCGTGATCCCTTCTGCCGCAAGCCCTGCAATACAAAGCGCCGCGCCTGCCCGCAGATCCGGCGCACTGATCCTTGCTCCGGAAAACTTCTTCACACCTTCAATAGTCGCAGAATTCCCTTCTATCTTAATATTGGCTCCCATTCTTGCAAGCTCATCCAAATATTTGAAGCGGTTTTCAAAAATACTTTCTGTAACCATACTTGTCCCCTTGCATAGAGCCAGTGTCACGCCGATCTGTGGCTGCATATCTGTAGGAAAGCCTGGATAAGGAAGGGTCTTCACATGCGTACTGGTCAGATTCCCCTTTGAAACGACCCGCACCGCATCATCAAACTCCTCCACCTCACAGCCGATCTCAATGAGCTTTGCAACTGTTGCTTCCAGATGCTTTGGAATCACATTACAGACCGTCACATCGCCTCTGGTAGCCGCCGCCGCAAACATAAAGGTTCCGGCCTCGATCTGATCCGGAATTACAGAATACTCCGTTCTGTGGAACCGCTGTACACCGCGGATCTTGATCACATCCGTTCCTGCCCCGCGGATATTCGCTCCCATACTGTTCAGGAAATTCGCCACGTCTACAACATGAGGCTCCTTGGCAACATTCTCCAGAATGGTCAGCCCCTCAGCCATAGTGGCCGCCATCATCACATTGATCGTTGCCCCGACACTTACCACATCAAAATAAATATGCTTTCCAACCAGACGGTCCGCCTCTGCGATAATCTTGCCGTGTTCAATCTCCACGTCTGCACCAAGGGCACGGAATCCCTTCAGATGCTGGTCAATGGGCCTGCTCCCGATATTACATCCGCCCGGAAGGGCAACCTCCGCCCTCTTATATTTGCCAAGAAGAGCGCCCAGCAGATAATACGACGCCCGGATCTTCTTCATATATTCATATTCGATTCTGAAATTGGAGACTCCTTTTCCATTGATCCTCACTGTATGGCGATCCACACGGTGGACACTTGCCCCAATTCCCACAATTGCATCCAGCAACACATTAATATCATTGACATCCGGCAGATTGTCAATCAGGACTGTCTCATCAGTCATAATAGCCGCCGAAAGAATAGCCAGCGCCGCATTCTTGGCTCCGCCAATCTCGACTTCTCCAACGAGCGGATTTCCGCCTTTGATAATATACTGTTCCATAACTGCACCTCAATTATCTTTATTTATACTCTCGCCCCTGCATCCAGGCCTCTGTCCAGAGCAAAATCTGTCCTTACTGCCTATCGCACATTATAGTATACAATAATCTTCCCCATTTGTAAAATATTTTTTACGACCCCGTAAAAATTCCGTAACAATTTACAGACCGGGAGACGCAGAGCACATCTATCCGGACAGAGCCGCCAGCTTTCACAAAAAATATTTAACGCTTGAATTTCTCTATAACTTCCTCAATCGTATCCTCCAATGTCCTTCCATCCTCGCAGATAATCACATCGGCATATTTTTCAAAAAGCCCCCGGCGCTCCTCATAGAGATCCTTTAACGTCTGCCCGTCATACAGGACTACGCCTCTCTTTTTGGGATCTCCAATCCTTTCACTTATTGTTTGATAAGAAGCCTGCAAATATACTACCGTTCCAATTTCCTTATAATGCCTCATTGCATTCTCGCAGTATACCACGCTTCCGCCTGGCGCAATTACCGCTCTTTCAGCCTCAACCTCAGAATTGATCTGGTCCTCGATGGCAAGAAACCCATCAATTCCCTTTTCGTAGATAATATCTTTTAATAAACTTTTTTCCTTTTTTTGGATCAAAAGATCTGTATCAATAAACTCATATCCCAGCCGCTTTGCCGCGACTACTCCGATCGTACTCTTGCCTGCGGCCGGCATTCCGATAAATATAATATTATTCATGCGCGCACCCCTCATCTATATTGTGTGCGCATAAGTATAACACAAAAGTAATTCCTCTTACAAGCCGCCTGCCTGGAAACCCTGCCGGATTACCGCTCTCCGTTTTGGGTGGCCTCATATATGCCGCTATCTGGGCTCTATGCCCGGATAATACTTCCTCCGGCATTTTCTGTAATCGCAGCGCCTTTTATAAACCTCCTGATAAAGCATCACCTGAATCAGATCCCAAAGCCAATTTCCGTCTCTGTCCTTTTTTCCTGCACTGCCCTGATCCAGCCCTGCAAACGCATGATCCTTCTTCGCCTTATCAAGCAGCCGGCTTCCGATCAGTCTCAGCTGCAGGCGGTCCGGATATTCATCGTATATCATACTTCCTTCAAATTCCATCCGGTCGCATTCATCCTCAATATAAGGCAGGAGCTTCTTTGCCGCATCTGGATACATACTCTTCATGTATTCAAAATCCATTCTCTCCCGTCTCTCATCATCATATACCAGCGGCATCGGATATGCCATATAATATGGTAATTTATTCTCCATCGTGCATCCTCCCGATATACATATCTGCTGTTATTATATGCAGATTGTAAATGCACGTGATTGCCATTTCCTGGTTTCTCATGTATAATGATTTTATATCAATAAGGAGATTTTTATATGACGAATACAAATCATTCTGAGAATACAGAAACCAGCAGAAAAAAGAAAGACACTGTTATCATCAGCCAATACCAATATACCGATGTACTAATGCAGGAGGTCGAGGATGCATGGGCTATGCATGCCTATCGGAATTATATTTCACTTATTATCATCACCTTGATCTGTGCATTCTTTACCTGGCGCGAATCCGCATCCCGCAAGACGGCGCTTGCGGTGCTGTTTGCTGTTGTCGGCATCATCTGCCTTGCCGCCATAATTGCGTCATTTATCAGCATCAGCAAAAAGAAACTTACCGCCGTAAAGCAATTCCATGAAACCTACCACGGAAAAGGCTTTGAATATGTGATTACTATCGAGGGTAACCGCATCCGTTCTTACAAGGACAGCGTTCCGGGTGTAGATCTCCGCAAGAATGATATCCGCGGAACCTTTGAATCCGATCGCTTTTTCGTGTTCCAGCTGACCGGCGGACAGCTTCTTCCGCTAAAGAAGGATGCATTTGTGAAAGGTAACATAGAAACCTGTAGAAGCTACGTCCCACAGTTGAAACGTTAGTGTTTCCAAATTCGAGGTGCAGAATAAGCATATCCGGCATCATCCATAAACTGAAAAGACGTCTGGGAAGGTGGTTAGGCCGCTGCGGCATAACCGCCTTGCACCATTTTCAAAACCATCCATGCTTCTCACATGCTTTATAAATTCCATCTTCAATATTCTTCTCTGTCACATAATCTGCTTTTTCTTTTAATGCATCGCAGGCATTCCCCATGGCCACACAATAAAATTTCTCATCAAACATACACAGATCATTGTAGTCGTCACCAAAAACAACCGTATTCTCCGGACTTCCCCCGGCATACTCAAGCATCTTAATAATCCCGTCCTTTTTCTCATCTGCCTGAAACATCAGATACTCCTTCTGGTAACGAAGATGGCCCACGGTATCCTTTAACGTAAGACGATGCTCCTCTTCCTGCGGAACCGCCACATAGAGCTTATAGATATTCTCCACAACAGCAGGATCAAACTCTTCATCTATGATATAAGTAGTTGCTTCCCTGCGGATTCCCGCCGTCTCATAAAACCGGAAGCTGTCTGCATATACCTTCTGGGAATCATCTATTGCCGCAAGCACGCCATACCCCAGCTCCACAGCCTGTCTGTATACCGCCAGAGCTTTGTCGTAATCGAGCGGCCGGTTTTCCCGAAGCTCCCCGTCATAGTAAATACCATGTCCTCCATTACATACCATATTTTGAAAATCATGCTTTGCACGGAAGCCCTCTGCCTTATAATTTGCACGTCCTGTTGCAAGAGAAACAAAATGTCCTGCCTGCTGGAGTTTCCGTACCGCTTCAAGTGCTGACGGCACAATTTCCTTCGTTGCATCATCCGTAAGTGTGCCGTCAATATCAAAGAAAAAATATTTCCTTTCCATGAACACCGTCCCTTTCCAAAAGAACCTCTATTTTCTGTCCGTTTAAAATATCCCCGGGAACCCTGCCCGCAATACCGGGCTTTGTTCCTGCGGGGATATTACACAGTTCTTATTATATACTACAGATCAGTAATAGAAAATACCATCTTTACCGGCTCCGCCTCAAAATTTACCAGCTGGTACCGGACTCCTGCCGGAATAAAAAACGTCTCCTCCTCTTCTACTACAAAGGATTCCTCCAGCTCTACAAGGTTCACCGTAACCGGTCCGTCAATACAGTACAATGCCGCATCACCGGCGTGAACATCCGGATCCGAGCATCTCGGTCCATATCCGCCGGCCGGAAGAATAAACTCCCCAAAGTGTCCATAGTCATTGCTGGTGATAAACCGCATCATCATCGGATGCGTTGTTCCATGTATATTATTCAGCTTTTCAAAATCACGCACTGCATATACTGCGCCGGTTTCTCTGGCTTCCTGTGCCTCTACCGGCCAATGGCCGATATCATCCGTACAGCCCTGTCTGGATATATCCTTGATAAGGCCTCTCATGTCAGGCAGATTGCCATTATTCGGCCCTTTGTAGAATTTTGTCTCTTCCTCTGTCGGGATAACTGCCGGAGGAATCGATTCACTCCAGGCTTTCGGCGTAATAAAATAAAGGATTCTCGCCTTTTTGTCCGAGAAATTGTGGCAGCAGTGCCATGCTCCCTCCGGCATAAATAAGCCTTCTCCAGTTTCCAGATAAGCAAACTGCCCGTTACCGCTTCTCTGAAGCACCGGTCCGTTCAGAATATAATAGGATTCGTCACCCGGATGGATATCAAGCGGTGCAAACACGCCGCCCGGCCCCAGCTCATAGATTCCAAGCATAAATGTATCTGTCGTAATAATCGTAAATGTATTGTCGGAAGTAAGCGCATTGTTCGGCGGATACAGTGCGGTTGAATAATCCTGTTTGCGGATTAGCATTGGTTTCTTTTCATCTGGTTTAAAAGGAAACTCCCCCATAATATCAAATAATCTTGCCATTAAGATTTACCTCCGTCTTTTATTTGCCATTCCTAAACGCCAGCAGGACATCCTTTGCATACGCTTTCATATGGCCGTATGCTGCCTCCTGGAGTTCATGATACGCAATCGTCCCGTTTGATTCCTCAATCTTCTTTGCTGCAAACTGTGTTGCACTCTTTGCCATATAAGAATAGTAATTAATCTTGGAGCAGCCTGCGGAAATTGCTGTTTTTACCTGCTCAAAATCCACGCCGGAGGAACCATGCATAACAATCCGGCAGTCAGGTTTTACCGCTTTTCGGATTGCCTTTACCCTGTCAATGTCAAGTACCGGAGGCTCTGCGTAGATTCCGTGCATTGTCCCAAAACATACTGCTAATGCATCGCAGCCGGTCCTCTCCGCAAATTCCGCCGCCTGGTCAGGCTCCGTAAAGAATTTTCTGATATCTGCATTCGTCAGGACCCTCTTCTCTGTATCAACATCCTCATGGGTATCCTCCATAGCGGATGCCATGATTCCAAGCTCAGCCTCTACGGTAATTCCCCTTGCATGAGCAAAATCCACAAATTCCTTCGTTTTTTTACATTCTCTTCAAATGGAAGATCGCTGTTATCAAACATAATAGACGGGAATCCTGCCTCCAATGCTTTCATCAAAAATGTATAGCTTTTACCATGATCCAGGTGTACACATACAGGAACTTTAGCCGCCGCTGCCGCTTTTACCATCTCCGGCCCCATTCTTTCAATTGGTATCAGGGAATTATGCACCTCTGCATGATCGATGATAACCGGGGTGTTCAATTCCTCTGCCGCCTCGATTACTGCGCGCAGCGTTTCGTGATTCGGTGTATTAATACAAGGAATACCATACCCCATGCTCTCTGCTTCAGCTAAAATATCTGTCATATTAACTAACATTTTTTAGTTCCTCCTATCATAAGATTCATCATTTTACTATCTTTACTGTAGATTTCTTTATATTCCAGGATAAAGCCGGACACTTCCGGAATATGCTCTGGTCTTGCCGCCGTCACAAACAGAATCTCTGCCTGCTCCTCGTGATCCCAGAGAATTCTAAGCTTCAATTTGATAACCGCTATAAATTCCTTTTTTACGTGTTCATCAAACACATGAGGGAGCGCCGTTCTGTTGCCGATGGATGTGGCTGTCCGGTTTTCCTGCTCCCAGAGCTTCTCCTCAAAATCTTCTGATACATACCCCTTCGCTTTCAGCGTGTCACAGATCTGGCCGACTGCATCTGCCTTATCCCGCGCACTGATTTCCCACATCAGTTCATCATAAAATAATTTCCTCCAGGACTTCCGGCATTCGGACTCCTTCTCAAATTCTCTGGCAAGTCTGGCAATATCTTCTTCATTAACATGCTTGTTGATCTTATAGACCTCTGCATTTTTTTGTTTCAAGTCAACGGAAGATATAATGAGCCTGTCCGGGTATAAATCCAGATTGAACCTTTGATAATGGACAGTCTCCAGAAAATGTATATTTTTAAACGCATTCTTAAGCTTCTCCAGCTGGTAAAACGCAGATTCTGCATCCGTTGCAGTTACAAACACTGCTTCTTTTCGGTTCCTCGCCATATAATTCTTCACAAAAATGGTAATCTGCGCTATATCATCCTGCCTGAACTTCAAGCCTGTGCCCTCCTCAAGAATATACATCTGCATAAGGCAGACTCCATATAAGGCACTAATATTTTTCTTAGCCTCCCTGTTCGAGTCATTCCAATCTGCAATATTATAATTTTCTTTATATTGTATAACGGAAAGCGTCTCGCATATTTTCTGCATCAATTCTGTGTCCTGTGAAAAATCCTTCTGCGCTGTTATATAACCGACCTGCTCCAAATACCGTCTCACACTTACTTGGAATCGCCCACTATTCTTGCTGATCCTCGGGCAGACTGTCTCGGCAATATAAATTCTGGCCGCAAGGTACTGGATTTCCTGTACAGCCGCCTTTTTCCCCGCCACCCGCTCCAAAAGCTTTCCGGCCGCCTGTATATAAATGTCCTCCAGCGGAAGAAGCATATGATTGTTAGCCGTTTCAACGATCCAGTTCTTTTGAATACGCCGTTTTGAAACAACAATATATTCCAGCAGTCTGGAAAATGCAATATCCGTCCAGATAAAGCCCAGCTCCTGCTCTGCAAGAAGCAGTGCTTTCTGCATCTCGATCAGATCCAGATCCCCATACATCTGATTCATATAGGTCCATGCACGCCTGCTGATACGCAGATCCACCTCATCCGGCTTTTCATCATACTTTTTATACCACCAGAGAGAATTATAATGAGAAATCATCGCCTGCCTGACATCAAATTCATTTCCCTTCATCATAATCCCGCTGTTTCTTCTTATGATCAGCCTGACATTGTATCTGAGGAGAAATTCTTCTATTTCTTTCAAGTCTCTGGAAATGATCTTTTTGCTCACAAATAAGTCTTCTGCAAATAACTGCACTGTATAATTATCACTGTACTCAAAAAGAGTCTTTAAAATATACTCCTTCCGGTATTCCTTTGTCTCAGGTATACTGTATGCCAGCTCCTGCATGTGATTGTACATATCATTCCGCTGTGCTACAGAAGCTTCCAGCTTGATTCCTTTTCTTGGAACATTCTCTATTGTAATTCCGTTTTCCTGAAACGCCTCCTTTACCCTGCTCATCCGATGTAGGACGGATTTTGCGGACATTCAAAATAAAAAAGAATGTAGAGGTAACAGACAATGGCAAAGACGATTTTTGAAGAACTGGGCGGCAAATATGAAAGGCAAGGCGATTACTTAATCCCGTGCTTAACCGTACCCGCCGAAGAAGAACAGCCAATAGGCACATGGGGACAGCGGCATCTGGATTATCTGAAGCGGTACCGCAAGGTTACATACACGAATCTTCTCACAAGCGGCAAACTTAACGCCTGCCTTGCCGACATTGACAAGCAGGCGCAGGAACGCTTTGAAAGGCTCATAGAGGGCATGAAACAGGCACAGGGCATAACGGAACGCCTAAAGGAAGAAAATGCCTTAGAATGGGTACAACATTTAAATAACATAAGGGCGTGTGCGAGGGAAATTGTGAACGAGGAAATTATATACGCATAGGCAGGATGGCGGCAGAGAGAAAATCTTTGCCTTTTTTTCATTTATAGAGATTGACAAATCTCCTCTAAAAAAATATAATCGAGTTATATAAATGATTTATATAACTCGATTATAAGGAGGACGCATAATGCCAAAACAAAGAATTACAAAAGAAATGGTTGTCAATACCGCTTTTGAAATTGCGAGAAATAGCGGCATGGAACAGGTTATGGTAAAGAATATTGCAGAAAAAATAGGGTGTTCTGTACAACCTATTTATAGCTATTGTAAAAACATGGATGGTTTACGACAAGATGTAGTTGAACAGGTCAATCATTTTATACAGGAATATGTGGTGGCTCATATTAACAAAGATGACTTGTTTCGCAGCACAGGAAAATCATATATTCAGTTAGCGCAAGAAGAACCTCATTTATTTAGGATTTTTATTTTACACCAACGGGAAGGAATTTCTTCGTTAAATGATTTGTATCAATCGGAAGCCAATCCGCAAACTGCTGAATTTATTGCTAATGAATTGCACATTAGTGTAGCACAAGCGAGACAGTTACATTTGAATATGCTAATTTATACGATTGGTATTGGCACTATCTTTTCTGTAACAACGCCGGGAATTTCAACGGACGAAATATATACACAACAAGAAGTTGCTTATGAAGCGTTTTTGAAACAGGCATTAGGATATGAGGAATAATGATGAAGAAAAAGAAAATAGGAATCATACTTGTATGTGTAATACTATTTGTTTTCATAGGTGCAAAAATCGTGTTAAATTCTCTTGTTGATGATGTGAATAACATTACAGTTTTAAGTCCAGACCTCGCAAATATTTCAGACGGTATGTATGTTGGAGAATATTCTGTTACACCTGTCTGTGTTAAGGTTGAGGTGTTCGTTACTGAACATAAAATAACGGATATAAAGATTATTGAGCATGAAAACGGATTAGGTAGCAAGGCAGAAAAAATAGTTAATGATGTAATCAGCGAACAATCGTTAGAGGTTGATGCGGTATCGGGTGCTACCGTGAGCAGTAAATGTATTATAAAAGCTATTGAAAAAGCATTACAAATTGAAAACCAATAAAAAGTTTTACAGAAAGGATTCTATTATGAAAAAGGGAATTATTATTTATCAGTCTAAGTATGGGGCAACAAAGAAATACGCTGAATGGCTTCAAACTATGACAGATTTTTATTGTATAGAAGTATCGAAGGCGATGGCAGGTGAAGTAATACAATATGAAACCGTTGTATTTTGCGGTGGGATATATGCTTCAGGAATAGCAGGATTATCTTTTTTGAAAAAGAACATTGAAAAATTCAAGAACAAAAAAATGGCTATATTATGTGTTGGTGCTTCTCCTTATGATGAAAGTGCGTTTACAGAAATTAAGGAGCATAATTTGACGGGAGATTTAAAAAATATTCCGCTTTTTTATGGGAGGGGAGCATGGAATGAAAGCAAAATGAAATTCATGGATAGAACTTTATGCAAAATGTTACAAAAATCTGTAGCTAAAAAAGACCCAAGTACATATGAACCGTGGATGAAAGCCCTTATGTGTGCAAAGGGACAAAATTGTGATTGGACAGATAAGAAGTATTTAGTCCCATTATTAGAGTATTTGGAAAATTAGATATGGAAATAAGGTGGTATTTTGAAAAAATCAGAATGGATTTTATGTCCTGTTTGCGGAAATAAAACTCGTGACAAAATTAGAGAAGATACGGTTTTGAAAAACTATCCGCTCTACTGTCCCAAGTGCAAACGGGAAACATTGATTGAAGTAAAGGATTTACAAGTAACGATTATTGAAGGGCTTGAAGCGAGAACACAGAGCTAAACAACAGAACAACGAATCACAGTTTGTGGGTGAACTGTTGCGATAAAAATCCAATCCACAGATAAACAAGGGGAAATAGCGGATAATCGCCGAATCAACTGTTGGTTGAATTAGATACAATCGACTGTTAGTTCGTTTCATAATCCGTTTTCAGTTTGTAAAATATTTGCCAGGAGGTGGGACATGGAACAAGCAATGATAGGAAAATTTATATCAGCCTGTCGAAAAGAAAAAGGGCTTACGCAAAGTAATTTAGGCGAAGCGGTAGGGTACGACCAAAGCCGTGTTGCAAAGTGGGAAAGCGGTAAATTAGAGCCTAATGCCGAAACCCTGAAAAAATTAGCTGTTTTCTTCGGTGTAACTTCGGATTATTTAATAGGATTGGAAGACGACTGAATTTTACAATAAGAAAGCCGACTGCGTTTTGATGTGAACCCAAAAAGTTAGACAAAATAATATAGTTAATTTTCTTGTGAATG
>CAJTZE010000030.1 GCA_910584265.1 uncultured Dorea sp. | reverse complement strand
GCACCTTAAGCAGGAAATAATCTGTCAGGCCGCCTATTCAATCCCCTTGATCCGATCTACGATAGAATTGTTTTTCTCCATCTGCTGCCACGTGATCAACGGTACGCTCATACAGACCGCCAGTGTCAGCACAAGTGCCGCAAGCAGCGGCAGTATGGGAATTTTAAACTCTGCGCCGTTATAATTCATAGACTGATACAGCCAGTACGTCACCCCAAGCCCGGCTGTCATGGTAACGAGCCATGCTCCTGCGGCATACAGCAGTCCTTCTGTAACCAGCATCCTGCCCATCTGCTTTCCCGTCATCCCGATACTCTCCAGAACCGACAGCTCCATCCGCCGGTTCTGGATGCTCCCCACGGAGGTATTCAGATAATTCATAATGCCTATGAATGCCAGGATCAGCACCATGCTGATTCCCGCTTCCATCATACTGCCCTGCGCCTTCTTCACGGTTTTCACCAATTCTATCTTTGATTCATAGGAATAATCCTTTCCGTGAGGAATCCCGTCTGCCGCCCAAAGCACTGCCTTCTCCGTCTCTTCGTCATATTCCTCAGTATAGGTAATGCCGATCCTGAAAATAACCGGATCTTCTGCAAATTCCTTCACCACATTGTCACTGACGATAATAACCGGCGGATAGGATGCAAGCGCATTATAATCCGACACGTCAGTCATGCCCGCAATCTCAAAGGAACGGCTGTGTTCTGCATCCTCATAATCTGCGCAGGTTACCGTCCTTCCCACCACATCCCGGTCCTCAAAAGCCAGGCCGTTCCGGTACAGCAGGCAGGTCTCCCCTTTTAGAAATGCGGCCTCGGAAACCGGCTCCTGTAAGGTGCTGTTCAAAGCTTTAAAATCCTCTTCGTCAATTCCGGCCAGCACGGAACCGAAATTCTCCGGATGCTCCTTGTATTCCTCTCTCTCATCCTCATACGGGATATTCATCCAGGTCTCATAAAATTCCCGCATCCACTGGTCTGCAAAATCCGGCTCCCAGGGAACGGTAATCTCCGTATAAATTACCGGATCAATTTTGGCTATTCCTTCCATCTCATTCAGCCGAACCAGAAAATCCTCGTTAAAAATCTGCACATGTTCCTTCAAATCTTCCTTTTTCATAGTATCATTTTTCAGCACCATATCCAGATTCCGATAATTAAAATAGTACTCTCTGGCGCCCTGAGTAGACACAAGGGTTACCACACATAAGAATACTGCAAGGCTGACAGCAAGAGACACTATCGTCACCGCCGACTTTTTCTTATCCTTTGTAATCTGCTCTCCTGCCATCCTCCAGATCAGGCTTCCCCTTTTCTTCTTCCGCACAGCTCTGATCTTCGATTCAGGACGGTATCCCAGAGCCTCCATCGGCGAACTCATCACTGCAGTTCTGACTGGCTTCCTGCTGGCCGCCGCCACCGTTGCGCCGATAAAAAGAATCGTCAGCAGAAAAACCGCCGGGTGGAACGACACTTCAATCCCTCCGATCTTTCCTGCGCGGATTCCCAGCGATTTCACTATTTCCGGGATCAGGACAAATGAAAGACCGCTGCCAAAGAGAATCCCGCCCAAAATTCCGGTTCCGCCCACAAGAAGCATCTGCCTCCTTATCAGGCCGTAAATCTGCCGCCCGGTCATCCCGATGGTCTGCAGCAATCCATAATACCGGATATTTCCCGCCACAGACAGATACATAATATTGTAAATTAAAAGATATGCACACAGGCAGATCACCAATATCAGACATACGATGCCTGTAAAAATCTGTACCGAATAGCCGGTCTCTGTTTCAAAAAACAGCCTCTGTGCTTTATTAAGCTCCATATATGTAATCAATGCATCCTGATCCTTCGTCCGCATCAGCTTCTTTTCCAACCGGATATAACACCGTCCGGAGGATACATCCGCATGCGTAAGTCCTGTCTGGCTGTAATAGCTTTCCGACACATAAAAAACACTCTTCGCTCCGTAGCCGTCCCAGATTCCCGAAATCCGGAAGGTCTGCTCCCGCAGCTCCCCCTTCACACTACAGGTCACGGTAAACGCATCTCCAATTCCCAGTCCCTGGAAGCCGCACTTCTCCAAGGCCTCCTCCGTCACCATAACCTCGTCTTCTCTAACAGGATAGCTTCCCGTTACCCGCTCCCTTGCAGGAGCCATCATCTGCTTCCAGTAGGTCTCATCTGCATACATAAGCCCCACATCCGGCGTTTTGTCATAGGGTGTTTCCTCTACGCTCCCGGATACAGCACAAATACCGAATCCGCCCACATCCGGATGCTCCTCTAAAAGCTCCTTCTGCCTGTCCGTCACGCCATACATAATAGCATCAAATTCCGCACCGCTCAAACGGATATTCTGTAGCCGCTGCATTTTAAAATAAGTAATGCCCACCGTAAAGATGCCAAACATCAGAAAGGAAGACAGAAATACTGCCAGTATCATGGTAATGCTCCGGCGCTTATTGTTCCTGAGCAGCTTTAACGCCATGCGGGATATTACCGCCATATTATTATTCCTAAGCACGGGAATCACTTCCCTTCACGATCGCGCCGTCCTCAATACGGACGATCCTGTCTGCCATCTGCGCAATATCATTATCATGGGTGATCAATACGATCGTCTGCTGAAATTGCTTTGCCGCCATTTTCAGCAGCCCTAAAACATCATGGCTGGCCGCAGTATCCAGATTCCCGGTAGGCTCGTCGGCAAGGATAATCGATGGTTTAGAAGCAATTGCCCTGGCAACCGCGGCCCTCTGCTGCTGGCCGCCGGACAGGGTTCCCGGCAGCGCCTCTTTCTTTTCCTGCAGCTTCAGCAGATCTAAAATCTCCTCCACAAATCTCCTGTCGATACGACGCCCGTCCAGTTCGATGGGAAGCACCACATTCTCATATACACTCAAATCCGGTACCAGATTATAATTCTGGAAAATAAATCCCACCTTCCGGCGGCGGAAAACGGCCAGCTCTTCCTTCGTCATGCCGGACAGCTGCTTCCCGGCCACACACACCTCTCCCGCCGTAGGATGATCCAATCCTCCGATCATATGCAGAAGTGTACTCTTGCCGCTTCCTGACTTTCCGATAATCGCCGCAAATTCCTGTTCCTTCACCCGGAAATCCACACCATCCAGCGCCTTCACAACATGATCCCCAAGCTTATAATATTTCTTTAATCCCTTTGTCTCTACAATCCATGAATTCATTGTATGCCTCCTTATTTGTTGATAACTATACAATAGCAGGCAATAATCACAAACCAGTCACAATCTGCAATTATCACAATTTTGTGATTACTCTCTATTCATTCGGAAGATAAAGGCAAAACTCAGAGCCTTCCCCAGCCTGTGACCAGACTTCAATATAGCCTCCCTGCAGCTCCAGGATCTTCCTTGTAAGATACAATCCGATTCCCACGCCGCTCTTTTCGTGGACCTCCGGTTCCCGGTAAAACCGGGTAAATACCTCCGCCTGCCTTTCCGGCAGAATCCCCTTGCCGGTATCCAAAATACTGATTCTGGTAAATATCTCCTGCCGGATTACCTTAACATGGATTTTTCCAAAAGGCTCTGTATATTTTACCGCATTATCCAGTACATTAAAAATTGCTTCTTCGGTCCATTTTTTATCATGCAGGAGCAAATAGTCCTCCTGACAGTCTGCCGATAATTCAATCTGCTTTCCGGCGGCGGCCGGTACAATCTCCGTCATAGCTTTCGCCAGCGTCTTATACAGATTCCCCGTTTCGCTCTTTATCTGGATAATTCCCGCCTCCAGCCTGGACATCTTTACCATACTCTGGAGCAGGAAATCCAGTCTGTCCGCCTGCCCTTCCAGATTCTTTAAAAATTCCGTTCCCTTCTCCGACAGCTCTTCCTCCTGTAGAAATTCCAGATACAGCTTCATATTGGCAATCGGAGTCTTCGTCTGATGGGAAATGTCTGAAATCAGCTCCTTCATCTGCTTCCTTTCCAATAAATAAGCTTCTTCCTTCTTCCTCCAGATCCTGTCAGCCTGTGAAAGCTTCCCGCTGCACTTTCCCCAGAGTGTATCCTTAACGCCCTCCGCATCTCCACCAAATCCCCGTCCTGACAAAATATCATCCAACGCCTCCTCAATCCTCGCCGTAAACTGCCAGACCTCTTTCTTTAGCTGATACACCTTCCAGCCGGCTGCTGTCACTGCCCCCGCCGCCAGAAGCATACTTACCATTACCCAATCCATTGATATCCCATCCCGTATACATTTGAAATATATCGATGCTCTTCATTCTCGATCTTCCTCCGAAGACGGTTGATATTCACTGCCAGGGCATGCTTATCCACAAACTGGCCTCCGCTGTCCCACAGCCGTTCCAGAAGAACTGAATAGGTCAGCAGCTGCCCCTTATTTGTAACAAACTCCTTCAGCAGGCGCAGCTCCGTCGGCGTGAGGGAGCACTCCTTGCCTCCTGCCGATATCCTTGCACGGTCCAGATCAATAAAAAGATATCCGTCATCAAATACACTGCTCTCATGATCCGCCGTCCTTTTCAGGATCACACTGATCTTCTTTAACAGGACCTTCATAGAAAACGGCTTGGTCACGTAATCCTCTGCTCCTGCATCATATCCCGTAAGGGCATCCTCCTCCAAATCCCGCGCCGTTAAAAATATAACCGGAACGTTCGCCCTCTCCCTCACTCGTCTGCAGAAAGCAAAGCCCTCGCCGTCCGGCAGATTCACATCCAGCAGAATCAGGTCCGGCATGTTCCCGGAATAATGCTTCTCTGCCTCCTCCATTGAAAATGAAGACATCACGCGATAATTTCCCTTTTCCAGCGCATAGCACAACGCCTGATTTAGTTCATGGTCATCTTCTACCAGTAATATATTCTGCATAAATACAATCTGTCCTTTCTTTTCAGAAATGCTCAATCCTTTCAAATTGCTATACAATAAAACTGCGACAGCCTCTTCCCACAGCGCTGCCGCCTATATCCCATAGATTATCACAATTCTATATTTATATCAATTTTTCATCCTAAAAATCTTCCTGCAATGCCGGCCTCCAGCATCATCAAAACCGGTACTGCATATTTCCGTGGATGATGCCATAGATCGCTCTGGGTCTTCCATCCCCGCAGCGGAAAAAACCATTCCAGCAATACAGACATCACCGCACTCTGAAAAGAGAAGAAGGCTCCCATCCAAACAGCCGCTGCCGTCACGTCTCCAGCCTGCAATTCCCAGCTCATAAGATAAATAACATCAGCTATCGTATTACACAGAAAAACAAATAGACAGTACGGGATACAAAATGCTTTCTTCTGTCCCGGCAGAAGCCGGACGGCCTGCTCTAAGGCCGGATCACAGGATAGCAGAATACAGACCGGCGTATTTATGGAAAGGACCGCAAATCCCACAGGCAGTGCGGCCCGGCTTTCCATCTGCCCGAACATCACAGGAAGTACACAGGCCGCGCTCCACATAACAGCCGTATTTGCCAGATAATTTTTATGAGACGCAAGATAACGGAACAAATACCTCCACACAGAATGCCTCCGGCTCACCCGCCTGACCTGCTTTCTCCCCCCCTCCTTACGGTAAAATGAATATGCATCCGCACCGCAGAGGAATACGGCTGCCGCCAGCGCATTTCCCACAGTAACAGCCGAAAAGATTCTGGTGTCTTGAAGAAGGACGATAGAAGCGGTAAATGCTCCCGCCCAGATCATCCCGGCTCCCTGCCTTTTTCTCCATGCATAGACCGCCGCCGTCATCAAAACTGCATTGCAGGCACACAAGCCGCTGCAGATTATTTCCAGACTGCTCCATGATGCTATGGCATATACCGCCGCCAGAAGCATCCCCGTCCGTACAAGAACTGTATAGACTCCCAGCCCGGATACATACCCAAAGATGAATGCCTTTCTTTCAAATGGAAGCATCAGCAGATTCATCATATCATCTGCATGAGCCTCCGCCGAAAGGGTCTGCCGCATAACGCCCGCCGTAAATGTACTGACCATCAAATATAAGATGAAGGGACGGATCTGTATCCGAAAACCTGAGCTGTACAGTCCCCAGAACACGATCAGATCAATAAAAATTGCTCTTGCCAGCCGCTCATATCTAACACCAAACATCTTATTCGCAAAAATCTTAAATATCGTTTTCATAGCGCAGAGCCTCCCTGATGTTTTCGGCATTGATGGATCCATCTTCAAAAATCTTCCCTATCTGTCCGTCCTCTAACACCATCACACGGTCTGAAGTCAGCGTAATACTTTCCAGAATATGGGAAGAAAATAAAACTGTACCATATTCTTTATAACCGGCAATCTGCCGGTATAAATATTCCGTGCTCTGAAAGTCCAGTCCATCAGCTGGTTCATCCAGCAGCAGAAGCTCCGGTTTCAATGCAAACGCCGTGATCAAGAATGCCTTTTTCCGATTCCCGGTAGAAAGATCCTTCATAAGAGCATCCACATACTCCTCAAAATGGAATCCCTGTATGAACGGCCCGGCATCCTGGGCTTTCCTTCCATAAGCAGAAAATACATAGGATAAGTATTCCCGGAAGGTAAAATACGGAAAAGAATGATCCTCTGCAAATACCGTATAACGGCATTTCTTAAAGTCTCTATCCCGGAATTTTACAGGACTGCCCTGCATCCAGACCCCATCAGCCAAAACACCTTCATGGATACCGGATAAAGTTTTCAACAAGGTGGTTTTCCCGGCTCCGTTCAGCCCGATCAGCCCAACCGCCTCATGCTCCCGCAGCTTGATCGACAGGTCTGTCAGCACTGCCCTGTCCGGCTGGTACCATGCATGTAAATTTTTTATCTGTAAAAGAGAGTCTCCCATTTTATTCCTCTCCTTTATCGCTCATTTCCTTTTTCCATACAGTGTAAGCGGAATACAGGAAAACTGCTGCCATTACAGCAAAAAGCATATTTACACTGACAATCGCCGCTGCCAGCCAGACCAAAGCTAAAATACTACGGATATAAACATGACGCATAACCAATTCCTCCTTAAAATGTTTCTTTCTTTGTTATGTCCCTATCATAAAGGAAAATGCTCAGCTCTGCCAAAATGTCCACATTCGGCAGGTTTTTGTCCGCCTTCTGCATCTGCCCTCTTCTGCGGCCACAGAATATAGAACAGGAACAAAAAACTGCAAGGCTTTTTTCTGCCTCACAGTTCTTTTATCATTTTATGGATACTGCGTGATACGATAGTGTGGCCGCCGCCAAAAATACCGTTCCGTCATAGGACGTCTGTACCATACCGTCATATTTCTCCGCCGCTGTCTGGGCGCTTTTTAAGCCCCAGCCATGCAGTCCCTGCTCTGTCTTTGTTGTTTTCAGCCGGCCGTCCTCCTCCTTCGGCCTTCCTGCAAAGCTGTTCTCCACCTTGATTACCAGCATTTGATTAATACGGCGGATAACAAGCCGGATAAATCTCTGCTCCGGCTCTGAAATCCTGCCTGCCGCCTCCAATGCATTGTCCAGAAGATTTCCTATAACTGCACATAGATCCGCGCTCCGTATATTGGTACGGCGCGGGAACTCGACCTGCACCTGCATTGAAATCTGCCCGGCCGCGGCCATGGCCGCCTTACTATTGATCAGGTAGTCAACCGTTTCATCTCCGGTCCATACTGTATCCGCCATTTCCCTGACCGGTCCGTGCAGCTCATCCAGATATGCCGCCGCACCGTCATAATTCTGGCGGGACAGCATCTGCCTCAAAACCCCGATGTGATTGTGAAAATCATGAAAAAGCCTGGCATTTACCCCATAGGCATGGCTCAGCGCAGTATAATCCCGCTCCAGAAGCTCCGCCTGCTCTGCCCTTAGTCTTGCCGCCTCCTTCTCCGCTTCATACTGGCGGTTTATATGAAACACCAAAACAGACATCATCAGAACAACTGACAGGATTGTCCACATGGTTAATGTATCCTCTGAAATCACAAGGATTTTTTGTTCTGACAAGGTTATTACAGCAATAAACCCAGCCAGCGCGATCATGGAAGTCAGGCGAAAGCCGTCTTTCCTGCTTATATCCGGCCGCCTTACAAGGTAAGCAGCCAATACTGTTAACAGCAGGCACAAAAGCCAGACGCCTGCCTGTCCCTGCGGACAGTTCCTCTCCAGATACAGTTCTGACCGGAATACGATCCCAAGACCTGCCGATATCAGAAACTGCCAGAAGAAGAACCCAATTTCATAGAATATGCTGACAAACAGGCTCATCCTTATATCTGTCTTTTGAAATTTTCCGGCACAGACTGCAATCCAAAAAGCCTCCAGACCCATCCTGCATATGTCTGGCAGCGGAAATAGAAAAAGAGCCGCCGAAATTACACATGATCCAGCCGCCCCACAGAATACGCTCCTCTTATCCGGCCTCTTCGATGCCAGAAGCCTATATATAAAAAACGAGCAGATAAGAACACGCAGGACGCCAGTCATCAGGCCGGAAATTACAAGAAACCATTCTGTCATATGTGCATCCCCCAATACGTGTTAATCTGCTTTTTTACTGTCTGCAGGTGAGACCGGCTGATCGGGAGCATACTCCCGTTTTTCAAGACAGCCATGCCTTCCCTGACCTGCATAATATGTATGATATTCACAATACATCCCTGATCAATATAGATAAATTCCTCCGATGCCAGCTCCTCATATACCTTTTTTAGGCTGCCACGCACCTTCGATACACCGCCCGCGGCAGTAATTCTGGCATTCTTCCCGTCACGCTCAATATAATAGATCTCTTTGTACGGTATTTTTTCCAGCCTGCTGTTCGTCTGGATCGTATAGACCTTCCCTTCCTCCAGCCCGATCAGCCGTACCGCGTCTGTAATTGCAGCAGGAAGCCGTTTTTCTATATCATCCTTAGGCACATACCGGAAAATGGACAATTCAAACGCATCTATTGCATACTCAATATGGGAGGTAATGAAGATAATCTTCACGTCCGGGAGATACGGCTTGATCAATCCCGCAATCTCCATGCCGCTCCTGTCCGGCATTTCTATATCCAGCAGGATCAAATCAAAGAAGAAGCCGTCCTCCATTATATCGCAGAGCAGATTACTGCTTCTAGTGTAGGCAGATATTTCCCCGGCACTCCTGCACTGCCTCAGGACCTCCTCTGTAATGACGGTATTATTCTGAACCATATTTTCATCATCGTCACATATCGCAATCCGCAGCACTGCCGGCACCTCTCTATCCTGACTCTATTCTGTCATAATAAACCCGTCATGAACCGCGTTCATGGCCTTATCCACATCCTTTTCATCCACCAGCACCGTAATCCTGATCTCAGAGGTGGCGATCATATTGATATTCACTCTGGAATTATACATGGATTCAAACATCTTCGCCGCCACGCCCGGATTACTCATCATACCGGCTCCGACTACGGAAATCTTTGCCACATGCTTATTGGAGGTAATCTGCTGGATGGTCAGCGTCTCTTTATGCTCTTCCAGAATATCCAGTGCATCCTGCAGGTCATCCTCCGACACGGTAAAGGAAATATCCTTCGTGCCGTCGCGTCCCACCGACTGCAGGATAATATCCACATTAATATTATTCCTTGCCAGAGTATGGAAAATACGGAATGCCGTTCCCGGCTTATCTTCTACCCCGATTACGGAAATCCGTGCTGTATTTGAATCGGCCGCTACGCCTGTAATTAACATTTTCTCCATCTTCGCCTTCTCCTTGATTACCGTACCTTCTGACCGGTTCAGGCTGGAACGCACCACCAGCCGGACGCCGTATTTCTTTGCCATCTCCACCGAACGGTTATGTAATACCTTTGCCCCTAAAGATGCCAGCTCCAGCATCTCATCGTAGGTTACCTCCTTCAGCTTCATTGCACTCTTTACCACCCGCGGGTCTGCGGTATATACACCGTCCACATCCGTAAATATTTCACACAGATCTGCATGCAGCACTGCCGCCAGTGCAACGGCTGTGGTATCCGAGCCTCCCCGGCCAAGAGTCGTCACATCATCATACTTGTTGACCCCCTGAAATCCAGTTACGATCACGATCTTTCTGGAATCCAGCTCATGCCTGATCCGCTCTGTATCGATCCGTTTGAATCTTGCATTCCCATATCTGGCGGTAGAATGCATCTGCACCTGAAATGCATTCAGCGAAACTGCCGGTACATCCATGCTCTGCATAGCCATTGCCATTAGTGACACCGAAACCTGCTCCCCGGTTGCCAGAAGCATATCCAGCTCCCTCTTCTTGGGATCTGCATTCACAGTATGGGCAAGGGCGATCAGCTCATCCGTGGTATCTCCCATAGCCGACAGCACTACCACCACATCATGCCCCGCCTTATAATCCTCAACACAGCGCTCTGCCACACGAAATATTCTTTCCTTATCAGCAACCGAGCTGCCGCCAAATTTTTTCACAACCAGCATAGTGTCCTCCAAATGCATTCCGCAAGCCGCAGTCTGGTTCTCTGTCAAACTTCAAGCAGATGATCGATGAGGCGGTATCCGTCTTTCCAGACACGCCCGCTCTTTGCAGCTTCTTTCTCATTATATATATGAATTCCTTCCGATTCTGTTCTACTGTCATAGAGAAGATAAGGAACCGGCTCTCCGGTATGGGTCCGCACACAGACCGGCGTAGGATGGTCTGGCAGCACCAGTATCCGGTACTCCTCCCCGGATGCATCCATCGCATCTATGATCCGTTTCAGCACACGTCCGTCTACGTTTTCAATGGCTGTAATCTTATCCTGCATCACGCCCATATGTCCCATCTCATCCGGCGCCTCCACATGGACATAGGAAAAATCATAACCGTCCTCCAAAAGCGCCTTCACTGCCGCGTCTGCCTTGCCCTCATAATTTGTGTGAAGCCCGCCGTTGGCACCCTCCACGGAAATATTATCCATGCCCGCTCCCACGGCAATTCCCTTCAGAAGATCTACTGCCGATATCATCACGCCCCTCTTTCCGGTTTTTTCCCGGAAGGAAGCAAGGGCAGGCCTTGTTCCGGCGCCCCAGAACCACAGGGAATTAGCGGGATTTTCTCCCCGTTTCTTACGTTCTATATTAATCGGATGATCCTTTAAGATCTCATAGCTCTTTTCCATCATTTCCCGGAATACCGGATGCCCCGGCAGATACCCTCCGATCCTCTCCGTCAGGATATCATGAGGCGCCGTAAATTCCAGCACCTCTCCCTGCTTCCAGATCAAAAGATGCCGGTAGCTTGTGCCTGCGTAAAACTCATAGCCTTCCTTCCCAAGCTCTGCCTTTACCGCTTCGATCAGCACCGCCGCATCCTCCGTGCTGATTTCCCCGGAGCTGTGGTCAAGAATCCTCTGATCCTCATAAGCGCCCTCTTCCTCCGTAAGGGTTACTACATTGCAGCGGTAAGACACGTCTGTCGGAGCCATATCCACGCCGATGCTCAGCGCCTCCAGAGGAGAACGGCCTGTATAGTAAAGCTTCGGGTCATAGCCCATAACCGACAGGTTCGCCGTATCGCTTCCCGGCGCCATTCCCTCCGGCACCATAGCTGCCATACCGATTTCTGCCTTTTCAGCGAGTGCATCCATCACCGGCGTCTTTGCCGCCTCCAGAGTTGTCCGGCCGCCCAGCTCTTCCAAAGGCCTCCCTGCCATCCCGTCGCTCAGCAAAACAATATATTTCATGGTTTTCTCCTTACTCCTTCACACGGATCATGCTGATAACCGTATCTTTATAGCCGGATGCCTTTTTCTGGTACTCTCCCTCCGGCATAGCTTCCGTCACAAAACCAAATTCTCCGTCAAGTCCCGGCACAGACACGTACTGCAGCATTCCAAAATCAGCCGCCAGCTTCTCCTGGAGCTCCTCCCTGCCGCCCTTCATTCTCACAAAGAAACGATGAGAAACCTCATCTGAGTTCTTAAGCGCGAGCTTCTCGCCGCTCCATCCATTTCCAAGATTGCAGTGTAAATGCTTCGCAGCCTCTACCACATCGCCTACAACGGCGCTTGCCGTCGGCAGCTTTCCTGCCCCGCTTCCATAGAACATCGCGTCTCCCAGCATATTTCCATGGACAAATACCGAGTTAAACACGCCGTTTACGTTAAACAGCGGATGCTCCTCACTCAGCAGGCAGGGGCATACCATAGCGCTTAAGGAATCCCCGTCCCGCTTACATGCCGCAAGAAGCTTAATGGTCTTTCCCATAGCCTTGGCGTACTGCATATCCTCTACCGTGATCTTCGTAATTCCCTCACAGTAAATATCCTCAAAATCCACCTGCTTACCGGAGATGATCGAGGACAGGATCGCGATCTTCCGGCAGGCGTCATAGCCTTCCACGTCTGCTTCCGGATTGCGCTCCGCAAAACCGTTATCCTGCGCTTCCTTTAATACCTCGTCGTATCCGGCTCCCTCATAAAACATCTTAGTCATCATGTAATTAGTGGTTCCGTTTAAAATGCCCACAATTTCTTCGATCACATCTCCGGTCAGCGAAGAATGCAGCGGACGCAGGATCGGGATTCCTCCTCCTACGCTGGCTTCAAACAGGAAATTCACATTCTGCGCTCTGGCAATCTCAAGAAGCTCGGCGCCATGCTTTGCAACCAACGCTTTGTTGGAGGTTGCCACACTCTTTCCCGCCTCAAGGCTCCGCTTCACAAAGGTATAGGCCGGTTCGATCCCTCCCATCACCTCAACCACGATCTTTACTTCCTCATCACTTACCACATCCTCAAAATCATGGGTAATGATATCCTGCACCGGGTCTCCCGGAAAATCCCGAAGATCCAGAACATACTTCACTGCAAGCTCTTCACCGATCCTCTGATCGATCACCTCTTGATTGGTGCGGATCACCTCAACTACTCCTGAGCCTACTGTTCCATATCCAAGTACTGCTATCTTTACCATCGTTCTTACACTGTCCTTTCTGTATCGTTATAATGCCTGTGTACCTATGTCTGCGCCGCGGGCATCTTCCCCTGGCACAGATATGCATTGATAAAAGGCTCAATAGCCCCGTCCATCACTGCATTTACATTGCCGCTCTCCGCCCCGGTGCGGTGATCCTTTACCATGGTATAAGGATGCATCACATAAGAGCGTATCTGATTACCGAAACCAATCTCCTTGATCTCTCCCCGGATATCCGATACCTTCTCCGCCTGCTCCTGTTCCTTTAACAGAGTCAGCTTCGCCTTCAGCATCTGCATAGCCTTATCCCGGTTATGGTGCTGGGATCTCTCGTTCTGGCACTGTACCACGATTCCCGTGGGCAGATGGGTGATCCGGATCGCCGATGAGGTCTTATTGACATGCTGCCCCCCCGCGCCGCTGGCACGGTAGGTGTCAATCTTTAACTCATCCTCTGCAATCTCAATATCCACATCGTCCTCAATATCCGGTATCACATCACAGGAGGCAAAGGAAGTCTGCCTCTTTCCCGCCGAGTTAAAGGGCGATATCCTAACCAGCCTGTGCACGCCCTTCTCGGATTTGAAATACCCATAGGCATTCTCGCCGCTGACTTCAAAGGTTACTGCCTTGATCCCGGCAATATCCCCCTCCAGATAATCTAACAGCTGAAAACCGAAGCACTTTCTCTCCGCAAATCTGCTGTACATCCGGTAAAGCATGTTTGCCCAGTCGCAGGACTCGGTTCCCCCGGCGCCTGCATGGAGGGTTACGATCGCATTATATTTGTCATATTCCCCGGATAATAAAGTCTGAATCCGCAGGGTTTCATAGGTTTCCTTAAATGTACCAAGCTCCTCTTCAATCTCCGGCAGAATGGAAGCGTCCTCCTCCTCATATGCCATCTCGATCAAAAGCCCGATATCCTCATAACTCTCATACAATCCGCGGATAGTATCCACCTGATCCTTTAAGCCCTTTAATTCCTTCATAAGCTCCTGGGATTTCTCCGGTTCATCCCAGAATCCCGGCTCCTCCATCCTGCGTTCTAGCTCTTCGATCCTCTGCTCTTTTGCCGGGATGTCAAAGTGAATCCCTCATTTCAGCGAGAGGCGTTTCATAAGCACTTAAATTCCCTTTATACTGATCCAGTTCTACCACGCTATCACCTCTTTCTCCATATTCTTTCTATTACTTCCGTCCGCAGCACTGCTTGTATTTCTTGCCGCTTCCGCACGGGCATGGGTCGTTGGGATATATCTTCTTGTTCTCCCTTTTCTTCGGCGCCCGCACTGCAGAATCATCCTTGTTGGTTCCGGTTACCTTGGCAACCTCCTCCCGCTCTACCTTCTGCTCGATCTTCACATGATACAGCATACGTATAGTATCTGCTGTAATTGATCTGGTCATCTCGTCGAACATATCATAGCCGATCATCTTATACTCCACCTTCGGATCCCTCTGGCCATATGCCTGCAGGCCGATTCCCTGGCGGAGCTGATCCATATCGTCAATGTGATCCATCCACTTGTTATCAATAACCTTCAAAAGAATCACACGCTCAAGCTCCCGGATATGCTCCGGCTCCGGAAATTCTGCTTCCTTCCGTTCATAAAGCTCCACGGCGCGCTCCTTCAGCAGATGCTTTAACTGCTTCTGCTCCATGTTCTTTACATCTTCCGCTGTCACTGGCTCCATCGGGATGGTAATCCGCATATTCGCATTAAAGCCTGCCAGATCCCAGTCCTCCGGCTCCGCATCTGCAGTAATACTCCTGTCAACAAGATTCTCGACAAACTCGGTGATCATATGGATAATGGAATCTCTCATATTCTCGCCGTCCAGCACACGGCGTCTCTCTTCGTAAATGATCTCCCTCTGTTCGTTCATAACCTGATCATACTCCAGCAGGTTCTTACGAATTCCAAAGTTATTATTCTCGATCTTCTCCTGCGCCTTCTCGATCGCACTGGAAAGCATCTTATGCTCAATCTGTTCGCCGTCCTCCACGCCCAGAGCATTGAATATACCCATGAGACGCTCGGAACCGAACAGGCGCGTCAGATCATCCTCAAGGGAAATATAGAATCTGGATTCTCCCGGATCTCCCTGTCGTCCGGAACGGCCCCGCAGCTGATTGTCAATACGTCTGGATTCATGGCGCTCCGTACCGATGATCTTAAGGCCGCCTGCTTTTTTCGCTTCCTCATCCAGCTTAATATCCGTACCACGGCCGGCCATATTGGTGGCGATGGTCACCGCCCCATGCTGTCCCGCATCGGCAACAATCTCTGCCTCCATCTCATGGAACTTGGCATTCAATACATTGTGCTTGATGCCCCGGCGTTTCAGCATGCCGCTAAGGAGCTCGGAAACCTCAATGGTAATCGTACCTACCAGCACCGGCTGTCCCTTGGCATGCGCCTTTTCCACCTCATCGCAGACCGCGCGGTATTTCTCCTTCTGAGTCTTATATACCGCATCATCCAGATCCTTACGGATCACCGGAACATTGGTCGGGATCTCAATAACGTCCATGCCGTAGATCTCGCGGAACTCCTTCTCCTCCGTCAGAGCCGTACCGGTCATACCGCTCTTCTTCTCAAATTTATTGAACAAATTCTGGAAGGTAATCGTCGCAAGGGTCTTGCTCTCCCGCTTCACCTTCACATGCTCCTTCGCCTCGATTGCCTGATGAAGCCCGTCGGAATAACGGCGTCCCGGCATAATACGTCCGGTAAATTCATCCACGATCAATACCTCGTCATCCTTTACCACATAATCCTGATCGCGGAACATCAGGTTATGGGCACGGAGCGCCAGGATAATATTATGCTGAACCTCCAGATTCTCCGGATCCGCCAGGTTCTCAAGATGGAAGAACTTTTCAACCTTCTTTACACCGTCCTCTGTCAGGTTCACGTTCTTTTCCTTCTCATTCACAATAAAGTCGCCGGTCTCCTCGATCTCCTCGCCCATAATGGCGTTCATCTTGGAAAATTCCCCGCTGGCCTCGCCCCTCTGGAGCTGCCTTGCCAGAATATCGCAGGCCTCGTACAGCTTGGTGGATTTGCCGCTCTGTCCGGAAATGATCAGCGGCGTCCTTGCCTCGTCGATCAATACCGAATCCACCTCATCGATGACCGCAAATTTCAAGCCCCTCTGTACCAGCCGCTCTTTATAAATCACCATGTTATCCCTCAGATAATCAAATCCAAGTTCATTGTTGGTCACATAGGTAATGTCACAGTTATAGGCTTCCCTGCGCTCGTCTTTGTCCATGCTGTTTAACACAACGCCCACCTTCAGGCCCAGAAATTCATGGATCTGTCCCATCCATTCCGCATCACGCTTTGCCAGATAATCATTGACCGTGACAATATGTACTCCCTCCCCGGTCAATGCATTCAAATATGCCGGAAGCGTAGATACCAGTGTCTTTCCTTCACCGGTCTTCATCTCTGCGATACGTCCCTGATGCAGGATGGTACCGCCGATCAGCTGTACCCGGAAATGTCTGAGGCCGATGGTCCGGACCGCCGCTTCCCTCACTACCGCAAATGCTTCCGGAAGCAGGTCATCTAACGTCTCTCCCTTTGCATAGCGCTCCTTAAACTCTCTGGTCTTATCCTGCAGCGCGGCATCGGACAGGCTCTGCATCTCCGGCTCCAGCGCTTCAATCTGGTCCACGATCGGATATATTCTCTTCAATTCATTCTCGCTGTGTGTCCCAAACAATTTCTGTATTAAGCCCATATTCTATAACTCCTTATAATTTTTCTCACAATCACAAATCCCATTTTAGCACTATATGACAAGCAATTCAATCTTTCCTTTATTAAAACTTTTCTCTTATGAGAAGGCACTGTGAGCACCGGGCCGGCATGGCGGACGGCGCGTAAGCCTTAGTATTTCCTCATAAGGGATCTGGCCGCCGAAGAGATCCAGAGCGCTGCCTATCGTAAAATCTAATTTTCCACCGGACAGTTTTTTAAACCGCCTCAGGTCCTCCATCGTACCGATGCCGCCTGCATAGGTGACCGGCCTGCCCTGATAGGCCGCCAGAGTCCGTACCATACCCTCCATGACGCCGGAAGCTTTTCCTTCCGCATCTACACCGTGTACCAGAAATTCATCGCAATATCCGCCCAGCTCTTCCATAACCGAAAGCTCCAGCTTTACATCCGTGAATTTCTGCCATCGGTCTGTTACCACATAAAAGCACCCGTCTTCCTTACTCCTGCAGCTCAAATCCAGCACCACATGCTCTCTTCCTGCCGCGGCCGCAAGCCGTTTTAGATTGTCCCACTGGATTTTTCCGTCACGAAATACATAGGAGGTAACGATCACATGGCTTGCCCCCGCGTCCAGATACCGGGAAGCATTCTCTGCTGTGATGCCGCCTCCGATCTGCATTCCTCCCGGATAAGCGCCAAGAGCCGCAAGTGCCTGCTCATTAGATGCCTTATAGTATTCGGAAGAAACTGGATTCAGGATAATAATATGGCCGCCCTTCAGACCGTCTTTTCGATACCTCCTGGCATAAAATGTACTGTCATATTCGGAAGTAAAGTTTTCCTGTGCCTGGTCCCCCGCATCCTTAAGGCTTCCGCCTACGATCTGTTTTACTTTTCCATTATGTATATCAATACAAGGTCTGAATCTCATAAAGCCTCCTTATATAATATATGCCGCAATACCTATGTACCAAAGCAAGACGGAGGATAGTATCCTCCGTCCCGCCGGAAAACGGACTTATCGATTCTTATTCGTGTTCTTATCGGTATTATTGTTATTGTTGTCTCCGTCAAGCCCATCCTCTATATCATCGACACCGTCACGCACCGCATCGCCTACGTCATCTGCACCGTCCTCAAGAGCTCCTCCGACCGTATCGCTGCCGTTCGCAGTTCCATCTGTAGCGCCATTCATATTGTCATCATTTGTTCCGGTTCCGCCCGCATTATCGGATGTTTCATTATTTACAGCTCCATTGTCTGCATCGTTCCTGTTTCCGCAGGCGGTCAGTCCGCAGAGCACTCCTGCACATACTATCATAATCATGAATTTCTTTAACTGTTTCATATTCTATATCTCCCTTTCATGTAAATTCTTGTAACCAGTAATATACACAATTTCAGGAAATATATGCAGTCTCACGGATGGAATTATCTGGAAATTAAAAGTCGATCACATCGGACATATCATACAGCCCCGGTTCTCTGGCTGCCAGAAATCCTGCCGCCGCCACTGCGCCCTTGGCAAATACTGCCTTGGAATATGCCGTATGTCCAAACTCGATCACTTCATCCTCACCTGCAAAAATCACCTCATGCTCTCCCACGATATTGCCGCCGCGGACTGCCGCAATACCGATTTCCTTCTTCTCCCTCTTTT
Source organism: uncultured Dorea sp. (assembly GCA_910584265.1). GTDB lineage: Bacteria > Bacillota > Clostridia > Lachnospirales > Lachnospiraceae > Claveliimonas. The sequence continues at coordinate 24,327 of CAJTZE010000030.1, read as the reverse complement.
TTCTCTCGCCGCTTCTGTCATAATTATAGGTATATTCTCCGTTCAATGCCTCATTGATAGAATCTGCCATGGCAATAGCCGTTCCGCTTGGAGCATCTACTTTCTGGTTGTGATGCTTCTCCACAATCTCCATATCAAACCCTGCCGGCGCCAGCACCTTTGCCGCATCCTTAAGAAGCTTTAAAAGCAGGTTCACGCCCAGAGACATATTCGCAGACCTGAGCACCGGTATGACCGCCGAAATTTCTTTTACCTTTTCAAGCTGTCCCTCACTCAATCCCGTAGTACATAGTACGACCGGAAGCTTCTTCTTCCCGCATGCCTCAAGAAGCCTGTCCACAGCTGATGCATTGGAAAAATCAATCACGACATCCACCGGAACATCACAGTCCTCCAAACTCTCGAATACCGGATACGGATTCTCTCTTCCCAAAAATTTGTCCACTCCTGCTGCAAGCTCCATCCCTTCCGTCTCAGAAACCATCCTGCTGATGACTTGTCCCATCTTCCCATTACAGCCATGCATTAACACTTTAACCATCTTATCTTCCTCCTGTTCCTATCGCACAAAGACAGAGTACCGCTGCCACGGCCCTCTGTCCTCTTTATTTCTCTATGCTAACTGAATACCAAAATCCTTCATTGCCTGTGCCAGAGACTTCTCATGCTCCGGAGACAGCTCCGTCAGCGGCATGCGGAGGCCTCCGCACTCCATACCCATCAGATTAACGGCTTTCTTCACCGGAATTGGATTTACCTCACAGAACAGCTGGCCAATCAACGGAATAGCGCCAAGCTGCATCTCACAGGCTCCCTTCACATCTCCCGCAAAAAACTTCGCACAAATATCGTGGGTGTACTGCGGTGCCACATTGGACAGCACAGATATCACGCCGGCTCCGCCCAGTGACAGAAGCGGCACGATCTGATCGTCATTTCCCGAATACAAATCCACCTTACCGTCCGTCAGGTTCATGATCTTTGCCACCTGGCTGATGTTACCGGAAGCCTCCTTGATCGCAACGATATTATCCACTTCCCTAACCAGAGCGGCCACGGTCTCCGGTGCAATATTAAGTCCGGTACGGCTTGAAACGCTGTACAGGATGATCGGCGCCTCAACCTCCTTTGCAACTGCCTTATAATGCAGCGCCAGCCCCTCCTGGGTTGCCTTATTATAATAAGGTGTTACAAGAAGCAGGCCGTCAGCCCCGTACTCAACAGCTTCCTTAGACATATCGATCGTTGTGTATGTAGCATTCGAGCCTGTGCCTGCAATGACCGGTATTCTCTTCTTCGTACGTTCAACCGCAAATTTGATACACTCCATATGTTCCTCTTCCGACAGCGTTGAGGATTCTCCGGTTGTACCACATATAATAATACTATCTGTCCCGTTCTCACAGTGATAGTCTATCAACTCATCTAACTTATCGTAATTCACACTTCCATCTTCCCGAAACGGAGTGACTAATGCCACACCTGCGCCTGTAAATATTGCCATGACTCTCCTCCTGAATTTCTTATATATATATATGTATTGAAAGAATCATAACATCATTCCTTTTCAATGTCAATGCAGCGTTATTCCCCGTCCATGCACTCCAATTTGCTCACTGACACCTCGTAGGCGGTCCGTTTTTCCGTCTCCGTCTCGGAAAGCTTCTTTACATATTCCCTGCTCTGGATCCTGCCAAGCACCTGGACATGCTCCCCCACCTCAAAGGCAGACGCATACCTGGCATTCCGTCCCCAGCAGATACACGGAATATAATCGGATTTCCCATAAGGCCGGTTTACCGCAAGCAGCAGATCCGCAATCTCCCTTCCTAACGGTGTCTTCCTATAAATCGGAGGCTTGCAGATATAGCCGTCCAGCAGGATCGTGTTCGTCTTGGCGCCGTCCGGCTCCTCATCGATAAATTCCACCTCCCGGACAAACACCGACAAAATCAGCCTGTTTTTCTGCTCCTCATGGCGGTTGTAGGACCGGAACTGACCATCTGCCATGATAAACTCTCCCGTATAATCCTGACTCACATCGATCAGCCGCTCCGAAATCATCAGCGGTATCCGGTCCTCCGAGCTGCTTAAGCGTCTTACCAGCACATCCACCATATAGAAGCCCTCTCCGAACACCTCATGGCTGAATGTAAACTGACCCGCCACTTCTCCCATAATCGTTACCTGATTGTTTTCAATAATCTTATCTGACATCGTTGTAATTCTCCCTTCCTCTGAAGCGTATTTTAGGTTACTTTTTTCTCCCGGCCGTTCCTGCTCATTGGATCTCATCCGTCCAAGTAAGGCATGCATATTTTTACCGGGGCAATACATAGTCTATGCAGGGATTTTTCCATTTAGAACCAATTTTTTAAAATATCTGTATTTTCTTTCCACTGTTTTTTCAAAAATATATAAGGATTGAACTACTAATGTTCCATAAGGTATGATACAATACAGAAAGTCAGTATATGGCAAAAGAAATGTAAAGGATGATTTATTAATGAGAGAAAAAAGAGAAGATGTCCGTAATATCGCGATCATCGCCCATGTTGACCACGGCAAGACGACTCTGGTGGACGAACTCTTGAAGCAGAGCGGCGTATTCCGCGAAAACCAGGAGGTTGCCGAGCGGGTCATGGATTCCAATGACATTGAACGGGAGCGGGGGATCACCATCCTGTCCAAGAACACGGCTGTCTATTATAAAGGAACTAAGATCAATATTATTGACACCCCCGGCCACGCTGATTTCGGCGGCGAAGTAGAACGTGTCCTGAAAATGGTTAACGGCGTTATCCTTGTGGTGGATGCTTTTGAAGGCGCCATGCCTCAGACCAAATTCGTGCTGCGCAAGGCGCTGGAACTAAAGCTTCCGGTTATCGTATGCATCAATAAAATTGACCGTCCCGAAGCCAGGCCGGACGAAGTCATCGACGAAGTGCTGGAGCTCTTTATCGACCTGGATGCGGATGATGACCAGTTGGAATGCCCCTTCGTGTATGCTTCCGCCAAGGCCGGTTATGCGGTTCTGGAGCTGGAGGACGGCCCGGAGAATATGATCCCTCTTTTTGAGACGATCCTTGACTACATTCCCGCGCCGGAGGGCGATCCGGAAGCAGGGACGCAGGTTCTTATCAGCACCATCGACTACAATGAATATGTAGGCAGGATCGGTATCGGAAAGGTAGATAACGGCGTGATCCGGGTGAATCAGGATATGGTTGTGGTAAATGAACACAACCCTGACCGCAGGGAAAAGGTCCGCATTAGCAAGCTGTATGAATTTGACGGATTGGAGAAGGCAGATGTGAAGGAAGCCTCCATCGGCTCTATCGTGGCTATTTCCGGAATCTCGGATATTTCCATCGGCGACACCCTGTGTTCGCCGGAGCACCCGGCGGCCATCCCCTTCCAGAAGATTTCCGAGCCTACCATTGCCATGCAGTTTATCGTAAATGACAGCCCTTTTGCAGGGCAGGAGGGCAAATACGTAACCTCCCGCCACATCCGGGACCGTCTGATGCGCGAGCTGAATACCGATGTAAGCCTCCGGGTGGAGGAAACGGAGAATACCGACAGCTTCAAGGTATCCGGACGGGGCGAGCTTCACCTGTCTGTCCTGATTGAAAATATGCGCAGGGAAGGCTATGAATTTGCCGTGAGCAAGGCGGAGGTTCTCTATAAAAAAGACGAGAAGGGAAAGCTCCTTGAGCCTATGGAGCTTGCATATATTGACGTGCCGGAGGAATTTACCGGAACCGTCATTGAAAAGCTGGGACAACGTAAGGGTGAGCTCCGCAATATGAACGCCGGAAGCGGCGCCTACACCCGGATGGAATTTTCCATCCCCGCCAGAGGCCTGATCGGCTACCGCGGCGAATTCCTTACCGATACCAAAGGGAACGGCATTATGAACACGCTCTTCGACGGCTACGCCCCCTACAAGGGAGATATCCAGTACCGCAAGCAGGGCTCGCTGATTTCCTTCGAGACCGGGGAATCCGTCACCTACGGCCTGTACAACGCTCAGGAGCGGGGAACCCTGTTCATCGGAGCAGGCGAAAAGGTCTATTCCGGCATGGTCATCGGCCAGAACGGCAAAACCGATGATATCGAAGTAAATGTATGCAAGACCAAGCATCTGACCAACACCCGTTCCTCCGGCGCGGACGACGCGCTCCGGCTGACTACGCCAAAAACATTAAGCCTGGAGGAAGCGCTGGATTTCATCGACACCGACGAGCTTCTGGAGGTAACGCCGGAAAGCTTAAGGATCCGCAAGAAGATCCTGGATCCAAGGATGCGCAAGAGAGCCGCCATGAAACAAGGCTGACCATAAAGGAGGCTGCTAATGAGAAAACAAACCAGAGTATTTTTATTCAAGCTGGCATGGGGACTCGAATTATTTGTTACCATGATGATGGCTGTCGGCATTATCCTGCTGTGCATCCGTCTGGCGGGCTCCCTGTTCCACCTTCCCGGAACCGAACCGTTCCCTGCCTACGATGAGCTTCTCACCACCTGTTTCAACCTGATCATCGGCGTTGAGCTGATCCGCATGATGTCCTACCACACCTCGGATACGGTGTTTGAGGTGCTGGTATTTGCCATTGCAAGACAGGTCATCATCGGCCACTCCTCCGCAGTTTCCAGCCTGATCGGAGTCTGCGCTATAGCCGTGCTGTTCGCAACCAGAAAGTTTCTCTTCCCTTCCTCTGGAAAACTGACCAAACCGGACAGGGAACAGGAGGAATTTGTGCACGAGCCTGTGGATGAATAAATCAGAGCCGGGCAGGCATATGAATTGAGGCCCGGCCAGACATACCGGATATAACCTTTTTCAAACAAGGCTATACAAGATAGCGGAAACATGTTATACTCAATATATCAGATAGATTATCGTTACTGGTATCAATTGTCAGGCATTTTCTTTCTGAAATTACCTATAAAGGAGTTGGATTGTATGAATTTTATCATCAGCGGAAGAAACATGACCGTAACACCCGGGCTGAAGGATGCCATCATCAGCAAGCTTGGCAAGCTTGAGCGGTATTTCACCCCGAGCACGGAGATCATCGTTACATTGAGTGTGGAGAAAGAACGCCAGAAGATAGAGGTAACCATTCCAGTCAAGGGGGATATTATCCGTTCCGAACAGGTAAGCACAGATATGTATGTATCGATTGACCTTGTTGAGGAAGTGATTGAACGTCAGCTCCGCAAATACAAAAACAAACTGGTTGCCAAACATCAGGAGGGCGGTTCCTTTAATCAGGATTTTTTTGACGAAGAGGATATATATGACGGGGAAAATGAAATTCGGATCGTCCGCACAAAACGCTTCGGCATTAAACCGATGTTCCCGGAAGACGCCTGTGTGCAGATGGAGCTTCTTGGACATGATTTCTTTGTATTTTCCAATGCGGAGACTGAGGAAGTGAATGTAGTATACAAGAGAAAGAACGGTACCTTCGGCCTGATCGAGCCGGAATTTTAGCAGACAGAATTGCTGCAGATAAATTGGACGAACTTTATTCTGGAGAGTCAGCTCTCCAGAATTTTTATATTGCCGTCTATCTCTGCAAAATAACAAGAGTCCCCCTCTGTAAGCTGTGCCCTTCCGCCGGTTCCCTCCACCAGTTCCGCCTTCAGGCCTTCCAATGCGCCGGCCGGCGCCAGACAGCTGAGTCTTACCTTGTCTGTGTATACAGAATCCAAAATCGGAATTTTATTTTCACCCAGAATGTACTGAATCTTGCCAAGCAATGTATAATCGGTCCCGATATCCAGCCTGATGCCTGCTGTTCTGACCGCCGTAACCGACGCCTCAAGTCCTGCCTTTACTGCTCCAGAATACGCCCGTACAAGCCCTCCCGTTCCCAGAAGTGTCCCGCCGAAATACCGGGTCACCACAACAGCTGTATTATGCAGCCCCTCTCCCAGAAGCACCTCCAGCATCGGCTTTCCAGCCGTGCCTCCCGGTTCTCCGTCGTCGCTGAATCTTGCCAGCTCGTTACGGTCTCCAATTACATAAGCAGAGCAGTTATGCCTTGCATCCCAGTATTTTTTCTTCATCTCTTCTATAAATGCCAGCGCCTCTTCCTCACTTGACACTGGACGTACCGTGGCTATAAACCGGGATTTTTTCTGGACAATTTCCCCTTGTCCGCCTGCATAAACGATTTTGCATTCTAACAGCATCATCTCATCCTCCCTCGTAACTCAATTATACATAATTTCTTAAGTTTTTCCTACATAAATATGAACTTTTCATTTTTTCCTTTATTTCAAACAGCAAGTTTGCTATAATGTCTGCATATGAAGGAGGCAGACATTCATGAACTATGGAAGAAGAAAAGCTTCAAAAAAGCAGAAAGAGATAACCTCCAAGAATGCTATGCAGGGAAAGCGTATTGGAGTCAGGCTCTTCAAGGCCTTTATACTTTTGATAATCGTCGGCTGTGTTTCTGTAGCGGCGGGCGGAATTATATTTATGAAGAAAATCATTGACGATTCACCAGATATTTCCCCGTCGGATGTACGGCCGAGCGGCTATACCACCTTCGTGTATGCCGATGACGGCGCCACGGAGATCGAGCGGTTTATTGCATCCGGCTCCAATCGTGTGTACAAATCGATCAACGAGATTCCTGAGAGTCTCCAGCATGCCTTTGTTGCCATAGAGGACGAGCGGTTCTATGATCACAAGGGTATCGACCCAAAGGGTATCTTAAGAGCAGCGCTTGTGGGAATCTCCCACGGAGGCCATTTTACAGAGGGTGCAAGTACGATCACCCAGCAGCTGATCAAGAACAATGTATTCCCGAACTTCGTATCGGAGAACACCTTCAGCGAAAAGGTAGAGCGTAAGCTTCAGGAGCAGTTCCTTGCTCTGGATATTGAGAAGCAGATGACCAAGGACGAGATTCTGGAAAGCTATATGAATACCATCAATCTTGGCCAGAATACGCTTGGCGTACAGGCCGCCGCAAAGCGCTATTTTAATAAGGATGTCTCTGAGCTGACGCTTTCCGAAAGCGCCGTAATTGCGGGAATTACTCAGAATCCTTCTGCATACAACCCGATTTCCTATCCGGAGGAAAATGCCAAACGGCGCTCCAAGGTTCTCGGCGATATGCTGAAGCAGGGATACATCGACCAGGCCGCCTATGACGAAGCTATGGCGGATGATGTATACGCAAGAATCCAGAGTGTGAATAATGAGATTGGACAGGATTCCCCTTACTCGTATTTTGTAGATGCATTATCCGAACAGGTCATTGATGATCTGATCACCCGTCTCGGCTACTCAGAATCGCAGGCCTACAATGCCCTTTACAGCGGCGGACTGAGCATATATTCCACACAGAATCTTGCCATGCAGCAGATCTGCGATGAGGAGATGAACAATCCGGAGAATTATCCATGGCTGACAGAGGTGGGTATCGGCTACGCCCTTACAGTCACCCGTGCGGACGGAACCATTGAAAATTACAGCTCCAGCCATCTGCGCCAGTATGCACTGGATGCCAGAGGGGACAAGCAGGGGCTCCTCTATTCCTCTGAGGACGAAGCCAGAGCATTCGTGGAGGAATGGAAATCCACCATTGCCAGAGAAGGCGATACCTATGTGGAGAACCTGACCCTGACCCCGCAGCCTCAGGCGGCGGTAACCCTTATGGATCAGACCAACGGACAGATCAAAGCTATCGTCGGAGGCAGGGGAGATAAGACTGCAAGCCAGAGCCTGAACCGTGCTTACAAAGGTTCCCCAAGACAGCCAGGCTCCTGCTTTAAGATTCTCTCAACCTATGCGCCTGCACTGGATGCATGCGGCAAGACACTGGCGACTATCATCCGTGATGAACCCTGGCATTATTCCAACGGTGCACCTTTGAAGAACGCATCCGGCGGTTATCTTGGCGACATCACCATGAGAAAGGCCATCGAGCAGTCTCAGAATGTCTGTGCCGTTAAGACAATCGGTGAAGTTACCCCGGCGCTGGGTTATCAATACGTACAGAATTTTGGACTTACCACACTGGAAGAGACTGATAAGGTAGAATCCATCGCTCTCGGCGGCCTGACTCAAGGCGTGTATAACTACCAGCTATGTGCCGCATTTGCTTCCATTGCAAACGGCGGCGTGTATAACACTCCTACACTGTATACCAAGATTCTTGATCATGACGGCAACGTGCTTCTGGAAGGCAATAAAGAAACCAAGACAGTTATCAAGGATTCCACTGCAGCTCTCCTTACCAGCGCAATGCAGGATGTTGTAACCAAGGGTACCGGACGGAATGCCCAGCTTGACAATATGCCGGTAGCCGGCAAGACCGGAACCACCGACCACGATCAGGATCTTTGGTTCTGCGCATTTACACCTTATTATACCTGTGCCGTATGGGGCGGTTACGATGAGAATAAATCTCTGACCAGCATTGACACACAGTATCGTTTCCGAATCTGGAGAGGCATAATGAGCCGGATCCATGCGAATCTAGAGTACAAGGATTTCAGTATGCCGGCTTCTGTAGAGCGGAAAACAGTCTGCTCGTTGACCGGATGCCTTGCAAGAGCAGGCTCCTGTCCGGCAGTTACGGAATTCTTTGCTGCGGGAAGTGTACCGGATGAGGTATGCCCCGGACATGCAGGCTACGACGATGGCAGTGGCGGCGATGGCGGCGATGGCGGCGACATTGGTAATGAAGGCGGAGGCACCGGCAATGAAGGCGGAGGCACCGGCAATGAAGGCGGAGGTAACGAGGGCGGAGGCACTACTCCGGTTGATCCCAATCCTCCGGTTGATCCTGATCCTCCGGTGGTTGATCCTGATCCTCCGGTGGTTGATCCTGATCCTCCGGTGGTTGATCCTGATCCAGGCGTTACGTAACAGCCATTTTACAAATTTAGATACAAGCAGATTAAAAAGGCGTGATTCCTATGATAGGTTTCACGCCTTTCTAATCCTGCCCTCAGTGTACAATAATATCCTAAGAAAGAATCAATCTTGCCGCGCCGCAGATTCCAGCATCATTACCGAGCTCTGCCAGCACAAATCTGGTCTTCTTATCTGCAAAAAACGCTCTCTTCTTAAACGGCTTCTCAATAAAAGGAAGCAGAACCTCTCCGGCCTTGGATACGCCTCCCCCGATCACGATCACAGCAGGGTTCACGATCACAGCCAGGTTCGCCATCGCTTCGCCCAGATACACGCCAAATTCCTCTGCAATCTCGATTGCCACAATATCCCCTGCCTTCACTGCATCAAAGACTGTCTTTGCACTCGGTCTGGTACCGCGCAGAACCGTTTCCGCATCATCTGCCTCAAGTCTTTTTCTGGCAAGCCTGGCAATCCCCGTTGCCGATGCATACTGCTCCAGACATCCATGCAGTCCGCAGCCGCAGGTCTCTACCTCGTCCCGCTTCACACACATGTGGCCAATCTCGCCGCCTGCGCCGGTCTCTCCCACAAGCATACTGCCGTCAATGACGATTCCGCCTCCCACACCGGTTCCCAGCGTAACCATCACCACATTCTTCTCGCCTCTTCCTGCGCCGAGCCACATCTCTCCCATGGCCGCCACATTTGCATCATTGCCCGCCTCTACCCGGATTCCGCCGAGGAGGCACTGAAGCTCTGCCTTTACTGCCTTATAACCCCAGCCTAAGTTTGCCGTACTCTGCACGACTCCCTCTGCATCAACAGGCGCCGGGATTCCCACTCCGACCCCCTGTACTTCCTCATCTGAAATGTTTCTCTCCTCTATTTTTTTCAATATAGAATCCGCAGCATCCGGAAGGATTGCCTCTCCCTCATTTTCCGTGCGGGTAGGGATTTCCCATTTATCCAGAATATCTCCCTCTGTGGAAAATAATCCCATCTTCACCGTTGTTCCGCCAATATCCACGCCAAAACAATACCTCATGCTTCCCTCTCCCATCCTTTCGTTATTCTATCTCTATTTATGAATTCTTCGTAAGGTTTTCCTGTACCCGTTTATACAGCTCCTGTGCCGCATTATACCCCATCTTCTTCTGCCTGTAGTTGATCGCCGCCGTCTCAACAATGATCGCCAGATTACGGCCCGCCCGGATCGGAAGCTGATGGCACACCACTTTATTTCCAAGAAACTCCGTGTATTCTTCCTCCAGTCCCAGACGCTCGTATGCCTTTTCACGGCTCCAGTCCTCCAGACGGATGACCAGATCAATATTCTGAGTTTCGCGGACGCTGAGTACACCGAACAGCATCTTCACATCCATAATGCCGATGCCCCTAAGCTCAATAAAATGTCTGGTAATATCCGGCGCCATTCCGACCAGCGTCTCGTTGCTGACCTTATGGATCTCCACCACATCATCACTGACCAGACGATGTCCTCTCTTAATAAGCTCCAGCGCCGACTCGCTCTTGCCGATGCCGCTCTCTCCGGTGATCAGCACGCCAACGCCGTATACATCCACCAGAACCCCGTGAATGGAAATGCATGGAGCAAACTGTACATTCAGCCAGCGGATCAGTTCTGCCGAAAATGCAGAGGTTGTCTGCTCTGTTAAAAATACAGGTATCTGCGCCTCCGTTGCCTTCTCCAGAAGCATCGGCTCCGGCTGCAGGTTACGGCAGAAGATCAGACAGGGAATCTGGCAGGCAAGCAGCTTGTCATAGATTTCCGCTTTTTTATCCTTATCCATCGTTTCCAAAAAAGTATATTCCACGTATCCGATAATCTGGACACGTTCGCTGTCAAAGTGTTCAAAATATCCCGTCAGCTGCAGTGCGGGACGGTTCACATCCGAGTCAGTCAGATATTTGTCCGTCAATGCAACGTCCGGTGTCAGATTCTTCAAGTCCATCTTCTCCACAAGCTTGGACATTTCTAATTTTGACATTGGCAAGTTTCCTCCCGTTTTTATTCTAAAATTCTATCTGCAGGCAGTCAGCTTTTTTCCTATAAATCTGCGCCCGCTGTTATATTTTTATTATATCATATTTCCTAGGCCTTTAGTAGTGTGATAACTATACCTTATTGGTCATTTAGAATATAAAAGGTACACTCCTGACAGCTAAGAATGAAAAAATTTGTACACCGCTTCGGCTGACGCTTCATTCATGGAGGGCAGTGCTTTCAGCTCGCCAATCTCCGCCTTCCTTATTTCCTCCAGATTGGCAAAGGAACGCATCAGATCCTTTCTTCTTGCCGGCCCGATTCCCGGAATATCATCTAATATAGAACGTACCTGCCCCTGGCTCCTGAGCTTTCTGTGGTACTCAATAGCAAATCGATGCGCCTCATCCTGAATTCTGGTGATCAGCTTAAAGCCCTCCGAATCCTTATCTATGGGAATCTCCGTATTGTTAAAATACAGCCCCCGGGTCCGGTGATTATCGTCCTTCACCATTCCGCAGACCGGAATGTTCAGATGAAGCTTCCTAAGCACCTCCAGTGCAATATTCACCTGTCCTCTTCCGCCGTCCATCATCAGAAGGTCCGGAAAGCGGGTAAAGCTGCTCCGTTCGTTCCCCTCTTCCATTTCCCTCTTTCCGTGTTCGAATCTCCGGGTCAGCACCTCCTCCATGCTGGCATAATCATCCGGCCCCTGTACGCTTTTGATCCGGAATTTCCGATAATCATTCCGCTTCGGCCTGCCTCTCTCATACACTACCATGGAACCTACGGAAGCATATCCGCTGATATTGGAAATATCATATGCCTCCATCCGCACAATGCCTGTGAGTCCCAGAAGCTTTTCCAGCTCCTTTACCGCCCCGATGGTTCTTCCTTCCTCACGCTTCAGCCTTTCTTTGTCTCTGGACAATACCAGCTCTGCATTCTTCATAGCCAGCGCCGCCAGCTTTTCCTTCGCCCCCTTCTTCGGCACCCGGAAATGGACTCTCCGGCCCCGCTTCTGCGTCAGCCATTCCTCCAATAGGGCCGCATCCGCAATTTCCTCCGGGAGCATAAGTTCTGCCGGGATATAGGGCGTTCCCGCGTAAAACTGCTTAATAAAGCTGGATAAAATCTCTTCCTCTGTCTCATCTCCCGTAAGCTTCAAATAAAAATGGTCTCTTCCTATCAGCCTTCCGCCCCGGACAAAAAATATCTGGACCACCGCGTCCTCATTCTCCGACGCCACAGCCAGAATATCCCGTTCCTCGCCCGCAGTATCCGTTATCTTCTGCTTCTGGGCAGTCTTCTTCACACTCTCGATCAAGTCCCTGTATTCCACTGCCTTCTCAAATTCCAGAGCCTCCGATGCTTCCAGCATTCTCTGCTCCAGCTCCTTCGTGATCAGCTCGTAATTTCCATTTAGGAAATGCAGCGCCTGAGCAATGGATTTCTCATACTCCTCCTGGCTAATATAACCCTGGCAGGGCGCGTTACACTGATGGATATGATAATTCAGACAGGGCCTCTCCAGTCCGATATCCCTCGGAAGCTTCCGGTTACAGCTCCGTATCTTATAAAGCCTGCGCAGAAGCTCTATAGTATCCTTCACCGCCCCCACGCTGGTATAAGGGCCGAAATATTTCGCCTTATCCTTGTGCATCTGTCTCGCCAGCATCACTCTGGGAAAGGACTCATTTACCGTCACTTTGATAAATGGATAGCTTTTATCATCCATCAGCATGGTATTGTATTTCGGGCGGTGCTCCTTGATCAGATTACACTCCAGGACCAGCGCCTCCAGCTCCGAATCCGTAATAATATACTCAAACCGCGCAATATGCGTAACCATCTGCTCAATCTTCGGTCCCTTGTTCCTGCTGCTCTGAAAATACTGCCTGACCCGGTTTTTCAGGCTTATGGCCTTCCCCACATAGATAATCTCGTCTTTCTCATCATGCATCAAATAAACACCGGGCTTCGCCGGCAGCTTTTTCAATTCCTCCTGTATATCAAACATAAGCTTCCCTCATTTCCAAAATCTATTATAACAGACTTTTTTCCAGCCGAAAAGGGAGAAAGCTTAAAGCTCTCTCCCTCCTTTTCCATTCTTACTGAGCATATGCCGTATAACTGCTACTTCTCTAAGCTTACAGTTGGTTTTTCTTCTTCATCAGCCGCTTCCTTCTCTTCCGGCTCCTCCGGCAGCGGACTCATGGCGATCCTCTCCTCCGTCTTCTTCGGAGCATCCGGGTCGATTCCTTCTACTTCATGGAAAATCTTCATAAATTCCTTACCGGTAATGGTCTCCTTCTCGATCAGGAATGCCGCGATCTTATCCAGAGACCGACGGTGCTCGCCAAGCAGCCGCTTTGCCTCCTCATATGCTTTTTTCAGCATATCCATAACTTCCTGATCGATCTCCGCCGCTGTAGCCTCGCCGCAGTTCTTCACAGCCCTTCCATCCAGATACTTGTTCTGAATAGACTCCAGACCGATCAGGCCGAACTTCTCACTCATACCATATTGCGTGATCATAGCCCTTGCAGTTTTCGTTGCCTTCTCAATATCGTTAGAAGCCCCGGTAGTAACGGTGTCAAATACAATCTCCTCCGCCGCGCGGCCCGCCAGCATGCTTACCAACATGGCCTCCAGCTCCTTCTTGGTATTCAGGAACTTCTCCTCCTCCGGCGTCTGCATCACATATCCAAGGGCGCCCATGGTTCTTGGCACTATGGTAATCTTCTGAACCGGTTCTGCGTCCTTCTGAAGTGCGCTCACCAGAGCATGTCCCACCTCATGATAAGATACGATCCTGCGCTCCTCCTGGCTCATGATGCGGTCCTTCTTCTCCTTGCCCACAAGCACCACTTCCACCGCCTCGAATAAATCACTCTGGCATACCGCATTTCTGCCATGCTTCACGGCGGTAATCGCCGCCTCATTGATCATGTTGGCAAGATCTGAGCCTACCGCACCGGAGGTTGCCAGCGCGATCGCCTCCAGATCCACAGTCTCATCCATGCGCACGCTCTTAGAATGCACCTTCAGCACATCCACACGTCCCTTCAGGTCAGGACGTTCCACAATGATCCTCCGGTCAAACCGCCCCGGCCTAAGGAGCGCCGGATCAAGTATCTCCGGACGGTTCGTGGCCGCCAGCACCAGAAGCCCCTTGTTCGTGTCAAAGCCGTCCATCTCCGCCAGAAGCTGATTTAAGGTCTGCTCACGTTCATCATTGCCGCCAAGCTGGTTATCCCTGCTCTTTCCAATGGCATCAATCTCATCAATAAAGATAATACAAGGCGCAATCTTCTGTGCCTCTTTGAACAGATCCCTCACTCTGGACGCTCCCACGCCCACATACATCTCTACAAAGGCAGAGCCTGACAGCGAGAAAAACGGAACTTTCGCTTCTCCGGCAACCGCCTTGGCAAGAAGCGTCTTACCGGTTCCCGGAGGTCCTACAAGAAGCGCTCCCTTAGGAAGCTTCGCACCCACGCCGGTATATTTGCCAGGATTGTGCAGGAAATCCACAACCTCCTGCAGCGACTCCTTCGCTTCATCCTGTCCCGCCACATCCTTAAATGTAACACCCGTTTCCTTCTCCACATACATCTTGGCGTTGCTCTTGCCGATCCCCATCGGCCCGCCGCCCTTGGTCATATGCTTAAATGACCAGTAAAACATTCCAATGATCAGCACGATCGGCAGAAAGGTAAGCACAATATTCATCACGACCATAGAGGTCGTATCCGGAATCTCCTGCCCATACTTAATCCCGGACTTGTACAGACGCTCAGACAGATTATCTTCCCGCATCACTCCGGTAAAATACTCCCTGCCGGCCCGTTCTCCCTCTTCCTTCTTTGCTGTAATAGAAATACGGTCGCTTGAAATGACAACCTCCTCTACCTTATGCTGTTCTATCATCTTCAGGAACTGATCGTAGGTTATCTCTTCTGCCGTTCCATTCTTCTGAAACTGATACAGCGTCAGCACCAGAAATGTAGTGATCACCGCAGTAAGAATAACAAAGGAAAGACCCTGTTTATTATTCTTGTTCTTATTATCATTCTGGTTGTTTCTATTTTGATTGTTTCTATTGTTCTGGTTATCCATAACAGTCCTCCTGTGTCTATCAGTTCTTATTATAGTTATCCCTAGATTTAAAATCAACAAAAACAGGCAAAAACATTATGAAAAGATTGTAAACTGGCCGCATTCTGTAGTATACTAAATATAATATTTTTTATTAGAAAAGTGCGCACAGAAAGCGTACTTTCTTTCATGGGGAGCACATTTTCCCCGTTTCCACTTTAAACAGTCGTAGTTCATAATAATCAGAGAATGAGGGATACACAAATGAAAATAGGATTTGACAACAACAAATATCTTACCATGCAGTCTGCTCATATCCGGGAGCGTATCAGCCAGTTTGACAACAAACTGTATCTGGAATTTGGCGGCAAATTATTTGACGATTATCATGCTTCCAGAGTACTTCCTGGATTCCGTCCGGACAGTAAGCTCCGGATGCTGAAGGAGCTTGCCGATCAGGCGGAGGTTATCATTGCCATCAGTGCGAAGGATATAGAAAAGAATAAAATACGGGGCGACCTTGGGATCACATACGATTCCGACGTACTCCGCCTGAGGGATGCCTACATGAATTCCGGGCTGTATGTGGGAAGCGTTGTCATTACCCAGTACGCAGGGCAGTCTGCCGCCGATCTGTTCAAGACCAGACTGGAGCGCCTCGGCATCAAGGTATATATCCATTACCTGATTCCCGGATATCCGGCAAATGTCCCGCTGATCGTCAGCGATGATGGCTACGGAAAGAACGATTACATCGAGACCTCAAGACCTCTGGTAGTTGTCACCGCCCCCGGCCCCGGAAGCGGCAAGATGGCCGCATGCCTTTCCCAGCTCTACCACGAGCACAGGATGGGAGTCCGGGCAGGCTATGCCAAGTTCGAAACATTTCCCATCTGGAACATTCCATTAAAGCACCCGGTAAATCTTGCCTATGAAGCGGCAACTGCAGATTTGAATGATGTAAATATGATCGATCCCTTCCATCTGGAAGCATACGGAGAAACTACGGTAAATTACAACCGGGACGTAGAGATTTTCCCGGTACTTGCCGCCACCTTTGAGCGCATTTACGGCGAAAGCCCTTATAAATCCCCCACCGATATGGGGGTCAATATGGCAGGCTGCTGTATCTGTGATGATGATGCCTGCAGGGAGGCTTCCCGCCAGGAGATTCTCCGCAGATACTATGAATCCCTGCGCCGGCTTCTCATTGGCGCGTGCAGCGATAATGAAGTCTCTAAGATTGAGATATTGATGAATCAGGCAGGAGTCACCGTACATGACCGCCCTGTTGTAGATGCGGCGCTTTCCAAGGCTGAGGCAACCGGCGCCCCGGCCGCCGCCTTAGAGCTTCCGGACGGACAGATCGTAACCGGCAAAACCACCCACCTGCTGGGCGCCTCTGCCGCACTTCTTCTGAATGCATTAAAGGCTCTGGCGGGCATTGACCATGAGAGAAAGGTCATCTCTCCGGAAGCCATCGAGCCGATCCAGAAGCTTAAGGTAAAGTATCTGGGAAGCAGAAATCCAAGGCTCCATACCGACGAGGTGCTGATTGCACTGTCCGTCAGCGCCGCAACGGATCCGTACGCCCAGCTCGCCCTTGACCAGCTTCCCAAGCTGAAGGGCTGTCAGGCTCATACCTCTGTTATGCTCAGCTCCGTAGATATCATGCAGTTTAAGAAGCTGTCCATTCAGGCAACCTATGAGGCCAAATACGAAAAGAAGCCCGACTTTGCAGATGAGGCCGGCGAATAAACTGCGCCCGTCCGCTCATTATATCACTCTGGATAATAATATTAATTTTCAAAGTGACGAATCTCTCACAAAAAAGTCACGAAAATGTAAGTGTAAAACTCTATGCTATGAGTATATTCAAGAAAAGGAGGCTCATATCATGGAGTTTTTAAAAGTCAAAAACCTACACAGCCTTTACGGCAGGAACGAAAGGCAGGTGCGGCATTCATGAACGTTTTCCATAAAATTGCCCTACAGGGTCTGAAGAAGAATCGTATACGGACTCTTGTAACAATCATCGGCGTAATACTTTCTACGGTTATGATCACAGGCGTCACCATTTTCGGCGTTTCGCTGTTAGACTATATGGGAAGAAGCGCAGGAAAGAGATACGGGAGCTGGAACGCGGCATTCTTAAATGCTGACAGCTCTTTCATACAGGAAAGAATAAAAGATAAAGAAGTCTCTGACACAGCGGCCTTTGAAAATATCGGCTATGCGAGGCTGGAGGGCGGCGGCACCCCAGATAAGCCTTATCTGTTTATTGCCGGATTTGATGCGGAAACCTTTGATGCCCTCCCAACAACCCTGATCTCAGGAAGGCTCCCGGAAAATGACAGCGAAGTCCTTATTTCTGCAAAGGTAATGACGGACGGCGGTGTTTCCTATCAGCCGGGAGATACCATTTCCCTGTCTGTGGGAAGCCGTATCAAGGAAAACAAAGAACTTACTCAGGCGGCGCCCTACAGCGCAGAAGAAACCTTTGTACCGCAGGAGCAAAAGACCTACACTGTGGCCGGTATCTGCCGGACGCCGGTATTTGAGCCGGACGAAGCCCCGGGATATACCCTGATTACCAGAAGCAGCCATGCCACGGACAGCTTCAGAAGCCGCAGCCTATTTGTCACACTTCATAATCCCCGCAGGGTTTATTCCTATGTGGAACAGACAGAAAACGGCCATGCCTATATCCTGAATTACAATTTGCTGCGTAATATGGGCATTTCAAACAAGCCCGCCGACAGGGTGTTGATGACTTTTTTATACGCCTTCGGCGGAATCGTACTTGCCATTATTATGACCGGCTCAATTTTCCTGATCTACAATTCCTTCAACATTTCCTTAAACGAGCGGATACGGGAAATCGGTGTACTTGCCTCAATCGGCGCCACAGCAAAGCAGTTAAAAAACTCCGTTCGGTTTGAAGGCCTCTGTATCGGAGCGATCGGGATCCCAGCCGGCATCCTGACAGGCCTGGCAGGCATCAGAGCTGTATTATCTGCTGTTTCCAGTAATTTTACAGCTGTTTTAAACAGTGACATACCGCTGACTATGAAAGTATCTGCTCCCGTGATCGCCGGTACAGCCATCCTAAGCCTGGTTACCATTCTAATCTCTGCCCGGATACCTGCAGGAAAAGCAGTCAGAATGCCGATCATGGAATGCATCCGGCAGACCAACGAAATCAAAACAGATGCCAAGGCTCTGAAAATATCCCGTAAAAAGCAGCGCATATACGGTCTGGAGGGGACTCTCGCACTGAAGAATTTTAAAAGGAACAAAAAGCGTTACCGCAGTATCGTACTGTCGCTTGTTTTAAGCATCGTGCTGTTTGTATCAACCAATGCTTTGATTTCCTCTTTGCAGCAGACGGCAGACGGCTTCCGGATCGTCTCTGATTTTGATATTGGTTTCAGTACACGGGATATGGAGGATGATGATCTGATCCGGCTTTATGACAAGCTGAAAAATGCCGAAGGCGTCCGGCAGAGCTCCTGCCGTGCCGCAATCCGGTATTCCTGCACCGTTCCGTCAGACCGGCTCTCAGACGCATACTGGGAAGCTGCGGGAGAACAAAGCAAAAACGCTGAACATACTCTCAGCATGGAGGTCCATTTCTTTGACGACGCATTTTACCAGAAGCTGCTTTCGGACTTTGGCCTGCCGTTTGAGGAATATTCCGGACAGAGCGGCCGGCTTCCGGCTGTTGCCAAACTAAACAGCGATGAGGCAGACGGGGTTACAGACCTTGCAGATATCTTTACGGACACTTCCATAGACTGCACCCTTACCCCAGGACTGACTGATTACACGAATGCACTTTCGGGACAGGATCTCAGCATAACTCCTCTGGAAATCGTACCGCCGGACATTCCGCCGGTACTGGAAGAAACGGATACTCCGGAAATCCTTCCCTATACTTTTGAAATACTTGCTCCCTGGTCAATGAAGGAGCTCCTTGCACCCTCCGGACTGCCTGTGGATCTCCGCATCAAAGGATTATGCTTCGACTCGGATAATCCATCCCAAACGGAGCGTGCAATGCGTGATATCGTTACGAAGGAAGGAATTAACTCCTATCTCCTGCTGAACTGCGCAGAAGCCTATGAGCAGTATCAGAATTATATTTTTATAGCTAATATATTTTCCTATATCTTTGTCATACTCATCTCGCTGATTGCGACCGCCAATGTATTTAATACGATTTCTACCAACATCCGCCTTCGGAAAAGAGAACTGGCAATGCTGCGCTCTGTCGGAATGTCGGATAAGGATTTCAACAAAATGATGCGCTTTGAGTGTGCACTCTATGGCACAAAAGCTCTGGCCATTGGAATCCCGCTGTCATTAGCCACTTCTGTGCTGATCGTAAAAGAGATGATGACAGCTGACGCAAGATTTATTCTGCCCTGGGCCAGTATCGGGATCAGTGCACTGAGTGTATTTCTGATCATATTTATCACCATGATGTATGCGGTAAGTAAGATTAAGAAAGAAAATATTATAGACGCATTAAGAGATGAAATGACTTAAAAGAGAGGCTCTTTACAGGCTCGTTCAAATTATATTCTGTGTGTATGGGCGGCTTTGACGGCAGGGACGCCCATACTGGCAGAATATTTTCACAACGCAGTTTTCGTCCCATGCAGAACTGCGCTTTTGTTTGTTATGCTAATGCGGTCTTCTATGCTAGAACAAGAATTCACTCATAACATAATTACTCACGTCGATCCCCCGTTCTGTTAAAAACAGCCTATTCTTTTTTTCGTCCAGCAGGCTTTGTTTTTTCATTTTTGCGATTACATTTTTATAGACGCTCTCCATCTCTTCTCCGAAAATTCTATGGAAATCGGCTCGTGATACTCCTTCCATTTTCCGCAGTCCGAGGAACATAAATTCTTCTATCTCCTCCTGTCTGGTTAATGTTACTGGCTCTTCTCCTTCCTTCCATCTTTGATGATTCATAAAAGATGAGGCGCCTGTGCCGATCCCGAGATACTCGGTACGGTTCCAATAGCCTAAGTTATGCCGGCATTCAAATCCCGGCTCTGCATAGTTGGATATCTCGTATCTGTGATAGCCGTAAGACTCCAGAATTTCCTTTGTGCAGACATACATTTCCCGCTCCGTATCCTCATCCGGCAGCTCGTCCACGTGCTTCCCCTTTCTATACCTCTCATAAAAGGGAGTTCCCTCTTCGATGATCAGGCTGTATGCGGAGATATGCTCCGGCTCAAGCTCTGCTATGAGCTTTAAGCTTCGTTCATAGCTTTCCAGGGTCTGACAGGGAATTCCCGACATTAGGTCAATATTGATATTCTGGAATCCTGCCTGACGTGCCGTCTGATAGGAAGCTAAGAAATCCCCATAGGTATGGATACGCCCCAGCTTCTTTAACTCCTCATGCTCTGCCGACTGCAGGCCGATGCTTAAACGGTTGACTCCTAATCTCCGATACACAAGGAGTTTCTCCTTCGTAACCGTCCCGGGATTCATCTCCATCGTAATCTCTGCATCCGCATCTACCCGAAAGGTATCATAAACCGCTCCAAAAATACGCTCTATCTGGCCGGATTCCAGAATGGAAGGGGTTCCTCCGCCCACAAAAATACTGATAACACGATAAGCCCTTATGGACTCTGCATAAGCGCGGATTCGTCCACAAAGGCTCTCTACATAACTCTGCCGCTCCTGCTCACCGGCCGGAGCAGACAGAAAATCACAATAATTACATTTTTTCACACAGAATGGTATATGAATATATAATTCCAAATCTTTCATTCTATTAAATGCTCTGCCCGCTCTTTTCTCCTTACTTATCATCCAGCTTTAGCACGCTCATAAATGCCTGCTGCGGAATCTCGACATTCCCCACCTGACGCATACGCTTCTTTCCTTCCTTCTGCTTTTCCAGAAGCTTTCTCTTTCGGGAAATATCACCGCCGTAGCACTTGGCAAGCACATCCTTGCGCATAGCCTTGACAGTCTCTCTTGCGATAATCTTGCTGCCAACTGCCGCCTGGATCGGGATCTCAAACAGATGCCTCGGAATCTCATCCTTTAGCTTTTCGCACATCTTCCTTCCCCGCTCATAGGCATTTCCTGCAAAAACGATGAACGAAAGCGCATCCACCTCTTCCTTATTAATAAGGATATCCAGTTTCACAAGCTCAGACTGCTGATAGCCGAGTATCTCATAATCAAAGGACGCATAGCCCCGGGAACGGGATTTTAACGCGTCAAAGAAATCATAGATGATCTCATTCAGCGGCAGATGATACCGGAGCACGGCTCTGGTCTCTTCGATATACTCCATTCCCTGATAAATGCCTCTCCGCTCCTGGCACAGATCCATGATCGCCCCGATAAATTCCGATGTGACCATGATCTCTGCCTTTACCATCGGCTCCTCCATATAATCAATCTCTGACGGATCCGGCAGATTCGACGGATTGGTCAGCTCGATCACTTCACCGTTTGTCTTGTGTACCTTATAGATAACGCTGGGCGCAGTGGTAACCAGATCCAGATTATACTCCCGCTCCAGACGCTCCTGAATGATCTCCAAATGGAGCAGTCCTAAGAAGCCGCACCGGAATCCAAAGCCAAGTGCGATCGAGGTCTCCGGCTCAAACTGCAGGGAGGCATCATTTAGTTGCAGCTTCTCCAATGCATCCCGAAGATCCGGATATTTTGCCCCGTCCGCCGGATACATCCCGCAGTACACCATCGGATTCACCTTTTTATATCCCGGAAGAGGCTCTGCACAAGGGTCTGCCGCATTGGTGATCGTATCGCCCACACGGGTATCCTTCACATTCTTCAGACTGGCTGTGATATAGCCGACCATGCCGGCGCTCAGCTCCTCACAGGAGACAAACTGCCCGGCGCCAAAGTATCCCACTTCTACCACTTCTGCCGTTGCGCCGGTAGCCATCATACGGATCGGCGTTCCTTTCTTTACGGTTCCCTCCATCATACGGCAGAATACAATGACGCCCTTGTAGGAATCATATACCGAATCAAAAATCAATGCCTGAAGCGGCGCCCCGGCATCCCCGGAGGGCGCCGGTATCTTTTCAATAATCTGCTCCAGCACCTCTTCCACGTTTAATCCTGTCTTAGCAGAAATCAACGGCGCATCGGCCGCCTCAATCCCGATCACATCTTCAATCTCTTCAATGACCCGCTCCGGCTCCGCGCTGGGAAGGTCTACCTTATTGATCACAGGCATCACATCCAGATCATGATCCAAGGCCAGATACACATTCGCCAGCGTCTGAGCCTCCACGCCCTGAGCCGCATCCACCACCAGAATCGCTCCGTCACAGGCCGCCAGGCTTCTGGAAACCTCATAATTAAAGTCCACATGTCCCGGCGTATCAATCAGGTTAAATATATATTCTTCTCCATTCTCCGCCTTATATACAATACGGACCGCCTGGGATTTGATCGTAATTCCCCGCTCCCGCTCCAGCTCCATATTATCGAGCACCTGCGACTGCATCTCCCTGCTGGTGAGAAGTCCTGTCATCTCAATGATACGATCCGCCAGGGTAGATTTTCCATGATCGATATGTGCTATAATACAAAAATTGCGAATCTTATTCTGCTCTATTCCTGCCATACTCTCATTTCTTCCTTCCATATATGATCTTCTATTATTACCGTTCTTTGCCGCCTCTGGCCGCAGTTGACACAAGAAACAGTTCCACGCCCATCACCTTGTTCAGCTGCCCGGTCTTGATATCAGCCTCAATCTGTATGCCCTCTTCCAAAATGGCCAGGAGCTCGCTTCTTCGGAAATTCCTGCACTGGCGCATACACTTTTCCGCCACAAAGGGATGCATCGGCTTATCATCCGCATCCGCCATGATCTCCTTCTTTCCCTTTCCAAGCTTCATAAGCTCCTGCACATTTAACAGAAGACGGAACTGTCTGGTCAGCATGCTTAAGATTCCCAGAGGCTCCTCCCGCAGCGCCAAAAGCTCATAATAATAATCCAATGCCTTTTTCTTATCCTGTGCGGCAGCCGCATCTACCATTTGAAAAATATGATTTGTAATCTGCATCGTACAGACAGCGTCCACATCCTCCATGGTAATCTCGTCTTTCCCAATGGTATAGCAGAACAGCTTTTCCATCTCTTTATCCAGAGTTTCCATATCCATACCTGCTTTTAGAAGAATATGCCGGAATGTGTCCTGCTTGATCTTCTTCCCTTCCTTCTTGATTTTCCCAAGAAGCCAGGGACTTACCGCCTGCTCCTTCTGAGCGCCGAATTCTACAATACGCCCTTTCTTTTCCTTTACCGCCTTATACAGCTTCCCCCGCTTGTCCACTTCCTTCTCTATAAATAGAAAGCATGCTGCCGGAGACATCGTCTTTATATAATCTGCAAGCTCCGGCGCCGCCGCTTTAAACAGTCCGGAATTTTCAATTACGATCAGCCTTCTCTCTGCAAAAAACGGCATCGTCTCTGCCAGATCAATAATTTCCGGCACCGGAATCCCTCTGCCTTCATAATAGGCATAGTTCACCGTATCTTCCTCGGGAAGCATGGCCTTCGTAAGCTTCTGTTTGTACTGCCTTTTTAAATAGTCCTCCTCGCCGTACAGCAGATATATATTTTTAAATTGTCCCTTTTCTATATCTTCATTTAAGCTTTTCATAAGACCTATTATACTGGATAATCTTCAAATTTGCCACATCTTTTCCATATGCTTTCAGGATTACCGCTCCCGACTCTGCAGTGTTAAAAACTACCGTACCTGTTTTCTCCAGCTTTTCCAGTGTTTCTTCGTGTGGATGGCCGTATCTGTTGTCTCTTCCCGCCGATATCACCGCAAGCCTTGGGTGGACTATCTCCAGAAATTCCTCGCAGGTAGAATTCTTAGATCCGTGATGGGCTGTTTTCAGCACTTCGTATTCTTTTTCCAGCACTGCCGTCAGCAGTTCCTCTCCTTCCCCCTCCACATCTCCGGTAAACAACATGTCCAGCTCACCATAGCATCCCTCCAGCACCAATGAAGCCGCATTACCTGTCTCTGCAAGCGTTTCCCCGTCCGGAGCCAAACATCTGATAATAAGTTTTTTCCCCTCAACTGTCTGCCCGGGACTCATCACAACCGTCCGGGATCCCTGCTCCTGTGCCAAAACGCAAAGCTCCGTTAGTTTCTCATCCCATACTGTCTGCTCAGGGAATATCACGCAGGAAATCTTCACTCCTATATTCTG
Organism: uncultured Dorea sp.; assembly: GCA_910584265.1. Taxonomy (GTDB): domain Bacteria; phylum Bacillota; class Clostridia; order Lachnospirales; family Lachnospiraceae; genus Claveliimonas. The sequence continues at coordinate 73 of CAJTZE010000030.1, read as the reverse complement.
CCTTTCCAGCAGTTCCTCCAGACCGCTGATATGGTCGCTGTCCCCATGGGTAACAAAGGCGTAGTCAATTTCC
>CAJTZE010000029.1 GCA_910584265.1 uncultured Dorea sp. | reverse complement strand
TCAGGCGCATCTAATCTGCATGGAGCTGGTGCATCTAATTTGCAGGACAACACCAAAGGCGCTGCCGTGATGGACAGCGTCTCGGTCTGCACCTCGATCTCCTCCTCGTTGGTCTGGGACTCAATGGTCGGGCGCGCCGCCGAGCAGTTGTACAGCACATGGCGGATTTTCCGGACATCGCCGTCAAACTCGAACAGCAGGGCGAAGTTCTCCGTTTCCGCATTGGCGTTCTCTAAAAGCACCTTGTTCTCATCCAGGGCCTCCTTCAGCACGTCGGTGCGGAAGCTCTCCGGCACCATGGCAAGCTCCAGGTCGCCCTCGTAGCCCATGTTGTTGCTGACCGTGTAATAGGCGTACCCGTCCGCATAGAAATTGCTTGGCTCGCCGTTGGGGTCCAGGGAAAGGGAAACTGCGCCGGGCATCGCAACAGGCGTGCCGAAGGACACCGCCCCGTCCGTCCCCAGCGTCAGCAGCGCGTAATGCACATTGCAGATATTAAATTTCACTTTATTCTTCTTCGGCATCGCAAACCACCTCCATATCGAATTGGTAGAGGACCTCGTACAGCTTCTCGCTGTCAATCCAGACCTCCGATTTGTTGTAGAAGATGTGCCGCCTATCCAGCGCGTCCTCCAGCTTCTTTTCCACCGACAGGTCCTTGGTGTCAGTGTATAATTCTATCTTCACGCCACTCGCCTTGAAGTACACCATGCCGTCAGCGGCGAAATTGTCGCTCTGCGGCAGGAGGTAGCAGACAAACGGCGGCTCCGGCGATTCGCCCTCCGCAAAATGGTCATAGGCAAAGGGGATGCCGGTTTCTTTTAAAAGCGCCAGTAATGTTTCCAAAGACTATCCCTCCAATGCTTTCTGTATCTCTTTTTCAAGCTGATCGATGCCGGCCTGCTCCGCCGCCGCAATATGGGGCTTTGCCGGGACGCGCCCGCCTCCCCTCTTGGCGTGGCCGTGTTCCAAAAGGTGCGTCAGTTGGTAGCGGTTCCTGGAATGCACCGTCACCTCCAGCGAATTGGAAGTTTCCGACCTGGTCTTCACCGTCCATGACTTTGCATACTTCCCGGTGTCCTTCGGCGCGTTGGCTTCAATATCCTTCCGCACCGCAGTCCCGGCTTTCTTCACCGCCTTTTTCACATCCTCCGTGGCAAGGTCCGCATATTCCGTCAGACCTTTCATGATCTCCTCCGCCATCCGGTCGATAGATACGCCGTTCGCCATCGTCACCGCCTCGCTTTCCTGCATTTGAATTTGATGCATTTCTTTTTATAATTCATGTGGTCAACGGCAACGATGTCGTAAATCCCGTCGCCAAACACCACACGGTATCCAGTGGAATCAATCACAGATGCCTTTTTACAGTACCTTACTGTGAACGAAATATCCGATTCATCCGCCACGGTCCCTGCCACATCTACTTCACTGGTCTGCTTCCCTGCCTCGCCGCCTGCCGTGGCATGGCAGGAATAATAATCCGCCCATGTGTTCTTATGGTTGCCGATGCCGTCCACCGCCACACCATTCTTCTGGAAGGTGATGCGGACATTCAAAAGGGAAACCTCCATCAGAACACCTCCTTCCGGCTGCCGGAAAGGAGCGCCCGCAGCGTCATCATCATGGCGTGGTGGTCAGCTTCCTCCCGGTGTTCGTAGAGGTAAGCCGCAGCATCTTCCCCTGCTTTCCCTCTATTGTTTCATCAATGCTAATATGCGCTCCATTTACAATCTCTATTATTTTATCATATATTTCCTGTTCTGGTTCTTCCAAAGAAATAACGAGTAATTTTATCATATCACTTAACTCCCTCTATCAACTTCTAATCCTTTATAAAACTATCACTGAATGCCAGATATATTTAAAGCAAAACCAACAGAACATTATTTTAAGAACTGTTGGTTTCACTTATTTGCCTACATCAATGCACACTTAAGTTTCCTAAAACTTTCTTCACTTATATCGTGTTCCAACCGGCAGGCATCCTTAACTGCAGTTTCCTTAGATATGCCAGCATTAGCAAAAACTGTAAGAAAAAAATCATACCGTTCATATACTTTTTGTGCTACTAATACTCCTTTCTCAGTAAGACACAAACTGGAATCCGGGCGTTTTATCAGAAACCCTTGCTCTCTTAGCTGTTTTATTGCTACACAAACACTTGCTTTGGAAACCCCCATATATTCGGCAACATTAACCGAATGGACATTCTCAAGTTTTCTCTGCAGTACAAAAATTGTTTTTAAGTAGTCTTCTTTAGATTTTCCTAATTCCAAATCAATCTTCCCCCATTTCAATTTCTGTAGATAAAGTATGGTTTATTCTTACTGCAAAAACTATGGTAAGTATTGTAGTCAAAAGGTCGGCCATAGGCTGTACCCATACCACCCCTGTTAAGCCCATGACATGAGGCAGTACCAAGACTAAAGGAAAAAAGAAAATTCCCTGTCTGCTCAAGCTAAGCACACTTCCCACTAAGCTTTTACCAATAGCTAAATAAAGTGACGCATACACCATTTGAAAACCAAATGTAATAAATAACACCGCATTAAGTCTGAGTGCCTTTGCTGCTATACCAGCCATTTCTACGTCTGTACCAAAAAGGGAAACAATTGGATCTGCAAATATGAAAAGCACAATAGCTGCAACAATACAAAACACTGTCGACCATATCATGCAAAGCCTAATAGATTTCTTCAATCTTTTGTATTTTTTTGCTCCATAGTTATATCCCGCAAAAGGCTGAAACCCTTTCAAAAATCCGAAAACAACATAAGTTACAACTGTCATGATACGGATAACTGCTCCCATAGCTGCTACTGCAAAATCTCCATAAGGTTTTGCTGCAGTATTGATACTTCCCATAGCCGTGCTTGCAAGCAACTGAAACAGAAGTACAGGAATGCCGATTTTCAGGATTTCTGCATAAATTGTCTTGGACGGAGCTATGTTTCTAACCGAAAATCTCAAAACACCTTTCTTTTTTGCGATATATCCAATGTAAAGTGCCATATTGATACATAATGAGATAACTGTTGCAATAGCTGCCCCTTCAATACCTAAATCCATACCATAAATCATGATAGGGTCTAAAATCACATTGGCGATACTTCCTGTAAGCATGGCTTTCATTGTGAACTTCGTAGCTCCCTGGGCCGTAAGCAGGTTATTCATCATAACAGTAAAAACATTGATGATTGAACCAGTTACATAGATTTTTGCATAGGCTCTTGCATAAGGCAAAATTGTTTCCGTTGAACCTAATGCCGTAAGTACCGGGTCAAGAAAAACCATAATACCTATAATGATAATTGCCCCAACCAGAAGCCCTGAAAAAAGCGAAGTAGAAGCTGTTTTGTCTGCCTGTTCGTTAGCTCCCTTCCCCAACAGCCTTGATATGTAAGAGGATGCTCCTGCCCCAAACATCATACCCAGACCTATGATAATCTGCACGATTGGGAACACAACGGATACGGCCCCCATCTGGCTCATTCCAAGGCCACCTACAAAATACGCATCAATCGCATTATACAAGGCTGAAATCAGCATACCGACCATTGTCGGTATACCCAGCTTAAGTAATGCAGAAGCAACACCTGCTTCCTCCAGTAAATAGATTCGATTTGACTTTTCCACCATTTTAATGTCCTCCTTAAACTTAATATGATTGTATACGCATGTCCGCTCTGCGAATATGCGTTATTATCGGTGTAAGTGTAAACGCTCACGCCGTATAATACCTTTGATAACAGTACGGTATTTTGAATTTTCTGATTCAATTTCTCTTTTAATGCCATTGCAGATATCCTCCTCACTTTTTTGCAGTTTCGCAGGATAGACCATATCAAATACAACATTGATGTAAGGACCGCTTTCAATCAGCCTGAAATTACTTATTTCAATTTCATCGCTAAATTCATTCAGGACAGTATATATTTGTTTCATAAGACTGTCCTTCAATGTCTTATTTTCCAACACATAATCAACTTGTATAAAACTGTCGCAATGAAATTTTTGTTTTAAGTCATAGGCTATCTGATTCGCTGCAATATAAAGCTGCTGGCTGTGTTTTCGATATCCTTCTGCATGCATGGATATCACAAAATATCCAAATCCGTAATCATGAAACATCAGATCATGGACATCAATGATTTCCGGATATGACTCCGCTATTTGTAAAACACCCTCTGCCATCTCCTGATCTGCTGACTGCCCCATAATCCGCCCTAACACTTCCCATAAGCTTTTTATGCCTGCAAAAATAATGAATGCAGATACCAGCACGCCACAATAACCATCTATTTCAAGATGTGTTATATACGAAACAGTTGTTGATATTAAAACTGCTGCCGTTGCTAATGAATCACTCATACAATCTGCTGCCGTTGCCTTTAATGTTTCCGAACCAGTTATTTTTGAAAAGCGTTTATTGTAACAAAACATATAACCCTTTACCAAAATAGAAACCAGCAGCACCGCCAAAGCCGACATGCTGAATACCGGACTGTCCGGACTGGCTATAGATGCAGCAGAATCCCCTGCCAGCTTTATTCCCATAAGCAGGACAGCAATAGATGTAAAAATACTCATGATCCATTCAATCCTGCCATGTCCAAAAAGATGTGTATTTCCACCGCCATATCCTGCAATCTTAAATTCCAAAAATGATACAAGTGAAGTCCCTGCATCTGCCAGGTTATTAAAACCATCTGCTGATATGGCAACAGAGTTACTAAAAAACCCAACGGTTATCTTGGCTATGCACAAAAATAAATTTAACAGGATGCCAACAACACTTGACAGGGCAGCATATGCTTTTTTTACATTTGGGTTAGAAACTTCGTTCTTGTTTTTAATAAACAGTTTCACAAATAAGGTCATCATAATTAATTTCTCCTTCCAAAATTGAACAATAATTCAATATTGTTCGGTAAAAAAAGGAACTGGCTCCTATAAACCAATTCCCGACAAATACATCTCCGATAATTTATGCAATATCATCATAGCCCATTCCTTTCCCTTATAATGGTACATAACCTGCATTAGCCCATCCACAAAATTATTGGCAATAATATGGATGAATATTTCATCCCCATCTGTATCCTTTTTATGTTTATTCAGATGTCCTTCTATTGCCGCAATAAACCGGTCCTTTTCCGTTTCATACTTTGTGCCGTCACTTTTATCAAATAAGATAATGCATTCCTGCCTATGCTCGAATAAATTCAGCAGGCACTCTGTTTCTGCCCTGCTTAATCCATAAATAACTTCTGAATGCCCGTCATCCCTGGCAGTGAGCACCCTCTCCCAATCATAAAGGACTGGACGGAGGACAGCATCAAAAAGAGATTCTTTGTTTTTATAATAAGAATAAATCAACCCTGTTGGTATTTTAGCCCTGCCCGCAATCTCACGCATAGCTGCCGGCCTGTACCCTTTTTCATAGAACTCCTGCAACGCTGCCTTTAAAATATTTTCCCGTATTTCATCTTTTAATACCTGCGCCATGTCCCTCTCCAATCTTGAACTTTTGTTCAATTATAGCTCGTGTTTATCTTTTTGTCAAGCCATACCCCCATTTTTATTTTATATGTTTCACCACTCCACCCAGAAGAATTCCAGCTTATCTTTGAAAAAATAGTTCTTTTATATATCTTGTCTACTCAACACCCCTTTTAACAATCCTATCTCCACAACATACCCTATATCTAACCTGTCAACTCAACTATCCCACCCAAAATGCAGTGGATATGTTTCCGCACAGTACAACAAACAAAAAATCCGGAAGTCGGAACAATTTTTTCAAATTGTCCTAACTCCCGGAAATCCCTTGTTTTCTACACTTTTCCGCTATTCTATTTCTCAACCCGTGACATCAACACGACACACTCAACATGGCACGTCTGCGGGAACATATCCACAGCCCTCACCCTCACTAATTCATATCCTCTCTCCCTCAGATATTTCACATCCCTCGCCAGCGTTGCCGAATCACAGCTCACATACACAATCCGCCCCGGGCGCATCTGCACCATCGTTTCCAGCACAGACTCCTCGCAGCCTTTCCTCGGCGGATCTACCACGATCACATCCGCTCCGGCCTGCTGCCCCGGATGGCTGGCCGCGTAATTTTCGTAATATTCCGGCAGAACCTCCTCAGCCTTCCCCGTGAAAAACTGCGCATTACTTATCCCGTTAATTTCCGCGTTCCGCTCTGCGTCCTCAATCGCCTGCGGCACAACCTCCACGCCGTAGACTCTGCCCGCCTTCTGCGCCAGAAACAATGAAATAGTTCCAATCCCGCAGTACACATCCCACACGGTTTCCTCTCCGCAGAGCCCCGCATACTCCAGCGCTGTCTCATAGAGTTTTCTGGTCTGCACCGGATTCACCTGATAGAAAGACAGCGGTGATATCTGATACCTTATCTTCCCGATATAGTCTATAATATATCTCTGTCCCCACAGCGGGATAATTTCCTGCCCCATGATCACATTCGTTTTCTCTGTATTCACACTAAGCGAAATACTGGCCATACCGGGAATCTGCGCAAGCTTTTCGGTCAGCTCCCCTGCATGCGGCAGTTTCCTTCCATTGATCACCAGACATACCATGATTTCATCCGTAGCAAACCCATAACGGATGAGCACATGACGCACCAGACCCTTATGCCACACTTCGTCATAAGACTCGATATGATGCCGTTCCATAAATCCAAGAATGACAGCCAGAATCTTCTGATTCACTTCCACTCCCAGGATACAGTCCTCACAGGGAATAATCTGATGGGTACGCCCTGCATAAAATCCCGCGGCCAATTTTCCGCTCTTATCCCTGCCGATCGGAAACTGTGCCTTATTGCGGTACCGGTAAGGCTCCTCCATCCCGCAGGGCTCCTCCATCACAGCTTCTAACAATTCCTCTGGTATCCCGCCGATGCGTTTTAGATTATTCCGAACCTTCTGATTCTTATATTCCAGCTGCTTCTCATAGCTTACCGCCTGGATCTGACAGCCTCCGCACCGGCGCGCGGCAAAACAGCGCGGGGTAACCCGGTGCTTAGACGGCTGAATAATTTTCATAAGCCTCCCATAGCCATAATTTTTCTTTGCCTTCATCACCTTCGCTTCCACCACATCTCCGATTACCGCATCCTTAATAAACAGCGTATATCCATCTGTTTTTCCTATTCCTTCCCCGTTCACTCCAAAATCTTCGATTGTAACTGTCACTATGTCATTCTTTTTCATAATCTCTCCCCATCCAAAATACTGGTACTCTGCGCACAAATCCCGCCAATCATTACCATTCACACGCTGCCGTCCTGCTTTGCTTATTATAGCCGCCCTGTAGAAAAAGGCAGATGAAGCACTGCCCCATCTGCCCATATTACACATTACAGTTCACACAACGCCTGTCTGAAAGCGGATAATACGGCAAGAAATACACTTATCTGACCGCCCAGGCTTTTCTACTTATCCATGCTGCTCCTTCTCAAATTCGTCTCAAACAGCCGGTTGTAGCCGATCCAGTCCTTGCCCTTTTTCTCCTTAAATATCTCGGTCAGCGTCTGCATCTTCGCATCTGCACAGTCTGCAAAATTCAGGGCAAATGCCTCCGGCAGCGCCGGTTTCTTCGGCGACCCATACTCTAACTCCCCGTGATGCGCAATAATACAGTGCTTCAGCTCGCTGGCTAATTTATCCGGGAAATCCGGAATCTCCCGGACTGCATCACTTATCATTTCCACGCCAATCACAATGTGCCCCAGAAGCTGTCCGTCATCTGTATAATCGTTCTTTGGAAAAGCAGACAACTCTTTGATCTTTCCAATGTCATGACACATGGCCGCCGTATACAAAAGATCCCTATTTAAAATCGGATACGCCGCCGCCATATACTCACAGAATCTCACTACGCTCAGGGTATGCTCTAACAGTCCTCCTGCAAAGCCGTGGTGGACGCTCTTGGCTGCAGAATGCCCTTTGAATTTCTTGATAAACGACTCATCGTTTACAAAATAATACTCGATCAGCTGCCGGAGACAGGGATTCTTTACCTGAGTGCCGTATCTCAGCAGTTCTTCATACATAGTATCTGCGTTCTTCTCCGTTGTAGGCATGTAATCCGCCAGGTTATATTCATCCTCATATGCCTTCCGTATCTGGCGGATATTCAGCTGCAGCGCATTGTTATAACTGGTCACCTCGCCGAACACCTCAATGAAATCCATCTCCTCATAATCTGCAATACCGCCGGAATTTGGATCCCATACTTTCCCGTCTAAGGTTCCGGTCTTATCCTGCAGGACCAGATTGTCATACGGCTTTCCGTTTCTTGTCTCAGCAGAACGTTTCCCCTTGCACAGGTATATGTTCCGTATAGTCTCGCCCTCGCAGAGCGTGTTGATATATCTCATAATCTCTTCCTCTTTCTAAGTTTAATTACAGCTTCCAACTGTCACATTATAATCAATGGCCACATAGCCGTCCGCGCCCTTCCGCATTCCCTGAAGCTTGATGGCGCTCCCTGCTTCCTGCTTCAGCAGCATCGTATGATACGCCGACAGAGTCATAATCTTTTCTTTTCCAATACCGTCAATCACATCGCCGCTCTGGATGCCGGCCGCCATCGCGGGCGAATCTGCCTGTACCTCCTGTACATATACCCCTACAGGAATCCCCTGCCGCTCGGCAATCTCCTCAGTTACCGTTACTCCGGTAATCCCCAGATAAGGCACCTGCGTTCCATTTGACAGAAGCTCTATAACACTTTTCAGATCAGAAATCCCATATCCGGTCACCAGATTCATGCTGTCCTCCTCGGAAATGGACTGATCGATCATTCCCACAATCTCCCCGTTAATATTGACCAGCGCGCCGGTCCCGTTCCCCGCCCCGGATATATCCGTGCAGATCAGCCGGTATTCCCCGTCCGGATTCAATATCGTGTTTTTAGAAGACGCCGCCACGCCGAATCCCATAGCTCCCGCATAACCGAAGGGACTTCCCAGCGCAATCATTGTATCCCCCTGCGAAACCACGGCCGATGATCCGAGCTCCGCAACGGTGACCCGGTTCTTAGTGGAGTCAGACAAACTGTTCTTCTGCACTAAATACACTGCAAAGCCGAGATTCTCATCCTTCTGTTTAAGTCCCGCCTTATATGTTTTTCCGTCTACAAATTTGACCTGAATATTCTCCACATCCGCAGCCACACGGCTGCTGGCAAAAATCAGAAGCTCCGGTCCGTTATCTGCCACAATAATGCCTGATACGCTTCCGCTCTTATCATACTCGGTTCCCTGCCAGTCGTCCTCCGTTCCTGCTCCCATTACCTCAGCCACACACCGTGCTGTTTCATTTCCTACGTCATAAAGCGCTTTATTCATCTCTCTGTAATTGTCAATCGTCAGCGGCTGCGGCTCATTTATCTCCTCAGATACCTCCTCCGTCTCTTCCGGAGGCTCCTCTGGAATCGTCACCTTATCCGGATCATCCAGATTCCTGCTCTCTGCCCATGGCTTTAGCGCAAAAAAACCCAGACTGGCCGCCAGTCCGAACACCAGTCCCAGACATGCATATTTGAGGATCATACCTCTTGATATTCTGCCTTTTCCCTTCTCGTCCTTAAGAGTCTCCTGCAGGAATGCATATTCTTCCTCAGGCTCTACATCCGGAGTATTATCCCTGTCCCTCGGCTCTTCGTGATATTCCATGCTGCGTTTCTCCTCTGATAATCCTTCTAATAGTATACAATATTGCCCGCTATTCTTCAATATTTATCCTTTTATTTCACTCCCAAATACGTTAGAATAAGGATAACCTGACAGGAGAATATATATGAATAAAAAAACTATAACCAAATTAGAATTTAACAAGATTACCGAACTATTAACCGAACAGGCCTCCACTCCGGGCGGCATGAAAAGATGCAGGAACCTAAAGCCGTCCACCGATCTGGAGCTTATTGAGACCATGCAGGAGCAGACCGCTGCCGCATTTACCAGGATCGTCAAGAAAGGCAGGCCTTCCTTCAGCGGATGTTATCCCGTCGAAGCTTCCTTGAAGCGTCTTGAAATAGGAGCCTCCTTAAATGCCGCAGAGCTTCTCGGCATCGCAAAGCTTTTAACTGCCTCGGCAAGGGCAAAGGCTTATGGACGGCATGATACCCCCTGCGAATCAGCGGACTGTCTGGATATTTATTTTGAACAGATCGAACCGATGACGGTTTTGTCCGCCGAAATCGACCGCTGTATCATCAGCGAGGAAGAGATCAGCGATGACGCCAGCGGCACCTTAAAGCACATCCGCAGACAGATCGGGCTGATGAACGACAAGGTACACTCTACACTGAACAGTCTGGTAAACGGCTCTCTGCGCTCCTATCTGCAGGATCCGATCATTACCATGCGGGGCGACCGCTACTGTATCCCGGTCAAATCCGAATACCGTTCACAGGTTCCCGGCATGATTCATGACCAGTCTGCCACAGGCTCTACCCTGTTTGTTGAGCCGATGGCCGTGGTAAAGCTGAATAATGATCTTAAGGAATTATATGGAAAGGAACAGGAAGAGATACAGGTAATCCTGGCCCGTCTCAGTACGGCTGCCGCAGATTATATAGAGCTTATCCGCAGCAATTACCGTGCCCTGACAGAGCTGGACTTTATCTTTGCAAGGGGAGCCCTCGCCCTGTCTATGAATGCCAGCAGGCCTTTATTTAACAGGAACCGGCGCATCCGCATCCGGGAGGGCAGGCATCCGTTGATCGACAAGAATAAGGTGGTTCCAATTTCCCTGACTCTGGGCGATGAATTTGACCTGCTCATCATCACCGGACCCAATACCGGAGGAAAGACTGTCACGCTGAAAACCGCGGGGCTCTTTACCCTGATGGGGCAGGCAGGCCTTCACATTCCCGCACTGGACCGGTCAGAGCTCGGTATTTTTGAGGATGTCTACGCAGACATCGGCGACGAACAGAGTATTGAACAAAGCCTTAGTACCTTCTCCTCCCATATGACTAATATTGTATCGTTTTTAAAGAAAATAGGCAAAGACTCTCTGGTTCTCTTCGACGAACTGGGAGCCGGAACGGATCCCACAGAGGGTGCGGCTCTTGCGATTGCTATTTTGAGCCATCTGCATGCTCAGGGCATCCGCACCATGGCAACTACCCACTACAGCGAGCTGAAGATATTTGCCTTGCAGACTCCCGGCGTCATGAATGCGAGCTGTGAATTTGATGTGGCAACCCTGCGCCCCACCTATCATCTGTTAATTGGGATTCCCGGAAAGAGCAACGCCTTCGCCATCTCTAAGAAGCTGGGGCTCCCGGATTACATTATCGAGGACGCAAAGACACATCTCTCCAGCGACGCGGAATCCTTTGAGGATGTGCTGACCGATCTGGAGTCCAGCCGTAAGACCATTGAGAAGGAGCAGCAGCAGATCGCCGCCTATAAACGGGAGCTGGAGCGTTTGAAATCCGAGACAACAGCCAAGCAGAAGAAGCTGGATGAGCAGCGGAACCGCATGATAAAGGAAGCCAATGAAAAAGCACACGCCATTCTGCTGGAGGCCAAGGAAATGGCCGATGAGACTATGAAGAATTTCCGCAGATTCGGCAAAGAGGGGATTTCTGCCGCGGAGATGGAGAAAGAGCGGGAACGGCTGAGGAAAAGACTGGATGACACCGGCTCCAAGCTGGCACTGGAATCTGCCGCGCCAAAGCGGAAGCATAAGCCCTCGGAATTTAAACTGGGAGAATCCGTCAGGGTCCTCAGCATGAACTTAACCGGAACCGTTACCTCTCTTCCAGATTCCAGGGGTAATCTCCATGTACAGATGGGAATCCTGAATTCTCAGGTTCATATCTCTGATCTGGAAATTGTGGAAAGCGCTCCCTCTTACTCTGCCAAATCCATGCATCGTACCGGGAAGGGTAAGATGAAGATGAGCAAGTCATTGTCTGTAAGCCCGGAGATCAACCTGCTCGGCAAGACAGTAGACGAAGCAGTCTCCGAGCTTGAGAAATATCTGGATGATGCCTATATGGCACATTTGAGTCCGGTACGTATTGTCCACGGCAAGGGAACCGGAGCCTTGAGGAAAGGTATCCATACTTATTTAAGACGGCAGAAGCATGTGAAAGAATTCCATCTGGCATCCTTTGGGGAAGGCGATGCCGGAGTTACCATCGTAGAATTTAAATAAGGGGGATGTAATATCTATGGCAAATAAACAGAAAATCCTGATCGTTGATGACGATGAAAATATTGCAGAGCTGATCTCTCTGTATCTGACCAAAGAATGCTTTGACACACGGATCGTTTACGATGGAGAAGCCGCCCTCACGGCATTCGATACCTATCAGCCGGGCCTGATCCTTCTGGACGTGATGCTTCCGGGTATTGACGGCTATCAGGTTTGCCGGGAAATCCGCGCCCGCTCACAGACACCTATTATCATGCTGTCCGCCAAGGGAGAGGTCTTTGACAAGGTGCTGGGATTAGAGCTCGGCGCCGACGATTATATCATGAAGCCCTTTGATTCCAAGGAAATGGTTGCCAGGGTAAAGGCAGTCCTGCGCAGATATCATCCCGCGAAGTCAGAGGAACGCACCGAAAGTCAAGCCAAACGCGTAGAGTATCCGGGACTGGTGATCAATCTGACCAACTATTCCGTCCTTGTAAACGGGCAGAATGTGGATATGCCGCCCAAGGAGCTGGAGCTTTTGTATTTTCTTGCCTCCTCCCCCAATCAGGTATTTACCAGAGAGCAGCTCCTCGACCATATCTGGGGATATGAATACATCGGGGATACCCGTACCGTAGATGTCCACATCAAGCGGCTTCGGGAAAAGATAGGCGACCACAGCTCATGGAATCTGGGAACCGTCTGGGGGATCGGCTACAAATTTGAGGTAAAATAGCGGCAGAATATCAGCCGTTTTAACCGAAAACAGCAGCACAGAGTAAGGATGTACCGTACATGGATAAGAGAAAACTTCACTTTAGCAGCACGCTGCACCTAAAATTTATACTGATATATGTTATTTTCGGCTTTATGGCCTCCTTCATCACCGCAATGATGGTACCCGGTTATATTTATGACCATCTGACAGACTCCGCCGCAAATGACCTGTATAAGAGTGCCAATATCATAGCCACCCGGTATCTTCCCGGCTATTTTACAGAGGATATTTCCCTGTCAGATCTGCGGATTCAGCTAAAAGGTATTGAGGCCTATACCGAAGCCGCCGCATGGTTTACTGACACCGAAGGCAATCTCCTGTGTACCAGCCATGCAGAAGGCTATCCGGTCTCCCCTGCCTTTATTAAGGACTTTAACCCGGCAGAGAACGCAGGCCGGACCTATCAGAAGGGTACTTATCATAATTATTTTGAGGAGGATGTGATTACGGTTATTGCTCCGGTCGTAGACGGCTTCAACACCAGCGGCTACTTCCTGCTCCACAAAGAGCTTCAGGATATCGAACACCTGCAAGGACAGCTGGTACAGCGGTTTTACTATGCCGCCGCCATCATTTACCTGTTTTCCTTTATTGTATTTCTTGCATTTGAGCTGATGGTGTACCGGCCTCTGCGGCGGATCACCGATGCCGCTACCCAGTATGCCCTTGGAAATCTTGACTATGAGATCCCGGTCAACGCAGAGGATGAGATGGGATATTTATCCGCCTCACTGAATTATATGTCCGCCCAGCTGCGGGATATGGAAAAATCCCAGAAAACATTTGTGGCCAATGTATCTCACGATTTCCGCTCTCCGCTTACCTCGATCAAGGGTTATGTAGAGGCTATTGCAGACGGCACGGTTCCGCCGGAGCTTCAGGAGAAATACCTGAATATTATCCTGTTTGAGACGGAACGACTGACAGACCTTACCAGAGACCTTCTGGAGCTGAATGAATTTGACACCAAGAACCTTCTTCTGGACAAAACCTCCTTTGATATCCATGAAGTAATCCGCAACACTGCCGCATCCTTTGAAGGAACCTGCACCAAAAAACGGATTTCTATTGAACTGGTGCTTGCTACCAGACATTTGACTGTATTTGCAGATAAAGGCAAAATCCAGCAGGTTCTCTACAATCTGATTGACAATGCTATTAAATTCAGCGGCCCTGATTCTAGCATTACCGTAGAAACCACGGAGCGGGGAGACAAGGTATTTACCTCCGTCAAAGACTATGGCGCCGGGATTCCCAGAGATGCACTGAACAAAATCTGGGAACGTTTTTATAAAACAGACGCTTCCCGCGGCAGGGATAAAAAGGGAACCGGCCTTGGCCTGTCCATTGTAAAGGAATCCATACAGGCGCATGGAGAACACATTAATGTAATCAGCACTGAAGGCGTAGGAACAGAATTTACTTTTACTCTTCCTAAAATCTAAGGCTGCGCTGATAAATCAGAGTTTCTCTAATTCATGTTATAGACATATTCAATAATCACCGGCTCTTATTGTAAAAATCGATTGGATTTTACAAATTACGGATACTATACTGATTATAGGTATGAATAAAGGAGGTATGTAATATGTCTATTACAGCAGAAACAGCGAAAGCCCATGCAAAAGACCCTGCAGTATTATGCTGCCGTGCAGAGGCAGGCATTACCATTGAACCCGCAAACCTTGAGGATCCGGCTATCTTTGATGAACTGGTGGATTCCGGTTTATTGAACTTGGACGGATGCCTGACCATCGAACAGGTTCTGGGTGCTAAATTAACCAAGACAAGTGATTCCCTGTGTGCATTGACCGCAGATAACGTGGACGGTTATAAGGAAGCCGGCGCGGCAGATGAACCGGCGGCAGAAGCTCCGGCGGCAGAGGAAGCTCCTTCTGTAAGCGGAAGCGTAGAGGGTGTGGTTACTACCGTAAAACACGGCAAGGTAGTAATTTCCATCAAAGAAGGAAAGGATATCTATCTGGAACTTCCTATCTAATTGGGTTTCATACCCGTATGTTTGAATTATTAGACAGACAAGGGGGGTGCTGCTTTCGGGCAGTACCCCCCTTTATTTCCATTCATTTAATGCCGTCTTAATCCTGCTCATTGCAGGCCGCAGCACTTATTTCGTATACAGCATCCGCTGTATATCCTTACTGTCTATATTGTCTGCCGTCACCCAGGTATACCCGGTATCAATCTCCGCCTCATTGCCCAGCTCCAGAATGCATCTGGCTTCTGCCACAATCGCCGCATATCCCATTCCATATGGATTCTGTACGATCAATCCGGTGATTTTTCCATCGGTCAGGGCTTCTATCTCCTCAGCATCCGAATCATACCCGATAATCACCGTGTCTTCTTTCTCCAGCTTCCCGCACAGGTTGACCATCTGCATTGCCGCCTGTCCATTGGATGCAAATATACCGTTTATATCCGGATTCTTCTCAAAAATATATTCATACGCCTCTTCATCCGTAATCTCTGACAACGCCTCTTCTAACACCGCGGCTTCATCCGCCGTATCCTCTGAGAGCTCCCCATCCTCCGGCGCCGCTTCTGGAAGGCCTGCACGTTCCCTGGCAATTTTCTCCTTCACCTCGTCCAGCTTATCCATATAATAAATCTCTGTGACAGTCATCTCAGAATGGTTTTCTTCAATCTCCGCGGCAAAGCTCTCCGTGCGCTGCCTGCAGGTCTGAGATCTGCTGTCATTGCCGAGGACCAGCACCTGTCCTTTTTCTTCCAGCTCCTCCGCCATATGCACTGCCGCCTCTGCAGACGCTTTCTTATTATCTGTTGAAATATTTGCCATAATTCCCTGATAACTGCTTATGGTATCATAGGTTATGATCGGAATACCGTTCTGCACAGCCAGATCAAACTGTACATTGCAGGACTGTGAATCTATTACCGCAATTCCAAGCGCTGAGGGATATCTGGCCAGCTCCTCATCAAGAATATTGATCTGCTCATCCACATTATCCGGTTCGCTTGGCCCGCTGTAATCTACCTTCGCCTTATCGCCGCCCTCATATCCTAATACCTTATTCAGGTCTGCAACGGCCGCCTCAGCGCCTTCCTTAACCATACTCCAATATTCTTCGCTCCCGGCTTTTCCTATAATTGAAAAATATGCTGCAGGTTCCACATTCAGGCCGTCTATATTACCATATGCCGAGGGCGATATGGCCTCCAGCTTCGCCTGCTTTGCACATTCCGCCGTTTCTTCCTGCGTATCCTCTTTCCTCTCTGACTGAGCAGGGGCCGGCAGCTTCTCCGGTTCTGCAGTGCAGGCACAGATAAGGCCTGTCATACACATGCAGATCAACACCGCTGTCCTTTTCTTTTTCATAACATCAATCTCCCAACATCCATGTGTTACTGCTGAGTTTCCCCAATCTGCGCGGGACTACAACATGCTACATACAGTTATACAACAAATCTGTGAAAAAGTCTTGAAAAAAATCTTAAAATTTTCCTCTGATAGATAATTTTGTATCTATTTTTAAGCATGAAACTGCTTGTATATTTGCCGCTTTTGTATTATGATAGAAAAAAGCTGATATAAATCAGCCTTGTGATTATCACATTAACTTTATAAGGAGGTACTTATCATGGCATATGTAATTAGTGATGAATGCATTTCCTGCGGTGCTTGTGCAGCTCAGTGCCCGGCAGAGGCTATTGCTGAAGGAGCAGAGCATTTCGAGATCAATGCTGATGCCTGTCTTGACTGCGGCGCATGCGCAGATCAGTGTCCGGTAGAGGCTATCTCTGCAGAGTAATCTGACAAGAACTCTTAATAACAGAAGAAAAGGGCAGCCCCTTATACGGGACTGCCTTTTTTATTTCAGGCTGTGAGGAAATGTTAATGCTGAATATCCCTGGCGAATGGTGTCGCACGAATTTTCTTGTTCGGCGACAGGGTTTGACAGGCTTTCTTCCGGGGACATGCTATACTTCTGCATACAAAAAATAAGGGGGTATTCGTATGGGAAACGCATTAAATACACTAAGTAATGCCACAAAAGAAGACACCAAATTATATAACTGTATCAAAGAACTGTACGAGCAGGGGGTACCATTTGAAGAGCTGAAGGCATTGATCCCAGACATGAAGCGCACCAGGGAGCAGCTGCGCATCAAAAGAATGCTGGAAAACAACAATGAACTCTTAGTATCTATGATCACCAAGGAGATGTCCTTCCTTCTGGATGCAAAAGAACGCCAGCAGGAAGAGGAATTCCGCAAGATCGACCAGCTGATCCGCCAGCAGCAGAGTTACCGCAAGGAATCATCGCAGACCGGCGCTGTAGAAAAATTAAAGAAAATGCTGCTGCCCGGTTCCCTGACCTAATGTGCCGGCAGACTCATTTCTAACCTCAGCATACATACGGCAGGGCAGACAGCCGGCATACCGGATTTTCCGGAGGCTTCAAGCGGAACAGCAGATGTATGAAGTGTGGTCCAGCTTTGCTGGACATACGGCACGAAAAAGGGGCTGCGCTCCAGCCCCTATTCCTGCCATTTCAAATTTGCAAATTTAGTATAATCCGGAATCCACGCAAGATTTACCGTCCCAATCGGGCCGTTTCTCTGCTTGGCTATGTTAATCTCCGCCTGATTCGGCGTATCTGTATCCTTATTGTAATAATCATCCCTGTAAATGAACATTACCACGTCCGCGTCCTGCTCTATCGCACCGGACTCTCTCAAATCAGAAAGCATGGGCCGGTGCTCCGGGCGCTGCTCCACTGCACGGCTGAGCTGTGACAGTGCGATCACCGGAACATTCAGTTCCCTTGCAATCGCTTTCAGGGAGCGGGAAATCTCCGAAATCTCCTGCTGCCTGGAATCGCTGCGCTTTCCTATGCTCCCGCTCATCAGCTGCAGGTAATCAATAATGACCAGCTTCAAATCCTGCTCCAGCTTGTATTTTCGGCATTTAGAGCGAAGCTCTGTCACGGAAATTCCAGGCGTATCATCAATGATCAAATGAGACTTTCCGATAATTCCTGCGCTCTCTATCAGCTTCTCCCAATCCGCATCCTTCAAATTGCCTGTCCTTAAGCTCTGGGAATCCACATGCGACTCCAGAGAAAACAGACGGTTTACTAACTGCTCCTTCGACATCTCCAGACTGAAGATTGCCACGCTCTGATCCTGCTTAAACGCCACATGCTGGGCAATATTTAACACGAATGCAGTCTTTCCCATAGACGGTCTTGCCGCCACAAGTATCAAATCCGAAGGCTGAAGCCCGGACAGTTTATAGTCCAAATCAAGAAACCCTGTAGGAATCCCTGTCACCGTGCCCTTGCTCTTAGATGCCATCTCTATTCTGTCCAGCGCCTTCAAAACAATATCCTTAATAGGGGTGTACTCTTCGGCGCTGCGGTTCTGGAGCAGTTCAAATATCTTCTTCTCCGTAGTCTCCAGAATCACATCCATCGGCTCTGTACCTACATAGCAGGTATTCGCAATTTCCTCATTGAGCCGGATCAGCCTGCGCATCATGGCTTTCTCATAAACGATCTGCGCATAGTGCCTTACATTCGCCGACGTAGGAACCGCTACAGCCAGCTCGCCCATAAATTTGGGACTGGAAATTTCCTCCGGAACATCCTTTTCCTTCAGCCGCTCCTGGAGCGTAACCGGATCCACAGGTTTCCCTTCATTAAAAAGCTCTGTCATCGATTCAAATATAATTCCATATGAAGCCTGATAAAAATCTTCACGGCTTATCATCTCTGATGCGGCTACGATCGCATCCTTATCCATCAGCATAGCGCCGACAACAGCCTGCTCTGCCTCTATGCTGTGAGGCAGTACCCTTTTAATGAGTGCTTCCTCCATCCTTCCCCTCCATTCAATGCGCCTGTGCACACTCTGACCCTCTATGTCTACGCATCTTCCTTCACCAGCACCTTAAGTTCTGCCGTCACCTTTGGATGAAGCTTAACCGGAACATTGTGTACCCCGAGGCTCTTAATCTGCTCCTTCAACTGTATCTTCTTCTTATCAATCTTTAAACCAAGCTGCTCTTCTGCCGCCGCCGCGATTTCTTTGGAGGAAACGGAACCGAATGCCTTTCCGCCCTCTCCGGTCTTGATCGACAGCTTCACCTGTCCTGCCTTCAGCTTCTCTCCAAGCTCCTTCGCGGCTTCCAGATTTTCCTGGGCAATCTTGTCCGCATTCGCCTTCTGCAGCTTCAAGTCGTTCAGGCTCTTATTATTGGCCTCCGTGCCCTTTCCAGTTTTTATAAGAAAATTCCTTGCATATCCGTCATTTACATTTACAATCTCGCCTTTTTTCCCCAAAGACTTTACATCCTCTAATAGAATTACTTTCATTTTAAATATCTCCTTCCTCAATCATCTTGTCAATCTGCGCCTTGATTTTATAAATGATCTCGCCCACATTCGTATGGTCAAACTGTGCCCCGGCTGTATTCAAATGTCCGCCGCCGCCCAGACGCTCCATAAGGATCTGGACGTTTACCTCATCAATCGAACGCGCACTTATATAGCTTCTTCCATTATAAATTGTTACCACAAAGGAAGCACGGATCCCATCGATATCCAGCAGTTCGTTAGCCGCCTGTGCGCCGATGATCGTGGGACTGTCCGCTTTAAGATTCTCTCCCTTTGCAATAGCAAACTGCTTCCGGTAAACTTCTGCATTACTAATAATCGATGCCTTAGCACGGTAAGAATCCATATCATCCCTGAAAATCTTGCGCACATAAGGAATATCTGCACCGCATCTCCTTAAAAACGCCGCCGCCTCAAAGGTCCGTACACCTGTCCGATTTGTAAAATTATTCGTATCAACCATCACACCCGCAAACATGCTGCTGGCTTCCATAACCGGAAGCTTGATATCTTCTGCAATATACTGCAGGATCTCGGAGACCATCTCGCAGGCAGACGATGCATACGGCTCAATATACGAAAGTCTTGCATTCTCAATATTATCACTGCCCTGTCTGTGGTGATCCAGCACAACTATATTCTTTGTCATCTGAAGAAGCTCTGGACACTCCGTCATCTGCGGCCGGTTCGTATCCACAACCACCACCATGGACTCTTCTCCAGTCATCTCCCTTGCCTCTTCGGAGCTTACAAACATATCCTCCGGATAGTCCGTATTCTTCACATAATCCTCATACAGAGAACGCACCGCCATTGTTGGGGCATTCAACACAATATGAGCCGTCTTTCCAACAGAAACAGCCGCCCTGTAAATACCGATCGCCGCACCCAGTGAATCCACGTCCGTCATCTTATGCCCCATAACCAGAATATAATCACTGGTCATCATATATTCCCTCAGCGCCTCTGCCTTTACGCGGGCCTTTACGCGGGTATTCTTGGAAGTCATCTCCCGCTTGCCGCCATAATAGGTAATGCCGCTGCAGTCCTTGATAACCGCCTGGTCGCCGCCCCTTGCAAGAGCCTGATCAATGGCGACCCGGGCATAATTATAGCTCTGGCAGTAGCCTTCCCTGCTGATACCAAGGCCGATACCCAGAGTAGCAGGAATCGTATTTCCCACGTTTACAGACTTCACATCCTCAAGAAGCGAGAAACGATCCTCCTCTAACAGCTTAAAATACTGCTTTGCAACAACGATAAAATACTTATCCGTTTCCACCTTCTTAACAATGCCGTTCGCCTTTGCAAAATACTGATTAATCTTGCGGTCGATCAGCGCCAGCAGAAGACTCTGTCTTACTTCCTCCACGCTCTCGATCACTTCGTCATAGTTGTCAATATAAATAAGCCCGGCAACCAGCCTCTGCTCCTCATTCGCCTGAATGTACTCATTCAGCTCCGTTACATCCTCCAGAAAAACCGCTATAAAATATTCCGATTCAACCGGAATCCTCACAGTCGTCTTAATGCCGCCCGCTTCCTTTGCCGGAATCCTGCGAAGCTTTGCCAGATACTCCCGATCCTCAAATTCGACCTCAACCTGAGTCTGTTGTCCTTCCTCTTTCGGAAAAGTCCCCCGGTTCAGTTCTTTCATATATTTCACGAGATTCACGTCCTGCTTATTCCGGTCTCCGAGAATCGATTCAAATTCGTCATTCATCCAAAGAATCTTCCCATTCTCCAACAGAATCGCATATGGAAGCTCCAGCTCCTTCAACAGCCGGTTCTGCATTGCGCCGTACTGCGCCACAAATTCCACAAGCGCACGCATAAGCGCAGATTTATTATAATAATACAAAGAGCATGTGACAATCAGATAAATTAATACACATGCCGCCATCACCATTCCTGCCCTGTGGTCTATATAATAAATCCATCCGGTCATAAATACTAACGTAACTGACATGACCATGGGCCATTGCATGTATAATTTCAACGTTCCCTTTAGATGTATGTCCAGCTTCCCATTCATAATCGTTCCTCCATTGCGTCCATTATACTACCTTTTGTTCAGAAAGGGAAGATGATAAATTTTACACAATGAAGAACGCTGCGGCAATAGCAATCCGCAGCGTCCTGAATATTCTTTCATAAATTATCCTTCGTAACCATTAGGGTTCTGTGACTGCCATTTCCAGGAATCAGCACACATCTCGTCCAATCCCCTCTCTGCTTTCCAGCCCAGCACTCTGGCCGCCTTAGACGAATCCGCATAGCACATGGCAATATCACCCTCCCGTCTCGGCTGGATCTCGTAAGGAATCTCTTTCCCGCATGCTTTTGAAAAAGCCTTTACCATGTCAAGCACAGAATATCCCACACCGGTTCCCAGATTGATAATATCCAGACCCGGATTCGAGAAAACATAATCAATTGCCTTAACATGGCCGACAGCCAGATCTGTCACATGGATATAATCTCTTACTCCGGTTCCGTCCGGCGTGTCATAATCATCTCCAAATACGCCCAGCTTTTCACGCTTGCCGACTGCCACCTGTGAGATATACGGCATCAGATTATTCGGAATTCCCTTCGGATCCTCTCCTATGCGCCCGCTTTCATGAGCGCCCACCGGATTGAAATAGCGAAGCAGGATGACATTCCATTCCGGATGCGCCTTCTGCAGGTCGGACATGATCTGCTCCATCATGGATTTGGTCCATCCATATGGATTGGTACACTGCCCCTTCGGACACTGCTCCGTAATCGGAATCACCTCCGGATCTCCATATACCGTTGCAGAAGAGCTGAATACAATATTCTTCGTTCCCATCTCATTCATAACCTTAAGAAGCGTCAGCGTTCCCGTAATATTATTATGATAATACTCCAGCGGTTTTCTAACGGACTCTCCAACCGCCTTCAGCGCCGCACAGTGGATGACCGCATCAATCTTCTCTGTCTCAAACACGCTTCTAAGCTTGTCTTCATCCAGAATATCTCCTTCATAAAATGCAATCTTCTTTCCAGTCAGCTCCTCTACCCTGCTGAGAGACTCTTTGGAAGAATTATATAAATTATCATATACTACTACTTCATAGCCCTCGTTCAACAGTTCCAGAGCTGTATGGCTGCCAATATAGCCTGCCCCTCCTGTAATCAATACTGCCATTGTCTCCTGCCTCCTTATATATAATTTGTATTTCTTTAAAAATATAACACTTTTCCCTGCCGTAATCAACCGGTTATGCGCTCAGAAAAACTGCAAATTCGTTACAGCAGAATGCCGGTTCATGAACCCGGCCGCAAAGTCACTCCCACAAATGCTGCGGATAGATTCCTTCCTCCTTCATCTTCTGAATAGCCTGAACCACCATCGGCTTGTCTTCCTTATAAGTAATGCCGTACCATTTGTCATGGGATTTCAACACGGCCACCGAAGCCCTGTCCTCCGACGTCAGTCTGCTCACTACTGCCGGAAGGAAATATTCACATTTCATAGGATTATTCTTCAAGCCTTCATCCAGAAATGCCGGAAAGCCGTCCCTAATCTCCTCCAAAATGCTTTTGGTAAATCCCCACATATTTAACGAAACCACCGTCTCTGCCGGCAGGCTCGTCCAGGTCCCGCCGCCGTCCTCTGAAAAGGCAATTCCTCCGTCACGTTTCTCAATCCGGGTTCTCTCCGTAACCGAAACCAATTCTCTTCTGTCGTTTGTAACACAGACTCCCCTGGAAACATAACCATTGTCCGTCATAGTATTTCCGAGCAGATAGCCAACCATCGTATAACGGTATTTTTCATCATCCTGATGCGTCGTCAGGTACTCATAAATCAGCCGGAATGCCTCCACGCCATAATAATCGTCTGCATTAATTACTGCAAAGGGGCCTTCCACCTGCTCGATACAGCTCAACACCGCGTGAGCCGTTCCCCATGGCTTCACCCTTCCCTCCGGGATCTGATATCCGGCCGGAAGATTATCAAGCTTCTGGTAAGCATAGCTTATCTCCATGTACTCCGACACACGGTCCCCGATCGCCTTGCGGAAATCTGCCTCATTCTCTTCCTTAATGATGAAAACTGCTTTCTCAAAGCCTGCCCGCTTCGCATCATACATGGAAAAATCCATAATGATATGCCCATCCTCATCCACCGGGTCAATCTGCTTCAAGCCTCCGTATCTGCTTCCCATACCTGCCGCCATAATTACTAATACTGGTTTATTCATACAATACCTCCTTCATCCATCTGCCCTGTACCGCAGAGCGTATGGTCTGTCAATTCTTTTCTATCACGCTATCCCCTCAGGACACGCGCAAGAATTTCTATTCCCCTGTCAATTTCCTCATAGCCGATCACAAGCGGCGGAAGGAGCCGGAGCTTCGTCTTTGCCGTAAGCACCAAAAGCCCCTCTTCTACACATCTTCCCGCCGTCTCTCCCGCGGTCAGGCCTTCCTCCAGCTCTGCTCCCAGCATAAGTCCAAGCCCTGTAACTGACTTGATCTGGCTGATCTCCAGAAGCTTCTTCTTCATGTACTCCGACTTTTTCTTCACCTCTTCCAGAAATTCCGGTTTCATCACCTTGTCCAGTACATAACATGCGCCCGCACAAGCCACAGGATTCCCTCCGAAAGTAGATCCATGCTGGCCGAAGCCCAGTACGCCTGCCGTCTTATCATTCATCATCACTACGCCGAGAGGAAGGCCTCCTCCGATTCCTTTCGCAAGAGAAATCACATCCGGCTTCACTCCAAACTGCTCATAGCACAGAAATGTCCCTGTACGGCCGATTCCTGTCTGTACCTCATCAATCACAAAGACCAGATCCTTCTCCTGACAGATCCGGGCCGCTTCTTTCACAAATGCCCCGTCTACCGGAACAACACCGCCCTCTCCCTGGATCAGTTCGATCATGATCCCGCAGACCGTCTCATCCACTGCATTCCTTAAGCCCTCGATATCCCCGGCATCCACAAACTTAAACCCTTCCGTAAACGGAAAGAAAAACTGATGGAAGGAATCCTGGCCGGTCGCAGACAGGGTCGTAATGGTACGTCCATGGAATGAATTCTTAAGGGAAATTACCGTATTACACTTCTCTCCATGCTTCTCCATTCCGTATTTCCTTGCAACCTTTAGCGCGCCCTCATTGGCCTCTGCTCCTGAATTCCCAAAGAATACCTTAGAAAATCCTGTATATCTGCACAGCTTTTCAGCCGCCTCAACATCCGGCTGTGTGCTGTAGAGATTCGATACATGCTGCAGTTTATGAGCCTGTGCGGAAACCGCATCCGCCCAGCCCTTATCTGCATAGCCCAGACAGTTCACGCCGATACCGCTGGTAAAATCTATATATTCCTTTCCTTCCGGGCTGCGCACAACAGCTCCCTCTCCCTCCACAAGAGATGCCGGAAATCGTTTATAAGTATTTGCAATATACTCCTGATCCTTTTTCTGAATATCGATTGAGTTCATCTTTCATTCCTCCTTATTCAACAAAAATTATAGCACGGAAGGTTCCCTCTATCAAGCGTTCCATCTAAAAAAGGAGACCTGCAGCGGCCTCCTCATCATCCAATATTCTATTCAACCTTGATGTCGATCTTCTGTCTCACCTCAATGATCTCCGGCTGGTTCTCCTTGTATGCCGCCTGCGCTCTGGCGCGTTTTACCTTCATAGCCTCCGGGGTTGACTCCGCCTCCATGCGGGTCATCTCCCGCCCGCTCCGCAGCCTCCCTTTCGCCGATTCAAGGCCAGCTTTCTCCTTCAGCACATGCTCTGCTCCGGCCGCTTCGTTTTCTGATGCCCCGTCACCTTTCGTTTCTTCTGTCACTCCTTCAGACGCTTCTGTTTCCTCTGCAGGCTCCTCAATGCCAAGTTCGGCCTCCTCCGCCTCTTTCAGTTCCTTCTCGGCTTTCATCTTCTCCGCATCTGTCGGAAGCTTTGCATACCTGCCGCTCTCTACAAATTCCTTTGTAGAGGTTTCAAGCGCCATATGCTTGTGATGCTCATGCATAACAAGCTCAAATTTCTTCTCCTCCGGGATTGCCGGATTATTGATAATATTATTTACCGCACTCAGAGACGATGCTGTATGGGACATTCTGACGCGCTGTACCTCTTCCTTGGTCTTACACCGTTTAAGCTCCTTCTCATAATTCTCCTGCTCGGCTTCCATTGCTTTTAGCTTCTGATACTTCTGAGGATCTGTCTTCTGCAGATAATCCATCTCCTCCGCCGTCAGCTTCTGTCCGCTGTTAAGCTTTAAGTCAATCTGGGCGGAAAGCTTAGCAGAACCGTCTGACCTCGATTTCCGGATCTCTTCTGCCTGCCGTCTCACCGGGTCATTGTCCAGCTTTGTACTGCCGTCCGCGGTAAAATCTCCCGTCGTTTTCTTCTTCTGCCACTTCATCTGCATTTCCATGCTCTTCGTATAATTGTTCATATTCTGAACTGCAAAAAAGTTCATCCGGCCACCTCCTGTTCCCGCCGTTCCACAATCTTTTATTTTGCAAAATACTGCATCACTATTCCTTTTATCGTTTATAGTAATAATATCGGCAGACTCAGGAAATAAATAATCTGCTGTATACAAAAAACTCCGGATACTTTCGTACCCGGAGACTCTCGCTCTCATACAATATTCTGTCAGCTATTACTCCTGAACATATGGCATCAATGCGATATGTCTAGCTCTCTTGATTGCTACCGTCAAAGCTCTCTGATGCTTAGCGCAGTTTCCGGTAATTCTTCTTGGAAGGATCTTACCTCTCTCAGAGATGTACTTTCTCAGCTTTGCTACATCCTTGTAATCGATCTCGTTATTCTCTTTGCCACAGAATACACATACTTTTTTTCTTCTGCGTCCGCCGCCTCTTCTCTTGAAGCCGCCTTCTGGACGACTGCCTTTATCGTAAGCCATGATGCTTTCCCTCCTATATACTTTTTTCTAAGGAAGTTCTGCGTGACTAAGCTCAATGCCCCGCTAAGCTCCGCAGAACCAGCTTTGTACTAAGCTCATGCTTCGTCTTCGACCCGCATTCACTAAGTACTCTAGTTGAACGGTAATTCTTCATCTATTCCATCTGGAATATTCATGAAGCCGTCACCAGCGGGTGCGCTTGGTGCCGGTGCTGGAGCCGCCTGATAACCGCCCTGGTAACCACTGTTCATATGCGGCTCGCTTGCCGCCTTGCTCTCTGCAAATTCCTGATCCTCTACCACAACATCGGTAGTATATACCTTCTGACCGTCCCTGTTGGTATAGCTTCCGGTCTGGATACGGCCGGTCACAACAACCTTCAGTCCCTGCCGCAGATATTTCTCAGCAAATTCTGCACTTCTTCCGAATGCTACACAGCCGATAAAATCCGCCGTCTGCTCACCGTCATTATTGCGCCGGAATCTTCTGTCAACTGCAAGCGTATACCTTGCAACAGCAGTAGAACTCTCGCCCGCAGAATAGCGTACATCCGGATCTCTGGTCAGGCGTCCCATCAAAATTACTTTATTCATTCTTTTACCTCTCTTCTTCTATGCCTCGTCTTTCACGCATAAATATCTGAGCACATTGTCCATGATGCGGATTCTCTGTTCAATCTCGCCTGGAACCGATGCGTCAGACTCGAAGTGGATGAAGTAATAATATGCTTCTTTCATCTTCTGAATTTCGTAAGCTAATCTTCTCTTACCCCATTCGTCAACGTCCGTCACATTGCCGCCGAAACGGGTAACTAAATCTTTTACCTTCTCGACTACCTGTGCTCTCTCGTCGTCTTCGATTTTTGCATTGACTACAACAGTTAACTCATACTTATTCATGTAGTTTGCACCTCCTTCTGGTCTTTTGGCCCCTGCTTATACCCAGGAGCAAGGATTATACCCATCCGGGTAAAATAATATATCACAATTTGGTATGATACCATAAATCCCCTGCCTGCGCAAGCATTTTACAAAAGATTTTCCCATGAACCGCATGCCGCCCGCGCATCCCGGTCTGTGCGCTCTTGTCAGCGTCTCATTCCGGCTTCCTAAGCCCCTTCGTATTCTTCTCCACCAGCTTCCGCGGCACCATGATCTGATGTCCGCAGCCCATGCATTTCAGCCGAAAATCCGCTCCTACACGCAGAATCTTCCACTCGAAGCTGCCACAGGGATGCTTCTTTTTCAGCCTTACGATATCGCCCACTTCATACACATATGCCATCCCGCGCCTCCTCTATTCCTGATCCAGATACTTTTCCGATATTTTAACTCCTCTTACCACCATACGGTTATCATCGCTCTCCTTCGTACAGGTAGAAAGGGTCACGATCAAATCCTCATTATAAACCTTTACATCCGTACTATAGGCAGACGCAGTCAGAGTGGTCGTCAGAAACTCATCGAATTCCTCCGGCGTAGTAAACTCCGTCTTGTAAGTATCTGAGATATCCTTAACGATCCCCGCCGAATAAATATGATAGGTAATCTCCCGTCCATCCGGCGTATAGATATAGAAATACTGGTTATCTTTCCAAAAGGATTCGTCCTGATATTTTTCCAGGTCGTGGAACATGGAATTATCCTTCATCCTATGTCCGTAAATAATTGTATTCTTGTCATTAAAATCCGGGTGATTGATGTAATTGAGGAAAATCGCCCCCACCGTATTATCATTTGCTGAAAATGTCTTGCTCAAATACAGATCATTATTATCCGTCTGCACCAGCGGATAGTTAATCTGGGACGGTTCCGGATAGAATCTCAGCCATCCTACCGTATCCGGGTTAATTGCCATAAGCTCATCAAAATCCACCCGGAAATTATCCTTATCATCTATCGCAAGCTCTCTGAGCTTGTCATACTCCTTCTGCCCCTTAAAGTACCCTCCAAAAATCTTATACAGCTGAAATCCGGAAAAACAGAACACTGCCAGTGCAATGACCAGAATCACCAGACTGGCCGCTCCGCCTCTTCTTTTCCCTCTCCGGTAATGCTTCTCTTCTTTCATACCCTTTCTTCTTCCCCCTTTTATATGGCTTCTAAAGCATAACAATAGCATAACACATCCTTCTGTTTTTTTATAGATTTTTTAGAGGAAGTTTATTGACTTTCATCCTGTATGGCGTATGATTCTCATTAAGAGGTGATGAGTATGCGGGAGAGATTCGCACGTTTTATGGCAGGACGCTATGGCATGGACTCCCTGGGACGTTTTACCATGGGGCTGACGCTTATTTTTATTATTCTGAACTATTTTACCAGAAACAGGCTGATTCCGCTTCTGGCATGGGCAGGCATTATGCTGACCTACTACCGGATGTTTTCCAGAAATGTCTATAAACGGTCAGCGGAAAACCAGAAATTTTTAAGCCGTACGGCAAAGCTCCGCCGGTGGTTCTACACCCAGAAGAATACGTTTGTACAGAGAAAGACCCACCATATTTACAAGTGTCCTTCCTGTAAGCAGAAAATCCGCATTCCAAAAGGGAAGGGACGGATTGAGATCCGCTGTCCCAAATGCAGTACAAAGTTTATTAAAAACAGCTAAGGAGCCGCTCTATGTTTGGCTATATTGTTATCAACAAAGCAGAGATGAAGTTCAAGGACTTTGACATTTACCACGCCTATTACTGCGGACTCTGCAGGGTTCTGAAGGAGCAGTACGGCATGATAGGGCAGCTTACGCTTTCCTATGATATGACTTTCCTGCTCCTTCTGCTCTCCGGTCTTTATGAGCCGGAGGATACGGATATGCACGTAACCTGCACCGCCCATCCATTTCATAAGCATGCCGCCAGAGTTAATGCATTTACCTCCTATGCCGCAGATATGAATCTTATCCTGTCCTATTATAAATGCATAGATGACTGGAAGGATGAACGCAAAAAGAAAGCTTACATCAACACCCGGCTTCTTCATACAAAGATAAAGAAAATAGAAGCCCGCTATCCGCGAAAAACTACAGTCATTGCCAAACGGCTGCGCCAGCTGTCCGCCTGCGAGAAGAAAAATGACCGGAATCTGGATAACATGGCCGGGCTCTTTGGCAGAATTATGGCAGAAATCTTTGCATACCGGCAGGATGAATGGGAATCTTCTCTTCGGAAATTCGGATTTTTTCTTGGGAAATTCATTTATTTGATGGATGCCTTTGAAGATATTAATGACGATTTGGCAGATGGGTGCTATAATCCTTTCAGGGAGGTCTGCCAACGTGCAGATTTTGACGATTACTGTAGACATCTCCTAACCATGATGATCGCGGAATGCTCCAGAGAATTTGAGAAGCTGCCGATTCTCACCTACGCAGATATCCTCCGCAACATTCTTTATTCCGGCGTATGGACCAGATATGAGGCTGTATGCCGGCAGCGGAACAGGAAATCAGAAGAATCCGGGAAGACCTCTTAAGATACCTTGACGGACAAAGTCCGCCGGCCCGGAGGGCATGAAGCAAGGGACGCCCGGAGGGTACAATCTAAGGGAGGCTTTTCTCTTAGCAGTATTCAGGAGATTTAACATGACAGATCCATATCAAATATTAGGTATTCCACGAAATGCTGGTGACGACGATATCAAAAAAGCATACCGGAACCTAAGCAGGAAATACCATCCAGACGCCAATATCAACAATCCGGACAAGGAATATGCAGAGGCCAGATTTAAAGAAATACAGCAGGCATATCATCAGATCATAAAGGAAAAGGAATCCAGCTATAGTTCAGGCTCCTACGGCGGAACAGGCTCTTATGGAACAGATGACCCATTCGGCAGCTTCTGGGGAAACTTTGGCGGAGACGGCTCCTATCGGCAGGCCGGCGCTTCTGCTTCAGAAAATGAAGAAGATTTACATCTCCGTGCCGCCGCCAATTACATAAACAGCAGACATTACCGGGAAGCGCTGAATGTACTAAACAATATAAAAGACCGTCCCGACAGATGGTACTATTACAGTGCCATTGCCAACTCCGGTCTCGGCAATAACGTAATTGCACTTGAACACGCTAAAACCGCTTATCAGATGAATCCAAACGATATGCAGTATCAGGTGCTGCTGCAGAGGCTGCAGAGTGGCGGAAGCTGGTACCAGTCCATGCAGAATCCCTACCAGACCTACAGTATGGGCGGCGGAAATTACTGCATGAAGCTGTGCATTGCCAATCTGATCTGCAATCTCTGCTGCGGCGGCGGAATGTGCTGCGGCGGACCCGGATATTATGGAGGATTTATGTAATATTTCTCAATAATAGTCCCGAAATTACAGCATCTCCTATCCTTTCCGATACTGAATATAGTTCATAAAACACCTTACCGCCATGGAAGCAGTTTTCCGGCTTCGTACCGTAAATCCAATCCGGCGGTAAGCAGGTATTTCCATACTCTTTGCAGTAATACTGTAAGGAACACGGTGGAGAATCTGCTTCGGAAGAATGCTGATTCCAAATCCGTTCTCCACCAGCGCCTGCATCGGAACCTTATCCAGCCCGGCCAGAGGATGATCCTTCTGAAATCTTGCCATAATATTCGGAATCCAATGTGACGACACGCTCGTAAACGTGCCGATTCGAATCATACCGGACTGCAGCCTGTTCAGCTCATCCACCTGCACAGCAAGCTTCTGATAATCACTACAAATATTCTTAATAAAAGGCATCAGGCGGATTCCGTCGGATGTAAGCCGCACTCCACCCTTTCCGCGTTCTAAGAGAACCACATTCCATCCATTTTTATCATAGATATTATGCTAATTATTCATTTTTGTAAATAATTATAATATGGTACACTAGATAAAGAAAATATGCAACAGAAAGGACAGATGAAGATGTTTCAAATCAGCGAAATCTAAGAAAACGCTTTCGTCAGCGTTTCTCTAACGTAATACCATCAAAGCATTTTAATATAAATAGAAGGAGATGTATCGTATGAAATCACTTATTCTGGCTGAGAAGCCTTCTGTGGCACGGGATATTGCCCGTGTCTTACATTGTCACAAGAATATTTCCGGCGCCATTGAAGGCCGCCAGCACGTCGTAACCTGGGCTCTGGGCCACCTTGTAACACTTGCTGACCCGGAAAGCTATGACCAGAAATTCAAAGAATGGAATCTGTCTTATCTTCCCATGATCCCAAAGAAATGGGAGCTCGTTGTCATAAAACAGACCTCCAAGCAGTACCACAACGTAAAGGCCCAGCTCTTCCGAAAGGATGTCTCTGAAATTATCATTGCCACCGACGCAGGCCGGGAAGGAGAATTGGTGGCGCGCTGGATCCTTGACAAATCCGGTTGCCGCAAGCCAATCAAACGGCTCTGGATTTCCTCTGTCACTGACAAGGCCATCCGGGAGGGATTTTCCCGCCTGAAGGACGGACGTGCCTATGATAATCTCTACCGGGCTGCCAAGAGCCGTGCAGAAGCAGACTGGCTCGTGGGCATTAACGCTACACGGGCGCTGACCTGTAAGCACAACGCACAGCTTTCCTGCGGACGTGTCCAGACTCCGACACTTGCCATTATTGCCGGGCGCGAGGAGCTGATCCGCGCCTTCCGGCCGGAAGACTACTACGGACTTACCTGCAATGCCGGAGGCATAACCTGGACCTGGCAGCAAGGAAAAAACGGAAGCATGCGCACCTTTCAGAAGGAAACTGTAAACAGGATACAGGAAGCTTTGAAGGGACAGTCCCTTTCCGTAACAGATATAAAGAAGTCTGCTAAGAAAACCTTTTCACCGGGACTCTACGACCTGACCGAGCTTCAGCGGGACGCCAATAAGCGTTTCGGTTTCTCCGCCAAAGAGACCCTAAACATCATGCAGCGTCTCTACGAGAATCACAAAGTACTGACTTATCCCCGGACTGACTCACGGTATATCGGAAATGATATCGTGCCTACGATAAAGGAACGCTTAAGCGCCTGCAATATCGGCCCATATAAGAAATTCATCCCGCAGCTTTTAAGAAATCCTATCCGGGTAAGCAGATCCTTTGTGGATGACAGCCGGGTCAGCGACCACCATGCGATCATTCCTACCGAAGAATTTGTCCAATTAGACCACATGACCAATGAGGAACGGAAAATCTACGATCTTGTGATACGGCGTTTTATCAGTGTTCTTTACCCGGCATATGAATATGAACAGACCACCCTCAACGGTACTGCCGCCGGAGAACAATTTACCGCAAGAGGGAAAATCATAAAGGCAGACGGCTGGAAAGCCGTCTACGAAAACGGCCTCTCCGGCTATTCAGCGGACGATGAGATTGATGACGGCTCCGCCGTGGCAGAACTTCATCAGCCAGACCAGAGCCTTCCATCCGTCAGGCAGGGAGCCTCTTTTGCCATCTCACGTACCAGCATGACCACCGGCAGAACAAAGCCCCCGGCAAGATTTACCGAGGCATCCCTTCTTTCTGCTATGGAGAATCCGGTAAAATACATGGAATCCCAGAACGCCAAGGCGAAAAAAGCCCTCGGCGAAACCGGAGGTCTTGGAACCGTTGCTACAAGGGCAGATATTATTGAAAAATTATTTCATTCCTTCCTGATCGAGAAAAAGGGGAATGAAATCTTTGTAACCTCAAAGGGAAAACAGCTCCTTACCCTTGTTCCAGAGGATTTAAAGAAGCCGGAGCTTACCGCAGAATGGGAAATGAAGC
The DNA here is from genome assembly GCA_910584265.1 of uncultured Dorea sp. GTDB lineage: Bacteria > Bacillota > Clostridia > Lachnospirales > Lachnospiraceae > Claveliimonas. Next base: position 11,293 of record CAJTZE010000029.1, on the reverse strand, counting down.
TGGCGGATATCGCAAAGGGTACCGTAAAGGAATCCACATTTATCCATGACATTGAGAATTATACAAAACAACTGATCCAGCAGATAAAAACTTCTGACGGCACTTACCGGCACGACAATCTGACCAGCACCAAATGTCCCCGCTGCGGCAAGCGCATGTTATCCGTTAATGGAAAGAACGCAAGGCTTCTGGTGTGTCAGGATCGTGAATGCGGTTACCGGGAAACAATCGCCCGGCTCAGCAATGCCAGATGCCCAAACTGCCATAAGAAAATGGAGATCATCAAAAAGGGCGGAGAGGAAACCTTTGTCTGTGCCTGCGGTTATAAGGAGAAAATGTCAGCATTCAAAGCCCGCCGCCAAAAGGAGGGAGCCGGAGTAACCAAAAAGGATGTGCAGAAATATCTGAAAAAACAGCAGGCGGAAGCTGTGAATACCGCATTCGCGGATGCACTCTCGGGAATCAGGCTGGATTGAACAAAAGTGCGCTTCGCACATTCCCGAAGGTCTTATAATATAGGAGACAATGTTTCCTATATTATAAGAAAAACCCGGAAATTACAAATTTCCGGGTTTTTTAGAGGCGCCAACCAGATTTGAACTGGTGATAGAGGTGTTGCAGACCTTTGCCTTACCACTTGGCTATGGCGCCTTGCTTTATGCACTTATACAGTATAGCAAATGTACCACTTCAAGTCAACCAAAAAAATGCCGCAAAAAAACAATTTTTCCGCGCTTGTTAGTAATTACAGGCCGGCCGTACAGTTTTAATCCCTGCACAGCCGGCGTGGTAAAAGGATTTTCCATATCTAAAATCCCAGTTCTTCATTCACAAGAATAACCTTAATGCGCTTTGGAACCTTAGAAAATCTGGTCACTAGAAACTGGCAGCATACGGTATCCGGCGACTTGCAGTCAGCACAGGAGCCCGTCTTCCTACAGGGCGTCTGGATCGGAAATCTCTGCGCGTTGATTGGCGCCGCTTCATTCCGCGCCCGCGACCATGCATCTTCCAGAGTCTTCACAACCTTATTCATGCCCGCCACAATAATAACATTCCTCGGTCCATAGACAATTCCTGCCACCCGGTTTCCTCTTCCGTCAATATTCACCAGAACGCCGTCCTCTGTAATCGCATTGGTGCTGCTGAGCAGGAAATCGCTTCCTAACACCGCGAGCTCTGTCTCCCTCTTCTCCTCTTCGGTTTTGCAGGCGTTCCTGTCATAAATCTGATAATTACCGGCACAGACTGCCTCTTTAAGACCGATTGCGTCAACAGACACCGAGCCTCCCCATCCGACAGAACTTCCTTCCGGGATCAATTCTAATGCTGTCTTAAGCGCCTGTTCTCTTGTCTCCGCATAAAACCCTTCCATATTCCGGGATTCCAGTCCTTTTATTACCTTCTCTGCAAGCAGTTTATTGCGTATCATTCTTCTCTCATCCATATATCCGTCCTCCTTAAGGCCTCATTTTCATAAAATACAAGGCAGTCATGATTCTTGCCCGGTTCTCGTTATTCATTATATCATATCCAAGGATTTCTTTCACCTTATTCATCTTATAATTCAATGTGTTTTTGTGGCAGTAGATTGCCTTCGACGTGTGCAGGATACTGCAGTCATACCTAAAAAAGGCTTCCAGGATTTTCATATAATCCGTCCCATTCTGTTCATCATACCGGATCAGGCCGCCCAGTACTTCCTCAACAAAAGATTCTCCCAATTCCGGATGCCTGATATCCGACAGGATTTTGTAAAGCCCCAGTTCCTCATACACCAGAATATTCTTCTCAATTGCCGTCTTTGTAAGCTGATATGCGGTCATTGCATGCTCATAGCTCTCCTGAAGCTGTCTGAGACCGGATACCTCCGTACCAATTCCCACATATACCTGGGAATCAGAAGCGCAGATTTTCTGCAGGACCTTCTTCAAATGCTCCTTGCCCTGTTCGGATACCATGATCAGGAGCCTGCCGTTTTCTTCAACTATAATCTCATGCTCCAGTAAATAATGAAGCTCCCTTACAATCTCCTGAAGACGCTTATTTCCATCCTCCTCCCAATAAGCATTGCAGCTTAATACAGCCATGATATATTCCCTATTGCGGTAAAATCCATTATACTCGAAATAATGTATATACGCCGCTTCATTCTCCGGATAGTAAATCGCATTCCTAAGCGCAGTATTCAGATTCGTTTCCCTCTGCTCATTCTTCAAAAGAACCGCGGCAAAAAGACGCATGATATCGATATACGGCGTATTCCACCCGGCAGCAAACAGTGGAAACTGCTTCTCATTACAATAATCCAGCACCTCTTGAGAATAGTTCTTACCGTCATGAAGGGAGAGCACAAGTCCTCCTGCGCCCGCCTCAATCAAACGCTTAACAAAGTCCAGAAGCCATGCCGCCGATGTATACTGCAGTCCGGCGTTAAATACCAGCTCGTTGCCGTGCAGTAATTTGATAAATTCCGGGTTCTCCACAATATGCGTCCATTCAATGATCTTATGAAAACAGCTGTCCGTAACCAGACGTATATCATATAGAGGTTCTATCTCCTGATACAGCTCTTCTAATGCTACCGCCATACAATCCTCTCCCGCGCCACAAATCTTGTAAATAATACACATAAATATTTATTCATTGTCAATAGTTTATCACATATGTGCCCAGAGCACAATTATTTTGGAAATTTATGTATCATAAAGCTATATCCCAATCATTCAGAACGTGTTATATTGTATAAAGAACACAAACAATCTATAGATTGTAACCCCGAACCGTGTTCAAGTCCAATCTCCAGATTGCTAAAAGGCCGCGCATAATGCGCAGCCTCTTTTAGTATCCAGCCATATTCCCGTCTGTCATGCCTGTCTTTTCAGAATCTCATCCAAAATCTGCTCTGCCGCAGCCTCCTTAGACATAAGCTCCAGAGCCTGTATACCATCTTCTGTAATAATCGTGACCACATTCGTATCGGTTCCAAATCCTGCGCCCTGTACCTTCAGATTATTAGCCACAATCATATCAGCATTTTTCCGGGCAAGCTTATCCTTTGCATTTTCCAGAAGATTCTGTGTCTCCATGGCAAAGCCGCACAAAAACTGTCCTTCTTCCTTGTGATTCCCCAAATACCCCAGAATGTCTTTTGTCCGCTCCAGTTCAAGCGCAAGTTCCCCGCCGGCCTTCTTCAACTTCTCATCACTGATATTTTTCGGCCTGTAATCCGCAACAGCGGCCGCTTTGATAATAATATCCATCCCGGCACTCCTTTCCGTTACCGCCTGAAACATATCTTCCGCTGTCACCACCGGAACCATCTCCACAAACAGGGGGGGCACGAGAGAAGTCTTTCCGCTGACCAGAGTTACCTCTGCTCCCCGGAGCGCACAGAGTTTCGCAATACTATATCCCATTTTCCCCGTGGAATGATTGGTTATATAACGCACCGGATCCAGAAGCTCCTGAGTCGGCCCCGCTGTCACCAGCACCTTCCGCCCTGCCATATCTTTCTCATAGGCGCAGGCCATCAGTACATATTGAAACAATTCCTCCGGCTCCGGCATCTTCCCGATTCCGGCATCACCGCATGCCAGACGTCCCTCTGCAGGCTTGATCACCGTCATCCCGTACCTTTCAAGCGTCTCCATATTCTCCTGCGTTGCCGGGTTTTCATACATCCTGGTATTCATGGCAGGCGCTATCATCTTCGGACAGTCACATGCCAGCGCCGTCGTTGTCAGCATATCATCCGCAATGCCGCGGGCAAGCTTCGCTATCACATTAGCTGTTGCCGGTGCGATCAGCAGCGCATCTGCCTTCTTTGCCAGAGCTACATGCTCTGTACTATATTCATGATTCCTGTCAAATGTGTCAGTCAGACACCTTCTGTTTGTTAATGCTTCAAATGTCAGCGGTGCAATAAATTCCTTCGCATGCTCCGTCATGATCACCTGAACCTCTGCACCTGCTTTTATCAGAAGGCTTGTAAGAGCCGCACTCTTATACGCCGCAATCCCTCCGGTTATTCCAAGAATAATATTCTTTCCCTTTAGCATCTCACTACTCCTTTACAGTCAATCATCTCCGGCGGCCGGACTTACGTCCGGCCACAGCGCCTTTTTTTCTAAAACAGTCTTATTCTATCACAGCTGCGATAAAACAGGCAAATTATTTTTTCTACAGTTCGCAAGGCCGCTGCATTTTCTGTTAATTGTGCCAATTCCCCTTAGATTTGATTGCACCGCACATCTGCAATATGATATAATATTTATGGACAGGTAAAGACACCTGAGAGCATCGAAGGAGGAACTTATTATGTATAATCAATTGGTGTGGAATGATGACTACAATATCGGAGTAGAAGTCATCGACAAAGAGCATCGGCGGCTCTTTAATATCATTAACAAGCTTTTCGCATTCGGAGAGCAAGATAAGAAAAGCCAATGGGCATGCCAGGAGGGGATCAAGTTTTTCAAAGAACATGCTGTGAAGCATTTCGCAGATGAAGAAAAGTACATGATGTCCATCCATTACGAGGGCCTCGAAACACACAGACATATCCATAGAGATTTTCGGACAAAGACGCTTCCAGCGCTCGAATCAGAGCTGGAACATTCCGATTATTCTTCAGAAGCAGTGGATCATTTTCTGGGTGTCTGCGCCGGATGGCTGATCGGCCATACCCTGACAGAAGATCACGCGATCACCAACGGAAACACAAGCAAATGGGCAGATCTCCTGCCGGGTGAAGAACGCGATTCTATTAAAAAGGTGATTCTTCAGCTTCTGTATGATATGTTCCAGTTAGAATCCCATGTGATCAGCGAAACCTACAGCGGCGAGAAATTCGGAAGAGGCGTATATTACCGTCTGGTCTACGGCGCAGGCGAAGTAGAAGAAAAATGGGAAATCATTCTGGTCTTTGAAGAAAAGCTGCTCATCAACACCGTCGGCAAGGCATTGGGACTCCAGACAAACAAGCTTGACAGCATGCTGATCAATGCCACAAGATACACCGCACGTCAGTTTGTAGAGCGCGTCAAGGAGTACCTGCCGGACGCTGACTTGTTCGAGCTGCAGGGGGAAAACCTTCTTACATACGAAGAATTCCGGGATGTCTATGAACGCAAAAACCCACAGATAAGCCTGTTATTCGATACCGGCGAGGGATATTTCTCATATTGTGCGATTGCACCCCATCTGCTTCAGAAAGGACTTGGAACTCCAATCGAAGCGGACAATGCCATGTCCGAGATTGAAAAGTATCTAATGAAGAGAGAAGAGCCGCAGAAGCCAAAGATTCTTATCGTTGACGACTCCATGACGATACGGCAGGGCATGAAGGAACTGCTTTGTGAAGATTATGAGATTGCACTGGCCAAATCCGGAATGTCTGCAATCCAGTCTATTTCTCTGGATAAACCAGACTTAATTCTATTGGATTATGAGATGCCGGTCTGCGACGGAAGGCAGGTATTGCAGATGATCCGTTCGGAAGAGGATTTTGCAGCTCTTCCCGTTTTCTTCCTTACCGGCAGGACCGATCCGGAAAGTGTGAAAAAGGTAATCTCGCTAAAACCCGAGGGCTATCTGTCAAAATATTTAAAGCAGGATGAAATCAAGCAGAAAATCGATAGTTTCTTTGAACGGAAAAATGCTTAAAAACATACAATGCGGCAAAAAACAGCTTTGGACGGTCTCCAAAGCTGTTTTTGTATCCCCATATAAAAATTATTTCCTGCACAAATCATAACTCTCCGCTATCATCCTCTGGATCTCCGCTGCAGGAACCAATCCATCCAAAATAACCGAATTCCAATGCTTCTTATTCATATGATAGGCCGGAACCACAGATGTATAAGCCTCTCTCCAAAAATCACGCCATTCTGGGTCACATTTCACATTAACCCAGATATGGCCTTCTTTCTCGAATATCCATGCAAATATACGCTTATTTTTGCGGATGCGCATACAAGTCCAATTCGAGTCACGAAAGGGATAATCCTCATACACATCCGAAAAAGTAAGACAGTATTTGATCACATCTTCTCTGTTTCTCAAGATCTTCATCCAACAGTCCTATTAACCTTCCAGCTTCCGGATCTGTTCTATCATCTGGGCATAATCTTCCTTTACCTTCTCCAATACAGGCTCAATATCCGCTCCATAGTCATGGCGGTCTCTCAGAAGCTCCGCAAGCTCATTGGAAGAATGATAAAAGCGTGTCAAAGACAGGTTCTGGCTGACACCCTTCATAGTATGCGCCGCCCGGAAGGCCTCTTCCATATTTCTTTCTTCTATAGATTGAATCAGCAGATCATAGCTTTTGTCGCTCAATACTTTTAAAAGAAACTTCTTTACTCTCTCTTCCGTCCGAAGCCTCCCCATTATCTCCTCGTAATTTGCTCCTATTGCATCATAGCATTCTTTTACTGTCATTCTTCTTCCTTTCTGCCATATAATCCCCTGGCCGTCCCTTATATATAATCAACTTTCATTCCCGTCTTTATTATAAAAGCGGTAGGCTTTCCGCCCTCCTCGTTTCGCTTCATAAAGCGCCTCATCCGCCATATGGAACAAAGTATCGTAGTCCCGCCCGCAGTTTTCTGCATATGCAACACCAATACTGACACTGATCTGAAACTCCTTATATTTATCGCAGAGAAGACCAAAAATACGTTTTACCTGTGATTCAGCCTCTTCCTTATACGGCATAAAAATCAGGAACTCATCTCCGCCCATACGGGCACATATATCTTCATTACGAGTGCTGTTTTTCAACGTCTCAGCCACATGCTTCAGCACTTCATCCCCGAATAAATGTCCATAGGTGTCATTCGCATCTTTAAAGTGATCCAGGTCAAACACAATAAGGATATATCTCTGTTCTTCGTCTTTCGCCAGCGTTTCCGAAATCCGCCCCCTTGCGGTCTTATGATTCAAAAGGCCTGTCAGGGAATCATGCGCCGCTCTCGACTCAAGCTTGTTCATCTTCTCCATATCTTCATGGATATCCGCAATCTTACCAATTGCCCCGGCATATTCCGGCGGCTCGCCTTCTCCCCACATCGATTTGCTGATAACCTTACTCCATCTTCTCTGTCCATTGATATTCAGAAGATAGATTTCTTCTACCATAGGATCTTCAGGGGTCGTATTTTCAAGATCCCCAAGCAGCTGCTCAAAATCATCTTTATTAAATACCTCTGTCCCAAATCTGGCCTCCCGCGGAGTCAGAATCGTCTCCGGCATATTCAGATACTTTGCGCCCCACTCAGATAAGATTAGCATTTCCGGCGTCTTAGTATATTCAAACTGAATCTCTCTTGAAAGCGTTGCAAAGAACTGATATTTCATCCGCTCATGCTCTAACAGCCGGATGGAATGCTCGGATACGCTTAATTCCCCGCCCTCCATCATCTGCTCCACTGTGTTCGCGATCTCTTTCTGTGAATCGCCCTTTTCAGAAAGCTCTTTAAATTCCTTTTCCAGAGTTCCTTCTATATCTCTCAGACATTCCAAAAGCAGGGGATTGAATGTTCCGCATTCCCCGTTCAGGATCATATCCACCGCTTTCTCATGAGAAAAAGCCTTCTTATAAGCACGCTTACTGGTCAACGCATCATAAACATCTGCGAGAGCAACTATCTGAGCTACGATCGGAATCTCGTCCCCCTTTAGTCCGTCCGGATAGCCCCTTCCATCATACCTCTCATGATGCCATCTGCATATCTGATATGCAGTCCTTAAGAGCGGTTCATCCTCCAGCATCGGAATCCGCTCCAGAATCTTTGCGCCCTCTTCCGAATGAGTCTTCATAACCGCAAATTCTTCCTCTGTCAGTCTTCCCGGCTTGTTTAAAATTTCCTCCGGTATTACAATCTTTCCTATATCGTGCAGGGCAGAGGCATTACAGACGAGCGGAATATCCTTGGGCGAAATGTCGTACTCGTCCGTTTTCTCCAGCAGGTTCCTCATAAACAGTTCGGTCAAAGTCCGGATATGCACCACATGAAGCCCGCTCTCCCCGTTGCGGAACTCCACAATATTAGAGAGGATCTCGATCATCAGTTTATTGCTCTTCTCCTTCTCCATAATCTGTTCGGTCACCATATGCTCCAGCTCTTTCTGCTTGGCAAAAAGAATCAGGGTATTTACAACACGCCGGCGGACCGTACGCTCATCAAAAGGCCTGCTGATATAATCCTTAACACCAAGATCATATGCCCTGTCCACATATGTAGGAACTGTCTCAGCTGAGATCATAATTACCGGAATGCTCTTGATCCAGCCATTTTTATTCATTATTGCCAGAGTCTCGAACCCATCCATCACCGGCATCACGATATCTAAGAGCATCAGGGCAATTTCCTGCTCCTGGCTATGGAGAATTCCTGCCGCCTCCATTCCATGTTCTGCTTCCAGAATTTCATATTCATCAGAAAGCATATCCGATAAAAGAGAACGGTTAAATTCCGAGTCATCTACAATTAAAATTTTCTTCCTTATGCGTCCGTTTTCCCTTTGATTCATAAATACTTACTCCTTAAAATACTACCATGCTTTCTTTAAATACTTTTTCAAAAGCATCATAAGCCTGTCTACATCAATTGGTTTTGCTATATGCTCATTCATCCCGGACTCATGGGACTTCTGGATATCCTCCGAAAAAGCATCTGCCGTCATAGCAAAAATCGGCAGACCGGCATCCGGACGGTCAAGCTGCCGGATCCTCTCAGCCGCCTCATAGCCCATCATAACCGGCATCCGGATATCCATAAGAACCGCATCATAAGTTCCCGGCTCCGAGCGTTCAAACTGCTCCACGCAGAGTTTTCCGTTCTCTGCCCAGTCCACCTCAAAGCCTGCCTCCGTCAGGATATCCTCTGCAATCTCCCAGTTCAGTTCATTATCCTCTGCAAGCAGTATTCTCATGCCGGTAAAAATACTTTCCTCTTCCACCTCTTCTTCTGCTTCCTCTGGACTATTCTCCATATACCGGGTCAATCCAACATAAAGGTTCGATTTGAACAACGGCTTTGAGATAAATCCATGGGCGCCTGCTTCCCGCGCCTCCTCTTCAATATCACTCCAGTCATAAGCTGAAATGATCAAGATCGGAATCTCTTCTCCCACAATCTTGCGGATTTCCCTGGTGGTCGTCAGTCCGTCCATATCCGGCATCTTCCAATCCAGCAGTACGATCTGATAATCATCACCCCCTCCGTGATGCTGTTCAATCATCCTAAGTGCATCTCCGCCGCTCATTGCCCAATCCGGATTCACCCCAATCTTTTTCAACGCTTCAACCGCACTGAGACAAAGCTCCTTGTTATTATCTACAACCAGCATCTTCCATGGTGGAAGCACCATATCCTTCTCCGATACTACAGCCTTTTCTAAATCCAGGATTACATGGAATTCGCTTCCTTTTCCTTGTTCACTCTCTATCGATATGCTGCCGCCCATCATGTCAACGATATACTTTGTGATCGCCATACCGAGCCCGGTTCCTTCCGTCTTGCTCACCAGACTGGATTCTTCTCTTGTGAATGTATCGAATATCTTATCCTGAAATGCCTTTGTCATACCGATGCCTGTATCCTTCACCCGGAAGTGGCATCGGATATACCCCTCCTTATCCGGCAGAGCCTCTTGATTCAAATAAACATTTACTCTGCCCCCTTCCGGCGTAAACTTCACCGCATTGGACAAAAGGTTAATCAGTATCTGACTCAGGCGCACACTATCACAATATACTTCTTCCGTCTCGATTTCCTGAATAAATATATCAAAATGCTGTCCCTTTTCCCGGATCTGCGGCTGCACGATACTGACCAGGCTGTCCATGGTATCACGCAGAGAAACCAGATCCATATTCAGCGACAGCTTGCCGCTCTCAATCTTAGACATATCCAGCACATCATTGATCAGTCCCAGCAGGTGCTTACTGGACAGGGTAATCTTCCTCAGACAGTTCTCCACTCTTGCCGTATCATCAATATTTGTCATCGCAATAGCAGTCATGCCTACAATACCATTCATCGGCGTACGGATGTCGTGACTCATATTCGACAGGAACTCACTCTTTGCCCGGTTGGCCTGAACCGCCTCCCGCTCCGCGCGCTCCACCTCACGAAGCTGTTGCTGCGACATTCTGTAATACAGGAAAAAGATAATGAGCATTGCGATCAGAATCACTCCGACAGCCTTCAGCATCGTAGTCTGGCGGTCATCACTCAGCTGGATAATTGTGTCATTCAGATTGCTGTGAGGCATAACCGACACCAGATACCATGCCGAATCCGGAAGCGGAGAGCAGTACTGCTGGCTGTATTCCCCATTCGCTATGACCATTGTCGAATAGGTCTCCCCCCCCTGTATAGCTTCATACAATTCATACGCATAGTCCTCCGGGCTCTTGCCGTCAAGCTCTGAAAACGCTTCATGGATCCGGGTAAAATAATTATCCCTGTAGGCCTCGCCGCTTCTAACCACGAAGCTTCCGTCCTCCCGGATAATATGAGAATACGCAACTGCCCCTTCTTCATCCAGAACCAGCGCCTCTTCCATATATTTCATCGGAACCCCCGCCACAAGCAGGGCACTTTTCTTCCCGTTCTTCATCGGATATTCCACACTCACAGACAACAGACACAGCTTCTCCCCATTTGGAAAATATCCGCTGGTTACCTTGTTGTCTCTACTATCTAATGTTTTCTTAAACTCCTTCTCATCATACATCGTTACCGGCTCTCCGAGAATGGTCTCAGCCTCACCGTCAGCCGCATAAAGCGCAAGGTATGTAAATTCCCTCACACTGGCGCCTAAATTCAGTTCTTCCAGCATCGCATCCCCATAGCTTACCGTTTCCGGAGGAGTCCTTTTTACGATTCCTTCCACCTGTGTCATCTGCAGGTCAACAATTGCCGCAAATTTCTGCTGGAGCTGCCGGTTCATCTCCGACATATAGATCGTCCCAACCTCGCTGATCGCCTTCTGGCTCTTATTCTCCATTGTACTGCCAAGCCATAAAAAAACTGCAATGCATAAAACTACCAGACAGAATAAGCTGGCAAGCAGAAATTTCTTTGTCTGTTTAAACATCTAATTTGCATCCCCCTCATACTTCAAGATAAATCTTCCGGAATAGTGAAAGCGCAGCATCATTACTCTGCCACGCTTATATTATAAACAATTTTCCTATTTAAATCAATTCATTTCCGTATGTATTCGGGAGTTTGACAGTTGAATAATAGAAAAAACCTTCGCAGGCCGCATAAAACCT
>CAJTZE010000028.1 GCA_910584265.1 uncultured Dorea sp. | reverse complement strand
ATTCAGTTGTCAATCTTCGGTTGGGATCTCATTCATTGAGATTCCGAGAAGTTATTTATGTTTATTCTTCATTATTTTGTTTTGATTTTTGCTCTTTTTTGGGGATATAAAGCATAGCGCCGTCTATATACTGCTGCAGTTGTTTGATTAATTCCTGCGGCAAAATATCTGCCGCACGTATATAGTCCATAAAAATCCACCTATATGCGGACTACAAATCCGGTCTCGGCTAATCCGTCGTTCATAACCGATGCTATTCCCTTGTATCATTTCAGTTTAAAGAGTCCATAGCAATAAGCCAAACTATGTAATCCCATATCCCTTTCTCTTTTATGTAACCATTAATTTCGTATTTTCCTTAATATCAACAACCAGCCCCTTTCATAATATTTTAAAAAGCATAAATTCTCAAATCACCTCCTTCCCTGCCTGTGGATTAAATCAGCATCACATAATTATTCTATCACATGATGTATAAAAGTAAAGCGCAAGTTTCCCTAAAATCAAAAATGTGCCTGTGCAGGGTTCTATCGTCTGCTGAAATTCCGGTATGCAGAATCAATCTGACAATTCCCGGACTCTGGTAATACATTACCCAAAATGTAAGCAGGCCGCTAAGGAAAACATACCACGCAATCTATGGATACTCCATCATATCCATCGTTCCGGGATAATCGAAAGTATCATGAACCGTATGAATACAGACCTGATATAACTTCTAGATGGATATATAGGTCTGTATAGCGGCATCCAGCTGGTTCTTTTTGATGTATCTCTCTACTTTTTTCTATAATTCAGTATTCCGAATCCGTTCCACAAGCGGAACTCTGCTCTGTCCCTTTAAACCAAAATATGAAATCGTAAGCGGAATCAGCACCATGCCAATAATATAGACCATCCCCGGAATAAGTGGAAAGCGGTATTCCATATAACCAGCTGATTTCTGCAGAAAGCTTACAACCGCATATCCCGCCGCACTGCCTGCTGTAAAAATAATCAAAAGCGCCGGAAGTACAAAAATAACACTTTCCCAGAACAGCATGCCTCTGATCTGCTTCTCCTCCATCCCAATGGACTCCAGTATAGAAAATTCTTTTTTCCGTGCGGCAATATTTCCAGCCAGCATATTAATTAAATTCAAGATACTGAATAAAGTAACAAAAACCGAAATTCCATATATCTGTATTTTAATCTTCTGTATATTTGCCGAATCATCTATCCGCTTTTCTCGAAGTGTCTCCAAGGACAAGTCCGGATATGGTTCTATCACAGTAAGGATATCCTGCTCAATCTGCTCTCCATATTTTTCATAGTCCTTGGCGGCAATAGAAAAGGAACTGACGGTATTCATAGCTCCCCATAGCTTCTCCATTGTTTTATCCGTCATGCAGATATTATATTCTGAATGGGCAGGCATCGTTTCTGAGGTAACTGCTGTGATTTCCAGCTCCGTTTGATGCTCCTCTCCGTCAAACCAGTGCAGTGTCAACATATCTCCCGGCTGAAAAGATACACCGTTAATTCCAGAAATGAACTCACTGTCTGTAATGATAATCCCATCGTGTTCACATAGATAATCATAGCTGCTATTACCATCCATATTCATATTAAAACTTTTCGCTTCCTCTTTTGTCAAACGGTAAAATCCCTGTACCCAGGAAGCGCCCTGATACTCAATATTTCCAAAGGCACTATTTACCGCATTGACAGACCGGACATGTGGAATTTTAAGCAGTTTTTCTCTCAGCTCTCCGCTCAAATGTCCGACAAGCTGCATCTCAGTAGACCCATATGCCGCCGGGCTGTGTGCACTATAAAGGTAAGATACGATATATTCTGCGCCGGCAAATTCTCCCTCTCTGGAATAAGCTTCTTCATCCCATGCATATAGATACGAAGCGGCAATCATGAAGATGATTCCCCCAGAAGCAATGGATATACTCATAAGCCTGCGCTTCCTATGGTTTTGCTCCTGTCCCGTCTGCGCCATCACAAATGCAGTCAGCCTTTTGTGGGCTTTTGCGCCCTTTTTTGTATCCTCACCGGAATCAGAATTTCTGGCGGCTTCAATTGGCGGAACCTTTGCCGCAAGAGATGCCGGTTTTCCCACAGAAATCTGCACAGTCAATACACCAAAAATACTCATTGTCACTGCTGTCACTGCATAATTGGAAAAACTCCAGCCGTCCGGCTGCAGAAAATATGCAATAATCCCGCCCAGAATCAAAGCGGCAGGAAGAGAAATGCTGCTCAATAAGAATCCTTCCCGGCGCACCATTTTTTTAATCTGTCTTTGCGTCATTCCGATTGTCTGCAGCTGTCCGATCTGTTGTGTGCGCGAGATAACAGACAGATAAAAAATACTATAGATTACTATCCCGCTGACTGCCAAGATAAACAGCGACACAAGGCCTGCCGCATACAGGCTTACGTTACTTTCCTGCAGGGATTGTTCAAATCTTCCGTTTATATTGACATCCGGCCGCTTCACCCCGTAATCCATTGCCATCTGATAAACAGCTGTCTCAAAGCCCGAGGATTCCATATGTGCTGCGCCTGTGATCCGAAGAAGCGCAGTATACTTTTTATCCGCCATTAGTGGACTTGTATCTGCATACTCTCTGGAAACATAGATGGAATACACAGACAAATCATACGGTCTGTCTATATATCCGCAGATTACAAATTCTTCCTGTACACCGCCTTGGACATCCAGCAGTATTTTTGCTCCAATCCTGCATTCCTGCCCGATTCTATCCATAAATCCTTTATTCACAACAATCTCATGATACGCTTCCGGCTCTCTTCCTTCCACAGGTACATAGGTCTGTATCCCCTCTGCCTGGCTTTTCAGATAATTGAAGGTATATTTCACACTGCCGGCTGTAGAGTCTATTCCGCTCTCTTTATAGGGAATCATAAGCTCCGTTCTTTCATCTGCAGCAGCCGCCTCCATCTGTTCTCCAGATACATTCATGAACATGACCTGCTGCATATTCTCCAGCATACGCCGCTCTGCAGTCATTGTTCCCTGTAAAAACAGTACTGCCGCGGTGATAAATGTTACAGAAAGAATAATCGTAAGAATCGAAAAAAATGTATACAGCCTTCTGCTTGTCAGATTGCTTTTTGCAATGCGGTAAATAATCCTGCTGTTATTATTTGCATCCAGCTTCATAGTTACCACCTGCTTTCTGCCAGACGCCCATCCTCAATCCGGATGATCCGGTCTGCAATCTGAGCAATCTCATCATTATGGGTAATCATAACAATAGTCTGATGGAACTTCTTACCGGCCGCCTGAAGCAGACCGATTACCTCCTGACTGGTATGACTGTCAAGATTTCCGGTAGGCTCGTCCGTCAACAGGATAGCCGGCTTTGTAATCAGTGCCCTTGCAATGGCCGCCCTCTGCTGCTGGCCTCCTGAGAGCTTATTCGGTTTTCTCTGCAGCTTATCACTCAGGCCCAGTACAGCCGTAATCTCATGAAAATACGAGATATCTACGCTCCGCCCATCCAGTTCCACCGGAAGAACGATATTATCATAAACCGTCAAGTTTGGAATCAGATTATAATTCTGAAAAACAAATCCAATCTTTCTTCTCCGGAAAATAGTCAGTTCGCTCCGCTTCATCCTGCATAATTCCTGTCCGTCCACCATAACGCTGCCGCCTGTCGGCGTATCCAGCCCGCCAAGCATATGAAGCAGCGTGCTTTTCCCTGAACCGGAGGTTCCCACAATAGCGGTAAAGCTGCCCTGTTCAACCGCCAGTGTAATCCCATCCAGAGCCTTAACCTGTACTGGCTCTTCCCCATAATATTTGGTAAGATTCGTTGTCTGTAAAATATTCATGTGTAGTCTCTCCTTTCTGCTATTTTCCATTCTAAAAGGAGACTTTATCAATCCTGTTTCAAATGACAGAAAAATATTATCGAAACCGAAACAATTATATGTTTTTCCGGTTTGGAAGAAATATAGAAAAACTAGAGCCTTGCCCCGGCACAGAATGTACCATGATATACCCGCCCTGAAGGGAGATAATATTTCTGGAAATATACAGACCCAATCCCAGCCCTTCCTCTTTGGAAACCGAAGCTTCCCTGTAAAAGCGCTTAAATATATCATTATAGCTCCCGGCGGCTATACCCTTTCCCGTATCCTGAATCTTAATTTCCACATACATTTCTCCCGGAATGACATCAATCCGTATATTTCCCCGCTCCGGCGTGTATTTTACCGCATTATCCAGAATATTTCCGAGTGCTTCCGCTGTCCATTTTGCATCATGCATTACCTTAACGGCTGGATTACAATGAATCGTTATATCAATCTTTTTTCTTTCAGCCTTTGTAATCATGCCGTTAAGCGATATCTCCAGTGTATGGAAAACGCTGGAATTTTCCATATTAAGCCTAATCATATCATTTTCCAGACGGGAGGATTTAATCAATGAATCAATGAGGAATTCCAGCTTTTCAAGCTGCTGTCGTATGATGTCCATAAATCTCTCTTTCTCATTCACGTCGGTATCCGGATCTGAGAGCATATCGTGATACATGCGGATGCTGGTTAACGGTGTCTTTACCTGATGTGCGGTATCCGAGATTATCTTCTGTAGATTCTCCTTCTCCCTGCTGCTTTCTGACAGGCGGCTCTGCATGACCTCATCCATCTTTTCAAGCTCCATGACTACTTTAGAAACCAGCGTTTCTTGATTGTGCTGTGTCCTATCTTCCTCATTTCGCATAATCCGCTCTGCATGACAGCATACTTCTTCGGAAAAATCAATAAATTTTCTTCGGAAATAGAAGTAATATCCCATATCCAAGATACCAAAAAGAAGCAGAATGATAAGCAGAACGGCTCTTCCCACGCTTTCCGGTATCTGCGTAAAAGCGAGAATACATCCGGCGGCAGACAATAGGATCCCCGCCCCCGGAAGTGCATATTTATACACCTTCATACCGATTCCTCCTCTGTTCCGATCCATTTGTATCCCATGCCATAAATCGTCTTAATATAATTCGACTCTCTGTCGGCAATTTTATTCCTCAAACGGCTGATGTTTAAAGACAGAGTATGCTCATTCACATAGTTTCCCTTGCTGTCCCATATATTTTCCAGAAGAACGTCTTTGGTCAATATCTGTCTGCGGTTTTTGCAGAAAAACTGAAGAAGTTCAAATTCTGTAGGCGTAAGCGGTAAAATATCCCCGTTTTTTCGTACGATCCGTTTTTCAAAATCAATCACCAGATTACCACAGGAATACAGGGTACAATCCGGACTGCCGCACCTGCGCAGGACGGCCTGTATTTTCTCCATTACGATCTTAATGCTGAAGGGCTTTGTAATATAGTCGTCCGCTCCTAGATGATAGCCCTCAATAATCTCATCATCCAGATTATGCGCTGTCAGAAATATGAAAGGTATTTCATAATGAACGATCGTGTTTTGTGCAAACTGGAATCCGTCGCCGTCCGGCAGGTTAATATCCAGCAGAATCAAATCGAAGGACTCCCCGGATAATAGTCTTCCTGCTTCTTCTATGGTATAGGCGGGAAAAGGTTCAATCCCTCTTTTTTGCAGGTTATAGCATAGTCCCCCGTTCAGTATTTCATCATCCTCAATAATCAGTACCTTGCTCATCTTACTTTGTGATCCCTTCTACCGCACTTTAGGCGGTTTTTCCTGATGTAGTCTATTCTATCACAAGACTGCTGATATAGCACCTTCAAATATTTCCGCTGAATGGAAGCAATTTTTGTAAAAAAATCCATTTGCTTTTAGAATTGTTTTTATGATACAATAATAAAGTCGAGCAGCATAATGCGTAAGTCCAGATTCCGGACCTGCGCATTATTTTTTTATGCGCAGCCTTCGGAAATGGAAACTGCCGTTCGGCATTTCCGCACAATCTTATTCATAATTTTTAGGAGGTAACGTATAATGAATGAAACAAATCAGTCCTATCTTGCCACTGAGGAAGTCGGCAGGCTTATGGGCAAATATGCAGTTCCCTGTATCATCTCGCTTCTTGTCGGCGCTCTGTACAACATCGTTGACCAGATATTTATCGCAAATGCAAGCTATCTCGGCTCTTATGGAAACGCCGCCAATACCGTCGTTTTTCCACTGACCGTTATTGCTCTGGCAATCGCTGTCATGATCGGCGACGGCTGCTGCGCTTTTGTCAGCCTGAGCCTTGGAAGGAAAAAAACAGAAGACGCCGGACTCAGTATCGGAAATTCGATTCTGCTGACAGTTATGATCAGTATCATCCTCTGCGCAGTTTATCTTAGCTTTGATGAGCAGATTATTGCTATGTTCGGCGGCACTGTCAATGAAGAGACATTTTTACATTCCAAGGAATATTTCTTCTGGATCTCGCTTGGCATCCCCTTTTATATGTTCGGCCAGGCAATGAACCCTGTTATAAGAGCGGATGCAAGTCCTAAATTTGCAATGATTTCTACGCTTTCGGGAGCTGTTACGAATATTATCCTTGATCCCATTTTTATCTTTATATTCAAGTGGGGAATGGCAGGCGCCGCCATCGCAACAATCGCAGGACAGATCATAACTGCCGTTCTTGCAGTGTGGTATCTCTTCCATACAAAGATGATTCAGCTTTCTAAAGAACATTTTAGATTAACCAGAGGAATTATCAGACGTACGCTGGTGCTTGGAATCTGCAGCTTTTTATCGCAGATTTCTCTTGTTGCATCTATGGCGGCCATCAACAATATGATTCGCAAATACGGTGCTATGGATGAAATCTTCGACCAGGAACAGTACGCCCAGATTCCAATGGCAGTTGTCGGCATTGTAATGAAGTTTTTCCAGATTGTTATTTCCATTGTTGTCGGTATGGCCGCCGGCTGCATTCCGATTGTTGGCTTCAATATAGGCGCCGGACTTAACGGCCGGGTTAAAAAGCTATTTACAAAGCTATTAACTGCAGAAGGCTGTGTCGGAGCAGTTTCTATGATAATTGTAGAGTTCTTCCCGCTGCGGCTCATCAGCATTTTCGGCGCGGCAAATGAAAGCTCCTACTATACAGCCTTTGCCATAAAGTCCTTCCGTATTTATCTCTGTATGATTATTTTTGCCTGCATCAACAAGGCCGCCTTTATTTTCCTGCAGGCAATGGGAAAAGCAATGGCGTCAACTATGCTTTCTATGGTAAGGGAAATTATATTCGGAGTCGGCTTTGCCCTTTTACTTCCGGTATTCTTCGGACTTGACGGAGTCCTGTATTCCATGCCCGTTTCCGATATACTCACAGCAGTAATCTCGCTGACCATAATTGTAATGACCTACAAGCATCAGTAATGCCGTATTACCTCAAACCGCTCCAATCCAGCTGTTTCATCCATGCCGATTCCCGCCTTGCGTTTTGCAATTGCTATCTGCTCTTCCACCGTATCTACGCCGTCCAGATTCGGAAGCAGCAGCCCTCTCCGGTGTCCTCTGGTTACCACCACGCCGTACCGTTTCACGTCCAGCTTGTCCGCTGAATCTATTTTTTCGGTGTTGCCCAGTACATCCACAGTGATGGCCAGCTTATCCAGCTCCTCCGGCTCTATAGGCGGGAATCTCGGGTCTTCAGTGGCGGCGCTGACCGCATTTTTTACAATCTCCTCTGCAATAGATACCTGTACCGCCTGAATGGTGCCGATGCATCCCCTGAGCCTGCCTTCCTTTTTGATTGAAACAAATACTCCTGCCCTCTTTGCGGTCATTTCTTCTGGAAGCTTTTCAGAATAATCTTCTAAGACACCTGTTATGCTGCCTGTGGAGACGTATTCTTCTATAGTCTCCCGGGCAATCCTTACGTAAACATCTTCCTTATCCCGGCGTTTCCGGACCTTTTCCCTCTCCTGTTCCTCATACTGGTCTTTGAAATTCCTGGCCGGATTCCCGCCGGAAATCTCATAGATGCAGATACCGTATCCCACGCCAAAGGGTCCTTCATAGGACAGACATTTAGAAGATACCTCTGTTCTATCCAATGCTCCTGCCATAATAGTAAAGGAACGATGTCCGCACTCTCCTGCCTTTTCACAGAAATCCTCTGGAAATTCAAAGAGTTTTCCAAAGTATCCCTGTCCCATCACCTCCATAATACGGCTATCATAGGCCGGCCCTTCCTCACGGTATCCGTACGGTCCATCCTCTTTCAGCCTGTGGGACAAGTCTCCGCTGGCAATCACAACGGCATTCCTGCCCAGCATCTCCGCCGTCTCCCTAATACGTTGTCCCAGCATATAATGATCCGTGAGGGAAAGGCCTGATAATCCAATCCTCACCAGCTTATAGTCCTTCCAGTATTGATTTACAAAATACAGCGGGACCATCGCGCCGTGATCCAGCCTTTTGTCCCGTTCTCCCGCGGTTCCGGCAGGCAGATTCCCCGCTTCCGCCAGCTTGGCAAGGGTTTCCACAAATGCTATATCATAGGCCGCTTCCATTTTAACCTTCCCCGCCCCAAACTGTCCGAAATCCCCTTCTGCGCTTTTTCCCGGCGGGATGTGAAAATAATCTGCATACATAATCTGGTGGGGTGAAATCAGGACAATTGTCTCCGGCTTCAAGCCGGCAAGCCGGCGTCCTGCTTCATGGTATGCATCAATCGTATTCTGAATCCTCCTTTCCTCTCCCCTTCCAATCTCCGGTATGATAAGGGGCGGATGAGGAACCATAAATGCTCCGGTAATCATAGTAAGGACCTCCCTATTGTTTCTCATATTAATTTTCATTCTAGCACACTTAACACAGCATCACAAGAATGCGGCCTGCAATCCTTTTTCGCAAAATTTTCCCGTTTGACTTATCAAATTGGACAAAAAGACCGAAATAATATTTAAAATGTGTCTGCATTGGTATAGTGTTATAGTAACTATTAGTTAGATATAACCGGCGGCTGCGGACAAAGAAACACAAAAGGAGACTGAAAATATGATTAACTACATACGCAATTTAAGAATCAGATTAAAGCTTTATATTCTTATAGGAGTCGCACTGATCGGCATGCTCCTCATCGGAGGTATGTCTTTTTCCTTAATGGGCCGTCTGAATGAAATGACAAGCGATATTTCCGCAAGCTGGATGCCAAGTATTGATACAGCAAGAGACATGAGTACCACGCTCTCTAATATCCGCCTTAATGAATTGGGATATCTTACCGCAATTTCTCAGGATGTAGAGGAATCCAGCCTGCAGTATCTCCAGAAAGAAAAGGAAGATATGAATACCCTTTTATCTAAATACGAGGAATTAATTGATGACGAAGAAAGAGATTTTTATGATACTGCGGTGAATTTCTGGACCCAGTACAGTGAAGCCGATGAGGAAATGATGTCATTAGCAAAAGAGGGGAATACATCTGAGGCCCGTGCTATTCTGGAAGGCGAATGTGTAGGTCTATATAATTCTTTAAACAGCGCCTTTAATGACATTATCACTTACAATACCGAAGGCAGTGACGCCGCAACAAAGGAAAGCCTCGCCCTTTACAGAACTTCCGTATTCATTATGGCAGCAATAATCATCGCCATAATCCTTATAGGAGTCTTCTTCTCATTTGTGATCATACGCCTGATCAAGACTCCGATTTCTGAAATTGAGAATGCCGCTATTAAAATGGCGGAGGGAGATCTGGACGTAGAGATTTCCTATACCTCTAAGGATGAGCTGGGTATTCTCGCTTCGCAGGTACGCAGATTGATCCGTAAGCTTCAGGTTATTATTGATGATGAGAATAAGTTCCTTGCTAAAATGGCTGCCGGAGATTTTACAGTAGATTCCATCTGCGAAGAAGAATATACAGGAGGCTTCCATCCTCTGCTTGTTTCCTTCCGGGGTATTGCAGAAAAGCTCAATGACACGATGCTTCAGATCAGCCAGAGTTCCTCGCAGGTTGCCGCCGGATCCGAACAGGTATCCAACGGCGCACAGGCGCTTTCTCAGGGAGCGACCGAACAGGCAAGTTCTGTGCAGGAGCTTGCTGCCACTATTAATGAAATCTCCAATAGGGTAAAACAGAACGCAGACAATGCTCAGCAGGCCAATGCAATGGCAGGCGGCGTCAGCACAGAAATGAATGTAAGCAATGAAAAAATGCAGCGGATGATACAGGCAATGGGTGATATCAGTAACTGCTCCAGCGAAATCGGCAAAATTATTAAGACAATTGAGGATATTGCTTTCCAGACCAATATTCTTGCCCTTAACGCCGCTGTAGAAGCCGCCCGCGCAGGCACAGCTGGAAAAGGATTTGCTGTGGTAGCCGATGAAGTCCGCAATCTGGCAAGCAAAAGTGCAGAAGCATCTCAAAACACTTCTGCTTTGATTGAAAACTCATTAAAAGCAGTAGAAAACGGAACAAAGATTGCCGATGAAACAGCTCAGAATCTGCTTCAGGCAGTAAATGACGTAAATGAAATGACAAATATTATCGGACAGATTTCAGAGGCCAGCAGTAATCAAGCTGATGCTATTTCTCAGATTACCATGGGAATTGACCAGATTTCCAGCGTTGTACAGACCAACTCAGCAACTGCCGAGGAAAGCGCGGCCGCAAGTGAAGAGCTGTCCAGCCAGTCACAGATTATGAGGAGTCTCGTAGGAAGATTCCGGTTAAAAGGCAGTCCGTCCAGACATTAAGACAATTCAATCCATGATAAAGAAAAGGTGCATGTTACTCTACACGCACCTTTTCTTTATCATATTCATACGCTGACCCTGTTCATCTGCTTCATAAGCTTTGACATCTCCAGCTCCAATTTCTTCTGTCCTTTTATATCGTGAACCTGCATTGCCAGCCGTATCTGCATGTTCAGCGCACACTGCTGTTCCTTTAATCTGGCAAATGCAGTCACCTTACTAACTGATGAAGAATTTGATGTATAGTTATTATCCATTTCTGATCACCCCTTGTATAGCTTATAATGCTATTGTAAAGGCAATCCCTGAAATGATACTGAAAGAACAGGAAGTTTTATATGAAAACTGTTAATGCCGTTCTTACTTTCCGCCCATATTTTCCTGCATTATCCAGCAGAATTTCCACAATCTGCCGAAGCTGGCTCTCTGCTCCTTTTACCCGTATATCCGCTTCTATATCGGTTATCAGCTCCAACCCCTTTTCAAAAAAAACAGGTTCAAACGGGAGCACGGCATCATATACTAATTTGCTATAGTCAACCGGCCGAAGGTCAGGTTTTTTTTGTATGCTGTCAGTTCTTGCAAGCTCCAGCATCTGCTCAATCAGTCTTCTCATCTGTTTGGACATAGACAAAATCCCTGCCAGATAATCTGTCTTATCGGCTTCGTCATATTCCGGACTCTGCATTAGCTCTGCATTTGTCATGATCACGGTCAGCGGTGTCTTCAGCTCATGAGAAGCATCCGCCGCAAACTGGCGCTGATGCTTCCAGGCCAGTTCCACAGGCTTTACTGCCCATCTGGATAAAATCATACAAAACCACAAAAAAACAAGAAAGCTTACAATACCAATCAAAAAGCAGATCCGCATCAATCCCTTTAACGTTGCAAGCTCATTGGAAATATCTACAAATACAAATCTCTGAAACCGGGGTGAAGGCATATGATAGAAGCGAAGATTATATTCTTCAATGATGCCAAGCATTTGTCCAGACTCAACCACATCCTTTATCAAATGATCCAGAAAATCCTGATCTGACAGATCATAATACCCGCCGCCCGTTGTCATCAATTCTCCATCCGGTTCTATCTGAAGTGTGAAATAAGGCAGGCGTATCTCATCCTCTGATTTCCCCGGCGTATCCATCTGGATCGGCCGGGCTGCAATATTCTGCATCATATTAATACTGTTCGCTTCAATATTTTCTTTTGTAAAATGATACACCAGTCCCAGAATCACACAGATCATAATTGTTACGATCGTCATATTGATTAAGATAAACTTTCCCCTTAGCCTCCTAATCATCCTGTTTTACCTCCAGATGATACCCCAGCCTCCGTATCGCCTCGATCCGGATATCAGAACCGATGCTGGCAAGCTTCTTTCTTAGAAAACCAATATAAACTTCCACATGATTTTCCACTGCATCAGAATCATACCCCCATACCCGGGCTAGAATCGTTTCTTTTGAAAGATTCCGCTCTCCGGTCTGGAAGAGAAAACGCATAATATCAAATTCCTTTGCGGAAAGCCGTACCCTGTTAGGACCGCAGACCAGCATAGCAGATGCAAGCTCCAGAGATGTATTGCCAAAGGCAACCACATCAACCTGCGCTCCCTGCCTGCGCAGCAATGCATTGACACATGCCAGAAGCTCTCTCGTATCAAAAGGCTTCGTCAAATAGTAATCAGCTCCGGAATTTAAGCCATGTATTCTGTCTTCCAGATCAGATTTTGCAGTCAGCATAAGAATCGGCGTTCCCAAATGTTTGGCACGGATTTTTTCTGCCAGCTCATAGCCGTTCATTTTCGGCATCATAACATCCAGAATCAGTAAATCATAGATGCCAAGCTCTGCATACTCTTTTCCCATTTCACCGTCATAGGAAGTTTCCACATCAAATCCCTTACTCTTTAGAAGCTTTCCAATCGAATCAGCCAGCAATTTTTCATCTTCCACAATCAGTATCTTCAAGGCTGTTTACCTCCATTTCCCCTATATTATAATATACTGATACTCTGAAATAAAGCTGAAAATCTCCTGCTGTTTTTATGCGCCATTATATGGCATGGAAACCGGAAAAATATATCTTTTGTAATTTTATTGGAAATCCTTACCAATTGTTCCAATCACTTTCTGTCCACTGTCCTGAGCCATCAGCACAGATATTGGCAGCTCCTTCCTGAGCCGTTCCACAAATTCCTGATTGGTAAATATTTCATGGCAGAAACCGCAGGGTGAATGACTTTCTCTATTCACCGGGATCTGGTATTCTTCTGCCTTTGCTAACAGCCAGCCGAATTTGTGACGGGTCAGCTCAGAAAAAAGGCTGAGATATTTATACCGGTCTATGATATCTTTCAAAGACATCTCCCTGATATTTCCCTCACACAAAAGGCTTCCATATACTGCCTGTGAACAGCATGGGTACACGCTTCCATCATATAAAATAGAAAGCATCCTTTGATTGCGGCAGGACCAGTTCCCATCCACCTTCTGCAGCAGGATCCGCTCCAGTCCTTCCCCTCTGCCCACTGGCATAAATGGATACAGAAATATAGGGAACTCATAAACATCTTCTTTTAATTCCTGCAGCAGGGCGGCCGCATTCCTCTCTCCAAGACTGTCTCCCACGCCAAGGCTGAGACTGATCCTGACTTCTCTGTTTGCACGTATGATATTCCGGATGCTTTCTAACGGCACATAATTCTGATGATATTCATCGATACTCAGCGTCAGCGAATCCAAGCCTGCCGCCTTTAGCCGTACCAGCCATTCCATTGCTGTACCCGGCCCGGCTCCCCAGACACCATTACTGGTCAGTGATGACTTCATACCGTTTTGTTTTGTTCTTGCAATTGCCTCCAGCAATACATCAGCGCACAGAGTAGCTTCTCCTCCTGTGAAACCAATTTTTCTGATTTCCTCTATTTCAGCGGCCTCGTCAATTATGCGGAATACCAGCTCCTTTTCCAGCCTTTCCTCTTTATCCGGACCGCATTCAAAACAGCACATTTCACACTGTGCCGTACACTTTCTTGTAAGGGCAATCCCTATTGAATCAAATACAGAGTTCTGTTTATTATCGGACATCTGCCGTAACCCTGCAAATATTTTCCTTTTGGGAATATCAAATGTAATAATAAGCTCTCCCATCTCTACGGACATTGTACAGATTTCTTTCTGCCACAGGATTTCATAAGTGAGTGGTTTATCTCCCCCGTCAATATCTATCGTATCCGTATACTGGACTGTTGTGTTTACAGATACATCCAGCGTTTCCGTAATGGAAGAATTAATATGTTCATCAAAAGCAGATGTAACTGCCTGCTGCGAAATATTTATGCTCATCCCTGTATTTTTGTCTGTTGTTTTAACAGAAGATCTGTTTACCATGATATTCAAGTCTGTTGACACTGTTTTATTATAATGTACAGAAGGAGGAACAAAAAGCATCCCGCCGTTTTCCACCTCATATCGGGATGTCTTACTGACTATGGAATAGGGATAACCGTCTGGTTTATTAAAAGTCTTTGTTTCACCAGGTTTACTGATTTCTGTATTAGCTTGGAAAACAGAAACAATCTGATTATTAAGAATCGGCTGCTTACTAACCTTAATATAATCAATCGCCCAGCCGTCAAAAAAAAGTAACTGCCAGTCTCTTGTCAGTTCTATTTTATTTACGCAGCCAGCATCTGTGCTGCTGTCAACCGCAAACTTCAGCACTTCACCATTCTCTATCTTTGTTTTTCCAATAGCAGAAAAAAGGCTAAAGGTATCCCCTTGTCCTTTCTCTCCCCAAAACCGAATTGTAAAATTTGAATTCGTTCCAGCGCCCTCTTTATTCGTAGTTATAATTTCAAAATAATATTTCATTCCTATTCCGCCTTTCTCATAAAACGGGCCGCCGTATATACTACAGCAGCCCAT
Source organism: uncultured Dorea sp. (assembly GCA_910584265.1). Classification (GTDB taxonomy): domain Bacteria; phylum Bacillota; class Clostridia; order Lachnospirales; family Lachnospiraceae; genus Claveliimonas. The sequence continues at coordinate 31,207 of CAJTZE010000028.1, read as the reverse complement.
TCTTCTCATGAATAGTATGTGAATATGGAGATTTAAGAAATAATCACATAATTGTTATATGCAATAACTGCTCCGCCTACCGGCTCCTCATCTGCTTCTGCCTGCATTGCTTTTTTGATTTCTTCCTTCGACAGTCCTGCGCCGTACTCGGATATTGCCTCGCAAATGATATCCACCACTTTCTCTGCCGCATCATCTTCAGATAATTTGTCCCGGATTACACCTGCAAGTTCAGAATTTTCTTTCAATATCCGGCCAACAGCAATGCCATTTTTACTATTAGCATAAATAAGTTTGATTCCCGCCTGGGCTTTCGGTTTCACTGTTGAATTTATCACTGCAGACACCGCCGCATTTACCTGATGATATTTACGCTTTAATACCTCCACGAAAGCTTCCTTTTTCATAATCTTGGAGTCCGTATAGTAACAGGTTGTTCCAGTTTTTGTGTGATACAAGTAATACATGTTTTTTCCTCCTTATTGTTTTTTGATGTATCCATAATACGATATTTTGTTTCCCTGAACTCTTCCTATGAATGATGGATACTAATGAAAGACATGTATTACTCTTCAATATTAACACATATTAATATAGATAATGATTATTTTAATTCGACAAATAATTTCATTCAAATTCCTTTAAATTTTTTTCAAATATCTATTGACAAATGAAACAAAATATCAGCTAACTCTGTCAGATTTCCATAGCAATTCATATATGTAACGGCAAATAAATGACGAAAACTATGGGGATAAACCTTCTCTCTGGCTACGCCTGCCGACTCCCCGATACGGGAAAGCATTTTATACACGGAGGCTCTCCCTATTGGTTTCTGCGCGTTCCCCATAAATATTACCCCGCTTGTAATCCTTTCTGCTATGCAGTATTCTTTCAGATCCCGTATCAATCCCTCCGGCAGGTAGATTTCCCTTATTTTTCCTTTGCTGTTCACCTGTATTTTCCGTACTTCCAGCGCCTCAACCGTAAAATAACGCAGTTCATTAATACGGATTCCTGTCTGTGCCAGCGTCTTCATAATGTAATAATACTTCATCCTTCCGCTTTTTCTGGCATACTCAAGCATCCTTCTATAATCTTCTGCACTGAGCACATTTTCAAGACTTTTTCTTTTTTGTATTCTTTCGGTTTTAACTGTACATTCCCTATAACCTGCATACTTTAGATATTTATTGACCGCTATTACAACAAGATTAACGGTTGTGGGAGCCGCACGCCTTTGCCACAAACTTTCTTTATATGCAAAAATCATTTTCTTCGAGATTCCTTCCTCCGCCGTATACTGCTCAATCTGATTTGCATATCTTAAGTAAATACTGACTGTACCCTCTGACAGCTCCTGCTCTTCCAGATATGCCGCATAATTTTTCAAAGTATTTTCCATCTTTATCCCCCATTTCCTAAACTCATTGAAAAATTTAATTTTAACATGTGTTTTTTGGTATAATCCACATTTCAGGTTTATAAAAATGCATATCAGGATATATGCTGATTTTCCAGCAATGATAAAAAGAAACGGCAGTATTCAATCCTTATATCGAATACTGCCTGTCCAGACTTTATAGAAAATTACATGACATTTTATTTTGAGAAATGATATAAAATCAACCCGCCCCTGCGCTGGCATCTGGTATTCCATAGTGCATCAAAATCAAGCCAGCTCCAGCTCTCATAGGTAACACATGGTTCTTCTCCATCAATATAAAAACATGCTCCGGAGGGTTCAGGAATTTGACCATAGAAGCCATACCATTTCCATAGGAGCCTGTGCGCCTGTGGTCAGGCTATTTCAATATACTGTATACACATTCCAGCAAAGTAACAGCAAGGACAATGTTGATCAAACGGTAATGTCTCAGATAAATTTTCTGAATCGCCAGCCCGGCGCCGATCCATGCCGATGTAGCAATTGTCCCGATTGTTGCAATCACAAGCTCAAAGAAAACCAGTACGTGCAGAGACGTGCTGTAATTCGTCACATACCCGGTCAATGCCGTAATTCCAAACAGATAAATCTTCACATTCACAAACTGCAGCATAAACCCTTTCCAGAAGGACGCCGATCTCTCCCCTCCGTCCCTATCCGGACGGCTAAATGCAATATGGACTGCAAGCCAGAGAATATATGCGGCTCCTATATACTTCATTACCCCCAGCACGTCCGGCAGCAATGTACTCACCCCATAAACAACTACTGCACAGATCATCTGCACAACATAGTATCCGGAGAAAATTCCCAAAAACAAAGGACTTCCTTTCTTCCATCCGTAATTTGTCACCGTATTTAAAGCCAGAATATTCCCCGGCCCCGGTGTAAATGCATTAATCATAGAATAAACAAAATAATTACCTATCACATAGCCTGGCACATGGCAGCGCCTCCTTTCTGCTATCATTATACAGCAGAATGCCGTGTGATAGGTAATACCAAACATTTATGTCAAAGCATAGTTTAAACCTATGGAACTAAGCTCTCTGATACTGCTTCAGGGCTTCTACATAAATTTCTCCCAGTCTGGATAATTCTCTGTCTTTATTCAGGATATACCCTATCCGCATGGTTTCATCCTCGTCCAAGGGAATAGAAATAATCGAATCCCCATGAAGATATCTGGGGAAAATACCGCTTGATATGGTATAGCCGTCCAGCCCGATCATAAAATTCACAATAGCAGCCCTGTCGCTAATCTTAATACTCTTTTCTGCAATCTCGTTATTGAACAGCTCCTCTGCATAATTGGAAGATTCGTATGCCCCCTGTACAAAATTCAGCCTTGGATACGGCCTCAGATCCTCCAGGCTGATCCTGCCGCGTCCTGACAGCGGATGGCCTTTCCGTAAAAATACATGGGGAGCAGCCGTAAACAATTCATAAAAATTCAGATCATATTCTTCAAAAACTTTCATCAATACATGTTCGTTCGCTCTGCTAAGATAGAGTACCCCCAAATCGCTGAAACGGTTCCTGACATCCAGAATAATCTGGTGAGTCTGTGTCTCGTTCAAAATAAACTCGTATCTCTCCTGTCCAAACTGTTTCACCAGCTCCACAAAAGCATTGGCGGCAAACGTATAATGCTGCGTAGAGATACAAAACCTCTGCTTTTCCGGCTGATTATCTATATACCGGGATTCTAAAAGCTCCATCTGCTGCACAACCTGCCTTGCATATCCTAAAAATTCCATGCCTTCTGTCGTCAATGCTATGCCTGCCCGGCAGCGGTTAAAAATAGTAATCCCTGCTTCCTTTTCCACTTCTCTTATCGCCCCGGAAAGACTCGGCTGTGAAATAAACAGCTTTTTGGCTGCTTCTGTAATAGAGCCCTGTTCTGCGGCAGTTATCATGTATCTTAATTGCTGTAACGTCATATCCAGCCCTCCGATCACGCTTTCCTTAGCATCAAAATTCTACTTCAATATCAATTGAATGATTACAATTGCCGTCCAAACAAGGAATAACACGGCGTCTAATTTTACTAAAAGGTTCAGCGCCTTCTGCTCCATCTTTTTTCCTGTAAACAAGACATTTGAACCCGCCGCACTAAACGCCAGTATCAGAAGCGAATAACTAGATACATTGCTGTTATTCCCTCTATATAGCGCATAGAAATATCCTGCAAAAAAGAGAGGCAGGCACACCAGTATTATTATATGGAATATTCTTGAATCCCGCCGCCTTATTTCTTCTCTTTCCTTTTTTATGTAGTTTTCCGCAAACTGTTTATCTGTCATAAGTCAAATCCTCTTTTCCTTCAAAATTTATAATTTCCCGGTAACAAAATTTACACTCTAAGAATCCAAATCATCAAAACCGAAACAGCTAAGGTGATGAGTCCCACAGCCGCTGCCATAAGAATTTTCTGGTAAGGACGCTTCCCTTCTTCCTTCGCTTTTGCAATTTCATCCAGTCCCTCTCCCTGTGTGAAAGCCACGATCTCCTTATAGGTCTGGATATCGAACGCCTTCTTCTTTTGCTCAACCCTAAGCGCAAACCAGCCTGTGACGCCAAACATCGCCGCCCACATAACGATTCCCATATTACCCAGGTAATGCAGCAGCGGAACCGGCGTCAGGAGATCAGCCAGCATTAACGCCGCGAAAATATTACTGTCCCGCTCAAACTGCTGTCTGTCCTCCTGTCTAATTTCTTCTTCCATTTTCTCCACATCTCCTTTGATCAGAATATCTACAGAAACCTGAAAGACTTCACTCAAGCGGAGCAGACTGTTGATATCCGGATAATTTTTATCATTCTCCCAGTTTGATACCGTCTGTCTCGAAACATATATCTTTTCTGCCAGCATCTCCTGCGAGAGACCAAGCTCACCCCGATACTTCTTAATCTGTTTTCCCAGTTCCATCTTATCCTGTCTCCTTTCCACTCCAGTCTAATCAAATTCATGTATTTCGTCTATCAAAAGTCTTTGACTTTCCACTGTTTTGCAATGTCAAAAGTCTTTGACATCACTATTTTATAACCATTATTATATCATCTTCTATTATAAAAGCTATTCACAAATATAAGAATCATCTTATAGTCTGCCTGAGACTGAATAGCAGCGCTGAAGCGTTACAGCAAAATAATTCAATATAAATATTCACTATTCTTTATAGGAAAATTGTGGTATACTAATTTCAAAGCCTATCGCCCACCTTTTTATATGGCATAAAGATTCTGACTGGTGGATTGAGCGGCTTTTATTGTGCTTATTGACAAAATCAGATTGTCAAACTGAAATCGTATGAGATGCAAAAATGAATAGAACAGGAGTGAAACATATGGCACCTATGATAAACCGTGGAAACGACAAACAAAAAATGAAACGCATTGGCCGCAAAGTTGGAAATCTGGTTGCGGCGATGTTAGGCTTGAGCATCACCTTGGTTGTGGTTTTGTGTGTGCTGATGTTCTATCGGCTCACTATGTCCATGATGCAAAACGAATGTGTAAACGGCACCAATGTGCTGGCCTACGAGCTGTCTGACTATTCTGGAGATGATGACAAGACAGCGCTTTTAGATGAACTCAAACAGGAAATGGGATGTGAATTTACAATTTTCCATGGAGACGAACGAGCTTACACCACTATTGAGCAAAACGGGGAAAGAGCCGTGGGCACCCGCCTCTCCAGCGAACTTGCCGATATAGTACTGGAACAGGGCAAAAGCTACGTAGGACGGGCTACTATTTTAGGGGAAGAGCATCTGTGCTCATATGTCCCTACTTATGACGCCGGCGGCCAAATAGACGGTCTGATTTTTGCGGGGATCTCCATGTCGTCCGCATCGAGACAAATCCGTCTGACCGTTATTTTGTCCTGTTTAGCTGGAATTGCGCTGATCATTCTTGGAATCATAATTGTTGGCGCCTATATAAAAAGAGCGGTTTCTACCCCTCTCTTCCGCTTGTCTATATTGGCACAGACCTTGGAGCAGGGTGATCTAGGGTTAAATCAGCACCAGACAATGATGGTAGGGATTGACTCCAACGATGAAATCGGGATTTTGTCCAAGAGCTTTGACAATACGATCTACCGTCTGAGAGAATATATTGGAGAGATATCCAATCTGCTGGAGGCCATTGCCGGCGGTGATCTGACAGCGCAGATTACTCAGGAATATGTTGGGGATTTTGCTTCCATCCGTACTTCCTTGAATGATATTCTCCAAAAGCTCAACAGTACCATGGGACAGATCGTTTCCAGCGCGGAGCATGTTTCCAACGGTGCGGAGCAGATGTCTACTGCCTCTCAAGCACTCAGCCAGGGTTCTGTGGAACAGACCGGCGCAGTAGAGGAACTGGAAGAAACGATGCATTCTGTCACAGAAAACATCAAGCAAACTGCGGGAAATGCCCAGCAGGCACGAGATAAGATTGGAAATATAGGCTGTCAGCTTGCCGAGGGCAATCTAAAGATGCAGGAAATGATAACCGCTATGGGGGAAATTACCAACAGTTCCAACGAAATTGAGAAAATCATCAAGACAATTGAAGATATTGCATTCCAGACCAATATCCTTGCTCTGAATGCCGCTGTAGAGGCCGCTCGTGCTGGTACAGCGGGCAAAGGATTTGCTGTGGTTGCCGATGAAGTCCGCAATCTGGCCGCCAAGAGCGCCGAGGCCTCCCGGTCTACCTCCGCACTTATCGGACATTCCATTGATGCAGTAAACCGGGGTACACAGATTGCGGATGCTACTGCTAAACAGATGGAAAACGTAGTAGCAGGTACGCATGGAATTGTAGAAACCATTAATGGAATTGCTGCTGATGTGCAAACTCAGGCGGGAGCAGTGGAGCAGATTCAGAATCAAATTGAACAGATTACCAGCGTGGTACAGACTAATTCTTCTACAGCTGAGGAGAGCGCGGCTACAAGCCAGGAGCTCAGCGCTCAGGCCAATGTATTGAAACAGTTGGTCAAAACCTTCCACCTCCGCCAAATGTAACAGTGCGGGATATTGTCTCTCTTAAAATTTCAGTTTTGAAAACTTTCTGGCAAGGTAACATTTTATAAGACAGTCTTAATTCATAAGCATCATTAAGAATCCGCCGCTCCATAGATGATTGGTCATCTATGGAGCGGCGGGTTTTCATGAAAAAGTATCCTTATATTCATCAATATCCTATCTTTTCCAAACCGGTATGATCTTCGTCAGCGGACGGACACTCTCCCAGTTCTTGATCGCAATCAGCACGTCATTGCGATTCCCACAGCGGTTAAATACCTCCAAACTTCTCAAGCTGTGGATTATACATCATACAGGCATATCTCTTATTCATATACAAAATAAGCAGGAGCATTATTCACTCCTATTATACCTGTCATCTGTCACTGCGTCAACTTATCCGTTGTTGTAAGCATACCCTGCTCAGACTGTATAAGTCTCCAGTATATTGATCAGCGCACTTGCACTGCTGCTATGAGAGCGCTCCAATGCCGCCTTGGTACGCTCCGATTCCACAACCGCACAGCGGACCATCTTATGAGATACCGTTGCCGTAAATAAAATAATCAAATCCGGTTTCCCGATTTTATGATTCAAATCGGCTTTCATCTTTGTAAAAACCTTGCTTTTACAGTGGTACCTTTTACAGATTTCTTTATATTTCGTTTCCATACGCTCGTGTCCGCCTATAATCACAACACTCACAGTTTGTCCCTCCGTTCTTTTGTTAGCTTAGACTAACATCTTTTTAAAAAAGAAAATGCACGAGGCATTTTCACATTTGAAGGTTAGATGTTCCTAACTTCTTATTTATCATAACACCTTTATTGTTATCTGTCAATAACTCTTTGACAAAATACCTACTCCGCCGGAATGATGGCATCAATCATACTGTTATAATCTGCATCATCCATCCTGTCGTTCAGCATGTTGAGCGTATTCCACGTGACTGAAATCTTTTTCTCCTCTCCATAGGAGGATTCCGCAGCATATTTATCATACACACTTAAGAAAGCCTCCCGTGCCTCTTCCTGACTGTAATAGGTTCCCGCCTCCATCTCATCTGCGGCGCTGATAAAGCTGATATTTGGCGTAGTTGTCAGTTCAAATACATACTCTGTCAGTGAGTTCCTCTTAGTAATACCCACAGAATACCGGCAGTTTGCAAAGATTCTCTTCGCAGCATCCTGAAACCTCTCATTCTGTTCTGCTGAAAAATCATCGATCTGAAATTCCTGAAAAGCCTCCTCATACCACGCCGCGGCATCCTCAACAGATACTTCCGTATGAAGAATATACCGCTCTGTATCCCCCTTAAAGCAGGCATCCAGATAGGCCTCAATAAAATCCCGCATATCAAACACATCTGCAACAGCCGCATAGGGATCCATATATCCCGGAAGTGCTTCTTCCATAAGCTCCTTCATATCCGTTTCTTTGATAGAAAAGCTGTCTCCGGATTTTGTTACTTCGATAGTCCGGGACTTCTTCTGCTGTTTCTCTGCAGTATCCAGAAGCTCCGCATCCTTCTCAAGCAGCAGCCTGACCTCTGTAGTTAAATCCGTAGACGCAATATTTTTCACATACTCCTCATTGATCTTCTCTGTCACGGAAGCAATATCTAACGGTTCATAGGTCACCCTTACCAGATAAGTATTCTCCGACTCCTTATCTACCTTATTGAGTTCAAACTGTACCTGATTCAGAGCTTTCTGTAAAAATGCCTCATAGGGCTCCTTCAATTCCTCTGGAAAATCGATCACAAAGGACTCCTTGTCCTTCACCTGTGCAATTCCATCCTCAAGGATTCCTGACAGTTCTCCTTCTCTTTCCTTTGCTCTGGTAATCTGCCGTCCAAGATAATCGTCCGCTGATTCCTTCTTCTCGCATCCTCCGGCAAGAACAGCACACAAAAACATAATACCTGACAGCAGGATCAATCCTCTCTTTTTCATTGGTTTAACCTCATAGTCCTTCCTTATACTCTCCTGTAATAATAACTTACAGCTCATTCCAGGCTTCTGCAAGGCCGGAATCCGACTCGATTGTCTGGGTTACCATCTGGCTGCTTACCTGGGCGATCTTCACATCATTGTAATCCATCATCACAAATGCGGCAAATAGGATACAGCATAGTACCACCCGGAGCCCGAAGCTTCCGGCAGGCGCTTCCTCCCCGTATAAATCAGAATAAATGTTACCATATCTGGGATGCACGGCCGGCGGAATACGGCTGTCTCTATAAAGCGCCCTGGTGGATTCTAGCAGCTCTTTCCTTCTCTTTTCTGACTGATTCAAAAAATCTCTCCTAAAAATAACTTCATTAGTACAATCTATGCCGGAACCTGTCCAAATATACCTGTTATCTGTCGGCAAGCTCCCTGACAATATCCTCCCAGTCCACTCCGCGCTCAACCATAAGCACCATAGCGTGGTACAGGAAATCTGCCATCTCATATTTAACCTCTTCCGGATTCGGATTCTTCGCCGCAATAATAATCTCGGTTGCTTCCTCGCCCACTTTTTTCAGGATCTTGTCTATACCCTTATCAAATAGATAATTGGTATAGGATCCTTCCCGCGGATTCTTCCTGCGTTCTTCAATGGTCGCATAGACCGATTCAAATACCTGCAGCGGATTGGTCTCATCAAAGTCCGTCCCTACGATCGGCTGGAAGAAACAGGACGCGTTTCCCGTATGGCATGCGGCGCCTATCTGCTCCACCTTCGCAAGCAGCGTATCTTTATCACAGTCTATGGTAAGGGATTTCACATACTGATAGTGTCCGCTGGTTTCTCCCTTTACCCACTGGCATTTTCTGCTCCGGCTGTAATAGGTCATTTTCCCGGTCTTGATCGTAGAATAAAACGCCTCTTCATTCATATACGCCATCATAAGTACCTCCTGGGTCTTATAATGCTGTACAATTACCGGAATCAGGCCCTCCGCATTCAGCTTAAATTCAGAAAACTCCATCCTGCTTTCAAAAGAAGTCATAGAAATCTGCTCCTGCTCGCATTTTTCCTTGAATTTAGTAAATTCCATATCTGTCTGGCTCACATATTTTCCGGACAGGCCTCTGACCCCCGGACATTTCAGGATCTTAAACAGCTCCGGCTCTTCCATGGTATCTGTAACGATCACACAGGGGATCTCTGTGGTATTGATAACGGAATCCAGATCCAGCCTGTGCATAAATACGATCTCACTGCAATGCTCATTTATGGAATGCTGGTGTTTGAACAAAGAATCAAAGTCGTTCAGCGATACTGCAATCTTTTCCCTGCCAAACCGGCGGGATGCCTCCTCCATCATTTCTACACTGTTTTTCTTTGAAAAATTAATCAGCACCTGCTTAGCGCCGGTATACAGAATTTTCTTTACATCCTCCTGACGCCGGATATTGCCCCCGGCAATCATGGGAATCCGGATTACCCGGTTGATCTTCTTCATAAGGCCGATAGCTTCATCATGCTCCTCGTCCGTCTCCGACAGATCAAAGATCAGAAGCTCATCTGCCCCGTGCCCGCTGTAATATTTTGCCAGTGAAATCACATCCTTTGTGAGCACTGTCTTATCGTCAAACCATTTTACTGCATTTCCTGAATCTATAAATATACATGGAATTACTCTCTTATAAATCATGTTACCGTCCTCTACAGCGTGCCTTTGGTGGTCCACGCTTCTTTCATTCTTGGTTCTTTCGCCGCTGCCATATCCAGCGCCTTTCCAAACGCTTTGAACAGAGCCTCCGCCATATGATGGTTATTTCCTCCGTCCATAATCTTTAAGTGCAGGTTCATAGCCGCGCTGTAAGATACTGCATAGAAAAATTCCTTTATCATCCCTGTATCCATGTCTCCCAGCTTCTCGCAGGTAAAATCCGCCTGATAGTTCAGATAGGGCCGTCCGGACAGATCAATGGCACAGAGCGCCAGCGTCTCGTCCATGGGAAGCAGAAAGCTCCCGTAACGCTTGATCCCGGCCTTATCCCCCAGAGCCTCCCTGATTACTGTTCCCAGCACGATCCCTGTATCCTCAATGGTGTGATGGCAGTCCACATACAGATCGCCCTCTGCCTTTACCTCCAGGTCAAACAAGCCGTGGCGGGCAAAGCCGTCCAGCATATGATCAAAAAATCCGATGCCGGTATGGATATCGCTCTTTCCCTGTCCGTCCAGATTAATGGTTACAGAAATATCAGTTTCCTTTGTTGTGCGCCGATAGCTTGCTGTCCTCTCCATCGGTATCCCTCCCTACTCCAAAGTCCTTCCACCTATGTGGTTTGGTTCTGACCTGCGGGCTGCCCTAAGCAGTGTCTGTTCTTTATAGAAAGCTGGGCAGCATTTCAGCAGACTAACTGCTAACTCCGGCTAAACCGCACAGGTTATCGTTATTTCTTTCATATTATTGTTCAAATCTTACCTGAATAGAGTTTGCGTGAGCCGTCAGGTGCTCGGCCTTGGCGAATGCTTCAATGTCCTCATGCACCTGGCTGAGCGCTTCCCTCGAATAGCCGATGATGCTGGATTTCTTGATAAAATCGTCCACCGACAAGGGTGAGAAGAATTTCGCGGTGCCGTTTGTGGGCAGCACATGGTTCGGCCCTGCAAAATAGTCTCCCAGCGGCTCACTTGCATATTCGCCCATAAAGATCGCCCCTGCATTCCGGATCCTTGTCATAATGTCATAGGGGTTCTTAGTCATGATCTCCAGATGCTCCGAAGCAATCTCATTTGCAATATCGATCACATCCTCCAAGGTATCCGCAAGCAGGATATACCCGTAATTATCCAGAGATTTCCGGATGATCTCTGCCCTGGAAAGCTCCTGAAGGAATCCGTCTACCTGTTCGGATACCGCCTCTGCAAGCGCTTCGCTGGTGGTCACTAAAATCGCCGACGCAAGCTCATCATGCTCCGCCTGGGACAGCAAATCCGCCGCCACATATCTCGGATTAGCCGTCTCGTCTGCGATCACCATGATCTCACTGGGGCCTGCGATGGCGTCAATGCTCACATGGCCGTACACTGCCTTCTTGGCAAGAGCCACATAGATATTGCCGGGACCCACAATCTTGTCTACCTTGGGGATGCTCTCTGTGCCGTAAGCCAGCGCCCCCACCGCCTGGGCTCCGCCCGCCTTATAGATCACGTCGGCTCCCGCCTCATGGGCGGCAACCAGTGTGTTCGGATTCACCCTGCCGTCCCGTCCCGGCGGCGTTACCATGATAATCTCATCCACACCTGCTGTCTTTGCCGGTACAATATTCATCAGCACCGAAGAGGGGTACGCCGCTTTTCCTCCCGGCACATAGACTCCCACCCGGTGAAGGGCCGTCACCTTCTGTCCCAGGATCGTGCCGTCCGGCTTGCTGTCAAACCAGCTGAACTGTCTCTGCTTCTCATGGTAGCTTCGGATGTGGGCAAGGGCCCTGCGGATGATCCGCACCAGCTCTTCCCCCGCTTCCTCATAGGCTTCCTTTATTTCCTCTTCCGTTACCTGAATATTCTCTGCATGAATCTCAGCATGGTCAAACTGTGCTGTATACTCAAACAGTGCTTTGTCCTTTTCTGTCTTTACCCGCTCCAGAATCTCTGCCACGCTCTTCTCATACTGCCCATAGCTGTTGGGGCTTCGTTTCAACAGCTCTTCCAGAAGATTTTCCTTTGTTCCCTTATCCAGTCTATTGATTCTCATATCTGCACTTCCCTATTTAGATTATGGCTCTCAGCCGCTGAATCAGATCCTTGATCCGTTCGCTTTCCATCCGCATGCTGACCGGGTTCACGATCATCCTTGCCGATAAAGAACAGACCTCCTCCAATACGGACAGTCCGTTCTCCCGCAGGGTAGACCCTGTCTCCACAATATCGCAGATCACCTCGGACAGGCCTACGATCGGCGCCAGCTCGATGGAACCGTTCAACTTGATGATCTCCACAGTCTGATGCTTCACATTATAGAAATAATCCTTTGCAATATTCGGATACTTGGTGGCCACCCGGATCAGCTCATGGTGCTTCAGATACGCACCGGCGCTTTTGGGTCCGCAGATGCACATCCGGCATCTCCCGTATCCAAGATCTAATACCTCGTGAACCTTGCGTCCCTCCTCCAAAATGGTATCCCGGCCCGCAACGCCGATATCTGCGGCCCCGTATTCCACATAGGTGGGCACATCCGGTCCTTTCGAGAGGAAAAACCGCAGCTTTAACTCTTCATTTACAAAAATCAGCTTCCTTGAACTCTTATCCTTCATCTCTTCGCAGGTAATCCCAATCTGTTCCAGCAGATCCAATGTCTGCTCCGCCAGACGCCCCTTTCCCAGGGCAAATGTAAGATATCTCATAGCAGGCTCCTATCTATCTCAATTGATTAATTTTCTCTCTCCTGTCACCAGATTGATCATCACGATCTGGTGATTATCCTGAATATAAATCAGATTGCCGGCGTAATTTTCCTTGCCGTATTCCATATAGTCCTCCAAGGATTTCGACGGCAGCCGCCGGACCAGCTCTGTATTCTTGCATTTCTCACGGAAATCCCTGGCAAGCTTGATCGCATTCTTCTGCTTTCCTTCATCATAGAGGATCAGGGTATTCTTTCTCGCATAGGAAATGCGGATATGCTGTCTGGTCAGGGCGTTCATAAGCTGGTCGATCACAAGGGCAAAGCCGATAGACGGCGACTTCCTGCCGAATTTCTCCAGCAGATGGTCATAACGCCCGCCCTTTACGATGGCGTCTCCGGTCCCATGGGTATATCCCCGGAAAATGATCCCGGTATAATATCCATACAGCCCGCTCATGCTAAAATCAAAAGAGACATGCTCCTCCATGCCGTAGACCTTTAAAATATCGTAGATGCGCTCCAGCCTTCTTACAGCCTTTACAGCCTTGGAATTGGGAGCAATATTCTTCGCCTGGATCAGCACCTCCCTGCCGCCGTACATATCCTCCAGGGCGGCAAACGCCTCCTTGGCGCTTCTTCTTACCTGAATATTATCAAGGTACTCCTCCACGCCGAAAAAATTGCGGTTGCCGATCAGCTCCCTGACCCGGGCTTCCGCTTCCTCATCTAAGGATGCATCTTCGATCAGGCTTTGGAGATAATCCACAATTCCCACGCTCAGTTCAAAATCCCGGAGCCCGATGGTGGTAAAGCAGTCCACCACCATAGCAAGCATCTCTGCATCCGCCTCAACAGAATCCACGCCGATCAGCTCGGCGCCCATCTGGGTAGCCTCCCGCATCCGCCCCTGATAACTTCCTGTATAATTGAGGAAGGTATTTCCTGTATAACACAGCCTGACAGGCATGCCGTTATCCGGGAACAGCGTTGCCGCCGCCCTTGCAACAGACGGGGTAAAGTCCGGCCGGAGCACCAGCGTATTTCCCTCTTTGTCAAAAAACTTATACAGTTCCTTTGACGGAATGGTTCCGATCTCTTCACGGAACACATCAAAAAATTCAAAGGTAGGCGGCTGGATATCCCGGTACCCGTACATCTGAAGCACCTTGTGAAGCCGGCTCTCTAACGACAGCTTCTTTCCGCATTCTATATTATAGATATCCCGGACTCCCTCCGGCGTGTGTTGTAATTGTTTCATATCAAATCTCCCTGCACTTTAACTAACTACCATGTTAAAATCCTTTTGAATTATACGCATTTTTTCAAATGCTGTCAATACCCTCGTCCCTCTCCTCCAGATCCAGATTCAGTGCATCCAGATAGGGGATAAAGCATCCTCCCTTAATCTCTAAGAAGAACCTTGGATCCAGCTCCTCAATGCGGAAGCTCTTTCTTCCGCCCTCCATGGCCCGGTTCCAGAATCTCCTTACCTCCTTGAAGCGCATATAATAAAGCTCATTTCTTGCGGTATAAGAGATAACCAAAAATGCGATCCCTTGCTGCCTCTCAAAATTCTCCATAAAGACCACCTGATGCTCATGGATATTTTGGATCGGAAAGGTATCCGTATTACACTCCTTGGCATCGAAGCAGACCGGGATCCCCTGTACCGCTCCGATATAGTCCACCGTACTGCGCTGTTCAAAATACGCCAGCGTGATCTGCCTGTGCTCCTTATCCATGCGGACCGGCGTGATCGGCGTAGGAATCTTCTGGATCAGGGCAAGCTTCTGCTCCAGATAACGCTCGTTTGTTCTGTTGATCATATCCTCCAGAGTAGAGCCTCTCAAGCCTCTGGTATTCCAGGTACTCATCTCATTCCTCTATCCTTCCCATCAAATCTTCCTGAATTTTTCCAAACAACTCCGGCGCTTCCGCATAAAACCTTCTTCCCGATAAAGACGCAAGCACTGAGTCCATCTGCGGAAACTCCAGCCGGCAGGCATGCAGAAGCTGAAAACTTAAGCCGTAGTCCATTTTAAACCTATTATTTTCCTTCCGGTCTCCGTATTTCGGATCCCCGATTATGGGATGCCGGACCGAGGCCAGATGTGCCCGGATCTGATGGGGCTTTCCCGTAATCAGATGCACCTCCAGCAGTGTATAGCCGTCTCTTACCCTGACAGGCCGGTACTCGGTCTCGATCAGCTCGTCTCCCTCAGAGGGATACTCCTTTACAGTTACTTGATTTTTCTCTTTATCCTTGGTCAGATAGCCCTTGATATAGGCGCTTTCATCTACCCTGCCCTTTACCAGACAGCGGTAATACTTGCCGAAGGTCCGCTCCTTAAAGCCAAGGCTTAACGCCTGCAGTCCTGCAAGGCTTTTCCCGGCGGTAACAATACCGGAGGTATTTCTGTCCAGCCGGTTGCAGATGCCCGGACGGAAGATCCGTAAATCCTCCGGCCCGAGGCTCCCTGACTGTAACAGGTATTCTGTAATCACCTCCACCAGAGACACATCCGAGGGTTTCGCCTTCTGGGACAGAAGTCCTGCGGGCTTATTTACAAACAGCACATGCGCGTCCTCATAGATGACGGCAAGGTCTATATTCCCTTTCTGCATGGGCGCCCTTCCGGCTGTTCCTGTAAATTTCTCAACGGTTTCATCAGACAGGAACAGCTTAATCTGATCTCCCTGCCGGAGCTTCTCCTTCCCGGCGGCCTTTTTTCCATTCAATACGATATTCTTTTTCCGCATCATTTTATAGAAAAAGCCTGCCGGCGCCTGATCCATATATTTCGCTAGAAATTTATCCAGCCGCTGTCCCTCTTCCCTTTCTGAAATAATGATCTTCTTCATACTGCACCACTCATATTACATCGATATATTTAAGACAATCTGCCGGATAGCAGCTTCCAGCTCCTTATCCGCCGACTGTTCTATTTTCTCCATATTATTCAAACCCTCTGCCCGGGATAAGAAGTGTACATATTCGGAAAAAAACTTTACCGACGCTTTCGTGTAATGGTTCTCCGCCAGAATACGCTTGATATGCTTTGCCGCTGCTTCAGTATCCGTCTTTGGATTCGACGCATAACCAAAAACGGTCTGATTGGATATAACAACCGCGTCCACCGGCATGATTTTTTCCCTGCTTGTAATGACTAAATCAAAGGCAGTAGTCAGCAGCGGGCTTTTCTCCTTAATCTCCTCTGCCAGCTTCCTGTCGATGGTTCCATAGGGAAAAACCGCGATCCACTCCGTCAGTGCCTTCGCCGAAGGAAGACATATCAGCACCGCAATGATCGTAAACAGATTCGATCTGGAATGGGTTTTGAGATATCCGGTCAGCAGAAATGCCGCTACGATTCCGAAACCAATCACTGCCTGCAAACCAAGGCTCTTTTTCCGGGCGGATATATATCCCGCCTCTCCCTTATTCACCTTCATACTGCTCTCCCCTTATCTATATCATATTGGACATCCCAGTCCGATAAACATGCACTTTTCATGTCTATTTCTTTTTATGGACATTGCGGATCGTCCGCTTCTTTTTCTGTCCTGTCCGGCCGCTTCGCCCCGCCTTTTCCGTCTTGCCTTTGCAATATGCCTTATTTCCCCGGTCAGAATCCTTTCCGGCCTGCATATTTTTAGGACGGAGCAAGCATTCCTTCCCAAATCCCACCAGATCCATACGGCCGGTCTTCCTCAGCGCCTCCAGCACCAGATCGTAATTCTTCGGATCCCGGTACTGGATCAGCGCACGCTGCATGGCCTTCTCATGGGGATTCTTCGGCACATACACCTCCGACATATCCCGCGGGTCTAGTCCTGTATAATACATACAGGTAGAAAGGGTGGAGGGGGTAGGATAAAAATCCTGCACCTGCTCCGGCATATATCCGAAGTCCCGCAGATGCTCCGCCATGCGCACGGCCTCCTTTAATGTGGAGCCCGGATGGGAGGACATCAGATAAGGCACCAGATATTGATCTTTATTAAGCTTCTGGTTCATCTGCTTATATTTCGCCGTAAACTGCTCGTATACCCGGTATTTGGGTTTCCCCATCCTCATTAGAACACGATCCGACACATGCTCCGGGGCCACCTTAAGCTGTCCGCTTACGTGATATTGACACAGTTCCTCTAAAAATCTGTCGTCCGGATCGGCCATCACATAGTCGAAACGGATTCCGGAGCGGATAAATACCTTCTTAACCCCTTTGATCTCTCTCAATTGAGACAACAGCTCTATATAATCCCTATGGCTTACCTTCAGATTCCTACAGGGCTCAGGGAACAGGCACTGCCTGTTCTTACACACGCCCTTTGTCAGCTGCTTCTGACAGGAGGGTTCCCGGAAATTGGCCGTAGGGCCGCCCACATCATGGATATAGCCCTTAAACTCCTGATCCCTTGCCATCTGCTCCGCTTCTTTCACCAGAGACCCGCGGCTTCTCGCCTGAATGATCCTTCCCTGATGGAAGGTCAGGGCGCAGAAGCTGCAGCCTCCAAAGCATCCCCGGCAGCTTACCAGGCTGAATTTTACCTCCTGAATGGCTGGCACGCCGCCCTCCTTCTCATAGACCGGATGATAGGTTCTCTGATAGGGATACTCATACACCTGATCCATCTCTTCCTGCGTCAAAGGCTTGGCAGGTGGATTCTGCACCACATAGAAATGCTCTCCATAGGGCTCAATCAGCCTTTTCCCTGTATATGGATCGGTGTTGCAGTACTGAGTATAGAAGCTTTCCGCGTAAATCCGCTTATCCGCCTGTAACTCTTCATAGGAAGGGAGCCGGATTCCGTCATAAACGCTGTCTGCATCCCTGGTCCGGTACACTGTTCCGTCAATGTAAGTCAGATCATGAACGTCAATCCCCGAATCCAGAGCCTCGGCAATCTCTAAGATGGATCGTTCCCCCATTCCGTAGGAGATCAGATCCGCCCCCGAATCCAGCAGGATCGACCGCTTCAGCTTATTCGACCAATAGTCGTAGTGCGACAGCCGCCTGAGGCTTGCCTCGATTCCGCCAAGGATCACCGGCGTATGCTTATACACCTGCCGGATCAGATTCCCGTATACCACTGCCGCATAATCCGGGCGTCTTCCGCCTGCGCCTCCGGGCGTATAGGCATCCCCTGCCCTCCGCTTCTTCGATACGGTATAGTGGTTTACCATGGAATCCATATTTCCCGCCGACACCAAAAATCCAAGTCTCGGTTCCCCAAAGACCGTAATACTCCTCTTATCCTTCCAATCCGGCTGTGCAATGATTCCAACTTTATAGCCATGAGCCTCCAGCATACGGGTAATGACCGCATGCCCAAAGGAAGGATGGTCCACATAAGCGTCCCCGGAAACGTAGACAAAATCCACCTGCGTCCACCTACGCTCTTCCATATCCTCTCTGCAGATCGGTAAAAATCCCCGGCTCATACGCCGCACCTGATCTCATCGTAATTATGTATATAGTAATCTGCCATACTCCGCTTCTTCTCATCCTGCGCTCTGGAGGATGCATCATCCACGGCACAGGTCCGCATCCCGGCATTCTTTCCCGCAAGGATTCCCATAGGCACATCCTCAAACACCAGGCACCGGCCCGGCTCTACGCCAAGCTCCCCTGCAACCAGCAGATAAATGTCCGGAGCCGGTTTTCCCCGCTCCACCTCGCAGGAGGTATGGATGGAATCAAAATATTTTCCGATATCCAGCGCCTTTAGGACAGCCTCCACCAGCTCCGTTCCGTTGCTGGTAGCAATTCCAAGCTTCCTTCCGCGCGCCTTCTGTTCCTCTAAAAATCCCCGGATTCCCTGCTTCAAGTCTACCTCTGTGGTATATTTCTGAAACGCCATCTTAGTCCACTCCGCCTTGATGTCCTCTACGGACTGGGTCAGTGTGGGAAAGGAATCCAGAAAATGCTGTGCCGTTTCGGTAAAACTCATGCCCTCCATCTTCTGGTAAAATTCCTCCGGCGGATCCGAGAGATGGTATTTCTTATAGAAATCCATATCCACAGCCGCCCACACCCACATGGAATCAATCAACGTGCCATCCATATCAAATATAATCGCATCTATGCCCTCAAGCATCTCCGTCTGTTTCTCTGTCATAATAAAAGCTCCAATTCCTCGTCTGTCAGTCTACGGTATTCTCCCTCTGCAAGGGAAGCATCCAGAGTCAATGCGCCGAAGGTCTCCCGCTTCAGATACAGGACCTCCATCCCCGCCGCCTGAAACATCCGCTTCACCTGGTGGTATTTTCCCTCCTGTATGGTCAGCCGGATCTCGGAAATCTCTCCCTGCCGGACAACCAGAAGCCTTGCAGGCATGGTCCAATCCTCCTGCCCTTCTCCGATGTCAATCCCTTCTGCAAACTGCTTAACGGTCTCCTCTGTCACAGTTCCTCTTACCCTCGCATAATAGGTCTTGTCCACATGCTTCTTCGGAGAGAGCAGCCTGTGGGCAAGGGCACCGTCATTAGTGATCAGCAGAAGACCAACCGTATCCTTGTCAAGCCTTCCAACCGGAGATAAATCCTTCCTCTTCCTGCTGTCTATCAGATCCAGCACGGTCTTCTCCCGCCTGTCCGACCTTGCGGACACAACGCCTGCCGGCTTATTCAGCATATAATATTCATACTTCGCATAGGAAATCTCTTTCCCCTCCGCCAAAACGCAGGCAGTTCCTGCCTCAAGCTTCCTGTCTGCACTCTTTTCTACCTTCCCGTCCACAGTGACCTTTCCCTGCCGGATCATCCGTTTTACCTCTGCCCTGGTTCCAACGCCCATATCAGCCAGATATTTATCCAAGCGGATCATAACAACAACCTTCCTATCTCAATGTGCCGGTACACTAAGACTGCAGCCGCCAGCCCGGAAGATACTTATTCTTCAGCACCCCTCCGGAAACCTTGCCCCAGCCTAAGGGATACTTGTCCACACAGACCAGATGCCACCCCTTCGCTTTCTCCGGCACCAAATCCTCCACATCCAGCGTCTCTCCCTTCAGATAGCGGAGAGTGCGCTCCTCCTCCGGTCCCAAAATGATTACCTTCGGATAGGCCTCTGCTCTCAGAAACATAGCCAGCGCCTGACCCGGCTCAAACCGTTTCTTTTTCAATTCTCCCAGGAGAAGTCCGGTTCTGAGAAAACGGATTCCCGCGAGGGAGGGAAGCCCCTCCGGCATATAATAAACCCGTCCGCCCTGCAGCCTGATCCGCCCCGCATCGAAGTCTTCTCCCGTCACGCTCCAGTCAATCTGTGCAAGGAATTCCGATAATTCCTCCGGAAGCTTCCCGGCCTTCTTTCTCGCAGGAAACGATTCCTCCCGCCTTCCTGCGCCCTTTTTCAACAGTGCAAGGTAATGTCCTTCTCCCTGCATCCTGTGAGGGAATATCCGGACTGTCTTCTTAAGCTCCGGAAGCTCCCTGTCCGGAACCACCTCCGGTCTTCCGCATGAAAAACCCTCATAGGGACGGATCTCCTCTATGGTAAATTCCGGGTATTGCTCCAAAAGCCATCCAATCGTCCCTTCATTCTCCAGCCCGTCAAAAGTGCAGGTGGAGTACAGAAGGTACCCTCCCGGCCGCAGCATCCTTGCCGCCTGCAAAACAATATTGCGCTGAAGCTTAGAGAAAAACTCCGGCCCATGCTCCTCCCACGCCTTTATCATCTTCTTCTCCTTCCGGAACATCCCTTCTCCGGAACAGGGCGCGTCGATCAAAATCTTGTCAAAATACTCCGGGAAATACTCGGTAAGCTTCCCCGGCTCCTCGCTGAGCACCAGAGCATTGCCGATGCCGAACAGCTCTATATTCTTGAGAAGTCCCTTTGCCCTGGAACTGCTGATATCATTGGCCGCCAAAAGCCCCCGGCCATTCAGTCTTGCTCCAAGCTCTGTCGCCTTGCCGCCCGGCGCCGCACACAGATCCAGCACCTTATCGCCCGGTTCTATGGGAAGGCGGTCTGCCGGAGTCATAGCGCTGGGCTCCTGAAGATAATACAGCCCGGCAGCATAATAGGGATGCTTTGCCGGAGACACCTTGTCACCGTCATAATAAAAGCCATTTTCGACCCATGGGACAGGTCGGAGCTCAAAGGGACAGACTTTTACAAACTCCTCCGCCGATATTTTCCTTGTATTCACACGAAGCCCGTAATATCTGGGCTCTTTATAACAATCCATGTAGGCTTCGTACTCCCCGCCCAGAAGCCTTTTCATCTTATTATCAAATTCTTCCGGCAGATACATACGCTCCCTCCATCTCATCTCATGATCTTTATATTATAACTTATATGTAGTAATATTTCAACTTTTTGTCTTCCAGCCCAAGCAGCACATAGTAGGGATTCACACTGATTTCTGTTCCCTCCTCAAAGCTGTATATCCCAAGATGGAGATGAACCGGGAACTGGCCTACCGTCCCTTCCTCCCCATAACCGGAATCTCCCATAAATCCAAGGAACTGCCCCGCCATCACAAAATCCCCTTCCCGAATATCCGCATAGGACTCCAGATGCGCATAGTAGAAATACACTCCGGAAGGCGAGGTGATCCCAATCCGGTATCCGCCCTTTTCCAGCCATCCCAGATTCGTTATCGTCCCGTCGCTGATGCTGATCACCGGATAAATGCCCCGTTCATTTTTGTCCGCCATAATATCCGTTCCCTCGTGGACTCCCTTTCCTTTGTAGCTTCGCTCGCCCATCCAGGAATCCACATAGGAGGTTCCAAGGGAAGCGTCAGCCTCCGATAAGGGTATGGGAAAATACCGGATATCCTTTTCCACCGCCGACAGAAAAGAAAGACAGGCTTCGGATAAATGCTCCCTGTCTTTCCTCATAGCGTCACTATAAAAATCCGCCCGGAACTGCTCATTGTCAATCCCTTCCGCAGCAAGTCTCTTTTCAAGCGCCGCATCATATATCCTATGCTGAAATAAAACACTGAACAGTGATAACAGCAGCACAAGAACCAGGTAATTTCTCAATTGTCTCATGATATAAATTCTTCCTGCTTTTTGTAATACTATATGAGCTATCTTGCCGTTTTCAGAACCTCCAGCAGATAGTTATAGCTCCGCTCCACCGATCCAATATTCATACGCTCGTTGACAGAATGAACGTCCAGAAGCTCCGGTCCGAAGGAAATGCAGTCAAGCTCCGGATTCTTTCCCACAAACAGTCCGCACTCCAGCCCGGCGTGGATGGTCATTATCTGCGGCTTCTCCCCGTACAAATCCTGATAGACCTTCACCATAATCTCACGGAGCTTAGACTCCTTACGGTAATTCCATGCCGGATATTCATCCCTTGCCTCCCCGTCTGCACCGATAAGCCCTGCAAGTGCTAAGAGACGCTCCTTTAATTCCGCTTTTCTGGATTCTATGGAACTTCTCACCAAATGGGAGATCACAACCGCCTCATCCGTCGTCTGGACCACCCCTGCATTGAGGGACGTCTCTACCTGCCCCGCAACCTGCCGTTCAAAGCCGATAACGCCGTTCGGCATGGCGCTAAGATAAGCGATGACACGGTCCGTATCCTGTCCTGTAAATGTCCGTTCCGCCTGCCGCTCTGCCACATCCAGGGAAAGTCCCGGCTCATCTTCGCCAAATTCCTCCCTCCAGAGTTCTTCCATCTTACGGATCAGCCCGATACATTTCTCCTTATCTTTCGGATCAACCAGAACTCCGGCTCTGCTCTCCATAGCGATCACATTGTCCGCCCTGCCTCCGGCGATATCCGTCAGCTTAAGCGGCATCTGTCTGCGCAGATGATTCAGAAGCCTGCCCATCAGAGCATGGGCGTTGCCTCTCTGCTTATGGATCTCACAGCCGGAGTGGCCTCCCGTAAGTCCGCCTATGGCAATCGCGAGAGCTTCTCCCTCCGCCTTCTCATACGTAACGGGAATGCTGGTATCAAACCGGAACCCTCCGGCACAGCCTGCGGTCAGGATCCCCTCTTCCTCCGAGTCAATGTTGATCAGCATCTTCCCGGTAAGCCAGTTCATATCCAGCGCACCCGCGCCGCCCATTCCCACTTCCTCATCGCTGGTAAACAGAGCTTCGATCGGCGGATGCGGGATATCGCGGCTCTCAAGAATTGCAAGCATCATCGCCACGGCAATTCCGTCGTCGCCGCCAAGGGTTGTATCCACCGCCGTCACACAACCGTCCTGAATCTTTAATTTCAGTCCGTCTTTCTTAAAATCATGCGCGGAATCCGCAGTCTTCACA
Organism: uncultured Dorea sp.; assembly: GCA_910584265.1. GTDB lineage: Bacteria > Bacillota > Clostridia > Lachnospirales > Lachnospiraceae > Claveliimonas. The sequence continues at coordinate 8,132 of CAJTZE010000028.1, read as the reverse complement.
CAGACCATATCCAGATGCCCCTGCAAAATGACCGTCTCCGAATCCTCATACCCTTCCGTCCCAGGCTTCCGTATGAGTACATTATCCGCCTCATCCTGAAGCACCTCTAAATTCCGCTCTCTGGCAAACTTAACACAATAATCGCTGATCTCCTTCGTATGGAAGGAGCCGTGGGGAATCTTACATATCTCCTCAAAATAATAAAATACCTGTTTTGGTTCCAATTCGCTTAATACTGCCATGCTCAAATTCTCCTTTTTCATTTCATAAACATCCAATCCGCGGCGTAGATTAATAGAGAAGAAATTACCATTAAGGATATGTCTATGCGCAAATATATCTCCTCCTGTCTGCTCCTGCTCCTATTCCCTGTCTGCCTGATTTGCAGAGACGAAGTCATTGCAGGCGCCGCAGACGGACTGCTCCTGTGGTATCAGTTTGTACTGCCTTCTCTGCTCCCTTTCATGATCCTTGTAAATATCATGATGCATACCAACACCATCTCTCTCCTTGCAAAGATTCTGGGACCCATGATGAAGGATTTTCCCGGCGTATCCCCAAAGGGTGCCTTTGTTGTCCTCTCCGGCTTCCTGTGCGGATATCCCATGGGAGCCAAGGTATCTGCCGATCTGACAGCCCAAAATCAGATATCCCGCACGGAAGGCTCTTTTCTCTTATCCTTCTGCAACAACGCCAGCCCTATGTTTATAACAGGCATCCTGCTGACAGAATTTGTTCCGGAAAAGGAGCTTCATCTCCCCTTTTTCCTGATACTCTTTTTGTCGCCGCTGCTGTGCGGACAGCTGTTCCGTATATATTATACGCACAAAAACAAGGGTCCATTCGCCCGGTCCGGCCAAGCAGAAAAAACACCTGCGGCCCATAAAACAGCCGGATTCCCCTCATTGCTAGATGCCTGCCTCATGGATAGCTTCTATGGGATTGTAAGGGTCGGCCTGTACATGATGCTCTTCTCCATCCTGATCCAGCTGTCTGGACGGCTGCTGCCGGGACACGGACTGACAAAAACCATATTCCTGTCCTCCTTAGAAATCACAACCGGCCTGTCCCTGCTGGCAGAGCTTAATATCCCAGCCGTCTGCCGTTATGTGCTGTTTATGGCGGCGGTCTCCTTCGGCGGGTTCTGCGCAGTTTTTCAAACCTCATCCATGATTCAGGAATCCGGGCTTAAAATCCTTCCATACACCGTAGAAAAGCTGATTACCACAGCGGTAACCAGCCTATTCACCTACCTATATCTATGGATATCCTGCATTCCGGCCTGAAACCGCTAAATCGGCTCTAATCCTCCTTCAGGCTGCTCCAACTCATCTGCCATGCCGAAGTCTTCTTCCATACCAACCGCAGGCTGCTCTGGAATCTCCAGCTCGGAACGGTTATTACGTACCATGTCATAGCACTCCTGCAGGGTATTCAGCAGCGCGTCATACTTCGTGGTGTAGTTATCCAATGTATGCCCGATAATATTCTCCGCATTGGCCAGAAGCTCATCTGTATATTGAACCGCTCCGATACGGATATCGTTGGCGTCGCTTGTAGCACTGTCAAGAATCTGCTGCGCCTGCTCTGTTGCCGCAGTTACAATCTCATTAGCCTGTGCATATGCCTGCTGCATAATCTCATGTTCGCTCACAAGTTCGTTGGTATGGATCTGTGCTTCCTGGATCATATTGTCAGCCTTTGCCTGTGCATCGGCAAGAATCGCATCCTTATTTGCAATAATCTTCTGATAACGCTTGATCTCATCCGGCGCCTTCATCCGAAGCTCACGGAGAAGCTCGTCCAGCTGATCCTTATTCACGATAATCTTGGACGTAGACAAAGGCTGGAACTTGCAGGAGTCAATATACTCCTCAATTTCCTCAATAATCTGTTCAATACGGCTGCTCATAATTTACACTCTCCTTCTTTCATCCATTTTCTCTTGTATTCTCTGTTCTACCATCTCCGGTACGAACTGTGAAATGTCCCCTTTAAAAGCCGCCACTTCCTTTACTATCGTAGAACTCAAATAAGAATACTCAAGTCTTGTAGTAAGGAAAATAGTCTCCACACTTTCCTCAAGCTTGTGATTCGTTTGTGCCATCTGCAGCTCGCTCTCAAAATCTGTAACTGCACGCAGCCCCCGGACCACCGCGTCCGCTTTCTTTCTCTTAGCAAAATCTACCAATAGTCCTTCAAAGGCTTCCACCTTCACATTATGATAATCCTTTGTGACCTCTTCTAACATTCTAACACGTTCTTCCAATGAAAACAACGGACTTTTCGCATTATTCTTCAATACTCCGATAATTAACTCATCTGCAAGACGCGCTGAACGGCTGATAATATCCAGATGTCCGAAGGTAACCGGGTCAAAGCTCCCGGGATAGACTGCCCTCATCGCTGTTCCTCCGATTTCATTTCTATAAATACATGCTTATTCGTCTTATACCTTTTCTCCTTCACAATGCTGTATCCCATAGAAGAAAGATACGCAAATTCCGTCTCCAAAAGCGCCTCCACAATAATCAGTCCGTCCTCCCTAAGGAGTCCCAGTTCTCCAATCAGCTTCAGCGTGTTATGCTCAAACTGCCCCTGGTAGGGCGGATCCATAAAAATATAATCAAACTGCCTGCCTCTTAACCGGTGAAGTCCTTTAGAAATGTCTGCCTGTATTATCTCAGCGTTCCCGTCCAGACGCGTAGCTTTAAGATTCTCATGAATGATCTCCGCCGCCACAGGATTCTTCTCAACAAACACTGCTTCCCCGGCTCCTCTACTAAGGGCTTCAATGCCAATACCGCCGCTTCCCGCAAACAAATCTAAGAATGAACAATCCACAATCCACGGATCAATCATATTAAACAAAGTCTCCTTGATCCGGTCCGTGGTAGGTCTCGTCCCAAATCCTTTTAAGGTCTTTAGCTGTATTCTCTTGGCACTTCCGGCAATCACACGCATCCTGCAGGCTCCTTGTATACATAAACTTATACTCATACATTATAAAGACAGGGCGGAAAAATGTCAATCAAATATTTTATGTTCTGTATTTATACAATTTAAAACCCCCGGATATTTCCCGGGGGTTTACTTCGCTGCAAATAAAAGTTATTTGCTTCCTGCCATCTTCTTTTCCTGCTCTTCAATCATCTTCTTAACCATATATCCGCCGACAGATCCGTTCTGTCTGGATGTCAGGTCACCGTTATAACCGTCTGTGAGAGGTACTCCAAGCTCGCTTGCTACCTCATATTTGAATTTGTCTAATGCACCCTTTGCTTCCGGTACTGCTGTTCTGTTAGATGAACGACTTGCCATTTTATTTTCCTCCTTTTTGTATCTCTACTTTTTTTCTCTGTGTAACTTCTTGTCTTAAGCTACAACCATAGTATATGAAGGATTTACAATATTACACTGGCAGTTTTTTCGTTCTTTTCCAGATTTTGTATACTTTCATGATCATTAGCAAGAAGCCACTCCGCCGCCTCCGAAGCCTTCTTCAAAACAGCCGCATCCTGAAACACATCTCCCAGCCGGAAGTCCATCAGACCGCTCTGCCTGATGCCGAACAGGTCGCCCGGACCTCTCAGCTTCAAGTCTTCGCTGGCAATTTTAAATCCGTCATTGGTCTGATTCAGGATCTCAAGCCTCCTCTTCGTCTCCTTTGCCTTGGAACCGCTCATAAATATACAGTAGGACTGATGGCTTCCCCGTCCTACCCGGCCCCGCAGCTGGTGGAGCTGGGCAAGACCGAACCGCTCTGCATTTTCCACCATCATGACTGTTGCATTGGGGACATTGATTCCAACTTCAATCACCGTCGTGGATACAAGCACCTGAATCTTCCCTGCACAAAACCGGTTCATGATCTCATCCTTTTCATTCTGCTTCATCTTGCCATGAAGATACTCCACCTGAATCCCGCCGCCAAGCTCTTCCTTCAGCATAGCGGCATAATCAACCACATTCTCCACTTCCAGATGCTCACTCTCTTCCACCATCGGACAGATAATATAACACTGCCTGCCTTCCGAGACCTGCTTTTTGATAAAGCGGTAGGCGGTCTGTCGGTATCCGGTATCAACCACACAGTTTTTAATAGGAAGCCTGTCGGCTGGAAGCTCATCTATCACAGAAATATCCAGATCCCCATACAGGATAATGGCTAGTGTACGGGGAATCGGCGTTGCGCTCATGACCAGGATGTGCGGCGCTTCTCCCTTTTCTGCAAACAATTCCCTCTGGTGTACGCCAAATCGGTGCTGTTCATCAGTAACCACAAGGGCAAGCCTCTGATAATCCACTTTATCCTGGATCAGCGCATGTGTTCCCAGTATTATCTTTGCTGTTCCATCAGCAATTCTGGCATAGGCCTCTCTCTTTTCCTTTGCAGTCATGGAGCCGGTAAGAAGCTCCGTCTGGATTGGAATACCATACGTTTCAAGCAATTCTGTAACCGAATCATAATGCTGCTTTGCAAGCACCTCCGTAGGCGCCATCATAGCACCCTGATATCCCTGGCAGGCAGCCGTCATCAAGGCCAGAACCGCTATGATCGTCTTTCCGGAGCCCACGTCGCCCTGAACCAGCCTTGACATGGAATACCCGCTCTCCATGTCGTGCTCAATCTCTCTCCACACCTTCTTTTGAGCTTTCGTCAGCTCATAGGGCAGACGCTCCAACAGCTGGTCTGTTTCCCCGCAGTGTCTAAGCTGAAAGCTGGTTTTCAGCCTGTCCTTCTCAGTCCGAAGCTTCCTTAAGGACAAGATAAACTCCAGAAACTCCTCGAATACCAGCCGCTCCCTTGCATGATAGAACACTTCCTTGTCTTCAGGAAAATGGATACCCCGGACTGCATAGTTGTACTCCGCCAGCTCATACTTTAGCCGCAGTTCTTCCGGAAGCTTATCCCGGAAAAGCTCTATATGTTCCACAGCCTGCTTTACCGCCTTCATCACCGTATTGTTGGTAATGCCGTTTGTCAGCGGATATCTTGGCTGCAGCGTCCCCAGCTTCTCTTCATATTTACTGCAGGGATAGAAAATCTCCGGCTGCTCCAGCACAAGAGCGCCTCCCCTGCGCAGCACCTGCCCGCGGAGGGTAACTCTTCCTCCGGCCGCAAATGTGGTCCTTAAAAAAGGCATCCGGAACCATATGGCTTTTATGGTTCCGGAAATATCCTTGATCTGTACAGTTGTAACCGGCATTCTGCGGTTCGGAGACACCTGAACCTTTCCGTAAATGGCACCTGTGACAGTCTGTATCCGCCCCTCCTCCAGCTCACTGACAAGAACCGGCTCCTCATACACATCATATCCTCTCGGATAATACTGGAGAAGATCCCCTATCGTGGATATCCTGAGTTTCGCAAACAGGCCTGCCGTCTTTTCCCCGATTCCTTTTAATTCAGTAATTCCAGTTCTTTCATTCATAATATAACAAGCTTCTTTATTCCACGAATTATTCTACCGCAAGCACATAGTAATAGATTGGCTGACCGCCGAACTGAGCATCCACATCTATATCCGGATAAAGCTCTTCCACCTCTGCGGCAAATTTAGCGGCTTCTGCTTCTTCCACCTCTGCGCCGTAGTAAATACTAATCAGCTCAGAATCCTCGTCCACCAGAGCCGCAAGCATCTCCTTCGCCGTCTCATGGATGTCAGAGCCTACTGCAAGGATTCCCGCATCCCCGATACCCATAATATTGCCCTCATGGATCTCCTTATCATCAATCTTCGTATCCCGTACCGCATAAGTCACCTGTCCGGTCTTCACATTGCCGATGCACTCCAGCATCGCTTCCTCATTGGCCGCCGCATCTGCATCCGGCATAAAGTTAATGATAGCCGTAATCCCCTGTGGAACCGTCTTAGTCGGGATCACGATGATCTGCTTATCCTCAACAAGAGCCTTCGCCTGATTTGCCGCAAGTACAATATTCTTATTATTCGGTAAAATAAATACTGTTTCAGCATTTACGTGATCAATGGCATTCAGCATATCCTCGGTGCTTGGGTTCATAGTCTGTCCGCCTTCGATAATATAGTCTGCGCCAAGCTCACGGAAAATATTATTAAGGCCTTCTCCAATGGATACGGCAATAAATCCCATAGGCTTCTTCGGCTCTGCCTTCTTCTCCTCTTTCTGCTGCTTCGCAAGCTTCTCTGCGTCCTTGATCAGTTTCTCCTGATGCTCCTCCCTCATATTATCAATCTTCATACGGGAAAGCTGTCCATAGGTCAGCGCCTTCTGGATGGCAAGACCAGGATCGTTGGTGTGTACATGGATCTTAACCACATCGTCATCTGCCACACATACGATTGAATCACCGATAGATTCTAAGTATACTTTCAGCTCCTGCTCATCTTTTTCCGTAAATTCCTTCTCCACAAGAATAATAAATTCCGTGCAGTATCCAAACTTAATATCTGCCGCAGCCTCCGCAGAAACCCTCGTCACCTTCGCTCCTGCGCCGGCTTCAATGGCAGAATAATCCACTTCTTTACCGAGAAATGCATCATACGCGCCCTTCAATACTTCCACAAGCCCCTGTCCGCCGGAATCTACAACGCCGGCTTCCTTCAGGACCGGAAGCAGCTCCGGTGTCTTTGCGAGAACCTCCTCCGCATGCTGGATAACCGCAGGGATGAACACCTCCAGATCATCCGTTTCAGACTGCAGCTCCTGTGCCTTCTCAGCAATTCCCCTTGCAACCGTAAGGATTGTTCCCTCCTTCGGCTTCATAACCGCCTTATAGGCCGTATGCTTTGCCCGTTCACAGGCCGCCGCAAGAATCCGCACATCAATTTCCTTTTCTTCTCTTACCGCCTTGGTAAAGCCTCTTAAGAGCTGCGAAAGGATAACGCCAGAGTTACCTCTTGCACCGCGCAGAGAGCCGGATGAAATTGCCTTGGAAAGCGTCTTCATATCCGGATGTTCCAGTGCGGTAACCTCCTTCGCCGCAGACAGGATCGTCATTGACATGTTCGTACCGGTATCTCCGTCCGGAACCGGAAATACGTTCAGTTCATTAATATATTCCTTCTTCGCCTCGATATTCTGTGCACCCGCCAGAAACATTCTGGCAAGCATATCCGCATTAATCGTCTTCGTAGCCACTTTCAAAGGTCCTCCTTAAACTAATCAATCACTCTCACGCCTTCGACATAAATCTTAATTTTATCTACCGGCATTCCAGAAAATTCTTCAACTTTATATTTGACATTGCTGATCAGATTATCGGTAACGGCTGAAATACTAACGCCGTACGATACGATTACATGAAAACTGATCTTGATTCTGTTGTCGTCTGAAATCGAAACCTGAATGCCGTGGGTCAGGCTCTCCTTCTTCAGAAGCCGGTAAATGCCGTCCTTCATATTAACGGCCGCCATACCTACAATACCAAAGCATTCTACTGCTACCGTACCTGCATACTTCGCGATCACATCAGAACTAACTGTAATGATACCGAGCTCAGTACTCATACTTCCCTTCATGTTATATCCTCCAATTCTTTTTATGAATATTATTTAGCAATGCTCTAAAACTCAAGTTAACATGTGTATTATACTCTGTTTTCCTGATATTTACAACAAATTCTTTCCGTCTCCAGATAAGGCGCGGGTTCCAAACCTATATTCAGAAACAAAAAGAACCTGAATTCATAAGAACTCAGGCCTTCATTTCCCATTATTATGCACGCTCAACTTTTCCAGATCTCAAACAAGAAGTACATACATACATTCTCTTTGTAGCTCCGCCCTCAGTCTTAACACGAACTGATTTTACATTTGATTTCCACATTTTGGGTGTTTTTCTATTTGAGTGGCTTACATTGTTTCCAAAGTGAGCACCCTTGTCACAAATAGCACATCTAGCCATGACTGCACCTCCTAACACTCCGAAATAGTCTGTTCTCCAGACTCACAACGTGTTTAGTATACCAGAAGAATATGTAAAATGCAAGAGGTATTTTCTAAAATCCCATTAAAGATCCAGCATAACAGATAACGCCTGCCGCCAGTACATACAGCAGGAAATATTTAAATACCGCACCCAGCACCTTACTCTCGGGAGTTTGACAGTTGAATAATAGAAAAAACCTTCGCAGGCCGCATAAAACC
>CAJTZE010000027.1 GCA_910584265.1 uncultured Dorea sp. | reverse complement strand
TGCCGCAGTGGCGGAACTGGCAGACGCCCGGGACTTAAAATCCCGTGGGTAGTGATACCCGTACCGGTTCGATTCCGGTCTGCGGCATTTGGCTTAAGTGCTTCAAACCCTTGTAAATAGAGGGCTTGAAGCATTTTTTAAAGTTGTACAGTCCTTAAATACAAGCTTTGTACCAATATCTTTGTCATTTGCGGGGTATCTCCTTCCGCCGCATGCTGACTGATATAGCGCCGCGTCATAGTGAGCGTAGAGTACCTCAAAAGAGGCTGGATATCTCTCGGCTTATCCCACGCTTATTTTTTCTCATTCTTGTTCAAGCCGCGATAAATCAACATAGCGCAAACTGCTGACACTGTACCTGTCGTTACCGTATCTGAGTGAATGTCATTCATATTGCAAAACACATTGATTGCCATTAAAGCAATTAATACTATTACTGTTACGGCGGCTCCTTTTAATAAATCTCTCATATTTCCTTTTCCTCCTTTTCATCTATAAATGTACTCCGGAATACACAACTATTCTTATTTTGATTATTTTAATCCTTTCATCAAGCGGGATGAAATCAGGCATTCATCTCCATTGACCATGTAAATCACCCGTTTCTGAAAATCAATTTCCCTGATATTATCTTTATTTACCAAGAATGACCGGTGGCAGCGGTAAAACCGCTCATCTACCTCTTTTTCAATCTCTTTGATTGTCCCCAAAAATTCCATCTGACGATTTTTACAATGTAAAATAACCTTATGTACATTCGGAGATGTTTCAAAAAAGAGAACCTCATCATAATCTACTGTAAATACCTTTTCATTTACCTTCACAGAAAAATTTGCCTGCACTTTATTTTTAGCAGACGCAAATCTTTGATTCGCTTTCAGAATGCACTCATATACTCTTTTTCCCAATTCTTCAGGAGCATCCTTCAAAATGAAATCCAATGCCTCTAATTTGTAAATGAATGTCATGTAACTCATTTCTGAGTGGGTTGTAATAAAAACAATAAAGCCTCTTGGATCATATCTTCTAATTTCCTGTGCCAGCGTCAATCCTGTCATATCTGCCCCCAGTTCAATATCCAGAAAATATATTCCAACCTCCTCTGCCGCTTTCACTTTTTCAAGGATTCTATGCGGATCGTCAGAAACACAGCTAAGTTCCATGTCCAAATCTTCCATAAGAACAATATTTTCAACCACTTGCTGTATTTTATCTCTTTGCACTTCTATATCTTCACATATATATATTTTTAACATACCGCGTTTTCTCCTTACAGTTGTCATCCTTCACAAGTTCCAAGAATGTATCTTCCAAAGTTTCGCATGCCTCATAAAGTCCTGTTATTACCACTGCGAAGCCACATGATATTCGTTTTCCTGAAGAATTTTTATGGATAAAAATTAGGAGTTTCAATCATGCAGCCAATGTCTCTGATACCGCTTAAATCCACCTCTCCGGTATAATTTCCAGTCAATCCATAGTTCTCCTCCCTCCTCTGTTCCTCAGATTTTCTTTTTCTTCTTAACAGCTCTATTATAAAACAATGATCATTCTTTTATCTTTTCCGTCTTAAATGTCCGTTTTTTAATCGTAAACGAGATTTTCTTGCCAATTTACCTGCAATAAACTATAATTAATCCGGCGCCAAGATCCGTCCACTGGTTTTGGCATTGGATTGGATCAGCTTTTACGGAATGTTTATCAAAACAAAACACAAAAATCATGTGGTTTTAAGGAGTTTTTATGGTTACAATATATTTGATTTCTTCCATATGCAATGCACTTACTTTGATTTGTAATATATTTATATTGATTCACCCACATCTTTCCATAAAGAAATACCTCATTTTATTTTTATCGCTTTCCGCGTTTTATTTTATGCAATTATATCTCAACAACTCTTCTCTTCTGCTATTTGCTGCATTAACGGTGAATTCTGCCCTGTTAGTGAAATTTACCAGGAAAATCTATTCGGGTTTTTATATTCCGCTTAGCTTTATTTTAAACTGTATTTTACTTAATTTTATAGCGTTTTCTGTTACCAGATTATGGAATCTCTCTATTAATGATTTTAAATCTGCCAGGATTTCTATTATCATATTTTCCATCTGTACAATAATAGCGGGTTGTTCCATTCTTTATCTGATCAGACGATTGTTTCAGAAATATCTGATCAATATTTTTGAAAAGACAAACAAAAAACTGCTCGCTTTGATTGTTTTAACTTTTTTGCTTTGTTCATTTCTGGTCCGCATGACGGCTGTTTTTTTTGATACTCTGGAAATTACAAGCAAAGAATTCTTTTTGGCATTTTCTATATATGTCCTTTTTTTCCTGTTTACAATCAGTATAGTCCTTATCGTACTGTACACAGCAAAAAAAAGCTACGAAGCCCAGAAAAAAGCGTCTTATCTTGAAAGCTTAAAAGATTATACCAAAAATCTGGAAATGGTATATAATAACATGCGTTCCTTCCGTCATGATTATATCAATATTATGACCTCCCTCGCCGCCTATATTGATGAAGAAAAATATGAGGAGCTGGGAACCTTTTTCCACGAGCACATTTTACCAATGCAGAAAAATCTCACACAAAAGAATGAAGCATTGAACAACCTATTACATGTCAATCTATTAGAATTGAAAAGTATTTTATATACCAAACTGCTCCTAGCTGTCAATCAGGATATCGAAGTGACTATCGATATTCCGGACGAAATTGATTCCATTCACATGGATCCCGTTGATCTGACCAGAATGCTTGGAATCTATTTGGATAATGCCATAGAGGCATGTCTGGAAACAGAACATCCGGCCATTAATTTTCATCTGGGTAAAATGAATCAGGATATCGTATTTATCATATCAAATACGTTTATTGACAAAGGACTTTCTATAGCACAAATGCATAAAAAGGACATAACCACAAAGGGGGAGGGCCATGGCATCGGTCTTCACAACGTGTTTGAAATATTGAACCGCTATGATAATATTTATCACGAAACCATAATGAAAGAGGACTTGTTCATACAACAAGTCCAGATATCATAATTTTTCTTAAACAGGTATAAATCCGTCGTAAGCGCAAAACATGTCTATAGTAATGTGAAAGCGCTATAGAAGAAACTATATTACTTAATTGCCTTCTCTCTCCATTTTCCTCTCTTATAGAAGATACTTGTAATCACTGCACCCAGCACCCATGAAATCAACAGAGAAATGAATATACATGCTTTTTCTCCCTGGGGAAGCTCTGGCGTCTTAGTTAGATACACCAGGCCATATGCCAGCGGAACCCGGATAATGATCGTGCTCACCATAGAAATCCACATAGGCGTCATGGTATCTCCTGCCCCGCGCATAACGCCGGACAGCGTCTGTGTTACGGCAACTGCCACGTAGCCTGCAGCCAGAATCGTCATCATATTCATACTAAGCGTAACCAGTTCCGGCGTATTTGTAAAGATACGCATCAGATGTCTTCCAAACAGAAGAATCATCCCTACAATCACCGCCGAGGTTCCCATCGCCATGACCGTCCCCTGCTTTGCGCCCTTCGATACACGCTCATATTCACCGGCTCCCACATTCTGCCCTGCATATGTGGTCATTGCTGTTCCAAAGGAAAAATTCGGCATCATGGCAAAACCGTCCACGCGCATAACAATTACATTTGCCGCAATAAACAGCTCTCCAAAGCTGTTGGTAAGAGACTGCACCACCAGCATTGCCATCGACATGATCGCCTGCGTCACGCCTGAGGGCACTCCAAGCCTTATAATTCCGGCCGCATACTGCTTAAACAGTCGTATGTATTTCCACTTTAATTCAAACAGATCATTCAGCTTTGTCAGCCTTCTGATACAGAGCAGAGCAGAAATTCCCTGTGCGATCGCCGTAGCCAGTGCCACGCCGTTAACGCCCATCCCCAGCTTTGCCACAAATGCCAGATCCAGCACAATATTAAGGCCGCTTGCCACAAGCAGATATAAAAGCGCTGACATAGAATCGCCAAGTCCTCTTAATATGCCGCTTAGAATATTATAAAATGCCATGCCTGCAACACCGATAAACAAAATCTGCAGATAAGAGGTACACCAGTCAATAATCGTCTCCGGCGTATTCAGGAGCTCCAGAAGGGGCCTTGCCGCCAGCGTTGCCAGCGCCATAACCAGCAGGGAGGCAATTGCCGTAAGTATAATCGACGTACCTATGGTTTTAGACAGGGCTTCTTTATTTCTCGCACCCAGATATTGTGATACCATAATCCCTGCACCCATACTGATTCCTACAAATAATACGATCAAAAGATTCAGGATCGGGCCGGCACTTCCCACCGCCGCCAGTGCATTATCCCCGACAAACTGCCCGACCACCACACTATCTACGGTATTATATAGCTGCTGGGCAATATTTCCAATCAGCATCGGCACTGTGAAGATAACAATATCCTCCCACGGCTTCCCGACTGTCATATCCACCGGAGCAAACAATTTCTTCAGCCCATTCATTTCACATCTTCCTTTCTATCCTTAAGAGTGTTAATCCCCATACTACGTCATATTAAAAAAGTTTGCAACACAATTGTAAAAAAACTTACAATTAGATATAATGAAAGAGATTATACTTTAGAAATACAGGAGATTCTTATGGGTTCTCAAGCAGCTACCAAACAGCATATATGGCAGTCATTTAGCACATTGATACGCACTACTCCTTTTGATAAAATTACTGTAGAAATGATCATTCGGGAAAGCAAAGTGTCCAAATCAACCTTCTACCGCCATTTTCGGGACAAATATGATGTTTTAAACTACAACTCTATGGAAATTGCCGAGCAGCTGATCAACAGAAAGGTCTGTCACGATTGGAAAGAATTCTTAGACAATATGTTTCTGGCAATCCAGCAGAACCTGTCCTATTTTCAAAGGGCTTTCCGTTCTTCCGGCCAGAACTCTCATTCTGGATTTCTGTTCTCTTATTCATTCAGTATCGTAGAGGGGTGTTATCTGCGGTATACCGGCACAGCGTCCCTTTCCATTCATGACCGCTATGTTATCGGCCATTACTGCCATGGGTGCGTCGGCATCCTTCAGGATTGGCTGAATGAGCCGGAGAGCCTGACACCAAAACAGATGGCTGATATCTTCTACGAAGCTATGCCGGATTACCTGAGGGACAGCTGGGGATGACATTTATATGCCGGATTACCTGAGAAACAGCTGGGGGAACATTTATATGCCGAACTCCCTTAATAACTTATCCTGATATTCTCTATCCTGACCGGCTCTCACCATATCCTCTGCCCGGTTCTGCTCAGCAAGCCGCATCTCCATATCCATCTGCGTCCCATCTTCCAACAGCACCCGGCCGCTCCAGATGCTTGCTTGAAATATGGTTTCGGCGAAGACGCCTCCGGTCCGAACCTTCCTGTCACACAATTCCTACATATTAGGTTTACAGCCTGCGGTCCCGTTTTCTCATATCATAGACCTTATCCATCAGCTTTTTCAGATATACGGATGCCTTCATATCCAGATTAAAGAAATAGATAATCCAGCTCAATAGAAACAGCGCCGCAAAGCCAATCAGCATAATCTTTCCCATCTTTTTTATCTTATCCATGAACTACCTCCAAGCGATTCATTCTCTATACATTTCTTAAATTACCAGTTATTATCATCTGCAAAATCCTCCAGTGTCGGATCCAGCGGCTCCTCCTGAAGCACAGCGCGCATATAACGGTTTACCTCGCCTCTCATGTCCTTTCTGGACGCTTTTCTTGGATCCATCAGTCCATGAGTTACCCAGACCAGATGAATACCGCGCTCTCTTGCCTGTTCCTCGAAAATCCCGTGATAACCGGCCATTGCCTTACATCCGATATGCTCATACATAATGACCATATCTGCACGGAATTCCTCGCAGAATCTCCAGAGATCGTCTACCCCTACCTCATACCCGCCGTTAGAGCGGTTGCGCATATTCATCTTCATATACAAGTCCGCCATATCCAGATATGCCTGCTCCTTATCATCCTCGCTGTAATAGCTGGTAGAGGTCAGACTCAGCATATCGATTAGGGGCAGGATCCCCCAGCAGTTCTGGAGCCAGATCGGGAACGCCGTATAATACTGAGCCTGTACACCCCAGAGGACAGCCCTGTGCCGGACCTGGGATGCGCATAATACTTTCTTTTCGTATCCCTGATAGCCAAGCTCCGTAATCTCCCTGTCATTCTGAAGGAATCTGGCATCACGTCCTCCACCCACCTGATAGTAAGCATCCCGGTAGAGGGCCACATTATTTCCGATGATCTGCGGGTAATCCGTCTTGGATAATTCCAGCCACTCCCGGAACAGTTTCGTCTCTGCATTGAAGGTCTTCATACACTTGAAATAGTGTTCCCAGTCAAATGTCTCTCCGGTCTGTTCCTCGATGAATTTGATACAGTTCTTAATCTCCTCTGCTCCATACTCCTGCACGCTTTCCTGCATATGCCGGATGGGCACTGCAAGCTGGAACGTAGGAATGTTAAATCTTCTTGCTTCCACGCCGTTTCCCATCAAGCTTCCGTCACAGGTTGTATTACAGTTTACCGCACAGATACCGATCTGCGGAAAATCATCGTCAATGGCACAGCCAAGCTCCGCCGCCGGCATCGGACATACATCGGATGGCAGTCCGAACTCCTCCGCCACATCGATATAATGGAGCACTCCCTCCTGAAGAACCGTAGACGGCGTATACACCACCGGAATTTCCCGGCAGACCATCTGAAGATTCGGAAAACCGTTCATAATCTGGGACATCATATTTTCATCAAATACAACAACCCTTTTGCTGAATTCCTCGTCATTACCGCATGCCGGGTCTGCCCGGAACAGATTCCCGATGGTCTCGCACACGTGCTCTACAATAAAGTCAAATTCCTTGTGCGCAATCCGAAGCTGCGGTCCTCTCAAGCCTTCCGTATGCCGGTCTACAAAATCAGGCACTGCCAGATAACTTCCCATCCACCGGTACCGGAAGAAGCCTTTTAGGTTCGCAGGCTTCATCATGAATTTTGCCATCACCTTCCAGTTGGCAAGCCATCGGGTATAATCGTACCATGTGTCGGCTGCGCCGCGCCATTCCCTGCGCCTCTTGGTCTTATTTCCGTAATAGAAATTCCCAAGCTTCTCGCTGTTCATCTTCTTTCCCATTGCTTACCTCCTATGTATCTCCTTAATCTCAAGGCCTTCTACAAATGCCTGCACACGGGTGCGGAGCTGTCCGGATGTACCCACCACATAAGGGCGGTCCACCGACAGCACCGGATAACCGTACTCATGCTCCATAATATAGCTTGCGGCCATCCTCTCATAACCCCAGTAATCGCAGAATTTCATCTGCTCATAAATGATCCCGTCTGCCTTGTACTCCTTCGCAAGCTTATCCACATAGTCCTTGCGCTCGTTGATCTTATCCGTATTCATATAGCGGGGGCACTGTCCGGTTGTCATGTAATGCCTGCAGATCTGCGTCAGCATATCCTCCTGGTCATTTAGCTGAATCTCTTCCCTTCCCGGGAAGGAGCCGAAACAGTGCCTATCAGCCACGACCATCGCACCGTTTTCCTCAATCAGCTTAATAAAATCCAGATCGTCAATCTCCGAGCCTGCAAGCACCACGCGGGCGCGGAAGGGACTCTTTTCATCCGGCCTGCGCCGTTTCACCTGCTTTAACGTATCCTCCAGAATCGGAATCAGAAGATCCTTCGGACAGACATAGGTTGCCAGACAAAACACATGGAATTCATAACCTGTGATCCGGGGCTTCTCTTCCTTCCGGTATTCTCCCAATTCCCGGATCAGCTTCGATATCCGGTTGTATTGCTCCACTGCCTTTTGGAGCGCCTCATCCGACACATCAATGCCGTACACCTTATTCAAAGGCTCCAGCACACGGAGCCGCATCTGCTTCACATAGTGCTTTAGCGCCGTCTCATCTGATTTCATAGGCACATCCGAATAGGTAATAAAGAATTTTTCTTTATTGCAGGTTTTGAGAAGCTCCATATTCTCCACTGCCCGGTTCATGGCCGCGCAGGCATCCGGGGCAATGATACAATCCAAAAACTCACAGCCGCCCTCCATGGCGCGTTCCACCAGCGCACGGCAGAACTCACAGAGCAGGCTTGTCATATAATAGGTGCCGACCTCCATAGAGCCGGTCCTGGGCGCCCTGAGCCTAACCGAAAAGCACCCCGGCAGATCCAGAAGAACCTCCGGGATCAGGCTGCAGACATTTCCGACTGCCAGCCGGCCCTCCTCCTGTGCCTGCCTGACCAGATCGTTGTTTGCTTCCGCGAGAAGATTCTCCAGATAATACAAATGCTTCAAATCCTTCATAGAATTTCATCCCTCCTTACATTCTCTTTTACAGACCATTATTTTCTTACATTTATCATACCATGAACAGCGAATATTCAAAAAGAAACAGATTCCCGGAATCGTACCATTTTTCATGCAGAACCAGGCATTTCTTTGGCCGCGCCGCCATGTACAGTGTGGCTGCTTGGCTCGTTGCTTCGCGGAAATAAAATATGCTTCTTAACTATGACAAAAGTTCAAATATCTTTATTCTCTGTCATAGTAAGAAGCATATAATTCCTAAATAAGCTATTTTACAGCCGTATTCCTACCGGATCAAGATCTCCGGATGTTCCTTTATCGTTATTTTCAGTGCCTCATCTGCCGCGTCAAATGTATACTGCAGGTCTTCTTTTGTAATCATGGTATTCGTAAACATATTATGAAAATGAGAAATATACACGCCTCTGCGTACCATCTCCCCGACCCATTTCTGATGCGCGATCAGCGACTCATCCGGATCCTTCAGGATCAGCTTAAACAAAGACGGCAGCCCCGTAGCTTTTAACAGTGTATTATTTGCGTCTGCCACTTCCACAAGTCCCTTTGTAAGCTCCGCACCGATTTCCTGCATTTTTTCAACAGCATGGATTTCCTTCATTTTTCTCAATGCCGCCGTGGATGCGGCAAGGGGAACTGCTGACAGCCAGTAGCTTCCTGTATAATTCATGTCCTCAACTGCCGGCTTCAGCTTTTTCACGCCGACGAGAGCCGACAGATTCCATCCGTTGGCTATTGCCTTTCCAAGCGCCAGCATATCTGCCTTAATCCCAAAATAATGATCCGAGCCTGCAATATCCATGCGGAAGCCTGCCCTGACGTCATCTATGATCAAAAGGATACCATGCTCATCGCACAATCTGCGGACCTTAGGCCAGTAATCCTCATCTGGAAGCACATTATCATAATGTGAAATATGATTATACGGCATAGAAATAATACACGCAATCTCTCCTCTATATTTTTCAACCAGCGCCTTTAATCCCTCATAATCATTAAATTCTGCATAAAGGTTATGGCAGATATCTTCATCCAGAACTCCCGGCGTTCCCGGCGTCTGGCACCACTGCGTAACACCATGGTAGCCGTGCTTCATCATGATAATACGGTCTCTTCCGGTCGCATGGCGGGCCGTCATGACTGCGAGCGTTGTCACATCGCCTCCATTTTTTGCAAAGAATGCCCAGTCTGCACAGTTCACGGTATTTACCAGCTCCTCCGCGCACTCGATCATTACCGGAGAGACAACAGTTGTACAGTTACCTTTTTGTGCCTGCGCCAATGCGGCGGCTTCCACATCCGGATCCTGATATCCAAGTACATTCGGCCCATATGCACACGCATAATCAATAAACCGGTTCCCGTCTACGTCCCAGATATACGCCCCCTCTGCCCGGTCAGCAAACAGAGGATAGCACCCCATCGGATTCAGTCTTGCACGTCCGACTCCAAGATGCCCGTACAATCCGCACGGCACTACTTTTTCCGCTCTGTCATACAGCTCAAAACTTTTATCATAATTATATACTTTCATGATGATCGCTCCTCCTTATTCCCGGCCTGATGCACTTTCTCTGTCATAAGCCAGCAGTAATATATCCTCGAATGTATCATTCATCGGTGACAGCCCCTGCTGATTCAGCTTTTTATGTACCGTTGCCGCATATGGGCTCAAGCTCTTATTCATCAGCGCCCAGGCGGACTCTATATCGCTGAACTCATAGATTGCCTTTGGATGTTCCTGGCTCTCCACAATCTCAAGATGCCCGTTCTCTGCCAGAATACTGACCGATAATCCTCCGGTTACTTTCACGACCAGCTTGCCGCTGCCCAGTTTCTTCGCAAGCTTCTTTCCTTCAGAATCTTCATTTGCCAGCTCCACCGCTTTCAGGAGCCGTTCTTTTACCATCATTTCTCTATCCATTCTTTCACCACTTTCTAAATATACAGCCATACAGTTTCACTATCATCCAGCCGTTAATTTACGTTGCCTTATTTTTCTACATATGTTATACTGAACACATGAAGGAGCGTACACATGGGAAAGCGAAAAAACCTTGAGGTTGAACAGTCCATTATGGAATACCTTTCAACGAACCAGAAAATACTTATGAAGGATGCGGTAAAGATGTTTCAGCTTTCAGAATCTACACTTCGCCGCATCTTCATCAAGCTAGAGGAAGAGAAGAGGGCTGTCCGCACGATCGGCGGTATCATATCCGCTTCACCGGATAGTTATTATAACTACAATCTCACAAGCCAGAAGCAGAAGGAAGAAAAAGACAGTATCGGCAGATATGCTGCCAATCTTATCCAGCCCTCAGATTTTATTTACATTGACTGCGGGTCAACCACTGCATACCTTGCCCATGCGGTTGTAAAATTAATTCAAAGCGGTAAATTATCCGAAAAGCTGAATGTAATCACAAACTCTCTAATCAATTTAGAGATTCTCCATCCCTATTGCAGTGTTATTTTAACCGGCGGTATCCTCAACGAAAAAAGAAAGAGCTTTACAGGCGCCCTGGGCACCGATTTCCTGTCGAATTTCTATTTTTCAAAGGGATTTTTTGGTGCAGACGGGATGAGCATCGAGCATGGTTTTTCCTGTGATAATATTGCCATCTCCCAGATAACAAGAGCCGCACTTTTACAAACCAACGAGCCTTACGTTCTCCTTGATTCCTCTAAGATTAATCGTCCTTCCTATGTGAATTTTGCAAGCCTTGATGAGGTGTCTGCAGTCATTACCGACCATAATATCTCCAAAGCAGATGCAGATGCTTTTTCCCACTGCCGGCCGGCGCTCCATATTACAGACTGACCCGTCCCGTTTTCAAACGGCCCGACACCCCGCCAAGAACAGAACCTATATTTTATTTCAACTTTTTCTTTGCATCCGTCCAGTTCGTCTGCCTGCTCTGGGTCGTCTGCTGCAGATATACATGTACGCCGTCTGTGCAGAGCTCATCCAGCAGATGGACTTCCTCTTCGGTCACGGTAATCGTTCCTTCAATCGAAACAGCTCCCGGTCTTGCTCCCGTACCGCCGATCTGCAGAGACTCAATATCAAATCCCGCCTTAATACAGTTATAGGCAGTCAGGATATCCTTGAACACAAGCATGGTACCCCGCAGACCGAATCCTTCCTCCTGATACTTTGCAATCCCTTCCTCTTCTGTCAGTATCGAAAAATCTATGCCAAACGGAACTGCCAGGGATAAAATATCCATCATCAATTCATTGTGCGCCGTCTCCGTATCGATCACGACAATATTTTCTGCATTACTCTTCCCGATCCATCCGGCCGCCACCTGACCATGGATCATTCGATTGTCTACTCTTACCAATGCCCATTTTGCCATTCTCTGCTCTCCTTTTCTTTCCTTATGAATTAAATTATTACACCTAGCATTCCCAGAATAATTCCAATTATCATAGTTCCGTAAATAACCTTCAGTACACTTACATTTTCCTTCTTCATGAATCTGTAAATGATCATCATCGCAAACAATGTCAGCATATTCGGCATCAGTTCGTCAAACAATCCCGTCTGCAGGGAGAATGTTACTCCCGAAGCCGTGATCTCGATTGGTGTTGTCACATGTACCAGTGAACTAATCATTCCGCCGATTACAAACAATCCCAGCGTAGTAAAGAAATTTATGACTTTATTGATCAGGCCGCTCTGTACCAGCTCCTTCACTGCCTTGTTTCCAAGATTGTAACCCAGCCGCATCAGCGCAAATGCCTGCGTATTACAGAGCAGCGCACCAATCAGAACAGTGACAACTGCAGGCCACCAATACCCCTGTAATGCATACGGACACATCAATGCCAGCGTAGTTGGAATAATCGTTGCCCAATTCAGTGTATCTCCGACTGCCGCCATCGGCGGGAATAATGCGGCCTTTGTCTCTGTAATCAGAGAGCCTTCAATCGGAAGCCCCTTCGCTTTCTGCTCCTCCATAGAAAGTGCAATGCCTATAGGGAGCGCCGATGTCATATCCTCAGCATTAAACAGCTCTGTCGTACGCACCATCGCCTCCTGAAGTCCATCTGCATCTTCCTTGTACAGCTTCTGAAGACAGGGCATCATACAGGTCGTAACACCATTCGCCTGATACCGCTCATAGCTGTTTGCGTGGGAATAAAGAGCCAAAAGCCGTACAGTTGCCCAGTTCAGATCCTTTTTACTTAGCAGCGCGTCCTGAGCGCGGCTCATATTAAAGTTCAGATTCAGATTCTCGCCCTTGTTCTGACACCGGAAGTCAAACCAGGCTACAATAATTCCTGTGATCGCAATTCCGATGCCGCCAAGCCCTGAATATGCCGAAAATAGAAATCCTGCATAGAAAAACGGAATATAACCCTTTTTTCCAATATTCGATGCCACTACGCACATACCTACGATCGGCATCAATGATCCCAGCGCTCCAAGTCCATTTTGAAGCCGCTCTGGAAGGCCGTCAACAAAGAAACCAATATTTTCCGCTCCGAAATATAATGCCACAGTCATTGGGAACCAATACAAAAGCATTTTAAACAATGCTGGATATACCAGACCCGACAGCCAGATCTTTTTATACTCCCGTCTGCTGATAAACCTGTCCGTCAGAGTATTCCAGAAGGAACCAACCGTCATCCGCACAGTGGTAAGCTGCGACATGGTCAAGCCGACTGCCATCGACAATGCCATTGCTGATTTGGTATCCATTCCGGTCGAAATGCACACTGCGGCCGTAAATATTCCTGAAGCCGCCGCATCATTCGTTACTACCCAGCCTGCCTGCGTCTGTCCCAGAAACAGCGGCTGAATGGTCGCTCCTACGATCATTGCCGTTGGAACATCCCCCATTACCAATCCTGTCAGAAGCGATACGGTAAGCGGCTGATAAAACAGCAGATTCAGGGAATGCGGAAATATACTCATATAACTGCACCAATAAAGTCCACCCAATATAATTGCCTGCCATAATTGCATACTTTACTATCTCCTTTCGTCATACAGACAGCGGCCGGAAACGCATCAGGCAGTCTGAAACCGCTGATTGCCCTGCTTCTACAGCAATCGCTGTAAGTTCAGCAAATCCTGTCATCTCCCGCTGGGCAAGCACTTCCAAAACCATACCTAAATTCATACCCGCAATCAAAGAAACAGCCTCCCGGTTCTTTGCCCGTTCCACTGTCTTTAACAGACATTGATTACAGGGAGTACCTCCAAAAAGATCCACCAAAACGATTACTCCTGCAGGGAAAAGCTCAATCGTCTGTTTCAGCTCCTCTCCCCATTCATCTACATTGTCTGACTCCTCCAGACCAACTACTGCTAAATTAGCGCATTTCCCATATATCATATGGACCGCATTCAGCACCCCCTCTGCCAGCCTTCCGTGGCTTACAAGGACAACGCCGGGTATACTCTCTGTCATTTCCTCTGATACGATTCTAATCACTGTCTTCTCCTTTCGTATTTTTTACAAACACCTTCATTTTATGTTCAGCAAACCTGACAAGATTCTCTCTGCTGACTGCAGAATCCGTAATAACTCCGTCAACATTATCCAGCCGGCAGGTGATACCTGCGGCTACTCTTCCTATCTTAGAAGCATCCATTAACACAAAGTTCTGTTCCGACAGCTTCGACACAGCCTTACCAAGCAGAGACACAGTGGCACTCGTCGAAGTAAAGCCCTGCTCAAAGCTAAAACCGTCCGTTCCAAGAAAACTTTTGTGAAACCGGAACTGCTCCAGAAACGCCTCGCTCAAATTACCGGATACATCCTTACGGTCTACAGAATACCGCCCTCCAACAACAATAACTTCACAATGGGATCCGAGAATCTCCAAATTGATGATTGAATTCGTCACTACCACCACGTTCCGAAGCCCTCCCTGCTTCATCCTCTCCGCAAGCGCCTCGCACATCTGCCTTGTTGTTGTTCCACAGTCAATATAAATAAATTCATTGCTGTCCACGAGCTGTGCTGCAATTCCGCCAATTTCTCTTTTCTGTTCTACATTTGTGATAACAGTCTCGTGATAATGATAGGTTTCCATTTCCTGAATTTCCTTAATTCCGCCAAAGACCCGTTCCACACGCCCGTCCTTCTGCAGCTTAATGAAAATCCGTCTGACCGTGGATTCAGATGCATTCGTCAAAGCAACCGCCTCTGCAGTTGTCATCGTATGATTGCGCTGAACATAGTCCAGAATCTCTCTTTCTTTCAGGCTATAATTTCTTTTCATATTTTCCCCATTCTCTTTACTTTTCAAAGATATTCATTTTTAAATTTAATATAGCTCTTTTTGTTCAATCATGCAAGTGATTTTAAACTTTTCATTCAATTTTTTAGAACAAATCCGCCATTTGAATTATATAATGAAATTCATGGTTACTTAGCCTTTCTTTTGAGATTCTTAACAAAAATCATTCGCATATGTATCCTTCATATACTTGTTAGCTAACTTATTATAAGATTAGCACATTTTCTTCATTTTTACAATATATTTTTGAACTATTTATTTATATTCATGAACCAATCTTCCACATTCATGATTGATTCATTCATTTTTTTGCAATTTGGAATAAGTCAGAACCTTCAAGAAACAAAAAGAATCAGGCTGCGGGATTCCTGCCTTCCACACACAAATCCCGCAGCCTGCATATTTATTTCATAAATTTATCAATCGCCTGATTCAACAGTTCGATTGCTTCTTTGTCGTTCTCCTCCACCGCTTCTACTATGCAGTGATTGATATGGTTTTTCAGCACCACTTTTCCGGTATTATTAATTGCCGAGCGCACTGCCGCCAGCTGGATCAAGACTTCACTACAGTCCTCGTCCCGTTCCACCATACGTTTTACAGCCTCCAGGTGGCCGATTGCCTTCGACAGACGGTTCAATACTGCCTTTTTCTCTTCCATGCTGTGCACATGTTTGTGAGCTCCGTTTCCAGTTGTATGCGAATGAACGCCTGCTTTATGGGTATGTTCATGTACCTCCCTCCGATGATGCTCATGCGCGGTTCCCGTCTCGTGCAGTTCCTCATGGTTCATTTCAGATATTACTGTTATGGATTTTCTGTGATTTATTTCTGTGCTCATTGTATCCCGCCTCTTTATGTACTGTCATAAATCAAGTATACCCAAACCTTCCTCTTACGTCAATAAGTCCTGCGCCGGGCGGGGCACACATTTTTATTCATATAATCCTGCCAGAGTGTCTGCATCCATGGAAAGCTCTGTATCTGATCCGCCTACACAGGCTGCAGCCGGGATTCCGGTCAGTGTTTCTATCATATGAAGATTATCCTTCTGCCTCTCATCTCCCGTATAATGATTCAAAATAATTCCCTTTACAGTAATGCCGTGATTTCTCATGTATTCTGCCGTGGTTACTGACGCGTGAATGGTTCCGATTCCTGCGTCTGCCACGATCAGGGCGTTTAGCTTCCATTCTCTTACTATATCCTCCAGCAGAAGATGCTCTTTCTCATCCCATCTGAGCGGACAGACAATCCCGCCGCTGCCCTCTACTGTAACGTAATCATAATTCCCGCAGACCTTAGCGTAGTCCTGCCTGACCTTAGACAGAGATACCGGATTTCCTTCCTGTATTGCCGCAAGGTGCGGCGACACTGCATTCTGATACAGATAGGAAACCATAGTTTCTTCCTGCTGGGAAATGCCGGAAATCTTTTTTACATATCCTGCGTCACTGTCTGCAATGCACTGCGCTCCGGACAGAGCCGCCTTATAATATCCCGCCGAATAACCCGCGTCCCGAAGCTTTTTTATGATCAGTGCCGTCACATAGGTCTTCCCCACATCTGTGCCGGTTCCTGTAACAAACAATCCTTTACTCATTACATAACTCCTCCTGATAACCCAGCCGGTGGATCATTGCCATATCCGACTCAATGGTATAGCCGGAGGTCGTCAGCATATCACCGGATATAACTGCATTGGCACCGGAAGTAAAGCAGGACTCGCCTTTATCCTCCAAAAGACCTCTTCCTCCCGCAAGACGAATGGACGCATCCGGCAGAATAAACCGGTATACGGCAGCAATCCTTCTCATATCCTGAACCGTAAGTCTCTTATTTCCCTCATAAGGCGTTCCGGCGATGGGGTTCAGCATATTCACCGGCACGCTCTTTACTTCCAGCTCTCTTAAAGTAAACGCCATGTCAATCCGGTCTTCTACCGTCTCTCCCAGCCCCATGATGCCGCCGCTGCAGACCTTAAGCCCTGCAGCCTTTGCTGCCCGTATGGCATTCAGCTTGTCCTCAAAAGTATGAGTCGTACAGACATTAGGGAAATTTCTCCGGGATGTTTCCAGATTGTTATGGATCCTGGATGCGCCCGCCGCCTTCACCCTCTCAAACTGCTCCTGTGTAAGAAGCCCAAAGGATACGCATACTTCTATCTTTACCCGTGCCTTTATCTCCCGGATGGCATCGCACATCGTATCCACTTCCGAATCATTCAATGCCCGGCCAGAGGTAACAATCGAATACCGGAGCACGCCCCTTTCCGCATTATACCCGGCCTGACGTACAAGCTCTTCCTTATCAAGAAGCGGATATTCCTCCGCTCCTGTGTGGTAATATGCAGACTGGGCGCAGTATCTGCAGTTTTCCGTACATCTGCCGCTCTTCCCATTAATGATCGTGCAGATATCAAATGCATTACCGCAGAAATGCCCCCTTATCTCATCCGCCGCCCTGCTAAGCTCCTCCAGAGGAGCCTCATACAATGCGGCCGCCTCTTCCTTTGTTATCCGCTCTTCTCTTAATACCTTCTCTTTTATCCGTTCAACCAATTCCACGTTTCCACCTTCTCAATTTTCCAATGTAAATCCGCTCTTTTTCAGCCGGAGTCCCACGCCGGATGCCAGCAGGCACAGTACAAAATCCCCCGGCATATCCAGCGGAAAACAGGATAGGACTATCACCGCCAGCGTCGCAGGCGTGCCTGCGTAGAAATTCAATATCATGTATTTATAAAGAATCCCGATCACATAGGTTGCCGCAAAACCTGCCAGGCATGCCAAAAGAAAATTTCCATAGCTGTTTTTCCGCTTTCCACAGATAGTCCCTGTTACATATGCGGTCACAATAAAGCCCAGCAGATATCCAAAGCTCGGCCGGAAA
Source organism: uncultured Dorea sp. (assembly GCA_910584265.1). GTDB lineage: Bacteria > Bacillota > Clostridia > Lachnospirales > Lachnospiraceae > Claveliimonas. Next base: position 29,689 of record CAJTZE010000027.1, on the reverse strand, counting down.
ATATAGCCGATCCCTCCGCCTGCGGCAAAAATCGGAATTCCTATCAGGCCGAGCGCCACATAACATCCCACTGCCAGCGCTCCTCTTTTTCCGCCAAGGATAATCCCCGCCAGCAGGACAAAGAAAAACTGCAGTGTAAAATAATCCATATACGGAACCGGTATCTGGATAAATGCACCAACTGCCGTCAAAGCAGTAAACATTCCGCAGAGTACCAATGCCTTTGTTGACAATGTCTTCTCAACTGTCTGTTCCATTCTCTCGTTCCCCCTTTACAAATGCTCTTATATACTATATAGTATATAAATGCTAATTGTCAACCAGTTTTTAGTATATAGTTAACAATCAAGCTTCTGGATATTTCATTTCCGGCTCTTTAAGAAACTGTATTTCCATGGTATAATACTATACATATGACAAGATAATCCAAAAAATGACAAAAAGATACAATCAGAAAAGGAAGAATCTAGCATGATAATAAAGGAACAAGCTTATGGAGAACAGATGAAGCACACGATCGAGCCTTACCTTGCGGAAAGAAAGCAGGAAGCTTTTCTTGAAAGAGAGTCAGACAGAAGGATATATTACGTCCGTTATCAGGCAGATAAAGCAGAGGGGGTCATCCTCATCTCCCACGGCTTTACAGAAACTGCCGATAAATATTGCGAACCAGCCTATTATTTTCTAAAGGCAGGGTTTCACGTCTATATTCCGGAACACTTAGGGCACGGCCGGAGTACCAGGCTTGTGGAAGATTTATCTCTGGTACACATAGATGACTACCGCACCTATGTGGAGGACCTTCTGGCCGCCGCGTCGGCCGCAAAAGCCGTCTATCCAGAGCTCCCTTTGTATCTGTACGGACATTCCATGGGCGGCGGAATTGCCGCGTGTGCCGCCGCGAAAGAACCGGATATATTTGCCAGGCTGATACTATCCTCTCCCATGATCCGGCCTCAGACCGGACGAGTTCCATGGGCGGCAGTAAAAGCCGCCGTGCCGGTTAAACTCAGATTAGGAAAAAAGATGGAATACTTATCCGGCCATCATCCTTATGACGGTGCCGAAGCCTTTGAATGCAGCGCCGCCACTTCCAGAGCCCGGTTCGATTATTATCAGGAAAAAAGACGGACCGCGCCGCTGTTCCAGATGAACGGGGCCTCTAACAAATGGTTATCCGAGGCCATACATATGGAGCATTACCTTATGACAGAGGGCTGGAAACAGATCCGGATCCCTACCCTGCTCTTTCAGGCAGAGCATGATACCTTTGTCTGCCCTAACGCACAGGAACAGTTCGCGAGACAAATCCACCATCATAATCCGGGACTGATCAAGCTTGTCCGGGTTCCTGATTCCAAACATGAAATATATAATTCTGCCAATGACATTCTGGCTCCCTATATAGCAAAAATCCTCGCCTTTCTCCAATAGGCGGGGATTTTTCTCCTCTACTGCTCCGCAAGAAAATGCTCCATATTCTCCAATGCTTTTTTCGTAAGAAGCTCATAGGACTGGGCGGTCTTCCCTGAGCAGCCGTTCATACAGATCACATTTTCCTGTCCCATGATCTCATCCGCGATTTCACCAATTGCTCCTTTACTGTCACAGCACAGAATATTTGACGGATCGGATACCCACTTCTTTAGCGCAGTCATATCCGCCGCGGGTCCGATAGAAGTATTCATCATAATCTTCTTATTTCCAAGTATCTGAAATTCCTCTTCCTGCAGCAGGATTACATTTTTATTCAGACAGGTAATGATTACTTCATTCTCCCTCAGCAGTTTGGAAAGCTCCATATAGCGGATTCCCTGCTTCTCCTTATCCGGCTTTCTGGTCCTCGAATAATAGGATACCTGCGCCTGCATGAAGCTAAGCGCCTCCGCCGTCATGCCTCCAGAGGTTCCAAGTCCGATAATACCTATCTTTAATCCTGTCAATTCCAAAGGTTTCTCCGACCAGCTGGGGTAATCATAGCCGTGGAGGATCCGTACCAGCTGATAAATTACGTATTCCACCACGCCACGGTCTCCATAGTCTCGTACTCCGGTCACTTTAATTCCATGCTCCCCCGCATATTTGATATCTACATTCGCGCTTTCTTCCGCATACAGACTGCAGCACATACCGATGTATCTCACATGCGGGACCTGTGCCAGTACATTCGCTCCTATGTAGGTTGTAAAGCTCACCAGAACCGCATCTGCGTCCCCGATTCGCCGTACGGTCTCCTCATCATTCTCCGGCATGTCCCGGTACATCTGGACACTGTCCGCGTAAGCCTTTAGCCGTTCTTCCGCGTCCGCAGTCAGGTTCACCGGTTCGATTGCCACAATTTTTTTGAACTTATTCACCATCTTCCTCTTCAGCACGGACTATTCCGGGCATCCTCCCTTCTCCTGGATTTCTTTGATCTTCGCAAGCACCGCATCCTCTTCCATCTTACCGATGACTTCATATGCCGTCTGTTTCAAATTTTCACTGGCATTCCCGACTGCATAGCTGTATTTTGCTCTCTGAAGCATCGGAATATCGTTATCCGCATTGCCGAACGCAGCAGTTTCTTCCGGCTTAATACCATAATGCTCCTGAATCATAGACAGCGCTTTTCCTTTATTACAGCCCTTATTCATAAAATCCAAAAAGCACTGTCCCGCAAGGCATACATCCAGCTTGTCAGACCAGCGCTCCTGCATCACATCTGCAATGGAAGCATCCACGCCTTCCCTGTGCCAGACAGATACTTTACAAATACCGCTTAACTTAGAAACATCCTCCACATATTCCAAATCATAAGGATAGGCACGCATATGCTCGTAATATTCCTCCTGCCCGTATTCAATGTAACCGATATCCGGCTTGCAGGACATAATTCCATAGCCGGGATATAGTTCCTTCACATCTCTTACCATTGCCTGATAATCTTCATCAGGAATCACCATAGAAGTCTTATAATCCTTCTCCCAGACATCCGTCCCATTATCAGCCAGAATAAAAATCTTATCTAAAACCGGCTCAAACAGCTTCTTCACGCAGGGCTTCTGCCTGCCGCTTGCCACACCAATGAGAATCCCTTTTTTCCTGCACTCACGAACAACCTCATAATATTCCGGATTCAGGATATTCCCTCCCTCCGGAACCATCGTATCATCCACATCTGTGACTATCAATTTAACCATTGTGCATTCTCCTCATTCTAAGATTCATCTTCCAATTTCTCTCACTAGTTTAATCCATCCGGCTGTTCATTGCAAGCACTTCATAAAAGCATCCATAACTGCCGTACCGCTGCTGTTTCTATCCGCACAGCTAAAATCCACATGCCGCAGTCAGACAAACCGGCTGGCGGCACATGGATTCCGGATACTATATTCGAGTTACGGTAATTTCCTCAAAATTATTTCACAGTGACCACTGCCCTGTCCCGGAGAAAATCAAAGTTATCAAAAACTCCGTCCAGCATCACCACACACGGCCCGCTCGGCACAAGTCCGCCGGACAGGTCAATGGTACATGCCCCGTGTCTCTTCAAATGCTCATTAACCTTATCGCCTATCGCTGTCACGAAAAGGCTTGCGCCGCCAATCGTAAACTCATCGCCTTCCTTCAACGGTTCTACTGGAAGCCCTCCGTCAAAATGTACGGTAAACTCCCTCATATCCTTCCTCTTTCCCTCGATCACCAGATCAAACTGCTTTGACGCTTCGATCAGTTCTTTCACCTCACTGCCAACTTCTGATATTCTGATTTTCCACTTCATAAAAATATCCCTCCCTGTTCGTCTTTAGGACAACAGTTCCCTGGCACAATCCACGTCGATAATCAATATATTGACATAGCCTCCTTTGATACAAGCTTTTAAGATTTCCTTTTTGCCCTCTCCTCCGGTGATCAAAATCCGGTTTGCCGTCTGCCGGTACTGCTCCATGGAGATTGCCGCCACCCGTCTGTTAAATTCGCCGAAGGCTTCTGTATTTCCATCCCCGTCGATGAAACGGAGTACCAGATTGGCCGCCGCCCCCTGCGCCGCATACCGCGCCGTCATTTCTTCTGTCACAAATCCCAGACGCTCTATGGTAAGGCGGCTTAAATTTCCGCTGCTCATCCGGGAAATGCCTGATATGACCGTATTGAGTTTCTTAAAATAGCCAAATATATAATTAACCGATTCTTCCTTCAGGAATTCCTGCATCAGCCTTTCGTTAGAAAATACTGCCGGTGAGAAAAACGGAATATGCTTCCCTCCGAATTTCCTTGCAAATGCTTCCGCCACCTGTGAAGACTGCACTTCCTCTGTCCCCAGGCCGCCAACGATTGGAATGAAGGTACAGCTCCGCTTTTTGCACTCCAGACTGGTATGCGCAATATTGCGCAAGGTGCTTCCCACAGACACGCCTACATAGTCCCCATCCTTCAAAAGCCTGTCGAGATAATCCGCCGCCCGCTCATTCAGCTTGGTGATCCGGTCCTCCTTGGAATCCAGCGGACTGCTCTCAGCAACAATTACATCCCTCAGATGAAATCTCTCCATCAGCTCCCGCTCCAGGTCATCATACATGTATTGATTCACATGATGAACCTTGATCTCCACAATTCCAAGCTCCCTGCCCATCTGCAGCATTCTCGAAACCGATGATTTTGAAATCCCCAAATAATCTGCAATCTGATTCTGCCCCAAATTGTCCTCATAATATAAGCTGCAGCACTTATATATCAACCTGTGGTCATTTACTATTTTCCTCATATTTTTTACTCCCGGGAATTCATATAAGTAATTACAGCTATATTATATAGTGCCGGCATTTAGAAAACAAGTTTCCGAACCTGAAAATAAGCGTAAATGCCATTTTGTGGGATAAATTTCTGAGATTAATTTCTATAATCCGCATCCCCCGCCCAAATCTGAATCCTTTTTCCGGAATACGGCATTTCAAACACTTGAATCTCCATCCGAGAAAGGCTATACTAGTTGAGGACGGCTATTTGGCTGTTCAGACAACCATAAGCGTTTATTCTATACTGATTATTTACAGAAAGGATCTTTACCATGAAATTAATGATCGCGTCAGATATACACGGAAGCGCCCATTGTCTCCGCCTGCTCCTTGCACAGTATAAAGCAGAACAGCCGGACAAGCTCCTGCTGCTTGGAGATATTCTCTACCATGGCCCGAGAAACAGCCTTCCCAAAGGCTACTCTCCAAAAGAAGTCATTACCTTATTGAATCATATAAAAGAAGAAATCCTGTGCGTGTGCGGCAACTGCGACACAGAGGTAGACCAGATGGTGCTGGAATTTCCGATTATGGCAGATTACTGTATCCTGTACGATCAGGGACATATGATATTTGCCACCCATGGCCACCGGCACAATACCGGCAATCCTCCTATGCTGAAGGAAGGGGACATTCTGCTTCACGGGCATACCCACATTCCGGCCGCAGAGGAATTTGACGGTAAATACTACCTGAATCCCGGCTCTGTCTCTATTCCGAAAAACGGCAGCGCCCACAGTTATATGATTTTAGAGGATGGCCTGTTTACCTGGAAAGATTTGAACGGAAAGCCCTACCTGAACAAAAGATTATATGGAGTGACCGAACATGAATCGAAATAAAACTGCCTTTTTAAACGGTATGCGCGACGGCGTTCCCATCGCCCTTGGATACTTTGCAGTAGCATTTTCTCTGGGCATTGTTGCCAAAAAAGCCGGGCTGAACCCCTTTCAGGGATTTATATCCAGTATGCTGAACCATGCCTCCGCAGGTGAATACGCGGAATTTACCGTAATTATGGCAAATGCACCCTATCTGGAGATGGCCTTTGTCATTCTGGTAACTAATATCCGGTATCTGCTTATGAGCTGTGCCCTGAGCCAGAGATTTGATCCCGGCACCTCTCTTTTCCATCGTATTCTGGCGGGCTTTGGCATTACAGACGAAATCTTCGGAATCAGTATCGGAAGAGCCGGCGCCTTAAATCCTTATTATAATTACGGTGCTATGGCGATCGCCCTTCCAAGCTGGTCTCTCGGCACTGCATGCGGGATTGTGGCCGGCAATATCCTGCCGGTCTCTGTAGTCAGCGCGCTGAGCGTTGCACTGTACGGCATGTTTATTGCCATTATTATTCCTGTATCCAAGGCCGATAAGATTGTGGGAGGCGTGGTAATTGCAAGTTTCCTGGCAAGCTTTCTTGTATCCAGGCTTTCCCTGTTTGACAGCCTTTCCGACAGTTTGAAAATCAGCCTCCTGACCGTACTCATTGCCGGACTTGCCGCCTTTTTCTTCCCGGTGAAGGAGGAAGAAGAACCCCTTAAACATCATACAAAGGAGGAGCCGGAATATGACGCATAATATTTATCTGTACATACTGACTGCCGCGGCTGTTTCCTGTCTGATCCGCATACTGCCGCTGACGCTGATCCGCGGAAAGATTAAAAATCCATTTATCCGCTCATTTCTCTACTATGTACCCTATGTAACGCTTGCAGTGATGACATTTCCTGCAATTATTACTGCACCGCAGATTCCTCTTGCAGGAATTCTTGCATTGCTAATAGGAATCGCGGCGGCATGGAAGGGCGTGAATATGATCGGCATCGCTATACTGTGCTGTGCAGTGGTATTTATCTGCGAATCTGCAGCGGCATTTATCATGTAATTTATAATGCCGTGCCGCGCAGACACATTCTGCAATACCCTTCCATAGCTTCCCGGCTAGACAGGTTTAACGGGATGGCGGATTACCGTGCGCAGTCTCTCTTCCTTCGTCCGCCTTGGATCGCTGAGATAGATTTCATGGTGGAAACGCGTTTCAGAAAAATCCTGTTCATATCCCTGCTCCTTCATATAGGCATTCATCTGTGCTACAGTCTCTGGTTCTGCGTCATAGCTTCCGATGTGCATACACTGTACACAGAGCCCTTCACGATAAGCATAAAATTCCGCCTTAGAAAAATCACTTTTCTTTTTCTCCGATGCCTCTATAACCGCCCAGTCAAACACTTCCTTTGTAACAAATTCCGGCAGCCGTATCATAGAAATCCATTCAAACCTTTCCTTATGGGCATAGTCGATACCTTCTATCCCCTGCTGCCACCACAAGCCTTCTAACGGCGGAACCACATAAGGGAAATATCCTTCTATCTCTTTACCGCTTTTATTGCTCATCTTAATGGTATATGCAATACCATATAATAACTGTATTGCCGTCTTATACTCTCCCTCCGGCTCGTTGGGATTGCCCTTTCCGCGGACCGCAATATAGTTTATTTCCGGTATCTCGATCAACCCCGGCTTCTTTGGCGGAATATAAAATTCCTTGTATTCCTTCTTATAATCAAATACCATTTTCTGCACCATCTCCTCTTTCTGCTATTCTGCCTCCAGAATCTCTTTCTGTTTCTTCTTTGTAAGCCCGCCTAACACAAGCTGATAGGATTTATCCAAAAGATCCTTCAAAAGCTCATCCGGCACTGCCCCGTCCGGCTTGATTGAATTCCAGTGGGTCTTATTGGAATAATAGCCGGGAATAATGTCCTCATACTGCTCTCTTAAAAAAGCCCCCTCCATAGGCTCTAATTTCAGGTTGATATAATAGGGCTTGTCATTTTCATCCAGACACAGCGCCGCAAACATCTTCCCTCCAATGTGATACCGGATCCAATTCCAGCTTTCCTGCAGATCCTTGGTTACTCCCTTTTTACCCATTAAATACTCATCCATCCATGTATACCGCATTCTCTTTTCCCCTTCCCGTCTCACAATTTTATTGATTATTTTCTTTCATCATGGAATCTGTCTTTCTTCGTAAACTCATCTCTCATGATCCGGGAACCGCCCGGTTTTGCACAAGCATCCTCTCCAATATCTCCAGCAGCTCTTCCTTTAGTTCCTCCGGCTCCAGCAAAAGAACCTTATCCTGAAATGTCATCAGCCAGGTCATTAGATTTTCCCTATTGGTATAATCCGCCTGAAACAGCAGCCTGCCGTCCGGCTGTTCCTCAAAGCATCCCGTGCCGAACTCCTCCACCAGACGCCATTTACACTCCGGCTCAAACAACGCCTTCACCTGTATCCCGCCGGGGAATATCTGCTCTGTCCTCAAATCCGGAAATGGAACTGCCTTCTTCTCAAAGGTCTGCTCCGACAGCTTCAAATTATCCATACGGTTCAGCTTAAACAGCCGGTAATCCTTCCTGCTTTCACACCATCCCCACACATACCAGCTTGACCAGCGGAAAATCAAATAGTAAGGCTCAATGCTTCTCTCCCCGGTCCCCTTCGGAGAATAATATAGAAACTCCAGCCGGATTCCATTGTCAATCGCACTACGTATCTGCTCGATTTTCGGTGCAAGGGAATCCTTGTACCAAGAGGACAGGTCAATTAATACTGATTGATTCCCGGTCATAAAATCCGAAGCCCCCGCCTGCAGCTTTTCCATCAGCTGTCCATAACGATTTGTTCCGTTAATGCTGTCAAGGCTTCTTAATCCAGCCAGAATATCCTGCATTTCCCCGGTGGTCAGAAGAGTCCGCTCCATTTTATAATTCTCCATAATGGAAATACCGCCGCCTGCTCCCTGCTTTGTTACAAGGGGAATCCCTGCCCTGCACAGATCCTCAATATCCCGGCTGATAGTCCGTCTGGAAACCTCAAACTGCTCCGAAAGCTCCGGCGCTGTAACCGTATCCCGCTGCAGCAGGATCGATAAAATCCCAATCAATCTGTCAATCTTCATTTCCGCTCCTTTCCTGATCCGAAAGAATTATTTATACTATAACACAAGAAACACGACAGCTGCATGTCGTGTTCCATAAAATACATCTTTTGTAATTGTACTAACTTTTCTCTTTCTGATTTAAGGAATCGTAGAAAGCAATTCCTCTCATAAATACACACACTTCAGTTTAACGACATATACTGCATCTTTTCCAGATACTCCCTTGTCTCCTTCACTGCCCTGTGGTTCTTCCCTCCTGCATTGATTCCAATCACTACCTCATCCTTCACAATCACTGAGGGAAAGTAAAAGTCGCACAGCTCTTTATTATCCGCCGTATTTACCAGAATTCCCCGCTCCCTGCATTCAGCTGCGATCCGCCTGTTCACCTGACCGGAATCGGTACAGGCAAGAACGATGTCCCTGCCTGCTAAGTCCTCCGTCCTATATTCCCTCTGAATAACCGAAATATGGTCTGCAAGCGCTGATATCTCCGGATGGATCTCCGACGCTGTAACGGTAATATCTGTCTGAAATTTCAACAGCGTCTGTATCCTCCTAAGGGCTATATTTCCTGCCCCCACAACCAGAATATGCTTACCCGTTATATCTACATACAAGGGAAAATGACTATGTTTCATCTTTTTCCACCAAAAAATCCTCTCATAACCTCCAGCACCTCCGCCAGATCTTCTTTTGTATGGGCTGCGGAAAGGAACATTGCCTCAAACTGCGCCGGCGCCAGATGGATCCCATGCTCCAGCATATAATGGAAATATCTCCCATATGCCGCCGTATCTGAGGTCTTTGCAGTTTCGTAGTCTGTCACCTCTGTACCGGTAAAATAGATACATCCCAGCGAGCCCTCGGCGTTCACTGTAACCGGTATCTCTGACTCTGAGGCCAGCTTCTTTATTTCTCCGTAAAACCACTCTGCCCTCTCATTCAGCTCCTTATAAATCTCCGGCTGCTCCTTCAATATGGTAAGCTGGGTAAGCCCGGCCGCCATAGCTATTGGATTACCGCTTAAGGTTCCCGCCTGATACACCGGGCCGGACGGCGCTACCCGCTCCATGATCTCACGCCTGCCGCCGTAAGCGCCCACCGGCATTCCCGCACCGATAATCTTTCCATAGGTAACCATGTCCGCATCTACGCCAAAATACCCCTGCGCCCCGGTAAATCCAAGCCGGAATCCGGTAATCACCTCGTCGAAGATTAGTATGACTCCATACTTCGTACACAAATCGCGGAGCCCTTGTAAGAACCCTTTCTTCGGAGGAATGACGCCCATATTTGCGGCAACCGGCTCCACGATCACTGCCGCAATCTCCTGTGGGAATGCCTCAAACAGCTTCTCCACGGAAGCTAGGTCATTATAAACCGCAGACAGCGTATCCTGTGTGCAGCTCTTCGGCACTCCAGCGCTGTCCGGAATCCCTGCGGTCATCACCCCGGAGCCTGCCTGCACTAGCAGCGCATCCGAATGGCCGTGGTAGCAGCCCATGAATTTGATGATCTTATCTCTTCCTGTATAGCCTCTCGCTGTGCGGATCGCGCTCATAACCGCTTCTGTGCCGGAATTTACCATGCGCACCATCTCCACATTCGGTATGGAATCACAGATCAGCTCCGCCATTTCCACCTCAAGCTTTGTAGCCGTACCAAAGCTTAACCCCTTTTCGCAGGCCTTTATTACCGCTTCTTTTACCGCCGGATGGTTATGTCCCAAAAGCATCGGTCCCCAGGAACCGATAAAATCGATGTAAGTATTCCCGTCCTCGTCGGTCATATGCGTCCCTTCTGCCGATGTGATCATCCGCGGCGTTCCGCCAATAGAGCCGAATGCCCGGACCGGACTGTTTACCCCTCCGGGAATCACCTTACACCCTCTCGCAAATAATTCTTCTGATTTTGTCATGGCAGCCGTCCTCCTTTATCCAATCCTTCCTTCTTGTATGAATCTTGCAATTTCCTCCGCATAATAGGTCAGATAAATATCACAGCCTGCGCGGAATGCAGAAGCGGCCGTCTCGCAGATAATCTTCTCCTCATCAATATAACCAAGCCTCGCTCCTGCCTTTATCATAGCATATTCTCCACTGACGCTGTAGGCCGCCACCGGAACATTTACCGTTTCTTTGATTTTTGTTACCATATCCAGATATGCCATGGCTGGCTTTACCATGATAATATCTGCTCCTTCCTCGATATCTAATAAGGCCTCTTTGATACCCTCCCTGCTGTTGTGATAATCCATCTGATAGCTCTTTCTGTCGCCGAAAGACGGCGCAGAGCCTGCGGCATCACGAAACGGCCCGTAAAACGCCGAAGCATATTTTACTGCATAGGACATAATCGGCGTATTGATATAACCATTTTTATCCAGAAGATCACGGATTGCAGCCACCCTTCCGTCCATCATATCTGAGGGCGCTGTCATATCTGCTCCTGCCTGCACATGGGAAAGCGCGGTCTTCGCTAAAAGCTTTAACGTCTCATCATTGTTCACATCCTGCCCGCAGAGCACCCCGCAGTGTCCGTGGGAGGTATACTCACACATGCATACATCGGTAATCAGATATAATTCCGGGAAATCCCTTTTTGCCTGCATAAGCGCCTTCTGAATGATGCCGTCCTCTGCATATGCCCCGCTTCCTGCTTCGTCCTTATAATCCGGGATCCCGAAAAACATAACACTAAAAATCCCTGCATTTAGGAGTTTCTCCAGCTTCTTTCCCATGGTATCCACGCTATAGCGGTACTGTCCCGGCATCGTAGGTATTTCCTCACAAATGCCCTTTCCTTCCTTTACAAAAATCGGATAAATCAGGGAAGACGCATCCATCCGGGTCTCCCGCACCATCTTCCGAAGCGTCTCTCCATAACGCAGCCTTCTTGGTCTTATCTTCATGTCCCTTCCTACCTCCGTAATTTTACTTCTGTGACAGCCCTGCTCCATATATGTCCTCCAGACAATCCAGGCACTGCCGGAATGCCTGCCTGTCCAATCCGTCCCTCAGTCCGAACAGCAGCTTATTCATGGTCCGCACTGCCGCTCCCTCAATGTCGGCTCGCAGCTTGTCCTTTTGCGCTTCACTGATCGGCATCCGCTGAAGCTCCTTATGAAGCCTCGGCTCTAAATCCGCCGCGATCTGTTCCTTCAACAGCTGTATTTTGGGAATTACATCCCCGCATTCATACCAGATAAAGAAATCCTCCATCTGTTTTCCAATATATTCCTCTGCAAGTCTTACTGCCTGCTTCTGTTCTTCACTCGTGACTTCCTCCCGGAAGCAGTCAATATCATACAGCCGGACGCCGGGATGCTCTGTTACCTTCGGGTCAATATCCCTCGGCACAGCCAGATCCACCAGAACCACCGGCTTTCTCCAGTATTCTGATACCTGCTCCCTTGTCACTGTCAGGTTCGGACTGACCGTAGCGCTGAACACATAATCACATTCCCCGAAAATCTCCATACGCCTTCCATAGTCAATCCGGCTGCAGTTTCTAGGGATTTCCACCACTCCGCTTTTATACTGGCGGACAGTTACGGTTACATCCGCCCCCTGTGCTTTCAGGCTGGCCGCCGTAAGCTTCCCCATGACACCGTTTCCAATGACCATGCATTTCTTTCCGGAAAATTCCATGCCCTGAGCCTTTAGGCTTCCAATCGCCGTCTGTACCGCCGATTTATCCGTGCCTGACAGAGCGGCATGCGACTTCACCCTTTTTCCCACCGTCACAGCCTGCCGGAACAAGGTCTCCAGCACATGATCTGCCGCATAATGCTCCCTGGCAAAGGCAAGTGCATCCCCAACCTGCGTGATGATCTGATCCTCTCCCAGAATCCGGGACTCCAGCCCCGATGCCAGCCGGAACAGATGCCGTACCGCATCCTGTTCCTGACGAAAACAGAAATACTCCCGGTACTGATTCTGATCTGCCCCCTTCAACTCACATAGAAGCTCATACAGCTCAGTCCGGTATTCCTCACCCGTGCTGATCCACAGCTCCATCCGGTTACAGGTAGATAAAAGAACGCTCCCTCTTATTCCCGGTTCCTGTCCCAGCCGTTCATAAGCTTCTGTCATACATCGTTTTGTAAATGAAAAAATCGTCCGTATATCAATCCCAGCCCTGCTGTGATCAATGCCTGTCATCTGTATGCCCATTCTCAAATATCCTCATAGACTTTTCCGCATGCTCCACAAAAATCCTGCGGATCCCTTCATATTCTCCCAGTCCTTTTAAAACACATTCCACTGGAAAGCCTGCCGCTTCAAACCGCCTTTTCCACGAGCCTTCCTGATCTCCGCACAGATCACGCACCGCATGCCATCCCGCTGTGATCATAAACGGCGCAAGAACGATCCCCTCAGGCCTCCGGTTCAGGATACGGCGGAGCACATGCGCAAAATCCAGCTTCCCTTCCATCGTCCCCAGAAAAATATTATCATATCCCTCTGCCGCAAATCTATCATCCACCTCCCGGTACACCTCATCCGCACTGCTGCTGGTCCCATGTCCCATCAGCACAAGCACCTTTCCGGCCTCCGGCCTGCTTTCCCTTCCAATGGTAAAAACGGCCTTTTTCTTATCTTCCTCCGAAGACAGCATCGGCGCGCCGATCACAATCTGCGAAAAAGACTCCTTAAAAGTCTGGAGTTCCTCTGTCATAGACTGATATTCCAGCCCATCCAGTACATGGACCGGCTGGACCACTACATCATGAATTCCTCTGTCCAGAAGCTCTTCCATCGCCTCTTTCACGCCGGGAATCCGGATTCCCTCCCGCTCCAGAAGGCTCCGCCGGATTCTCCTGCTGGTCCATGCACGGCAGACCAGACAATCTGGATAGACTTCCTGTATATCCGCTTCAATCCGGTTCAGCGTTTTCTCTCCGGCTCCTGCATAGCTGCATCCATAGCTTACCACAAGGACAGCCGGTTTTCTCCTATCCATCTTCCCGGGTTCCATAAACTCTCACCAGCAGCTCCACCATGCTGTCTATAGATGCCTCCTCTGAAATCATGAGCCGCATCCCATATTTCGCCGCCTCCGCCGCCGTCTGCCTGCCAATACAGACTGCACGGCAGGATGTATAATCCATATCTCCCACCGCCTCCACAAAGCCCTTAACCGTGGATGCGCTGGTAAATGTTACCGCATCGATCTCTCCCCGCTTCATGCCTTCTTTTATTCTGCAGCATTCCTCGCCGTAAATACGGTGAGCTGTATCATAAAGTGGAATATCCTCCACATATAGTCCTTTTTCCAATAATGGCGGAAGCAGTTCTCCTGAACCCTTTTTTGCACGGAAAATCCGTATGCTGCATCCCTCCTCTGCCGCCTCTGCAAGCGCTTTTCCAAGCGCCTCTGCACAGTATTCCTCCGGCACAAGGTCTGCCTTTAATCCATACTCTCTAAGCTTCTTCTCCGTCGCCCGCCCAATGGCCGCAATGCGGATTCTGCCGCTCAAGACATCCCGGATATCCAGACCGCTTCCCGACAGCTTTTCAAAAAATATCCTCACGCCGATCGAGCTTGTAAATACCATCCACTTTTCATTTCGATCTTCCATCTGTTCCTTCAGAGCCTGCTCAAAGCCGGAATCATCCCCCAGCTGGCAGATCTGAACCGCAGGCATCTCAATAACCTGTGCTCCCATGCTCCGAAGCCTTCCCGCAAGTGCCGGCTGATGCTCCGAGGGTCTGGTAACCAAGAACTGTCTTCCTGCGAGCAGCCGTTTCTCCGCCCAGGAAAAAGACTGTTCCAGTGCACAGACCTGTCCGATTACAATAACCGCAGGCGCTTGTATCTGTTCCTTCTCTGCCCGTTCTGCAATCGTATCCAGCCGGGCTGTTACCTTCCTCTGCATACTGGTGGTTCCCTGTTCAATCACTGCGGCCGGCATCTTCCTGTCCATGCCCGCCTTGATAAGTCCGCCGCAGATACTCTTAAGCGCCGTAACTCCCATTAAGAACACCAGCGTCCCGCCTGCCTTTACAAGCGCATCATAACAAATTCTACTCTCTCCATCCTTCCTTGCATGTCCGGTAATCACATGAAAGGAGGACACATAATCTCTGTGGGTCACAGGAATCCCTGCATAGGCAGCCACCGCGGCCGCCGAGGTAATTCCCGGAACAATCTCAAAGGGAATCCCTTCTTTTACAAGAAGCTCTAATTCCTCTCCTCCCCGTCCAAATATAAAGGGATCTCCTCCCTTTAACCGGAGAACCTTTTTCCCCTTCTTGGCTTCCCTAAGAAGCGTCTCATTTATCTCTGTCTGGGAATAGGTGTGGCATCCCGCACGTTTTCCCACGTAAATCAATTCCTTTCCCGGAGGAATCTGTCCAAATATCTCCAGGCTTACCAGCGCATCGTATACAATAACGTCCGCCCTCTCCAGTAATTCCTTCGTCTTAACTGTCAAAAGTCCCGCGTCTCCGGGACCTGCTCCAGCCAGCCAGACCATGCCGGTCTCCTTCATTTCAGACACCCCCTCTGTCTCATACGGCGGGCAAGGCTCCTTCCGAGCTCCTCCGCTTTATGAATCTCACCGGTATCTGCATCCTTAAACCAGCTTCCATCCTCTTCCCTGTAATATAATCCTCGGAGCAGGATTTTCCCTTCCTTCATCTCCCCGTAGGCGGCAATCGGCGACGTACAGCCGCCGTCCAGCTCTTTTATAAATGCACGCTCTGCTATGGCACATACTCTGGACTCTGCGTCATCGATCCCCCGCAGCAAGGATACATCCATATCCCTTCTTCCCTGTACTGCCAGAATTCCCTGACCCGCGGCCGGAAGCATTTCATCCACAGAAAAATACCTTACCGCAAGTCCCGTCATCTGAAGCCGGTTCAGTCCCGCGGCCGCCAGAATCGTAGCATCCATTCTCTCATCCACAAGCTTCTTAAGCCTCGTCTGGACATTTCCCCGGATTCCCTGAAAATGAGCCTCGGGATACAGTGCTTTTATCTGCAGCATCCTTCGTCTGCTGGAGGATCCGATCAACGGCTGTTCCGGCATTCCATCAAGCCCAGGGCAATATACCAGCACATCCCGCGGATCCTCCCGCTTTCCATAAGCAAGAATCGGCAGTTCTTCTGGAAGTTCCATCGGCACATCCTTCAGACTGTGTACCGCAAGATCGATCCTGCCGTCTTGCAGCGCCAGATCCAGTTCCTTCACAAACAGCCCTTTTCCTCCTATAGCCTCCAGGCTTTTTCCCAGAATCTTATCCCCGGTTGTCTTCATCGTTATAATCTCAAGCTCACATTCCGGATGAGCCGTCTGTATCCTGTCCCGGATAATCTCTGCCTGCACCACAGCCAGACGGCTGTCCCGGCTCCCAATACGAATCCTCGATTTCATCATTAACACCCACCTGTCCTCCAGTATAATACAATCCCCATCCCATAGCAAGACGGCCTTACAAGTGCCTGCCGGATGTACGCTTGTCTGAGGAACCTGCTTCCGGTACTCTGGTTCCCCGAACAAGCAAATCAACCTGCATACAATAACTAAGCAGCGGCAAAATCCAGCCCGTTCACCATCCGCATCCGGCAAAGGGCTGGATTCCATATCAAAATTCTATACTCATATCATAAATCTTGTTACAAAAATAGCCTTCCGGAAAGAACCCGCACCTCTGGCGGGACATACAAATCTATCCTACATATCCCGCAAATAAATGAATGAAGATCATGGAGGATGCTGCTACGCACAGCCATGTAACTCCGCCAAGGATAATCGGTTTCACTCCCTTTGAGAATACATCCGAGAATTTAATCTTAAATCCCACACCGGCCAGTGCAGATGCAAACAGGAACTTCGCAATCTTTCCCAGAAGCTTTCCGGCCGCCATGGACATTCCCGGAACGGTAAAGCCAAACAGTCCAACGGTGTTTAATGCCGCCATGATCACAAAGCCCAGAATAAACATTGGGAAGGTCTTCTTTACAACTGCAACCAGGCTTTCCTGACTGCCCCTTCCCTTCTTCGCTTCCCGCTTCGCCATAATAATCGTCCAGACAAGCGCCACGAAGATTAACATCGTAGTACGGACCAGCTTCACATTCAATGCACCGCTCCAGTCGCCTAGTCCATTCAGCGCAACATAGGTTGCCTGTGCGCCTGCAACAGAAGAGGTATCGTTGATTGCCGTACCGCCTAAGAATGCAAACTGGTTCTCTGTCAGTCCCAACGCTCCTGCAAGATACGGATATGTAAATGCTGACAGGGTATCAAACAGGAAAATCGCCGCCATAGCAAACGCTATCTCTTCCTCATACGCCTTAATAATCCGCGACAGGGTTGCAATCGCTGTACCGCCGCAGATACAGGTACCGCCGCCCACCAGAATCGACGTATTTTCCGTAACTCCCAGCCTCTTTCCCACCAGAAATGCAATGGTAAAGGATAACAGGATATTAAACAGGATCAAAGGCAGTGCTTTTACGCCTGTTCCAAGGATATCTGCAAAGCTTAAGGTTGCGCCAGTAAGAATAATACCCCAGTTCAGGAATTTCTTGCTGGCAAATGTTGTACCGGCTTTAAAATCCTTACTTACACTCGGAAGAATGTTACATGCAATCATCGATACAAGCAAAGCTACCATCGGCCCCCCGATTACAGTTCTTCCAAGCAGATTATCCTGCCAGTCTGTTGACATGGTTGCTAAAAATCCAATAACCAGGCAAAGAACAATTGCACCATTCTTCACCTTTGCATTACTCTCATTACTCATCTTTTTCTCCTATGTGATTAACAGGCAGCTCCGCCTGTCAGATGCAGTTTGGCATCGAGAATCTCCTGCTTTCTGTCTAACAGATCATTCGCAAGAAGCTGCTTCTCCACATTTTCAAATCCGATTCTCTCAATCGTCTTTGCAAAACGCTCGCCGGTCTGGCCCTGCTCACGGAACAGAAGAATCGCCTTCTCAATTACATCCAGCGCTTCTTCCTTTGACGTAAATACCCTGCTAAGCGCCTGCCCCTGTGCAACCTTCTTGCCCCAGCGTCCGCCAATGTAAATCTTGTAGCCGTAGCTGCCGTCCTCAATCGCATCGAAGTGACATTTGCCGACACAGCGTCCGCAGTTATTGCAGACATCCTGATCAATCTCAAGAATACCGTCTACAACCTTAGCCGCTCCTACCGGACAGGCCGCTTCAACGGAACATTTCTTACATCCGTTACAGCAGTCCTCGTCAAACTCCGGTATGCGCTGTCCGATGATACCCAGGTCATTCAGATCCGGTTTTACACAGTTGTTCGGACATCCGCCTACTGCAATCTTAAACTTATGAGGAAGCTTTACTGTGCGGTAGCCTTCGTAGAATCTCTCGTGAATCTCTTCGGAAAGTCCGAATGAATCCAGCAGGCCGTACTGACAGGTCGTCCCCTTGCAGGCAACTACCGGGCGTACCAGAGATCCGGTTCCTCCTGTTACAAGGCCTTCCTTGGCAATGTATGCACGGAAATCCTCAATCTTGTCATACGGAATTCCCTGTACCTCAATGGTCAGACGGGTCGTAAATGTTACAATACCGTTACCAAACTTCTCTGCCGCTTCTCCAATGCATTTCTGCTGAGCTGCCGTTATCTTTCCATTTACTGTGATAATTCTTCCTGAAAAATTATCGGTTCCTTTGTTGCTCAAAAAACCAAGGGCTTTTACTCTCTTTTCATCCGCTGCACTAATTGTTAAAGGTGCCATCATTTTACCTCCGTATCATTTGATTAATCTTCATCATAAACCTGTGGGTTAAAAGTTACTCCGCCTTCCAATACTCTGGTATTCGTATATCCATGGTGCTTCATTCGGTTCTGAAGCAGATATCCGCGTTTTCCCTTCGCGCATACTAGGAGCAGCTTCTCATCCTTGTCAAATCCATCAACCGGTCCGTCAACCTTTGTAAGATCCACATATGGCGCGCTCTTAATGGTCGGATTGATTGCAGTATCGATTACCTTGTAATCCTCTGCCTCTCCCGCCGCATACTGAGCGGGTGTAATGGATTCCAGACCGCCTGATAATTTGTTCATCATAATGTTCACCGTATGCTGGAACGGATGAATTGCCGTCGAGAACGGCGGTGCATAAGCGAAATCCATACTCTGCAGATCGCTCATTGCCGCTTTCATGGAAATAGCCGTTACCGCAATATCTACGATCTTATCCACGGAGCTTCCCCCAAGTACCTGGATTCCAAGAAGCCTCTGTGTCGCCTTATCCGCGATCATCTTAATGATAAAAGCTCCTGCACCTGGGAAATAATGCGCCTTATCATCCACAACCGTAACCACAGTTTCCACATCAAATCCCGCATCTCTTGCAGGCTTCTCATTGAGTCCGGTACGTCCCACACAGATACCGGGAAGCTTGGCAACTCCTGTTCCCAGAACACCTGGATAGGATACCCTGCCTCCGGCAATATTCATTGCCACAATACGCCCTGCAATATTTGCAGTTGAGCCCATCGGCGACCACTGCGGTGCATCGGTAACACGGTTCTTCACCATTGCACAGTCGCCCACTGCATAGATATCCGGGTCATTGGTCTGAAGATATTCGTTGGTAAGCACCGTTCCCTTAAACATCTCGATTCCCGTATCATTCAGGAATGCAGTGTTTGGACGGATACCCATTGCCAGAATACATGCATCTGCTTTCATGGCTCTCTTGGAGGTTTTCACCTTCTCAACCTTCTCTGTACCTATAATTTCTTCCAGTGCAACGCCGGTAAAACACATCACCCCATTGTCTGCCAGCTTATCTTCCACATAGCCTGAGAATTCCGGATCCAGAAATCCAGGCAGAATGTGCGGTGCAAAGTCGATAACCGATACTTTCACGCCCTGTTCATTCAGGTTCTCGGCTACCTCAAGTCCGATAAATCCGCCGCCGACTACAACTGCACGCTTAATTCCTCCTGCCTCAACAGCTTCGCGGAGTGAGACTGCGTCCTCAGGCGTCCTCATCACGAAGACATTCTCCAGATCAAGTCCCGGACAATTCGGACAAAACGGTGATGCACCGACAGCGATTACCAGCTTGTCGTAAGAATATGTACTCTTCTCACCGCTCACCTCATCCACTGCTTCCACACTTTTCTCTGCACGGTTCAGGCTGACAGCTTCCGTCTGGGTCTTAACCGTAACTCCGGTAAGATTAGAAAAGGCTTCCGGTGTATTCACAACCAGCTGTTCCCTCTCCTTGATTACATTACCAACATAATACGGGAGACCACATCCTGCATAGGAAATGTCTTTGCCCTTTGTTATAATTGTAACTTCTGCGCCAGGGTCCTCTCTTTTCAGCTTTGCAGCCACCTTTGTACCAGCGGCTACGCCGCCAATAATCAGTACCTTCATACTCTTCTCCTTTCACTTTGTCTTTTTTTTATCAAGAGCTCTTAAGCTCATTATAACCCTTGTCTTCAAAAAAAGAAAATGATATTATTTTATCAAGGTTATAGGTAAAACTTATAATAATACGGAGGATAAATGTAATGACTCTCAGACACATGAATATCTTTGTTGTTGTGGCAGAATTAGGCTCTATGAGCGCGGCCGCAAAGCAGCTGTTTATTTCCCAGCCTGCAGTCAGCCAGGCTGTTTCCGAGCTGGAGACCCACTATCAGACGCTTCTGTTTGACCGTCTCGGCCATAAGCTCTACATTACCCAGAACGGCGAGAAACTTCTGATACTTGCCAAGCAGCTTCTCCACCAGCATAATTCCATGGAAGAAGCCATGCTTACAAAGGAAAACCAGATACATCTGCGCCTCGGTTCTTCCATGACCGTAGGCACCTGCCTGATGCCTGATGTCATCAGCGAAATGGAACAGTCTCAGCCGCTGCTGAATGTATATTCTATGGTAAATAATACTGCTGAGATTGAGCAATGCCTGCTTAATTCTTCCCTCGACGCCGCGGTCGTGGAAGGAGATATCCAGTCGTCCCATCTGGTCTCCATACCGGTTATTTCAGATCAGCTTGTTCTGCTCTGCAGCAAAGCACATCCATTTTATTCAAAGCAAATGATCTGCTCCTCTGATTTGAATAATATGAAGTTTGCTATGCGGGAAAACGGCAGCGGAACCAGAAAACTATTTGAAAGCTATCTGAGCCAGCACAGCCTGACAATTCAGGTTGCATGGGAGGCAAACTGTCCCCGCTCCATCACGAACGCACTGCTCACTCAGAATCTCCTGACGGTAATGTCCTACCGGCTGGTGCAGCCGGAGCTTAAGGAGGGCAGACTGAAAGCCTTCTCCAATGACTCCCACGCCTGGGACCGGACCTTTAAGCTGGTATATCATAAAGATAAATTACTGACACCTGAGATACATAAACTAAAAGAAATACTAGAGCGTTATGAATCAGTAACTCTGGCCAATCCTTATCCCTGCCGCCTGACAGACTAAAAAATACTGCCTCATCATAAAAACTCTATGATGAGGCAGTTTCCTGCATAACATAAATCTAACTATATTTTATAAAGCACACTTAAAAAAACACCGCCTCTGATATACAAGTATCATCATATTTATTACCTGGATAAACTGATTCAATAGATAACTCTACATACGATGTCTCGACAGGATTTTCCAAAAACAGCTGTTGTTCCTGTCTGCTTTCATCCTCCAATTCCACAAATTCGCCCATACCATTTGAAAAGCTTAAATATATTTCTTTCGGTCTGGAATTATTATAATATCTATCATCATCTTTCTGATATCCATTTCTGATTCTTATTCCATTAACCAAATAGTTTCCATCAAACTCAAACCGGATGGATTCTCCATTCCCATGTCCGCTGACACCCTCCACCCACGCTGTATTTTTATCTCCATCCATAATCAAATGTGCTGAATGTACAATATTGTGCTCTTTAAGTTCCGAAGTTGCAGAAATGTCTGTCACATTTTCCATAGAGATGGAAATCGCTCTCTTTTTGAGAGCATCCTCAGGCGGATCTTGTCTAGAGCTTGTCTCTGCTTTTACAGCATCTGTCAAAGCTATCACTCCCCACTTCCCATCCTTCTTTACCCAGCATTTCCCATCATAGACCGGACAAATCTCATCAAAAACACCCGGCGGAATCAAACATTTATTCTCCACATCTCTCAATTCCCATCTGCCATCCCTGCACAATGGAATATAGTTCTCTGACACAGCATAGCAATATTCCTCGACGGCATCTTCTGCATCTGCCCATTCATAGGAATAATGATTCCATGAAGCATCATATTGACATGGTATGATTTCTTCTCCTTCATCATTTACATATCCCCATTTCCCCTCTTTACAGACAGCTAATATATTACATGCTTCTGAGCCGCATTCTTCATAGATATAATCTGTCACAAGAGCATTCTCATTATAAATTGCATAATCCCCCTCTAACGCTTCCCAATAACCTATACGGTCATATCCCGCCTTTTCATCTATAATGATATCAGACCGTTTTATCGGAATTGCTGTTTTCAATTCATCTGAAGATGTCCCCATATCCCACACATCCCGTAATCCGTCTTTATAATAGTATGCCAGTTCCGGACCTCCGCTTCCAATTCCCTGTAACGGCTGTACACTTCCTTTTTCATCTAAATAATACTGTCCCCACATTTGATGAAATAACGGTTCATATTTTTCTTCTTTATATTGCAGTAAATAAGAACCATAAAAATTAGAAATAGATGAACATTCTCCTGGCTCTACAATTGTTTGTCCTTCCATATCTATAATTCCATATTCCGTGTCACTTTTTATAACTGCATACGGATTCATCCATTGACGATGCGTTTCATTCAGCGAACCGACAGACTCTTTCAAATAAAAAATGTCATCGCACTCTACTGACGGCTCAATATACCACTCATAATCTACATACTCTTTTATTTCCTCTAACCGCTTGGTAACTGCCGTTTCTTTTCCATCTTCACCGGAAACCTCCTGACAGGCTTTCATCAAAATATTTTTCGCATCTTCATTCTTTCCCAGTACAATATAAATATCTGCCAGCCCAAGATAAGGTTCTTCCTGTTTGGAATCAATGTCAATAGCTGCGAGATAAGCGTCCACTGCCTTTTCATAATCGAGTTCATCCACAAACCTATTCCCTTCAGCAAGAAAATTATCATACTCTCTTTTTTCCTTTTTATCCTTCCACACAAATCCAATAACAATTATGAACAAAATACATATAAAACCGGATGCAATTATGATTCCGTGAATCTTCTTCTGCTTATTACCACTTTCTTTGCTCTTATTAAGACTTTCAATCTTATCTCCACACATTGGACAGAATTTCACACCATTTCCATCGAATTCCGCTCCACATTTTTTACAAAACACGTTCTTACACACTCCTTTTTATCTTTTGTCTTCTCCGCATATATGTTAAAACACTTATTACAATACTAAGCAATACAGCAGCAAAAGCAACACTCCCATAAACGGCAAATATCTGACATGCCGCTTTCTTTAGTGTACTAATCGAATACTTATCAAATATTACACTTCCTGCTTTCATTCCGAACCCAAACATAGCAGATACAAAACCAATACTCGAGTAATACTCTTCAATTTTCACACATAAAACTCCCAAAATAGAGAGCAGTGTAATAATCAAGAATGGAACTATATACAATAACATAAAAAGCAGGCGCATGTCCCATGCCATAAATGCAATGGCCAACCATGTACTTCTTATATTCGGGAAAAATAATTGAATCCAGCGAACCTCTAAAACCAGATATAGAATGATGATACAAAAATCCATTATAGTCATTCCACTTAGCAGATTCCTAACAGTACGCCTTCTATTTTCTGCATCAAAACTTATGCTCAGGCAGTTTTTCTTTCCAATTTCCTGTATTTTTCCGCAATATTTGCAGAACCTGCTTTCATTCCCAATTTTTTTTCCACAATTAGGGCAGAATTTCTCATTTCTTGATCTAGTCTGTCCACGATTTGAGCAGTAATATTTTTGAGCTTGCATGTTTTTTTTCAATTTTCTACTCTTCTTATAAACTATAATCCCTAATAACAAGCTTCCTGTATAACCAATTATCAATAACGCATATATCACGCCAAAGTGTTCTATTAATTCTCCCTGTTCATTTTCACCCGCATGGTATGACAAATCATATCTTCCATCACCGTCTTCATCTACTTTCAATATTGTATCATCCGAACGGACAGCAATTGTATTCACTATGGTGCCTTTGCTTATCTGAATATTTTCAAACCTGCGAAAATCACTATATCCGCTATCTTCGTCCATAAGTCCAATCGTATAATCCATACTGCCGGCTCCATTCCCTACAATATTTACTTCATACTCCGACCCTTCTTTAAGACGCAGTATTTTAGTTCTATTATCATATTCTTCGTAAGTATCCTCTACATCATCTGAAACTTTCTCTTCAAAAGATAAGGTTCCAAAACTCGTTCTGGTATCCCCGTTTCTTGAATTTAGACTTTCTTCACCATTAGTTACCGACACATCAACTGGACATGCAATTCGTACATATATGTATTTCTGCCCATTAATCTGATCTGCCATATCTTCAAAGAAATATACAAGATCATCCGCATTCTCTACCTCATAATGGCAGCCGTCACTGGCAATTTGTTCCATCAGATACTGCGCTTGTACTTTATCAGATACTTCGCTGAAAAATCCCAAAGTATAAATATACGATTTATCCTTCTTTATCTCATTTGTACAAGCAATTAATTCATCCCCTTCCTTTCCTTCATTCGGCTCACCATCACTCATTAATACAATTATTTTTTTCTTTGCAGTGCTTTCTTCCAGCATTATTTCCGCCTGCTGTATGCCTGCTTCAATATTCGTACCGCCTCCACTATTTATCTCATCAATTACATTTAATAATACTCTCTCATTCTTTGAAAAACCTGATTCTATTTCTGCACTGCTGTTATAGCTGATAATACCGATACTAGCATCTTCTTTTAATATTGTCTGCACAAAATTACTAGCTGCTTTCTTTGTTTCATCAAGTGGTTTTCCTGACATACTGCCTGAAGTATCAAGTACTAAAACAATGTCCCTCTCTTCTGACGTTTGGCTCCCATCTATCTTAACGGATGTAGTGTGGCTATCCTGCGTTTTTGAATCGGCCTTTACAGCCTGTTCAACTGCGGCTCTTGCATTTACCAGACCGCAGGTCTCTTTACTTCCATTTCCTTTATTATATTCTCCTCGAGCCGTATCACAGATTATTTTTTTTACTTCATCTCCTTTCAAATTCGGCGCGGCAGAATACACTAACGCCGCCACGCCGGCCACATGCGGGCTGGCCATAGAAGTCCCTAGATTATTTTTATAGCCGATATTTTCATTTTTATTCTCTCTCTTTTGACCCGTTTCATGTCCACACTGTCTGCTATGTTTATGCACTGTACTCTCTATCCCGACGCCAGGCGCAATAATATCTAGCCTATCTCCTCCTTGAGTAAATGCTGTCATTTCATATCCTTCATGCTCCCTCTTATTGATTAGATTAAATATTCCCGCCTGTTTTTCTATTACTTTATTTTCAGCAGCTCCTACTATAATAATTCTATTTTTTACCTCTTCATTTTGAATAGATGCAAACAAGCCGCATTCCGCTTTCACATTCCCGCTCTCCAGACGTCCGGGATGCCCGCTGTCTCCTTCGATTTCCTGCTGTCTGTCCCTATATCTCGCTAATAATCGTTCTAAATCCGGATCTACAGGTTCTCCTGCAAGATAATTCAGATAATCTTGATAATTATAATAAAGCTCTTGATATTCTGAATCCTCTTCATCTTTTTTAAAATACGTATAATTTGCTTTTCCTTCTTCATTTTTATTTCCCGAGGCCACACAAATTACAAAATCATAATTTTGACATACTAATTTCTCTAAAAACCCTCCTATATCATCAGCCATTAACTGGAGACGTTTTTTATGTTCTTTAGATCCTCTGGACACTTGGAATTCTAACAAATCGCTGCCTAAACTAATATTTATTACCTGGCACTTTTTTTGAACTATCAAATAAGAAAGTGAAATCTTATACTGCATTACTGTCGTATATATATTATCTGACATCCCCCAAATGGAAACACCATAAAGGTTCTGCTTCGGCACTATCCCTGTAATCCCTCTCTTATTATTAAAAGAAGCTCCTATTGTGCCAGCAACATGAGTCCCATGATCATGCCATCCCTGATTCTTTTCTGCCATATAATTAGCTAATGGTTCCTCTGCAAAAATCAGATCCTCATGTTTTGTGTCAAACATGACATCTATAACTCCTATATTTACAGTCTGCATTTGTTCCCGGTACTCCCATGCATCAGGAGCATCTATCGCCTCCAATCCCCAATTCCCATCATCTGGCATTTCGCTCCATTTGTTTTTCCATCTGCTGTCATTTGGATAATAACTATCTGT
Source organism: uncultured Dorea sp. (assembly GCA_910584265.1). Taxonomy (GTDB): domain Bacteria; phylum Bacillota; class Clostridia; order Lachnospirales; family Lachnospiraceae; genus Claveliimonas. Next base: position 3,484 of record CAJTZE010000027.1, on the reverse strand, counting down.
ATTTATTTCCATCGCAAAATTAATGCTTGTCTGCTCTATCCATTTATTCTTGCATAACTCTTTCTCTATCTTTTCTAATTCCTTATACTCCTTTGCACCTTTAAATTGAATTTGGTACTGATTTACCGCCTCGATTTTGCCAACTATTTCTGCGTCATAGTCCATTAATAACTGTTCTAATTTTTTCTCATCTTTTTTATTCTCCAGCATAACGAGCAGTTCATTGTCTGCATATACCATCCCTGTATCCGAATCTATAGCAATATTTTCCTTTTTAGTAGGATAGTAATAATCATCGCCATTATCTGTTTCTTTCACTACACGTCCTGAAACATCTTCTGCATTCATAATTTCAAATTCTGATAGAACAGAACCAATCTCTGGAATCGATATATAACCTAAATATTCAAGTATTCCACACCCTATAATCAAAAATATCAAAACAAAAAACAGTATAACTATAATCCGTTTAACATGCTTTTTTCTTTTCAACTGTTTTTTCTTTCCCTTGTTCATCTGTTTTTCTTCTTTCATCTAATGACTCAGTTCATAAAAAGTATGAAGAATATACCCATCGCCATCCCCTGCATATCACAGCAGACGATCTGCCCTCCCCAGTTTTTCTATCCTCTCACACAGCGCTTCATAAAACCTTCCCACATGCACCCCGTCTGTAAAACGATGGTTCAGCTCCATAGACATCTGCAGCTTCTTTCTCCCATTTTCTTCCCGGTATTTTCCCCATGCAATACGCGGAATCGAATCATCCGCGCAGAAATCCCGTTCATTGGTAAGAGCGGTCATCTCCACCCATGGCAGACAGCTAAAATAAATCAAATCATCCGTTTCCTCTTCCGCATCAATAAAGCATATCTGCCCGCCGCTTTTCTTTTTCGCGGCACGGCAAAAATCCTCCAGCGTATTTCCGGCAGACATCGTTACAATATAGAACTGCTCTGACCCCGGCTTCAAATCCGTAAAGCTTGGCTCCCTGCGGTCAATCCGGTATACTTCACCTTCCCTCAGCACATATAAAAAGGCTTCCGTATCATTAACTGCCTCTGTGCAGAGATAGACAAGCGCATAATAAAAAGATAATCCCCGGCGCTTCACATATTCATACAGCTTTGTAACATCCACCGTAAATGCAACACTGTAAAAGGGATGCGACATTTTAGAAAAAAACTCAAACAATTCTTTTCTGTTCCATGAATCCATATCTATTTTCTTCATAATCTCTCCTTCAGCCCAAAATATCCTTCCCGAATGCCAAAAAATACCGCCACGGCTTTTCTTCGCATACTAAGACTTAAAACCCTGTACTAAAATACGTACAGGGTTTTAAAGGATACGCTATTTAAGATTCTTCCCCATTTATACGGCCTAACAGATCATATACCTCAATCCGCTTCGCATTCATCTCCGGCAGGCCGATAAAAATCGTTCCGCACATATACCGTTCATCTTTCGTCTGTTCAATCCTGACCACCTTCAGAAATGCATGGATAACTTCATCCGTCCATATCTTTAACTGAGTCTCATATACCGCTCCGATAGATAACGGCGTATCACAGATGAATCCCACGCCGGACTTTGATACATCCAGCACCTCGATAGATGCTTCTTCCACTTGAGAGTCCGTGTCATTCATATTCTTAATCAACAGCTTGGCTGACAGGTCCATACGCCGGTCATTTCTCTTTTCTTCCATCTTCCGTTTGCCCCTTTCACAGTAATCTTCTTTTATTTTACCGTATTTAACTGTTTTTGTAAAGCAACCTGACCATAGAAGGCGGCGTAAATTTACTGTAGGAATTATAGTGGCAGAAACTGCCAGATGTGTATCAGATATATCAGTTCAACGTCTTTTTATACTATACTTCCTTTGTTTTCTCCTTGCAAGTCCTTTGCTTTTATAATCCCCAGATATGCGCATTAAACCATGCATACTTTTTCACTTCTGTACTGACACTGCGGCTTATGCTCTCTATATATTTCCCAAGCTTATTATGACGCTGCCTCTCCCATCTCAGCATACTCTCGCAGCTCAGCGCTTCATTTTCTGCACCGGCTGCTACAGAATGCTCCCGCCCTTGCCCTCTGACCAGTTCCAGCATATCCCCGCCGTTCCAATAATAGGCTCGTAAATGCGCCATTTTATCTACCCCTGTCCGGCTCCATCCCATCGGGCGGGAACTCATACGCGTGGACAGGACGTGACTCACATGTCCTTCTGCGCTGCATCCCTTTACTGTCTTTCGGTTCTCTAAACGGATTTTTGCCGCTGTCCAGTTCGAAAGGATGTAGGAGGCGCTCTCATCAATCCGCTTTTCTGTGGATTCTATTTCTGCACAGGCTTTCAGCCGCTCAACGACCTCCTGGAAATCCGCCTTGGTTCCGCTTTTGACCGCATCACGAAGCTCTTTTCCGGCATCATCCACGCTGTCTTTCATGTGCCCTGTCATTTTCAGCAGATACTTTTGCAGATGGAATTCATCCAATACGTTGGTAATCCCCGCAATCCTCTTTTTCCCACTCTGGATCCAGCTCCCTCCATCTGCATTCAGATAAATCTTCTTCACTTTTTCCAGATCATAATGGCTGTCCAGATATGCATACACCTCGTCCCACAGCTTTGCATTATCTGCTCCGTCATAGACTCCGCTGAAATAACGGGGATTGACCAGCTTATTCCTTTTACTTCTTGGGGCTTCCGGCTCAATCCCCTCATACACATACACCAGCTTCGCCAGAACACAGTTATTCTTCCTGTGGTTCTCCCCAATCTCCAGATCCCCCTTCTTCTCTTTGAACTGCAGGGATACATGATCTTCATCTGCGTCAATATACAGATACTCAACTGCCTTTTTCTCTGGCTTCGTTTCCTTCTGCTGCGGGAATGTCAGTTTATGCAGTTTATTTTTGACGGTCTGTTTGCTCACCTGGTCTGTCAGGCTTGTTTCTTCCCCTGCTTTCCGGTATGAGGTCTGAACCGCCTCCTCCAGCAGTTTCGCTTCCGCGTCTTCTGTCAGCCGTTCATGGCTTTCTATCCCCAGGATCCGGTCCAGCAGATAAGCGCTTTCTCTGGTCTGTTTATTCCGGAACAAGGTCTTTTCAAAACAAACGGTCCCAAGACATGTTGTCAGCTTTTTCTCATCGGTTCTTACCACTTCCCAGGACTGTTTCCTTTTCGCACTGTCACGAAGCATCTGGTTGCAGTCTTCTAAGGTCTCTTTTATGAGATCCAGTCCCAGAGCAATCACCTCATCGCGGATTCCATAAACAAAGGATGCCATATCCTTAGGGTCTTTCATGAAACTTTCAATTATCTTTTCTAATTTTTTAATGCCAGACTCTTCAAACTGTTGTATACTCTTAATCATAGGGAACACCTTTCTTTGTGCTATTGGTTTTCGTCGACTAATATAATAACACAAAACTGGCGTTCCCTTTTCTATGTGTCCTACAAAAATTTTACGCTAGC
>CAJTZE010000026.1 GCA_910584265.1 uncultured Dorea sp. | reverse complement strand
CACCTCAATATCCCAGCGTTTCCCATAAATACGGATGATTTCTTCTTCTGAAATCGTTGTGTCTGTACTGATGATGGCAAGCCAGTCTTTTTTCTTGCTTTTGTTCCGGACACAGACGATTTTTGCCGGAATTGCCTCATCACCAACGGTTACATCAACGGAAAGCAGATATTTGGAGCGGCCTCTGCGTTTTTTGCACTGTTTGTAAATTTCTTTGATGTTGTATTTCCCATCCTGATATCCATATTTGATTTTACTGCTTTTCTTAACCATTGCGATTGTGTCTAATTCGCAGTCTGTCTTCAATGCAGTAATGGTCTTCGGTGATGAAAACCAGCTGTCAAACAACACATATTTTGCAGAAATTCCGGATGACCGTGCTGCTTTGAGCAGGTCAATCATGACCTCTGTTGCTTTACGTCTGGATTGTTTCCGTCTTTTTCCGGCAAGGGAACGCCCATCGAAGTCTGCAGCTTTGCAGAGCAGATTTTTATCATCGGCTGCCGACATAAGACAATGGTTGATCGGAACAAAGGAGTTTCCATCGGACCATCCGAGCGTCAGCATACGGTAACCGTTCTTGTACTTCATGGAACAGTGGTCAAAGACTTTCGCCAAAAGTTCTGTTTTCTTTGAGCGGGAACGGTCAAACAGACTGTCATCAATAATGAAGACATCTTTGCGGTTCTCATCTGTAAGCGGCTTCATGAAATCATTGATGATACGGCTTGAAAGTAAGGTTGTGAACCGAAACCAGTTAATCTTTGCATTATTGAGGAAACGATAAACGGTGTTTTTGCAGAATGAACCGTCAAATGTGCCGGTTTTCCGCTGCATATACATGCTCCGATTCGAGAAAATGAGACAAAACAGGTATCGAAACACTTCGATTACCGGAATTCCTTTTGCTTTTCCGGCATTACATTTGAAAAGAAGCTTTCCGATTTGGAATTTATTCATAAAATTTGTGACTGAATTGGAAATCTCGTTTCCGTTTCCCACAGAATGTGGTATACTTGACATGGCATAAATCTCCTTGCTGTGTGATTGTTTTTCGCAACTCAATTATACCATAAGCAAGCGGTTTATGCCTTTTTTATGGATTAAAGTATTGATTTTTCAAGGTTCAGCACACCAAACAGTGTGGGAAGTTTGAGTTTATAATTAATAAGAATTGGTGATTCTTTCATATTTTCAAATTGATTATCTATTAATTTTTGAAAATTCTGAGCATCTGATTTCATCGGTTTTAATTTTATTCTTAATGTCTCCGGACACCGTCGATTTGTTAAATATGTTTCAAATATATCAGCTTTCAGCTCCTCGTCTTCGCTATAATCAGCTATCGCTTTTAACAAAAGCATAATTGTCGTCAGTCGCTGCTGTCCATCAATAACCGTATCAGCGCGAAATGTGGCTGTTGATTCTCCCTCTGCATAAACAATTGTTCCCATAAAATGACTATTTCTATTTGAATCCATAGCAATAGCTACAACATCATTAAATTATGTCATACATTGAATTTTCTTCCAATCATAATTCCTTTGATAAACTGGAATATAAAAAGTTCTTTTACTAGCTCCAATAAACTCTAATAGTGAAACATTATCTGCCTTCAATCTCTTTTCTTCCGTAAAGCTCTTTTTCAAATACATTCTAGTTCATGTACTTACTACACCACATTTACTTCTTTCTCTCATACTTCCATGTGAGCATACACAGTCAAATCCTCTTGTTAAAATATTCTTGTGACACCTGTAACTGTTTCTTCAAAATCACCTTCCACATTGCAGAATGAATCTCTCCCGAGCCTTTTGACACCTTCGTTCTCCGGATACTTCCATCCCCATCTATTTTACGGTAAAAATAATGATCTGTATCCTTATAAAGCTCCCACCCATCCCGTTCACAAAATCTCTTTAGTTCTTTCCATCTAGGCATATAATATTCTCCCCTAGTTTCTTCGTATCGTCCATTATCAAAGCTTTAAAAATATATGGTATATGTGATCTTCTATTAGGGGCCTTACTGTAAATCTGATAATTACCATAATATTCTATGGAATAATCAACAATTGCTTCTGCCAGTAGATTACGTGCTTCTTCTTCCGTCCCGCCGTTCTCAACCAAATCTATCTCTACCAATGATAACGTCACCGAACCGTCCTCTTCTCTAAACTTTTCTGCTGTAAATTTGTAACCATCAAGAATCTCCTGCATGGTATCCAGATTTGACATCCACATTCTGTCTCTTGTTCTCTTGATAAATTTAGGTTTATCATGAATAACCGAATCCACAACTCTGCTCCATTCTTTTCTTACATCCGTAGCATTTTCTAATAACATTTCTACCATCTCCTGTTCTATACCTCCATTATAGTAAAAAGCGTACACAATGTCAATTATGTACGCTTTTATTATATGCAGACAGCTTCAAACTATACTTACTTCATAGCCTGAATCTCGTCATTTATAAAAAACCCGGCTTAAATGGAAGGATTGTTTTTACCCCCGCCGAGAGCGCATATACGCCAAATATACTGCCATCCTGACGGAGGTAAGCATTTGCTTTGGCATAATATGCATCCATATTCTGCATCTCATGAAAAAACTCATCCAGCCCGACCGTCTCTTCATCCCTCACAAAGCGTTTGGTTCCCATAAGACCGCAGATGCGTTCAACCAGCCGGTAGAAATTCTGTATTTCTAATGCCCCTGCCGGCAGTGACAGGCGAAAGGCATCATCCAATGTGCTGTATCCTATCCCCGGATGAAGAATATCCTTTAATTCTGGGGGCTTTCCAAATAACCCTTTCGCACGTATCGTAACATCAACGCCCATCTTGACACCTCCCGCTTAACCGCTCGGAATACCCCTAGCCGCAGTCCCAGTTATACAATACTTTAGAAAAATCCTTCCGTTTCAAATCCTCATAATTGATAAAGAAGCCCGCCACTCCCATATCGCCCCACATAATCTCAACCCCGCCATCCACAGGAAAATAGAGCTCCTCGTCATCCTTCCTATCCGATGACACTCTGATCCCCAGTGCAAGAACCTGTTCTGCCGTAAGCTCTGCTTCGGCCTTCCCGGCCTGCACCGGCAAAGCACTGGGCTCTACAGTCCCTGCTCCATCCTTTTTCTTAAACACATCAATAATTCCCATTCCCTTCCTGCATAAGTAACGCCGCTATCTATCCCGGGATATACATGCTTTCTACATGCCCCTGTATTTCATTGCCAAGCCCATAGACCACATTACTGATCACATACTGCCCGCCATTTACAAAAACCTCTATCAGATTCTCTGACACATAGATATCCAGCCCATATTTCCCTTCAAGCTTCGGCGTAACGCTTACCAGCTTATGATCCTTTATCCCGGCAAACACCCTGCTTCTGTCGGTCCAGACAGCATCATCCTCTATCCAGATACGGTAACCGCCGATGTCAAGGCTCTCATCCCCGGCAAGCACAGTCTTAAGCCTGCACGGCATTCCGGGCAGGCCGCCCCCCGCCTCAGTTTCTTCTGAAAAATAATCCTCCACATTGGAATGCAACCGGAAAAAAATATGCCCTTTTACAAGCTCGATCACTCTGGGCAGGCACATCATGCCGACCCAGCGCCTTCTGTCCTCTGCCTCCACAGCCACCGGCATGCGCATCCACGCAAGCATCACGCGCCTTCCGGCTTCATCCAGATTCGTCTGCGCCGCATACAGATCCAGTCCATAGTCCATATACCTGCACTCCGATAGCAGCGTCAATCTGCCGGTATCTTCATCAAAATCCGCTCTTGCACAGACAGCATAATGGTCATATCCCGGCTCATCTTCCCCCACATACATCGGCGAACCGATAAAAATGTATTCTTCCCCCATCCGAAAAACATCCGGGCACTCCAGTATCCTGCCAAACTGCCCGCCGCAAAGCTGATTCAGATATTCCCACGCTATGCCGTCTTTACTTCGGTAAAATACCGCGCGCCCCATTTTCCCCTGACAGGTACTTCCAAGCACCATATAATAGATTCCTCTGCTCTCCCATACCTTCGGATCCCTGGTATGTACCGCATCCGAAATCTCCTCGTCACAGCTCACAGGAATAATCTGCCGCTTTCCATTCCAGTTGTCAAATTCTGCCCCATCCTCCGAAATGATCAAAGCCTGACTAGTCTCATATCTGTCATGGGGCGCATGATGGATATTTTCAGCATCCTCCTTAAGATACCGCACTGCCGAATAATAGAGATATAATTTACCGTCCTTTTCCAGCGCGCTTCCTGAAAAAACACCGTTCCTATCATAGCTCTTGGTCGGAAATAAAGCGATATCCCCATGCTCCCAATGCACCAAATCCTTACTCACCGCATGTCCCCAGTGCATTGTTCCCCACCTTGTTCCATAGGGAAAATACTGGTAAAACAAATGATATTTCCCCCTAAAATAAATAAATCCGTTGGGATCGTTCATCCAGTTCCCCGGAGCCTTCAAATGCAATACATCTTTTACCATATCTCATCCAATCCTCTTCCTGCTAAACTTCTATTTTCATTATAAACCCATCCCAATTCCACTGTCAAAACCTTCCGCCATCTTAAAAACCTTACACGCTATCTAAAATCATCATATCATAAATTACTTTTCGGCTTCAAAAATTCCGTGCCGCCTTAACCAAAAGCGCCTCCGAAAGGCTTCGGCTTACTGCACGAGGCATTCAGAGACGCTTTTGGCTAAGGCGGCACGGAATTATTTCCTTATTTCCTACCGCAAAAGCAATTTATCATTTATTTTACCGCACCGGCAACCACACCGCCGATAATCTGCTTCTGAAGCACGATATACAGAATCAGTATCGGTATTACACACAATAACAGCCCGGCCATGATCGTTCCATAGTCTGCTGAGTATGTACCATAAAAGCTGTAGGTAGACAAAGGCAGCGTCAAAAGCTTCTTATCCGTCAGCACCAGCGACGGAAGAAGGAAGTCATTCCAGAAAGCAAGGGAGTTTAAAATTACCATCGTTGATATGATCGGCTTTAACAACGGCAGCACGATCTTAAAAAATGTCTGGGAATGGGTACACCCGTCGATATAAGCCGCCTCCTCCAGCGCCATCGGCACATTTCCCTTGATAAAGCCGTGGAACATAAACACGGACATGGCCATGGAAAATCCCGTATGCATAAAGATCAATGTAATCCTGTGATTTAAGATATTTAGCGTTCCTCCGTAAATACTTACCAGTGGGATCATGATCGCCTGGAAAGGAATGATCATAGACGCCACCATAAGCGCAAAGGTAATCTTGGAAATCGTATTGTTATGGCGCACAATATAATATGCCAGCATTGCCGCGAACAGCGTGACAAGCACGGTAGCGGACACCGTTACAATTAACGAATTCTTGAACGCATTCAGGAAATCCATCTGGGTAAATGCCTTTACAAAGTTGTCAAAGGACAGTCCTTTAATGGTAAACAGCCAGGAAAACGGGCTCTTAATAATATCCCTTTTCTGCTTTAGGGAGTTGATCACTACCATCAAGAATGGAAACATGTAGGCAATAAAGATAATAATCAGCCCCGCCATTGCAAGAATATTCGCTGCTTTTCTTTTTGTTCCGCCAATCGTCGTCTGCTTCATTATGCTTCAACCTCCTGTTTTTTCGTAAAGTACACCTGAAGTCCGCTGATACATGCAACAATGATAAAGAGGATCAGCGCTTCAGACTGGCCTACGCCAAACTGTCTGGATGTAAACGCCTTCTCATACACATGCATTGCAGCCATTTCCGTCGTTCCATAGGGAGCGCCCGCTGTCAATGACAGGTTCACATCGTATACCATGAACGCCCGGGATAAGGTAAGGAACAGGCAGATGGTAACCGATGACATCATCAGCGGCATAATAATATTCTTTAATTTTACAAACCCGGACGCACCGTCGATACTTGCCGCCTCCAGAACATCCTCACTAAGCCCCATAAAGCCTGCTACATAGATCAGGATCATGTAACCGGAAAGCTGCCATACGGACACTACCACCAGGGCAATAAATGCATTCGTCGGGTCGGATAGCCAGGACACCTCAAACAATTTCCATCCGGTGCTTTCTCCGATGCTTACAAATACTCTGGAAAATACAAACTGCCAGATATATCCAAGCACGATACCGCCGATCAGGTTCGGAGTAAAGAATCCGGCACGGAAGAAATTCTGTCCCTTGATCCCTCTTGTCAGCAGATAGGCGATCGCAAATGCAAACACATTGACCAGAAGTACTACCACGATTACATATTTAAAGGTCAGAAGCAGAGAGGTCCAGAACTGCGTATCCTTCACAACTCCTGCAAAATTCTTAAATCCGATAAAGTTCTTCACGTTCGACACGCCATTCCAGTCTGTCAGTGTCAGATATACACCATAGACAAACGGTACGATAACCACCGCAAGGAAGCAAAACAGTCCCGGCAGTGCAAACATTCCAAAATCCTTCACATTATTTTTTGATTTCATCATCCGCCCTCCTATTCCTGTTCGTCCCAATATTCCTGAATCGACTCAGTAAGCGCTTCTCTGCCGCTTCTGTCTGCCAGATATTTCTGCATGGCCGCGCCAAGAACCGACCAATGATCATTTGGAACGATCGCAGATGCATTAAATGCTTTTTGTTCCTGCACCTTCTCGTAAATGTCACGGCTTAATGGGTCTGCCGGCTCATAGGGATTATTGGTAAACGGCGGGATTAGATTACAGGTCTTTACCAGCATCTGCTGTCCGATCTCGCTGTATACGATCCAATTTAAGAATTCCTTTGCAGCTGCCTGCTCTTTCTCAGTGGCAATCTGCCCGTCCAGCAATACCTGCTTTGACGGCGAACCCTGAATTTGGCTGTTTGCAAAATCATCCGCATCATTGTTCATGAAATAAGGAAGGAACCCGTATTCGTCCTCATTTTCTGCTCCTGCTTCCGCAAGATTCGGCCATGCCCAGTTGCCGTTAAACCAGAAGGCTGTCTTTCCGTCTGCCAGATCGATCGCCATCTCATCATAGTCTGCACCCAGCGGGTCTCCCTTTGCCACATTGTATTTCTTCAATACATCAAACATATCCAGGAACTCTGATAGTCTGTCATAGGAATCCAGATTCAATTTTCCCTTCTTGATCTTCTCGATTACTTCCTGCGCGCCTTCGGACGTTCCGTCATAGGTCTCATAAATATACTGCAGATGGTGCGCTCCCAGAGACCAGTCCTCCTTTGCAACGGAAACCGGCTTCTCAATCCCTGCCTCCACCAGCGTGTCAAGAAGCTCTACAAATTCATCCTGCGTGGTAATCGCTTCCGGGTCAAATTCCCTGCCAAGAGCTTCTTCGATGACAGCCTTGTTATAAATGATTCCGCGTCCCTCGATACATAACGGGAAACTGTATACCTTCCCATTTACTTCAGTCAGATATTCTTCCGTTTCCTTGGTCCATTCCTCTTCGGTCAAATCCGCCGCCTTTTCTTCTGCCAGCGCGATCACGTCTGTCGTATCCAAGATCGATAAGGTCGGCGGATTGCCGGAATTGTAAAGGCTCACCACCTTCGTGTAGGGAGAGTCCCCATCTGTAACCGGCATTACCTCCACATGGACGCCGGATTTCTCCTCGAATGCCGCAGCCATCTCGCCTAAGGCAACCTGAATCTCTGCTTTAGAATTCAAAAGCGTAATACTGGTCCCCTCCAGTGAAGAGTCATACTCAAATGTATCCACCGAGGTATCAATTGGTATTACCTCCTCTTCCTCATTCGGATCATCCGGGTCACTGGCAAATCCGAATCTGCATCCGGTCAGCATTACGGTCATCAGCGCCATGATAAGCCCCAGCGCGGTTACCTTTGTCATGAATTTCTTACTCATGCATCTTCCCTCCTTGTTTCATTCCCGCCCTCCATATTTTATATGGCAGGCCTTTATTTTCTGTATTTGTAACCGGTAAAGTAACCGGTTACTTTTTGTGTCTTTATTCTACCATTGGAGCACCAGCACGTCAATTACAAAAAGCAACTTTGTTACATTTGTCGGATTTGCATGTACTCAAATTGTACATATTCCACAAAACCGGTTACGTAACCGATTACTTATTGTCCCGCTTTCCGTTTTTTGATATACTAAAAATGATTCTGCCTGCGGCTAACCCGGCCGCACCGGCGGAAATGATTTACAGCAAAAGAGGTTATACCGGCATGACACAAAAAAAGAACGTTACATTTGATGATATTGCAAAATACACCAATTTCTCTAAAACAACAATTTCCAGATATTTCAACAACCCCGACTCACTGACCCTGAAGAATCAGGAGATTATCGCACAGGCTTTGGTTGATTTAGACTATAAAGAAAATAAAGTCGCCCGCATTCTGGCTAACGGAAAGACGGAATTCATCGGTATCATTATCCCGAACCTGCTTCTCCATTATTATTCGGAAATGCTGAACCAGATCCTCTCCACCTATGAGAAGTTCGGCTACAAATTCCTTGTATTTGCAGGCAACGACCAGGAGGAAACGGAACGGCAGTATATCCAGGAGCTGCTGGCATACAAAATTGAAGGCCTGATCATCCTAAGCCATACGGTTCCTTCCGATGAACTGGCGGGACTTCCCATCCCTATCGTAGCCATTGAACGGGAAGACAAGCATATATGCAGTGTAAACACCGACAACTATGGCGGCGGACAGCAGGCCGCAGGCCTGCTCCACAAGCATAACTGCGATGTGTATCTGCATATCAATTCTCCTTCCAGTCCAGATGTCCCGGCCTATGGACGTGTACAGGGGTTCCTTGATTACTGCAAAGAGCATCACCTAAACCACAAGCTGATCCTGCAGGAAATGGGCAGTACCCACGAATCCATTCAGATGCATTTGACCGAAGCATTGGAAGATATTACCGAGAATTACAGCGGTTTGAAAAAAGGTATCTTCATTTCCAATGATACTCAGGCCAATGTCCTTCTGAACCTCCTGTACCGAAAATACGGCAGACTGCCGGAAGATTTCCTCCTGACAGGATTTGATAATTCCCCGATCTCCAGAGAAGCCGTCATCCCAATCAGCACCGTGGGACAGCAGATTAACAAGCTGGCGTATGAGGCCGTAAGCCTGCTGGTCGAGCAGATGAACGAGCGCAAGAAAAGAAAACCGGCTCCATTAAAGGAACCGGTCCACAAAATCATTCCTGTAGTTCTATATGAACGGGAAACAACGAAATCCTGACCTGCCGCCTATACGGCAGGTCTCTCAAATTAGATTACTGTCATGAAACATCAAATAATAAACCATTTTACTTTAACTCCAGCCGTTTCTTCAGCCTTGCATTCTCTTCTTTCAATTTATCTATCGCATCTTTCTGTTCATCAATCTATCATATTTTACAACAAGCTTGCCGCTCCTATCATGCCTGCATCGTTTCCCAGCGCCGCCATCTCAATCTCCGGCACCTCGCCCTTATTTCCGCCAAAGGCTTCCGTCCTCACGATTTCCCTAAGCGGCGCCAGCAGGTTCTCCCCCTGTGCGGAAATTCCTCCCCCGATCAGCACCAGCTGCGGCCGAAAGATATTCACGATATTGATGATGCCTGTCGCAAGCTTTTTCCGGTAATCTTCTACAATTTTCCGGGCAGCTTCGTCTCCATTTTCTGCCAGCGCAAAAATCTCCTTCGGCGTCAGTTCCTTATCTCCCATTTTCCGCTTAGCGTTCCGCACTAATGCCGCGGCAGAAGCATATGCTTCCAGGCATCCTCTGCGGCCACAGGTACAGGACTCGCCGTCCTCCACAATTACCATGTGTCCCAGCTCACTGCCGCCGATACCCTTTCCTTCATAGATTTCTCCGTCCAGTATGACTCCGCCGCCGACTCCTGTACCCAGAGTCAGCATGACGATATCCTGCCAGCCCCTTCCGGCTCCGGCGGCCGCCTCGCCCAGTGCGGCGCAGTCGGCATCATTGGCAATTTTCACTGGTATCGGAAGGACTTTTCCTATTTCTTCTGCAACAAGCACCTGCTCCCACTGGATATTATTGGAATAGCGGACAATACCATTTTTCCGGTCCACGGTGCCGGGTACGCCGACGCCTGCGCCTACACACTGATCAATCGGAATCCCCTGAGCATTTAGAAGCCCCATGGCGCTTTCCGCAATATCACGAAGAACCTCCTCCGGCTTCCTGCCCGCCGCTCTCGTCGGAATGGAAATCGAGGTGATCAGCTTCTGATGCACGTCCACCAGCCCGATCTTCGTATCCGTACCGCCGATGTCAATACCCAGCCGTACCGGCGCCGCCTTTTCCCGGATCGTAGTAATCAATGCATCACAGCGGCCCTCCACCTGATAGCCTCCGCTTCCTGCCGGCAGAAAGAAGCTGTCGCCCTTCTGATAGGAAACCTTCTCCTCTCCGCAGGCGATAGTTCCTTCCCCGTCAAGCATCAGGATACTTGCAAATGATTCTTCGGATACGATTCCCTCCATCCGCTTCATCACTCTGCCGTCCAGATTCAATTTGTCCACGGTAAAATAATCGCAGTCTGCCACATGGGGATAGCTTTTCTTATCCCGGATAATCGGTACCCGTCTGGTTACCGCCAGCGCCTTCTCAATATGAAGATCCCTCTTTTTCCCGTCCTTGCCGACTCTGCCGTAATCGTACACCCGGTAGGTCACATTGGAATTCTGTTGGATCTCCGCAATCAGAATGTCTTTGCCGATGGCATGGATCGTACCGGATTCGATAAACAGCACATCTCCCTTCTGTACAGGAACCGCATTCAACACCTCCAGAAGCGTATCCTCTTTTATCCGTCTCTCAAATTCCTCCCGGCTGATTTCCTGGCGGAAGCCATAATAGAGATACGCTCCCTCGCCGGCATCCATCACATACCACATCTCAGTCTTTCCATACTGCCCCTCATTTTTCAGGGCATAACGGTTATCCGGGTGGACCTGGATAGACAGATTATCCTTCGCATCAATAAATTTTGTCAAAATCGGAAAATCCCGGAACCTTCTACAGTGGGTTCCCAGAACCTCTTTTCCTTCCCCGTCGATATACTCCTGCAGGGTCTTTCCCTGATATGCCCCATTCATAATATAAGAAGGTCCGTCCGGATGGCAGGATAACTCCCATGTCTCGGCAAGCACGTCCCCCTCATACTCCTTACCATACTCCGCTTTCAACCGGCTTCCGCCCCAGAGGTAGTCCTTACAGCTTGGTTTTAATTTTAAAATACTCATAATTCTTCTCCATTACTTTGAATCACACTGCGGTACCAATATGCAGAATCTTTTAGAATCCTCTTTCCGGTCCGATAATCCACATAGACCATTCCAAAACGCTCGGAGTATCCCTTTGCCCACTCAAAATTATCCATCAGCGACCACTGGAAATAGCCCCGCAGGTCAATCTCTCCTGCTGCCCGTTTCAGCTCATGCAGATACCTTGTCAGAAAATCGATCCGATTGGGATCACGTACCTTACCATCTATCGAAATCACATCGTGGCAGGACAATCCATTTTCGGTAATATAAATCGGCTTCTGATACCGATCATACAAAAACTTGGGGCCCCAGTACAGCGCCCCAGGCGTTATCGGCCAGTCGATGGCTGTCTTCGGAAATCCCTCATAGCGCTTCACTTCCTCCGGCACGCCATCCACGCCCATACGGATGCATCTTCCGTTATAAATATTCTGTCCGTATACATCGATCGGCTCTGAGATAAGCTTCATGTCCTCGTCCGTAATTTCAGGCAGATAAGGCTCATACCGTTTCAGTCCCTCCTCTGGATAACGTCCCAAAAGCACCGGATCTGACCACCATGACACGTTCCATGTCCAATTTCTGTCATCCGGCTGCAGCGCAAACAGCATCTGCCTTGCCGCCTCAATGTCCTCTGGTTTCTCCGTTTCCGGATAGCACATGCTTCCGGTGGGCGCATAGCCAACCGTCAGCGGCTGCTTTCCATACTGACGCAGCATCTGTACTGCCCGTCCATGTGCCTTCAAGGCATTATGCGCCATCTCGAAGGTATCCTTCAGCGGACATTTAAGACCCGGTGCATGTTCCCCGGTAAGGAAGCCTAAGCCTACAAAGCACTGGGGCTCATTCAGAGTAAAATAATGTGTCACCCGGTCACTGAACCGCTCGGCTATGAGCCTTGCGTATTCCCCGAACCATTCTACAATCTGAGGATTCATCCAGCCTCCCCGCTTATACAGCTCATAGGGAAGCTCCCAGTGATACAGGGTAATATACGGCTCAATTCCATTTGCAAGAAGCTCGTCGATCAGCCCATTGTAGAATGCAATCCCCTTCTCGTTCACACGTCCATGCCCTTCTGGCAGCACTCTGGACCAGTCAATTGAAAAACGGTACGCTTTCAGCCCGATTTCTTTCATGATCTGAACGTCTTCCCGATATCTGTGATAGTGGCCGCAGGCAGTTTCTCCCGTATGGTCTCCGAAAATATGCCCCGGCTCGCCGGTGTAAACATCCCATATATGCCGTCCCTTGCCGTCTTCCTTCACGGCTCCTTCAATCTGATAGGCGCTGGTTGCCGCGCCCCATGCAAAATCCTTCCGAAATGCCATCTGTTGCACCTCCTGCAATTTTTGATTTTTTTAGCGGACGGCTTCTGCCCTCTGGGAGACCGCGCGCAGCATACCCTCCAATACAAAGCTGGATAACGCTCCATTGAACTAACTGCCAACTTCGGCTAGAATGCGCAGGAACACCTGCGCATCCAAGTCTCCGTAAGCAGTGGATTTCACTTCCGCTAAAAGCACCCTTTAATGCTTTGTATTGGAGGGTATGCTGCGCGCGGTCTCCCAGAGGGCAGAAACCTGTCTACGAAAACGAAAATTGTCCGTGTCAGCTATCATTATTTCTTCTATTTTACCATTTCCGAGAATGCCTTCGTCATCGCCGCTAACTGCTTGCAGGCGTCCTTTTCATCTGCGCCTTTTACTCCGATGTAGAATTTGATTTTCGGCTCTGTTCCTGACGGCCGGATGCAGCACCAGGTGCCACCCTCCAGTTCAAAATACAGCACATCTGACTTTGGAAGTCCTGTTTTCCTCGTCTCTTTTGTTTCGTAATCTATCAGCGTATCCTCTCTGTAGTCCCTGAATTGAGCCACCCTAAGTCCGCCGATCTGTGCCGGAATATCTTTTCGGATGCTTTCCATCATTTCCTGAATCTTCTTTGCTCCGTCCTGTCCTTTCAAGGTTAACGTGGACAGCCCCTCCTTATAATATCCGTATCTTTCAAAAAGCTTATCCATCTGGGCGCAGAGAGTCGTACCCTGATGCCTGCACCATGCGGCAGCCTCACAGAGCGCCATCACAGCCACGACTGCATCCTTATCCCTTGCATGGGTTCCCACCAGACAGCCATAGCTCTCTTCGTAGCCAAATAAAAACTCATGGCTGCCGTTCTGCTCAAAGAATTTAATCTGCTCGCCGATGTATTTAAAACCGGTCAGTGTCTCAATCAGCGTTACGCCATAGTCCTTTGCAATCTCCCTTGCCATTTTTCCGGATACAATGGTGGTAACCACTGCGCCGTTTTCCGGTAAGGTTCCCATTTTCTTTCTCTGAGACAGAATATACTCCATGATCAGCATTCCAGACATATTTCCGGTAAAGCTTCTGTATCCTCCTGTCTCTTCATCCTTTGCATACACGCCCAGACGGTCTGCATCCGGGTCTGTGGCCAGTACAATATCCGCATCCACTTTCCCGGCCAATTCCAGGGCAAGGGCAAATGCTTTCTTATCCTCTGGATTCGGATAAGGCGCGGTAGGGAAATTCCCATCGGGAAGCTCCTGCTCCTCCACCACATACACCTTGGCAAAGCCCAGCTCCTTTAAAATCCGTCTTACCGGAAGGTTTCCTGTGCCGTGAAGCGGGGTGTAAACAATCTTCAGATTCTCTGCTTCCTTCTGGATAATCTCTGGATGGATCGCCAGCTTTTTTAACGCTTCCATATATTTATCATCCATATCCGGTCCAATTACCTCATACAGGCCGCTATTTAACGCTTCCTCCCTCGTCATGGTCTTAACCTGCCCAAAATCGGTAATTGCATTGACCTCCGTGATAATCTCTTTATCCTTCGGCGCCGTAATCTGGGCGCCGTCCTCCCAGTACACCTTATATCCATTATATTCTGCCGGATTATGGCTTGCGGTTATCACGATCCCCGCCGTACATCCAAGCTCTCTTAACGCAAAGGACAGCATCGGCGTCGGGCGGAGGGACGGAAATATGTACGCCTTCACGCCATTTGCCGTCAGGCACAGCGCCGCTTCCTCGGCAAATTCCGGCGACATATTCCGGGAATCATAGGCGATAGCCGCGCCCTTCTTTTCTGCGCCCTGCTTTACGATATAATTTGCCAGTCCCTGGGTTGCCTTCCGCACCGTATAGATATTCATCCGGTTTGTTCCTGCTCCGATGATTCCTCTTAAGCCTCCCGTGCCAAAGGCGAGATTCTTATAAAAACGCTCCTCAATCTCTTTCTCATCCTCCGCAATTTCTCTCAGCTCTTCCTTCGTCTTTTCATCAAAATAAGAATCCTCCAGCCAAAATTCATAGGTCTTTCCTGCTTCCATTTTGAACCTCCATTTCTAAATTACAATCAACGTTTACAACAATTTATTACTACGCAGTAATGATGGACATAAGGTAGAACGGTCCCGCATGTTCCAGCCCGTCGTCTATAATTTCAATATCAATGCTATGCCTCAACCGTTTTCCATGATGGAGAACAGGTTCCAAATATGCGCAGTCGCCCCAGTCCATATCAAAATTCCCATCCAGCATCCGTGTATTTACGGTATCTCCATCCAAAATCAGCTTCGCCCGCAGAGCTGGTTTTGCTACTGCCTTCCTGTATTGGACTGCAATGCAGGAGGCTTCCAACTCAAATGAAATCCTGTCCCCTGCCTGCTTTCCTATCCATCCGTTTTTGAACAAATCCAAATGCCCTGTTTTCTCCTCCGTGTCCGTACAGAATCCCATAAGCTCCGGGGATATCTCCTGTATCGTAAGTCTTCTGGCATTTTCATAGGCATTGGCAGTCATCGGCTCCGGCAGCGGCAATTCTTCCTCCTTCTCTCCTGCATGTGCTTTCACATGTTCCAGCAATGCAATGATCTCCGCCGCCACAAGCTCATGGCCGTAATCATTTGGATGCAGGCCGTCCGGCGCCAGCTCTTCCTGTGCATACTGCCCTTCTCTCACCCTCTGGTACAGGGTGTCTTTCATGCTCACACAGGGAATCCCATACCATGCCCCTGCCTTGTTATGATATTCTTGGGCATTTCTTCCTGAATTGTAATAAATATTATTTAAAATCAATACTGCCGGTTTTGACTTCCATTTCAGAATCCTTCGTATAACTCCCTCATAAGTCTCCTGAAAAAATTCCTCCGCTTCGTCATTCACACTGAAATCTACCACCACCAAATCCGGCTGGTACATCAGCAGATCCGAAACAACTCTGGACACTCCAAAATGCGACGTTGTCCCGCCGATCCCTCCATTTACGTAATGAAAATCCGCTTTCGGAAATGCTTTCTCCCACCACTGAAAGACACGGTAAGAATACGAGTTCTCATGTACGGATGCCGCGCATCCCTGAGTGATGGAGCCCCCGAAAAATCCGATGGTCAGCTCTTCTCCATTCTCAGCCCGGCGCATACAATTTTTAAGTCTAGCTAAATTAACCTTCTGCATTTACAAATCCCATCCTTCTATATCAAGCCCTTCTATATAAGCGGACAGCTCTTCTGCCATTTCTTCCGCCTCTGGAATCCTTAAGTGGCCAGGAGTACCGCTTCCGTTACGCCGAAAGAGAAACTGGGTAATTTTATCATCCCCAAGCTCTTTAACCGCCTGCCCGACAGCCATATCCCACGCCCTGTCATGGCGCAGAAGAGTTGTACAGCAGACAATCTGCGCTTCCGGATACTTCTCTCTAAGCCCTCCAAGAAAACACTTATAATGCTCCCTCCATTTCACAGCCTTCTCTCCGTCATAATCCTCTTTCATATAATCCTCAGGATTGCTGTCATTCTGCCCGATTGCAACAATCACTGCCTGCGGAATGTATCTGGTAAAATCCCATTCCATCATTTTTCCAAAATCCGGATTATAGTGGATTTTGTCCCATGCACTCTCCATGCCTACATAATCCGGCGCGTGAAACCATCCCGTTCCATCCATAAGGGCAATTCCGCCCTGAGCAATATCCTGTATCCGGGCATTCAGCCTTCTTGCCGTCATCCATGCATACGAGTACCAGCTATTGGAATACTCTCCGTTATGCTCCGGGTCTTCCTTCCCCACATAGTCTTCCGCCTCCGACACCTCGCCGGCAGACACGGAATCCCCATATACTTCTATCCTCCGCTCCGGTACGGCAGGCGGCTTTAAGAGCCGTTCTCCATCCCCGATTTCCACGCCCAGAAATGCAAATTCATGGCAGGCGTCCTGTCTCTTGAAGATCAGAAGCTCATGCTCCTCCTTCTGCGTCTGCTCCACTTCAACCTCTAACGCTATCGTCCCGGTCTCAGGAAGCAGATACTTCATCTGCTTTCCATCAAGAATACATCCCAGATAGTTGTCCCAATATGCATGATAATTCTTAATGTAGAGCTTGAGCAGACTCCCGGTAAACCTCATTTCCACTGAGGTACAAGGATACACAAAAATCGGTTCCCTCTGGTTACTCCAGTCTATTCTTCCGGTATATACAAGCTCCTTATGGTCTGGATAAATCCGCATTTTGCTCCTCCTTCTCAAACACCCTGAAAATCTTTGTCAAAAATATACTGTTTATTCTTGCTGTAAGAGAAAATCCTATTGCACAGTAAATAGGCACTGCCATCTGCACTGCAAATACGCCTGCCGCGATGCAGACAGCCGGAATGCTGTTCAAAAGAACCATGATAAGTGTATACGGCAGATTCTTAACTGCAAGCAGAAGCGCATTCCTCAGCGTATTCTTTATATTGTTTTCAAATCTCGCCTGCAGCGGGAATGCATAGCAGAATACAAAGCACCAGATTACCGCCAGACAGCCAATTGCAATATTCAGGGAGCTCCACAGATTTTTGGAGTACAGCATATCAAACAAAAGAATGCCTCCTGTAAACAAAAAAATCAGCCACAGCTTTGTACTCTGCTTCCACTCCGTCCGGCAGGCCTGAAAATACTCTCTTACCATATAAATGCCCTCTCCCCTGCTCCGGCGCAATGCCGCCTGATACATTGCTGTAAGCGACATGCCGATTGTAATCACCGGAAGGGAGGTAAACACAAACAGGATATTCAGAATGATCCAATCACCGATATTCCCCATACAATCAAAAAATCGATTATCCGTTGAAAATTGTTTCAAGCTCCTCTCCCTCTCTTTCTATGTTCTTCAAATATTGCAAAAACAGTCCGCACGCTTCCTCATGCTTCCCGTTATCCGGAAAAGCAAGCAGAAGCTTCTCGTCCTTCTTTCCGCTTACCCTCTCTGTAAAACTGTCATTCCCAAGCAGGACCGCCCTGCAGGAATTCCCGTCCATATAGGGCGTAAGTCCCTGCGTCTCTTCCAGTACGCGGAACTCCCCGCCCATTTCCTTCACATGTATATAAAAGCTTTCCGGAAGGATAGCGGCATCAATTTCCTCATTCCGCCACTGAAAGAAAAACTTCTCATAGGATCCTTCATTCACGCCTTCCAGCCTTACCTCTCCGTAAGAAAATGTATAGTCCGAAGTAATCAGCACCCGCTCTTCCTGGAGCCCCGCATATTCCGCGAACTCCTCTGCCGCATCCTGTATTCTGTTCTGATCCGCTTCCTGGTTAACCAGGATACAGGTAAACAGCGGCTTCTTATTGCCGGATCCATAATGCGGCGCAAACAAAAGAATCAGAGCAATGATGGCTAAAATTCCCAGAATATGATACCAATAATACGTCCACACATAGGCGCACGCTTCATTCCTGCTCATCCCGGAGGTTTTTTCCCGTATGTCTTCAATATAGTTTTTCATAGGAATCCCCATCACTCCTCTGATTTTTTTGGAGGGACTGCGCCGAAGCGCAGTCTCGTAAGTCCTTTTATAAAAGTTCAAGATTTTTTCGTATCATTTCACATCTCTGTCTGACACAATCCGGCGAACGGAGCGGATCCTTAGGCGTTGCAAACAGATAATCCTCCAGCTTGTCAATTGTGGTAGATGCCACATGCATTCTGGTATCACAGGAAGCATAATAAATATATACTTCTCCGTTTTCCTTTGCTATCGCTCCATTGGTAAATACCACATTCGACACATCCCCGACCCGTTCGTTTCCAAGCGGTACCAGAAAGACCCCCGAAGGCTCTGCGATTACTCTGGAAGGATCTTGCAGATCCGTTCCAAACGCATAGAGTACATAACGAAGACCCGCAGCTGTATTGCGGACGCCGTGCGCGATGTGTATCCAGCATTTCTTCCCCTTGATCGGAGGTGCGCCGGCGCCGTTTTTCGACTCGGTCAGCGTGTGATAAATCCGTCTGCTGATAATCTTTTCTTCATCAATCACCGCATGGCAGATATCCCCGCACAGTCCAAACCCGATACCTCCGCCGCTTCCGGTCTCGATAAATCCATCCATCGGCCGGGTATAAAACGCGTATTTCCCATCTACGAACTCCGGATGCAGCGCCACATTTCTCTGCTGGGGCGAGCGGAGCGTCTTCAGATTATCCAGACGCTCCCAAGTCTTTAAATCCTTCGTCCTGACAATTCCGGCTTCCGCAACCGCCGCAGACAGATCCGGGTTGTCCTTCTCCTTACTTTCCGAGCAGAACAGCCCATAAATCCAGCCGTCCTCATGCTTTGTAAGGCGCATGTCGTATACGTTGGTTTCCTCCGGGCAGGTATCCGGCAGGATCACCGGATAATCCCAGAAACGGAATCCATCGATCCCTGTCTCGCTCTCTGCCACTGCAAAAAAGGATTTCCTGTCATTTCCCTCCACGCGGACGACCAGATAGTACTTTCCATTCAGCTCGACAGCCCCTGAGTTCATGACCGCATTAATTCCCAGACGCTCCATAAAATATGGATTCGTCTTCTCATCCAAATCATATCTCCAGTGAACCGGCGCAAATTCTCTTGTCAGCACCGGATATTCATATCTGTCATAGATTCCGTTATAATAGCTGCTTTTTTGATTCTTTCTGGCAATCAGCTTCTCTACCTTTGCCTGTTCCACATAATATTGTTTATGAAGCATCCTTAAGCCTCCTTATTACCTCGAAGCACATTCTTCCGTTATGATACGGACATTTCCATGGTTCCACGATCGGTTTCTCAATTGGTTTTCTATCCTTATCCAGACCGGAAAACCATTCCGAGCCCGCCCTCTTATCAATCAGGTATTCCCGGATATAGCTCCAGATATCTTCCGCCGCCTCCAAATATTCTTTCTTCTCCGGCTGTTTCTGGTATCCATTTAAGAATCCTACCACCGCTTCCGCCTGTACCCACCAGACGCGGGTCGTATCAACTACGCCGTTCTCCGCTTCATTTACCAGCGAATGGTCTATGTAGGCTGTTTTATAGATATTTTCCGTAATAGTCTTTGTAATCTGCCCCAGCTTCTTTTTATAAGAAGCATCTCCAAGTATCTCCAGCCCTCTATCTATCAGCCAGGCGGTTTCTATATCATGTCCGTAGGAATATAGATCAATCAATGTATTCCATGTTCTGTCAAAGAAAACCTCCTGCCTGCCAAGCTCCGGATTATAAATCTTTTCCGCCATGATATCCAGCATAAACCGAAGGTTGTCTGCCACGTATTTATCTCCTGTCACGCGGTACAATTCTGTATATGCCTCAAATACATGCAACAGAGTATTCATCGTCTTTTCCGCCATCACTCCATTTTCGGACAGCTTATCATTATCCGCCGGTTCAAAGCTTCTTGTAAAGGCTTCCAGATAACCGTATTCATCCTTACATTTTTCTTCCACGAGATAGTAAAGGCTTCTTGCGGTTTCCAAGGCTTCTTCATCCCCTGACGCATCATAATAAGAAGAAAGCGCATAGATGGCAAATGCCTGATTGTACGTATGTTTTGTAGTATCCTCCGGCTCACCTTTATAGGTAAGCGACCAGTAAACCCCGCCGTACTCCCTGTCCAGACAGTGTTCCTTCAAAAACAGGAATGCATGGCGCGCGCTCCAAAGAAGCTCCTTTTCTCCAAGAACCAGATATGCATTGGAGAAAAACCAGAGGATCCTGCTGTTTAAAATACAGCCCTTTACAGCCTCTTTATCCAGATTCAGATCAAAATCCAGAAATCCGTAGAATCCTCCGTATACTTCATCCTTCATGCCCTGCCAGAATGGTATAATGTCTGTTTCCAAATGCCTTTTTACTTCTGTTATCAGCATGGTTTTCCTCCAAATTTTCTATCTTCTTCCAATCTCGGCGTCTTCTGCCGTAACAACGCTATGCTCCTTGATATACTCCGTCACTTCGTCAACCTTCGTAAAAGCAAGGCCCACATAGGTATCTGCGGCTCCATAATATATCGCAATCTTTCCGCTGTCCGCATCGTGGATCGTCGCACAGGGGAATGTTACGTTCGGCACAAATCCGCGCTCTTCGTACCACTCCTCCGGCGTTAGAAGAAATGTATCACAACGGTACTTAACAATCGACGGCTCGTCAATGTCCAGAATGGCGCCGCCAATACTGTACACATATCCGTTGCAGGTTCCGGTTACGCCATGATAGAACAGAAGCCATCCTTCACTTGTCTCAATCGGCGCCGCTCCGCCGCCAATCTTCACGTTCTGCCACCATTCGTTTCCTTTTCCCATCACATGGCGGTGCCTTCCCCAGTATACCATATCCTTACTTTCTGAAATAAAGATATCGCCGAAGGGAGTATGCCCGCTGTCGCTGGGGCGCGACAGCATTAAGAACTTTCCGTTTACCTTTCTCGGGAACAGCACTGCATTTCTATTGAACGGAAGAAACGGATTTTCAATTCTTGTAAATGTCTCAAAGTCCTGTGTTTTCGCAACTCCTATGGAGGCGCCATAAAAGTCCTGACACCAGATAATATAATAGGTATCCTCTACTTTTACCAGCCTTGGGTCGTATGCATACTTCGGCATAAAATCATTTCCCGCTTCATCCTTAAATGGTATTTTATTCTTTTCAAAGTCCCAGCAGACAGCATCCTTACTTCTTCCAAGATAAATATATGGAATTCCATTTGTCTGCTCACCGCGGAATACGCCGATAAATTCTCCTTTGTAGGGCATGACCGCGCTGTTGAAAATCCGCGCAACGCCTTCTGCGGGATTACGCCCGATAATCGGATTTTCACTGTACCGCCACACCGGCATCCATGCCTTTTTGTCATCCGGTCTCTCCTGCCAGGGCACATTCGGTACAGATGCCCCGATAATTTTAACTTCACTCATGATCGTTCCTCCATAGTCCATATTTTTACTAGCCTTTTACAGCTCCCGCAGCCAGTCCGCCGTAAATCTGTTTCTGACATAAGATAAAGACGATCAAGGCAGGAATCATTGTAATAATTACACCTGCGCAGATGTAGTTATACTGATTTCCCAAAGGACCTGTAAATTTAAACAAAGATGTTGCAACCGTAACCAGCCTGTTCTTATCCTGCAGATAAAGATTCGCTGTATAATATTCGTTATAAACGCTTACGCCCTTCAGAATCATAACCGTTACGATCGCTGGTTTCAGCAGCGGGAACAGGATTCTGAAAAATACGCCAAAATAAGTACATCCATCCATAATTGCCGATTCATCCAGTGAATCCGGAATATTCTCAAAGAACTGGATAAAAATGTAAATTGAAATGATATCCGTACCGCACATCATGATAATGTATCCCGGCAGGAAGTTGATCCATCCAAGGCTGTACATGATCTGATATACAGACACCTGCATCGCAATACCCGGAAGCAGCGAAGCAAACAGAAACATGTTTCTGATAAGGCCGTTGCCCTTGAATTTAAAACGGCTGAGCACGTAGGCAAGCATAGAACCGGTCAGAATAGAACCGGCAAGTACACAAACCAGAATAATAATCGAATTCCTAAAAGCAATCCCCATATTTGCCTGCGACCACGCCTGCACAAAGTTCTCAAAATAAGCCCAGCTCTCCGGAAGCGTCATAACATTCGTAGCAGCATATTCCTCTGGCGTCTTAAATGCCGTGATGACACAGACTACGATCGGAAGCACGGAAATAAATGCCCCTAATATCAAAGTAAAATATTTCAATATGGAAACTATTATTTTTTTAGCTTTTGCCCCTGACATTATCTGGCACCTCCCTTTGCTTCTAATTCCTGACGTTTTTTACGCTTTCTGACTTCTCGGATGGATTCCTGATCCCCTACGCCGAAGTAATATTTCTCAACACCCTTTTGGATAAGTGTCGCAATCATAATCAGTCCAAGCAGAACGACCGCCATGGCAGATGCCAGACCTACTTTCTGGCTCTCGTGGGCCAGCTTATTCATAATAACAAAGTACGTTCCTGTTCCAAAGTCACCGCCGGTAATAACATAAGGCGGCTCGAATACGCTCAGAGAACCTGTGATTGAAAGGATCATGTTCAGCACAATAATCGTTTTGATATTCGGCAGAATAATATAGAAAAACTTCTGGAAGCTGTTCGCGCCGTCAATATCCCCCGCTTCATAAAGAGAAGCGTCCACCGACATAATCGCACCGATAAACATAACCATACCCTGTCCCATATATCTCCAGATAGAGGTTGCGGCAACCGAGATATTATTGATACTCGTATCCTTTAACCAGTATGGCAGATTTTCCAGATTAAACCCGCACCACTGCAGAACCGTATCCAGCACGAATCCTCTGGTATAAAAGAACTTGAAGATAAAACCTACCGCGATACCGCATACCAGATATGGGAAGAACATCAATCCCTTGAACACGCCTCCGCCCTTTACCTTAAAGCTCAGTACAGATGCAAAATACAGCGCAAGTGCAAGCTGGATAAAGGAAGCAACGATATAGTACAAGCTAAGCTTTAATGCCTGGAAACAATCCTTTCTCGTAAATACCTCAACATAATTCTGCAGCCCTACAAACTCTCTGTCGCCGATATATTTCATATCGTAAAAGCTAAACCCAATCATCTTAAAGAACGGTATATATGTAAAAATAAGAAGCAACGCTACCGGTACTAACATAAAGACAATAATACAAAGCTTCCGGTTTACTTTTCCCGACTGGATCCACGCCTTAAAACTTTTCTTCTCGTTCATCAATCCCACACTCTCCTTTCCTGACCGGAACGGCGGGGCAAGCCCTCACCCCGCCTGTTCTCTTTAGTATTCAACGCCGTTTGATTCCTGTGCCGCCGTCCATTTTTCATTCCACTCTGCGGCCATATCTTCCATCGTCTTCGAGCCTGATACCGCTTCCTCTACAACCTGAGTCGGAACCGCTCCAGAGACATTAATTCCAAGTTCGGAATCATTGTTCACATCATTAAACAGATTCTCTTCGCCTGATGCCGCCGGATTATTTACCACAAGCTCAATTCCCTCTAATGCAGTCAACGCCTCTGGATATTCGTCTGTACTTACCACAGAAAGTCCGCCTTCGCCCTGTGCGAATCCAGATTCCTCTACGAGCCATTTGATATAGCACATTGCCGCAATCTGATTATCTGAGGAGCTGTTGCAGTTGATACCGTAATTGTAATCCGGTCCGGCCGCCGCATACTGCTGTCCGTCAACCGTGATCGGGAACGCCATAAATCCAATATCATCCCCGTTATCGCCGGCCTGCTGCATCTGTACGATCGACCATGAGCCGAGTACCATGCAGCCGATCTCTCCTGCGTTCAGCATACCCTTGCTGCCTTCCCAGTCAGTCGTAGTCGGGTCTTCCTCTGTAAGTCCCCTCTTCACTGCTTCATATAAGGTATTGTATACTGCATAAGGACCGGTTCCGTCCCCTCTGTCTGCAAATGGATTTTCTCCCTTGGTAAGCCCGGTATTTGCAAAGTCCGGGTCTCCTGTTGCGCCGCCGTCAATATTGGCATCCCATGCTGTCATAGTCCAGCCGGCCGCAAAATTGGTGTACAGCGGAATGGCATCCGTCTTATCCTTGATTGCCTGCAGTGCATCCAGAAAATCATCCGGTGTCTTTGGCAGCTCTGTGACTCCCGCATCTTCAAAAACTTTCTTATTGTATACAATACCCTGCACGTTCGCCATGGACGGAATACCGTATACATTATCCTGATATGCGTAGTTATTCAGCATATTCTCTTCATATGTGCCTGCAAGCGCCGCCTTGTCGCCCAGCTTTGTGAAGTAATTTTCCAGCTCATCTTTGTCAACCGTCATAGGTACCATACAGATATCTCCCCAGTCGCCGGTGGTAAGGCGTGTGGTAATATCATTTGCATAATCTGTGATTCCTTCATATTCAATGTTAACATTCGGATACAATTTCTGAAATTCTGTTATGTACTCACTAAATGTTGTATCAATTACATCCGTCTTATGGGTCAGGAATTTCAGATCCGCTTCGATATCTGTATAATCCTCTCCCAATTTGATCTGGTCGATCGTCAAATCAATTTCCTGTTTCTCAACCGCCTTCTTTGACCCGCCACAGGCCGCAAGGGACATCACCATTGCCGCTGAAACTGTAGCCGCGAACACTCTCTTTAAAGTACTCTTCTTCATAATGCATCTCCTTTTCTTTTTTATTAACTTCATTTGAGTTAATTTAACTATACATTATTATATTAATTTAATCAACCTGTATTTTTTGTTATTTGGCAATAATACACACTTTCGTCATTTTATAAAAAAACGTCCTCGCTTTTTTGTTGAATATCACCATTTATTGTATGCTATTTTTCACAATATTAAGTTAATAAATTTATTTATTAACTTAATTTAATTATCCAAACAACAGTTCGGAAATTTTTCCACCGGCGGCTTTTCCGGCATACAAAACATCAAAAAAAGGGTCAAATCCGGCTGCACACCGCATTCAACCCAAAAACTCTAATAAAAGCAACCCCTGTTAATATTATTCTCTGGCTTTTACCGTCTCCTTTTCTACAATCCGTCCTGTTACTATCTGAATTCCGCCGGCGTATCTTTTCTTCCCGATCTTCCGTATCAGAGACTTCACGCAAAGCCTTGCCATCTGCTCCGTATTTACTTCATAAGAAGTGATCCGGTTTTCTGTAATACCCGCCGGCAGGAAATTATCAAAACCCACCACGGACACATCCTCCGGCACCCGGCATCCGGCATCTTCCAGATTCTTTATCACAATATGCGCTGTATAGTCGCAGTTGCACACAAAGGCATCCATCTCTCCCGGAGCTTCGATTATCCTGTCATAGGTCTTTCCATATTTATCACGGTCCGTCGTTTCCCAATCCGGATCAAACTCTATCCCATTTTCCCGCAGGGCGCGCCTATAACCCCAATACCTGTCCGCAATACTACTTGTAGCGTCCACATTGCCCACATATCCGATCTGCCTGTGCCCCCGCGCTATCAAAAGATTCGTCAGCAGATACATCCCGTAATATCCGTCTGAAATAACCGTATCAAGCTCGGCAAACGGTACATACGTATCAAGAAAAAATACCGGAAGCTTTGTCTGGCTCACCATCTTCTTAATATACCCGTCTTCCATCTGTCCCATAAGGATCAAGCCGTCTACCTTCTCATCCTGCATTACTTTCGGCAGGACTCCAGACTCTTCATCCTCTTTCCCCAGCATCTCCAGGATCCCATAATATCTGTTCTCATATAAAGCCCTTACCACTTTCTCATATAACCTTCCATAGAAAGAAAAAGAATCTCCATAAAAACGTTCTGGAATGATCACTCCTATATTCCCGGTTTCATTTGAAACCGTTCTGCCCGCCGCACTCGGCACGTATCCCATCTCTTCCGCAACTTTTTTAATCCTACTTCTGAGTTCCCGGCTCACTCCCGGCTTCCCAGACAGTGCTTTAGAAACAGCAACATTACTTACGCCGACCCTCGACGCAATATCCGCAAGCGTTACGTCCTTAGCCATAAAAACCTCCACAAACAGTATATAATTAATTAATTTAATACTTTCCTTTATTAATTTAATATACTTAAAACCGCAGACATTGTCAAGCAATCCTTCCATTGACACCTTAATCCTATATAATAAAAAGCGGACGTTTCTGATAAAACTTTTCAGAACCGCCCGCTCTTACTCTCTATGCTGTCTTTCTGCCGTTATGCAAACATTGGCTTCAACGCCTCTGCCAGCTTATCCTTCTGAGCCTGTGCTTCTTCAAGATCCTTTCCAAGGGTCGTAAAATAGGTCTTGATCTTAGGCTCTGTTCCGGATGGGCGGACGATTACGCTTGCTCCCCCTTCCAGCGAATAAATCAATACATTCGCCGCCGGAAGCCCGGTTTCCTCCGGCTTCTTGTAATCCACAGCCTTAACCACCTTGTA
Source organism: uncultured Dorea sp. (assembly GCA_910584265.1). GTDB lineage: Bacteria > Bacillota > Clostridia > Lachnospirales > Lachnospiraceae > Claveliimonas. The sequence goes on along the minus strand of CAJTZE010000026.1, from coordinate 21,042 downwards.
TCCTGCGATCTCTGCCGGCGGATTCTCCCTAAGCTCCTGCATAATCCCTGTCATCTTATCCATGCCGGTAAGTCCTGGGAACTCAAAGCTGTCCACCTTGTTCAGATAACGTCCGTACTCTGTATAAATCTCTTCCATTCTCTGCTTCAATGAGCTGCCGATGCTTCTATAATATGCGGCCATCTCACAGATCAGCATAGAACCGATCACCGCGTCCTTATCACGCACATAAGGGCCTGCCAGATATCCGTAGCTCTCCTCGAATCCGAAGATAAAACGGTCTGCCTCTCCGTCCGCCTCCAGACGCGCAATCTGATCGCCGATCCACTTAAATCCGGTCAGTACGCTTCTCAGCTCAACGCCGTAATGCTCTGCAACCGCATCTGCAAGCGGCGTCGATACAATCGACTTCACAGCAACCGGCTTCTCCGGCATGGTTCCCTTCTCGATACGTCCCGCACAGATATAATCAAGCAGCAGAACGCCCACTTCATTTCCGCTTACCAGCTCGTAGGAGCCGTCCGGACACTTCATGGCAATGCCTACGCGGTCTGCATCCGGGTCTGTTGCCAGCATCAGGTCTGCGCCTGTCTCCTCTGCCAATTTCAATCCCTGCTCCAACGCCTCAAAAATCTCAGGATTCGGATAGCTGCAGGTTGTAAAATATCCGTTCGGATATTCCTGATCCGGCACGATCGTAATATCGGTAATGCCAATATCCTTCAGAACCTGAGTAACCGGCACCAGCCCCGCGCCGTTTAACGGACTGTAAACCAGCTTCAGGCCTGCGCTCTTGCAGAGGCCCGGACGTACCTGGCGGGATTCAATCGCTTCATAGAGCGCCTTCTTGCAGTCATCTCCCACAAAGCGGATCAAGCCGTTCTCAACACCCTCTGCAAAAGAAATATACTCTGCCCCGTTCAGCACATCTGTCTTCTGGATCTCATCATATACAATCGCCGCCGCATCGTCTGTCATCTGGCATCCGTCCGGTCCGTACGCCTTATATCCGTTGTACTTAGCCGGATTGTGGGAAGCCGTAACCATAATGCCGGCATTGCACTTATAATAGCGTGTCGCAAAGGAAAGCGCCGGCACAGGCATCAACGCGTCGTAAATCCTAACATGAATTCCATTCGCCGCCAGAACACCTGCTGCCGTCTTAGCAAACACATCACTCTTCAAGCGGCTGTCATAGCTGATTGCCACGGTCTGGTTCCCGCCCTGTGTCTTAACCCAGTTCGCAAGTCCCTGCGTAGCCTGACGCACAACATAAATATTCATACGGTTCGTTCCTGCTCCCAGCACCCCCCGGAGTCCGGCCGTACCGAACTTCAATGCTACTGCAAAACGATCCTTGATCTCCTCATCATTGCCTTCGACCTTGGATAATTCCGGCATAAGATCCGCATCTTCCAAATCTGCCGCCATCCAGCGCTTATACTCTTCCTGATACATTTTAACCACTCCTACCATTCTTTTTTCATATTTTTTGTTCAACTTGACAAAAAGGTTAGTTCTAATATACCATGTTTGGCCAAACTTGGCAACGAGTCCCCCGCAATAAATCAACCTTTTCCCTAACTATTCCTTTCCAGCGTCTATTCTCTGTAGTATAATTTTCTTATCTACAATATTTGACCGAAGGGGGAACTTTTTATGGCAGATACAAAAATTACCTGCTTGATTGAGCATCACGCGATGCTGTTTGCCTATTTTGCCAGGCATACGATAGAACTGTGCGGCGATGCAGGCAGAGATGCCATTCTTGCAGCCATGACCGCCTATGGAAATGAACGGGGAAAACGCATGGCGCTAAATGCCAAGGCTCACGGCGATGAGCTTACCACCATGACCAATCAGGCCTACGGCGAATGGAAGCCGGACTATGAGGGACAGATGGAATTTGGACAGCTCCAGACAGAGCCCGTGCTCCAGACCTACATCGCCAAATGCGCCTGGTGCGATGCATGGAAGAAACACGATATTCTGGAATATGGAAAATATTACTGTGTGAACGTAGACAATGCCGTATATCAAGGATTCCGCCCCGATTTCGTCTGCACTCCGACCACAGCTTCACTAAGCTGGGGCGGCGGCCGCTGCGAATTTGACTGGGGACATCCCCTGACAGAGGAAGAGAACATCCAGCTTGCACAGAAAAAGAAAGAGCTTGGTACTTCCTGCATGAAGGATTTTAATTTCCATACCGCCCACTTAAAGCACACCATCAGCAGAGTTTTGACCGAAGCATTAGGCGATGACGGCAGCAAGGCCGTCCAGCTTGCTCTTACAGACTATGCAGATACCTTCGGGCAGGAATATCTTGATATACTGGATGATATTCCTCTCGATGAAATCTATCCCTTCAAGTTATAACAAAAATCCCGGACTCTGCATTACATATATTTTCCGCCGGGTCCGATGCAGCCAGAAAAGGACATTACCATGAACATAATATCAAACTGGATTTTTTCCCACGAAGAAGAAATCATTCACATTGCCGGCGACATTTTCTGCCATCCTGAAACTGCCTATCAGGAATCCCATTCCTCGGAGTGTCTTGCCGGTTTCCTGCAGAAACAGGGCTTTGAAATATCCTGGAACACAGCCGGGATCAGCACTGCCTTTACAGCAGTCTGGGGAAACGGCAGGCCCCGTCTTGGATTTCTGGCAGAATACGATGCACTGCCGGAGCTGGGCCATGCCTGCGGGCACAATCTGCTGGGCACCGGCGTATGCGCCGCGGCCTGCGCCCTGAAAGAAGACATAACCGCCTGCAATAGTTCCGGAACCATCCTTGTCTACGGATGCCCGGCGGAGGAAATCATGTCCGGCAAGATCGTAATGGACAAAGCCGGAGTATTTGACGGATTAGATACCGGTATCATGTGGCACCCGTTCGACCGGAACCGCGTCAGCAATGACATCTGGCAGTCACAGGATATTAAGAACTACACCTTCCACGGCATCAGCGCCCACGCTTCCAGATCCCCGGAAGACGGCAGGAGTGCGCTGGATGCGGCAGAGCTTATGAATATCGGCGTTAATTATCTGCGGGAGCATGTGCCCGGCGATGTGCGCATGCATTATGCCTACATTGATAATAAAATTCCCGCCAATGTCGTCCCTGATACGGCAAAGACCAACTATTTCATCCGCTCATCCAAGCGCGCCCGTACCGACGATGCCAGCCGGCGGGTGGATGACTGCGCAAGAGGCGCTGCGCTGATGACCGGAACCACGGTAGACATTGAACTGGCAGGAAGCTGTAAGGAAATGAAGGTAAACCGTGTATTAGCAGAGCTTTACTATCAGGCAATGACGCGGGTCCCCGTTCCCGAATACACAGAGGAAGAGCTTGCATTTGCCGCCCAGCTCAGCCGGGAAGCCGGGTTCGACAACCACGGCGTCTATTTCACCGGGTTAGAGCCGTTAGAGAATGAACCCATTCCCATTTCCATCGGAACCGACGCATCCGAGGTCAGCCATACAATCCCTCTGATCACCCTAAGCGCAGCTACGATGTGCAGGGGTACACCGCTGCACCACCAGGCAGCCGCCAGGCAGGCGGGAATGAGCATCGGACACAAGGGCATGCTCTATGCGGCGCGCTGTATGGCAGAGGGGACAAAGCTTTTGATAGAGACTCCCGGGGCATTAGAAAAAGTATGGGAATTTCACCGCACGCATGAATAAATTATATCTTTTAGAAAGGACAGGTAAACTATTATGATCACAAAGAAACTTGGAATTATCGGCTGCGGCAATATGGGCGGAGCCATTCTCTACGGAGCTCTGGAAAGCGGTGTTATCGCGAAGGAACATGTCTTTGTCTACGACATCAATCCTGCCATGCGGGATAAGGCAGCAGGCTGGGGCGTAACGGTATCCTCTGATGATGCAGAAGTATGCCGGAATGCAGATATTATCCTGCTTGCAGTAAAACCCCAGCAGGCGGCAGACGCATTGGCTATGTGCCGAGACGCATTAGATAATAAAGCAATGATGTCCATTGTTGCAGGAATCACTGTCGAACGCCTTCAGGCAATGATAGACGGTACTCCCCGCATTCTGCGCATTATGCCAAACACACCGGCCATGGTATACGAGGGCGCCTTTGCGCTCTGCTCAGATCATGATTTCACCGAGGACGAACTTGCTTCTGCAAAGGCTGTTTATGAATCCATCGGTATTGTAGAAATGGTGCCGGAGCACTTGATCGATGCTGTCTGCGGGCTCAGCGGCGGCGGGCCGGCTTATGCCGCCATGTTCATTGAGGCCATGGCAGATGGAGGCGTAAAGCAGGGGCTTCCAAGAGCAACTGCCTACCGGCTTGCGGCACAGACCTGCCTTGGAACTGCAAAAATGATCCTGGAAACCGGCATGCACCCGGGACAGATCAAGGATATGGTGACATCTCCTGCCGGAACTACCATTGAGGGCTGCGAGAAACTGGAAACCGGCGGTATGAGAGGTGCAGTCATGGAATGTATTACAGCCGCCACAGAAAGGTCAAAGGCATTATAACCTCATACATGATATCCTCCGGCTCTGCTTCCGGCTGGTATAAACACATAAGGCGCTTCCCCTGAGGGATGCGCCCTATGTGTCAGCAAATAGAAACTGAATATTCTCATAGAGTTCTGTAAAATCTATCTCCGATCCACCGGAAAAAATACCCACCAGCGCCGCCATATTATAGATCACGCCGTCGATCAGCTCTACACGGCAGGTCTCCGGCAGCGCCTAATAATCCTCGATCGTATACTCCTCCTGCTTCTTGCTAAGAATACACTTCAGCGCAGGATTTCCCATCGCTTCATATACTGCCTGCGATTCCTTGATAAAATCCGGATATCATTGTTTTTTCATATTTACAGTATCCTCTTCTCTGTTCAAAAACGGCCGGAACATGCCCAAGAGAAGGAACGAATTTGCATAAGCCAGCAGAGACACCCCGATCAGGCACCAGATAACCGCTCCGGCCAGGATTGTCATTGTATTCAAAAAAGTGAGCGCTATGCACATTCCTATCAAAAGCATCACCAGCGCCATAAATGGAAATCTCGCCGCCGGGATCAGGATCGCATTTTTCATCATATGAAGCGTCGTATTCTCAAACTTCGCAATCAGAGGAAACACAAAAACTATCTCGATCAGATAAATCAACGCCGCCGCGCCCGTCAGCACCATTCCGGCCGAGCCAAGGCCTCCCGGCATCCGGCGCACAATCATAAAGTCCGCGCCGATCACTGCACCGGTCAGCAGAAGCACCATCCACACCATCGTGCTCTGCTTCCAGTTTTTCCTAAAGCCGCCCAGAAACCCCCGCAGAATATATCCTTCCTCATTTGCCGCCATTTTCAGCATCACAGAATACAATGCCGTGGTAGATGCCCCGATCGTCACCACCGGCAGGGAACATATTATCCACAAAATATTCAGCAGAATCAGATCAGAAACACGGGACAGCGCCCGGACAATGATATTATCCATCAACATACGATCACCTCCGTCTCATTGTAGCATATAGCCGGCGCAAAGAAAACAGGGACATCCCGGAAGTCCCTGTTTTCCTCATCAATCACACTGCCTTATTCCAGCAGCACGCTGTATTCTGCTTAATACTCCATCTTCCACATATATCTGCGGACATCCTTCGGATGCTTTCTTGTAATCGCAAGAGCCGTCAGATACTCCCTCCATGCACAGTCAAGAAATACGTGGTTAAAGTATTCCTTTACATTGTCGCCCAGCACATCAATGCCCAGCTCCTTTGAATCAATCGTTGTAATCTTTCCGCCGAACTTATCCATAAATCTCTGACAGCGCAGGTCTTCCTCTCTGCTTCTTCCGTCACTGACCATATGTACCATCGGAAGATTCCTGTCCAGAGTCTCAAACGGGCCGTGGAAAAATTCTCCAGAATTTACGGTAGGAGAGTGGATCCACTGGATCTCCATCAGACTACATATAGAGGTCGCATAGGATACGCCCATTGCCGGAGCGCCGCCCATTACATAGATGACATCTTCATCCTTATGCTCCTCTGCAAAACGCTGCGCAGGCCCGTTATTTACATATTTACGGATTTTTGCCGCCATATCCTCCAGAACATCAAAGGCCCTCACGGCATCCTCATAATACGCATAGTCCTCATACTGCTTCAGAAGCTCAAAGGATATGCCGAGAGCCTGCGTAACATTCGTCTCCAGCATCGGCGTAGTCACCTCGCCGATTGATTTGAACCGGACAACTCCGTCTGCATATTTGGTGCTTGCCTCATTTCCTTCTCCGACCAGGGCAATTGTATACGCGCCGCTTTCCTTACAGAATTTGATCGCCTCCTCTACCTCCGGCGTTCCTTTCAGTGTCGAGCATATGCATAAGGTATTTTCGCCAAATGCCTTCGGCGTAGTCTGGATAAATTCGCTGGCGTTATACAGACCTGTCCTGAACAGGCCTGTCTCCCGGTCAAGAAGATACCATCCTGCATAAATACCGGCAAGAGAGCCCCCGCAGGCAATAAAATATACATTCTTAATCCCGCCCTTCTTATCACTCTTTTCCTTAATATCAGCTATCATTTTTTGAATTTCCACCACATTTCCCTCCTCGAATTTAATACGTCTTATATTGTATGCTCTAATAATACCATTTACAATACCATTGTCAATATCAGCACAATAAAATAATACGAGTTATAAAACTCGTATTATCAAATACCGTCAATCAATATAGTATTTAAACACCTCCGGGCGGTCCACCCGCACAATCTGCTGCACCTCATGCACCGGATTGTCCTTGCTGTCATATACCTGAACCCGGCTGGTCAGTACAGGCAGGCCCTCCTTTATATCCAGAAGCTCTGCCTCCCGGCCTCCTGCGCTTACAATCCCCACCTCATTCAGCCCTCTTTTTGCCGGATATATATGATATTTTGATGTGAGGATCTCATATACAGATCCCGTCAGGTCTTCATTCTTCAAAAACTCGCAGAAAGGATGAAAGTAATTCGTTTCCAAAACCACAGGCAGGCCGTCCACCCTTCGGACCCGTTCCACGCACATGAGCCACGAACCCGCATTTACATTAAAGAAGCCGCACTGCCCCTTATCCCCCCGGACCAGATCCGCCTTTATCACCCTGGCTATTGATGCTTTTCCCTGCAGCCGGCAGAGCTGTGTGAAGCTGGAAACGCCCTTTTTATTTTCAAACTCCAGCACCTGGGAAACATAGGTCCCCCTGCCCTGAAGCTTGATAAGATAATTATCCCTGACCAGCTCCTCCACTGCCTTGCGGACAGTCACACGGCTTACATTAAAGGTCTTCTGCAACATGACCTCTGAAGGGATCTTATCCCCCGCCCGCAGCTCACCCTGCCGGATCTGCTCCTTGACCGCATCCCGTATCTGAATATACAGCGGTTTATCTGCCGCTCCTGTCAATCTCTGCATATCCTCACCCATCTCATTTGATATAACGTTATTATAACGTCTTATAAATGATCATGCAAGACAATTAGTATTCTACCTTCCACATATAACGGCGTGTGGTATAGTCAATTCCCGCCGCCTCCGAGAGCGCCTTCATGTATACATTATTCAAAACCGGAGTGAAGATCAAATGATTAAAATACTCCGATACCGAATCCTTCAGATTATCCAGCCCCAGCTCCTTAGAATCCAGAACATACACCTTATCTCCGGCATACTTGTTCAAGAATGTAAGCGCGCGTTCATCTGCCGCCCTTGTTCTTCCGCCTGCGATCAGAAGGAAAAATGCTTCGTTTTTATCCGTGATCTCAAACGGGCCATGGAAGAAATCACAGCTGTTAAATGTAGGCGATTGGATCTGGAGCATCTCCAGAATATTACAGGTAGAGAAAATACGCCCGGAGCCATACGCCGGACCACTGGCAAGAACAGTGATGCATTTCTCATTTTTCATCTCCTCTGCCCACTTTGCCGCCAGAGGCCTGCAATACGCTCTTGCCCTCACATACGCAGGCTGCACCTTTGTAAATGCATCCATCGCCTCATCATAATGTTCATATCCTTCTACAATATCTACAACCGCCATTGCTATGCGGAGCGCATTGCCTGCATTTGTCTTACTCTGATCTTCATCATCCTCCCAGATGCTTCCATACTGTACATTATGATCGCACACCTGAGTAAGCTCAGATTCCTGCACATACTGGCTGATTGTAACCGCACCTAATTCTTTTGCTTTCTTAGCCGCCTCAATGGTCTCCTTCGTTCCCCTCATAGATGTCACTACCACGATCGTATTCTTTCCGACACGCTTCGGCGGTGCATACACAAATTCACTGCTTGTGATCATCTGGGACCGTACCATGGTAGATTCATGATCCATAAAATACTGTGCCGGATAATGCCCGTCATGGGAACCGCCTGCCGCCACCCATACAATACTCTTAATTCCGCCGTCAGCCTCCATATCCTTCGCAATCTTTTCTATAAGTTCTCTGATTTCCATCTCAATCTCTCTCCTTCACTTCTAAAATATTACTATCCTCTCCATCTACAACAAAGCAGATTCTTCTATCCCTTCACGCCGCCCGCTGTAAGGCCGCGGATAAACTGCTTCTGCAGGAACAGGAACACAATGATCAGCGGAACCGATGCGATTACCATACCTGCCATAACCATCGTCCAATTGGTCGTAGTCGCGCCCTGGAAATTAACAAGTCCGATCGGAATCGTCTTCTTCGCCGTGGATTCCAGCAGCACATTCGCAAACATAAGCTCATTCCAGACTGCACGGAAGCTCACGATCGCACAGGATGCAATGATCGGCTTGCTGAGAGGTATGATGATCCTCCAGAATACCTGCCTTGTTTTCGCCCCGTCAATATACGCGGACTCATCCAGACTCACACTGATATCTTTATAAAATGTCATGATTAAAAACGTTGCAAACGGAATGCGGAACGCACCCGTAATGATCATCATTCCAGCATAGGAATCATACAAGCCCAGCACCTGCGACATTTTAAACAGCGAGATGACTGCCGACTGCGGTGCCAGCATCAAACCTCCCAATATGATAATAACCCACAATTTCTTCGTCTTAAATTTGATTCTGGAAAGAGGGTATGCCGCAAAGCATGCCAGTAGGGTTGATAGCGCTGTTGAACCCGCCGTCGTGATCACACTGTTCTTAAAGAACACGCCGATCCCCGCATTCCATGCATTGATATAGTTCTCAATCTTCCACTCCTTAGGAAGCTTCCACGGCTCCAGGAACAATTCCGTGTTTGTCTTAAATCCTGTCAGCACCATCCAGACCAGCGGAAGGATGATGATAAATGCAAATAATATCAGCACCGCCAGAATCAGAATATGGCTGATTTTCTTCTTCATACCAGTCCCTCCTTTAGTCATCACTCAGATCATAGCCCTTCATCTGAAACAGTCCCAGAATGAACGTGATCAAAAATACAAAAAATGCGATGGCAGATGCATATCCCATCTGATCATTTTTAAACCCGACCTGATACAGATAGGTTGCCAGAGTCTGGGTAGCACGTCCCGGCCCGCCGTTTGTCATAACATAGACCTCATCATACACGCGGACTGCACCGGTAATAATAATGATCATATTGATCATGATCGTATTTTTCATAAGCGGAACCGTGATCCAGAAAAACCGCTGTATCCCGGATGCCCCGTCAATCTCTGCCGCCTCATAAATGTCATCAGAAATGCTCTGCATGGCCACAATAAACAGAACCACCGTATATCCGACAAACTGCCACTGAGAGGCTGCCGCTACACCCCAGATAGCCGTCTTTGCATTTCCCAGAATATCGACATGGGACGTATTTACGCCGAACAGCTCCAGAATCGGATTCAGAAGGCCGATTGTCGGGCTGTACAGCATTTTAAATGTAATACCTGTAACTGTGATCATCAACAGCGACGGGATAAAATAAATCGTTCGGAACAAAGACTGCCAGGGCCTCAAAAACTTACTTTCCAATACCGCCGAGATCACAAGCGATACGCCGATCTGGCAGAAAACTGATGTAACTACAAACACCAGATTATTCTTTAACGCAACACGGATGGTATCGTCCTCCATCAGCTGCTTATAATATTTAAAGCCGACCCACTTTACCTCTGTACTCATCGCACCCCATTTATACAAGCTGTTCATAAAATTCAATATGATCGGAAGGTACAGAAATACAATAATAACAATCATCGCCGGAGCAAGATAGATAAACGCTGTTTTCCGGCCGCCTTTTCTGCTCATAGCCTCACCTCTTTACCGAGCACTTCCTTAAATAAACAAATACAATTTCCACTGGTTTATAAAGCCGGAGCGCGCCTGCAAAAACTTACGCACGGCGCGCTCTGTCTATAGAAGCCGTATTACTCTGACTCTTCCCTTACTGTTTTAGCTGCCGCCTGAACATCCGCCATAATATCCTCAGCTGACTTTCCGTCAAAGCCTTCAGAAATGCTTACCATATACTGATCTGCAATGGAAGCCTCAACTGCACAGTCAAGCCAGTCAGCAATGTTTGTATATCCTTCTGCCTGCTCATAGGCCTCAACAAGCGCCGGCGTAGCGTTATCCGCTGTAATTCCGCCGATCAGGGCATTTGGAAGCCCTGCCTCGCTCGTCTGCTTCTGTCCCTGCTCAACACTGGTCATAAATTTCAGGAACTCAATTGCTTCGTCCGGATGACTGCATGTGCTGGATACCAGCCATGCTTCTCCGCCGCCGCCAATGGTGCCCGGATCTCCTGCAGCGCCTTCCATAACAGGAATCTTAAAGAATCCCCAGCCCTCTTCGCCGGCAATGTCATCATACTGTGTAAACTGTGCTGTCGCATCCAGCATCATACCAACCTGGCCTGCCCCCAGCTGTTCGCGGACTTCATAATAATCTTTAGAATTTACATGGTCTCCGAAATATCCTTTATCGTTCATATCCAGGAAGGTCTGTACAGATTCAACATAAGCCGGATCTGTAAACTCGCCTGTTTCCGGAGTATAATCCGCATTCATGACATCCGGTGCGATCATCATTGCATTAAAGAGGCCAATCCACCATGAAGAATACCAATTCTGTGCATTCCCGAATCCCACCGGCGTAATCCCTGCCGCCTTCAATGTCTCGCACACCTCAAGGAATTCATCCCATGTCTCCGGAATCTCAATGTTGTTATCTGCAAATACCTGCTTATTGTAAATCATATACATGATACTGCTTCTGAACGGGATCGCATACGTCTTGCCATCGTATGTGGAATTATTCAGGAAAGCCGGCAGAAAGCTGTCGCGCCACTCTGTATCCTCATCCAGATACGGTGTCAGATCAAGCGCCTTATCGCCGCGGGCAAATCTCTTCACACGTTCGCCTGTCCATGAGAAATAAATATCAGGCATGTCTCCGCCGGAGGCAATTACACTCAGCTTATCCTTAATCGCCTGATCGGATACATTTTCCATCTCGATATGGATATCCGGATTCGCCTCTTCAAATGCAGCAACTGCATCCTCAAAGTAATGCACATACTCTTCTTCTGGATACTTATTCAAAAACTTCAGCGTAACTTTTCCATCTGCATCGCCGGATTCATCACTTCCGCTGCCGGATCCCCCTGAACCGGATGTTGCACAGCCTGCCAGCATTCCGATTACCATTACCGCTGACAGCAGAGATGCCAAGACTCTTTTTTTCATAATCTTTCTCCTCCATTTCTTCTTTTTTAATCCTTTTAGGTATTGATGATCTCGGATAGCCGGTCCGGGTCGACGTCATACCCGATCCCAAGTGCCCCGTCTTTGACTACTACGCCGGCCGCATATTCTGCCGCCCTGCGCAGCAAGTCAGTTATCTTATCCTCAGCAGCAAACGGCTCGTCAGCCTCTGCCGATAAATAATTCGTTAAAAATGCACTGATGAAAGAATCCCCTGCTCCCATCGTGTCCTTCGCTTTGACGCGGACGATGTCATGGTAATAATAATCCTTCCCGTCATATGCGATCGATGCTTTCTCTCCCCTTGTCCCGACCGCAAGCCCGCACCCGCGTTCCACACAGCGTTTCAGCAGTCTCTTGATCTCTTCTTCCTCCAGATGGCTGCCGGAAAAGAAACCAATCCTCACACAGGGTGATATTCGCTCAATATCCTCTTCCGTAAAATTATCATTAAAATCATAGCTCATCACAACCCCGGCATCTGCAAGCCTCTCGAACTTCCCATATGTCATCCGGGAATTCTTACTCAGGCTCGCAATATCAAAGGTCTTAATATATTCAATCTCTTCCTCTGTAAATGTGAACGGATAAAGATCTGTTACTCCCTGCCGGTTCCAGTCAACAAATACCCTGTCCCCTTCAACCAAATCCACAATGGCATAACCGCTGGATCCCTTCTCGTGATGGGAATGGCTGGTATCAATCCCCGCATTGTTCAATGTCTGCTCCAGAATCTCTCCCGCTTTATCATCTGCAAACACGCCCATAAAAGCAGCATCTGCCCCTTGTAGTTTTGCATGATATGCTACGTTATATTCATTTCCTCCCGGATACATCCTCTTATGATGCCGGTAAATATCCACAACAGCAATTCCAATTCCAACAATTCTTGGGCTTCTATCCATGAAGGCTCCCTCCGGTATAAAATGTATTAATACGTCTTATAATTAAGATAATTGTATTTTCCATTTTTGTCAATAGTATTTATCTAAAAGCAGCATTTTTGTACAGAATGCATAATTTCAGCATTCTTTTTTTAGTAAAAAGAACCGTTTCCAGTAATCCGGACACGGCTCTTTCGTCTTAACATGTATTACATGTATCATATCTTCCTATTATATATACCATCTCATTGCCTGAAAGCATAATTTTATATATACCATCTAATAAACCGGTCATTATCTCCTCTGACCCAGTCACGTACTGTATGGATCGGCTCTCCGCTGATATCGAATACACACATCTCGCTGCTGATGACCGGCGTGCCCACAGAGAGGTTCAGGTATTCTGCGATCTTCTCGTCCGCAAATACGATCTTAACACTTCTCCTCCCTTTGTTGGAAGGAACCAGATGATACTTGTTCATAAGAATCTCATAAAAGGAACCCTCCAGATTCTCTTCCTGCATGTCCAGCATCTTTGGAGAAAGATGATTCTCCTCTATGGTGACAGGCACTCCATCTGCAATACGGATCCGCTTAAACACCAGCATCTTCCCGTCTGTTCTTCCTGCAAAAAACTCTCTGTCCAGGTCCGACGTGATATCCTCGATCTGAAACTTCACGACCCTTGATGTCAGATTGACTCCCTGCATCCTCGCATCCTCTGTAAAGCTGGTAACTCCGATTGGCAGGCGCAGCATATCTGACTGTGCCACAAAGCTGCCCTTCCCCTGAACCTTGATAATATAGCCCTCCACTTCCAGCTCCGCCATCGCGTTGCGGACGGTCACTCTGCTCATTCCATATTCCTTCTGCAATTGTGCTTCTGATGGAATCTTCTCGCCAGGCTGTAACATACCTGTACGAATCTCTCTTTTAATCTTATTCTTTAGCTGTAGGTACAATGGTGTCGCATTTGTTTTCTCTATTCCTCCCATTTCCGGCCTCCGAAACTCGTATTATAACATGTATTATTACAATTTCATAATATAACAATTTTTCTATTATTGCAACCTCATTCTATCCTTATGTATCTTAATGCTCTGGACTCATTTATAAAATCCGGATATCGTCTTTATTCTTTCTCCTCTGAATTTATAACCTACTCCCCAGACTGTAAGGATATATTTGGGATTTTCTGGATTTGGCTCTACTTTTACTCTTAGCTTTGCGGTAAGATAATTGTATCTTCTCTAATTCTGTCACGAGTCTTATTACCACAGACAGGGCAAAGTATCTATTCTGTTTTCATTATATTTTACTCCGTATTCTTTACTTATCAGCTCTATCTAAACTTAACAGGTAATAACGATAAAATATATAGCAAATGAATATCACAAAAATTAGCATATATGCAACTATGTCTTTTAAAGATTTGAAGTAGAGAGCCAATAGAACAATCCCAATACCTTGAATTAAAATTTTAAACTTATTGTCTTCAAGTTTTCCCATTTTAAATAAGCAATAACGGATTCCTATTACCGCTGGTGAAAATATAACTGCAAGAATAATCATAAATATTGTTTGCTTATTAGTAGATAATTTCTTCAAGATATTTCTCTCTTGATGATCAATCTCCAGACATTGATACAGCAAACTTAATGATGCCTCATCAGGTACACTTTTTCCTAATTCCCATTTTGAAATAGTTTGTCGGGTAACATACACAGAATTTGCCAAATCCTGTTGCGTCATACCTTTTTTTGTTCTCGCTTCTTTTATAATTTCTGAAATCTCCATATGCCCTCATTTTCTCCTGTTAGTATTCATAGCGTTAATAGTAATGGCTATACACATACATATTATAACAAACTTCATATCCCATTCTCGTGTGAATAGAAATCCATATATACATATAAAAGCAAAAAGAGTAAAGAAAATCCATCTAAATGCTTTTGGATAATGATTTGCCACTTTTATAATATAACTTACAACCGGGACTATTAACAATCCCATTATTCCAAATAATCCAACGGTAACTACTCTAAAAATGTGCTTCCTATTTTTTCTTATAGATTCTAACATAACTAAAACCTCCCATAATTTATATTCTTATTTTAGGAAGTTTGTTTGCCAAAGTCACGCAACGGTTACTATAATTAGCGCAACGGCTAGATTTATCTTCATAATAATTAGATTTTGGTATTTTCTCAGATGTTCTAATGTGCAAATATATAGATACCTTTGGAGAACCGCAATCGGTGTATTCATGGAAACTGGCGGCTACGGACAGAGTGCCGAAAGAGAAACGTGACTGCGTATCACTACGGGAAAAAGAAGCGGAGATACTGAAAGCGTCATTCTACACAGCCATAGAAGATGACTGTGTGAGAAAGAACCCGTTCAATTTTGCGCTGAATGCAGTGATTGAGGACGGTGTAAAGGCTGAAATGGTAAGTCTGATAGCGTAAAGAATTTATAAAAAGATAATCAAAAACTCATTTTAAGTTTAAGAAAAAACAAAAGAAAAACACCTTATATTTCAAAGGTGTCTCTCATCATCCCGCTGCTATAGGCGTTATCACACATCCATATGCATATGGACACTCAGCCAATGATACAGATCCTCATATACCTCTTCCCGGTTGGTTTCATTCAGTATCTCATGGCGGCCTCCCGGATACAGCTTCATCTGCACATCCTGAATGCCGGCTTCTTCGTATTTGTGAAATACTTTGGCCACCCCTTCACCGCAGGATCCTACCGGATCATCTGCTCCTGACACAAAGAACACTGGCAGCTCCTTGGGAAGCTTCCCTACTGCCTCTTCTTTCGTCAGCGTCTTCATTCCTTCAAACATCTGATAGTATCCATTTACCGTAAAGGTAAAATTACATAGCGGATCAGCCTCATACTTTTTCCGCATTTCCTCATCCGAGGTAATCCAGTCCTTGGCACTGTCACTCGGCTCAAACTGTTTATTATATCCGCCCATCCCGAGCTGATTCACAAATTCACTTCTGTAATCCCAGCCCTTAACAGCGGCAATCGTTCTACAGACAGCCTGGCCTGCCGCCAGAAGTCCATACGGCATATAACCTGTTCCCATAATAATTGCACCGGCAAGGCCTTCCGCTCTCAGAGTAAGATACTGGCGGAGCAGGAATGACCCCATACTGTGCCCCATCATAAAATAAGGCACTCCCGCATACTCCTTCTCCGTCATCCTCCGGAGCATGTGAATATCCGTGATCACATACTTATTTCCACTGGTTTCATGAAAGAATCCAAGCATCTCCTCATTCTGTACCGACTTGCCATGCCCTAGGTGATCGTGTCCCGTCACGCAGATACCTCTCTCTGCCAGATAAGATGCAAACCCGTCATAACGGTCAATATACTCTACCATGCCATGGCAGATCTGCAGCACAGCCTTTACTTCTGTCTCCGGCCTCCAGATAATTCCATGAATCTTTGTCTGTCCATCACTTGATGGGAAATAGAATTCCTGTTTCATCTACCTTTCCTCCATCTGAATATAATCTCGATGCGGTGCCAGTGATTTATATGCCGGACGGATAATCTTATCCACATTCTTAAGCTCCTCCAGCCGGTGCGCGCTCCATCCCACGATTCTTGCGGCCGCAAAAATCGGCGTATACAGAGCCGGCGGAAGATTCAGCATCTGGTACACCAGGCCGCTATAGAAGTCCACATTTGCATTAACACCCTTATACATTCTTCGGCGCTCGCCGATCACCTCCGGCGCCAGACGCTCTACCTTTTCATAGAGCGCATATTCCTTCTCATAGCCCTTCTCCATTGCAAGCTGTTCTACAAAAGACTTGAATATCTCTGCTCTCGGGTCAGATATGGAATAAATCGCATGGCCCATTCCATAGATAAGTCCCTTCTTATCAAATGCCTTCTTATCCAGCAGGTCATACAAATACTGCCTTACCTCTGCCTCATCCTCCCAGTCGTTTACTGTCTTCATCATATCATGAAACATCTTGGTAACCTTGATATTCGCCCCGCCATGCTTCGGTCCCTTCAGGGACGCCATAGCCGCCGCCATCGTCGAATATGTATCCGTTCCCGAAGATGTTACCACATGGGTGGTAAATGTAGAATTATTACCTCCGCCGTGATCCATATGAAGCACCATCGCCATGTCCAGAATCCTTGCCTCAAGCTTGGAATACTGTCTGTCTTCTCTCAGCATCATCAGAATATTCTCCGCCATAGAAAGCTCCGGCCTTGGCGCGTAAATAAACAGATCCCTTCCTCTCCGGTAATTATATGCATGATAGCCATACACCATCAGCATCGGAAACTGGCTGATCAGGTTCAGGCACTGGCGGAGTACATTCGGAATCGAGGTATCGTCCGCCTTCACATCATACGTATATAGATTCAAAATAGAACGGGACAGACTGTTCATCATATCCCGGCTTGGCGCCTTCATGATCACATCCCTGACAAAATTCGGCGGAAGCGTCCTCCTGTCCGCCAGCATCTCCCGGAAATTCTCCAGTTCCTCTGCATTCGGCAGCTCGCCGAACAGCAGCAGATATGCCGTCTCTTCAAAACCATATCGGTCTTCCTTCAGGAAACCTTGTACCAGATCCTTAATATTGTATCCTCGGAAATACAGGTTCCCGGCACAGGGAACCTCCTCCCCGTCCACAATCTTCTTCGCACGCACATCGGAAACCGTAGTCAAGCCTGCCAGGACGCCTTTTCCATTCATGTCCCTCAGTCCTCTCTTGACATCATACTTCCCATATAACTCTTTATCAATTGCGTTGCTCTCTTCACACAGCTCTGCCAAATGGGTAATTTCAGGTGTAATCTCAAATAACTGCTTTGGTGAAAAATTACTCATAGCCCTCTCCTTTCATAACTAAAACCGGGTTGACAAGTTATACTTAACGAACTGCTAATATTCGTTAAAGCACAGGACCGTGCTTATTTGCTGGTCGTAAATATAATTGCTAAGCCTCGCAAATTCCTCCAGTGTCAGAGTCTCGCCCCGCACATCGGCTCCCTTTCCCAGTTTCTCAATACTCTTTATGATCAATTCCTTAGGAATTGCAAGATCCCGGGCATTGCTCAGGCCGTTTGCCAAAGTCTTCCTTCTCTGGTTAAATGATGCCCGTATGATACGGAACATCAGCTTCTCGTCTTCTGCCTGTAACGGCGGTTCACTGTAACAGTTCAGGCAGATGACTGCCGAACCGACCTTTGGTCTCGGTATAAAACAGTTCGGAGGTACATTTGCCGCAATATACGGCCTGGCATAATACTGCACCGCCAGAGACAGCGCGCCGTAATCCTTCGTACCGGGTACGGCCTGCATACGGTCCGCGACCTCCTTCTGAACCATCACTGTAATGCTCTTTAGGGGAACATGCTTCTCGAATAAGCCCATGATAATCGGCGTTGTAATATAATAAGGGAGATTCGCAACTACCTTGATCGGTCTCCCCCCATTCTCTTCCTCCGCAAGCTTCCGGATATCCAGCTTCAATACGTCCTCATTAATAATCCTGACATTCTCATACTCCGATAAGGTATCCTCCAGTATCGGGATCAGCGCCCTGTCAATCTCAACCGCCGCAACCCTGCCTGCCGCACGCGCCAGATATTGGGTCATCGTGCCGATGCCGGGGCCGATCTCCAACACAAAATCATCCTTCGTGATCTCAGCCGCACGGATAATCTTGTCCAGAACATGCGTATCAATCAAAAAATTCTGTCCATATTTCTTCTGGAATGTGAAATTATATTTCTTAAGAATTTCTATTGTATTCTGTGGATTCCCCAGCGCAGGCTCCGCCATATTCCCTCTCCCTTTTTTATATATGTATCATAAAACCATACATACCGATTTACCGAATAAACCTATTATACACGAATTTTTGTCTAAAAGATACCAATTAAAAATTAAATTTCCAGAAACAGCAGAAAAGACACCTGTCGAATTATTACGAAACACGGACCAGCCTTAGGCCAGTCCGTACATCTTCTTCGCATTTTCTTCTGTCTGCCTGATAACCTCTTCCACAGATACTCCTTTAATTTCTGCAACTGCTTCTGCCGTATATCTGATATAGCCGGATTGATTCCGCTTTCCCCGGAAGGGAACCGGCGCCAGATAGGGGCAGTCCGTCTCAAGTACAATGGAGGTCAGCGGAATCTCCGCAACAACCTCCTTAAGCTTCCTTCCGTTCTTAAAGGTCACCACGCCGCCGACGCCGATATAATATCCCATCTTCACGTACTCCTGTGCCATCTCTTTTGAATAAGAGAAGCAGTGAATGACGCCGCCAAGCCCTCTGCCGTATTCTTTCATAATCTGCATAGTATCGGCGGCCGCCTCCCTGCTGTGGATCAGCACCGGAAGGGACAATTCCCTTGCAAGCTCTAACTGACGGATAAACCATTTCTTCTGAAGGTCATGGGATTCATTGTCCCAATAATAATCCAGTCCAATCTCTCCCACCGCAATAACCTTCTCTTTTTGAAACTGCTCCTTCATTCTTGCAAATGTCTCTTCATTCAAGGCGCCTGTCTCGTCCGGATGAACGCCCGCCGCCGCATACATAAACGGATATTTCTGAACCATTTCAGGCACTGTAAAGCAAGACTCATAGGAGGCTCCCACATTTACGATCGTGCCGACTCCCTGCTCCCTCATGGACGCAAGGAGCTCCTCCCTGTCTTCATCAAATTGGCTGCTGTCATAATGCGCATGTGTATCAAATATCATCTTTTTTTTGCTCCTTGCGCTCTTTTTCGCTTCCCTGCGCGCCCTTTGGGCGCTCTGCCTCTGGTGTTCTAGCAGATTTCCGCTCCTGCGGGCATTTCCTTTTCCGGTGTCATCAGCGCCAGATTGCCTTCCGCATCCTCTGCGCACAAAAGCATTCCCTCCGAAAGTACCCCGGCAAGCTTGGCGGGCTTGAGATTCACCAGAACCATTACCTTCTTTCCGACCATCTCCTCGGCGCTGTAGTATTTCTTAATACCGGATACGATCTGTTTTACCTGGCTTCCAACCTTCACTTTGGAGCAGAGAAGCTTCTTTGACTTCGCCACCGCCTCACAGGCGATGATTTCTCCCACCTGGAACTGCATTTTACCGAAATCGTCAAAGGTAATCTCCGGCTTTGTCTCGATATCAATCACGGGCTTCTCTTCCTTTTCCTCTGCCGGTTTTTCTTCCACCGGCGGGTGAAGCTCCTCTACCTTTTTCATCACTTCATTGATATCCAATCTCTGGAATAAGATCTCCGGCTTTTCTGTCACTTTGCCGTCGCCGAGCTGTGCAAGGATCTTCTCCGAAGTCTCAGGCATAAATGGGGCAAGCTGCTCTGCTCCTGATTTGATACTCTCAATCAGATTATAAAGCACCGTTTCCAGACGGTCTTTTGCCGCTTCATCCTTTGCCAGCGCCCATGGCATCGTCTCATCAATATATTTATTGCAGCGCTTGAACAGAGTGAAAATCTCGGTAATCGCATCTGCCACCCGCAGCTCATCCATCTTTTTTTCCACAAGCTCCGGCGTCTTCCCAACAACCGCCTTCAGATCAGCGTCCACCTCACCCGCGACGCCTTTATCCATCACCGTTCCGCCAAAATATTTATTTGTCATGGAAATCGTACGGTTCACCAGATTTCCCAGCGTATTTGCCAGGTCTGAATTCAGCCGTTCCACCATTAGCTCCCACGAAATCACGCCGTCATTATCAAACGGCATCTCATGCAGCACAAAATAACGGACTGCATCCACGCCGAAGAAATCCACCAGTTCGTCTGCATACAGCACATTTCCCTTGGATTTGCTCATCTTACCGTCGCCCTGTAGAAGCCACGGATGCCCGAAGATCTGCTTCGGCAGCGGCTCGCCCAGCGCCATCAGGAATATCGGCCAGTAAATAGTATGGAAACGGATAATATCTTTACCGATCAAGTGCAGATCTGCAGGCCAGTTCTTTTTGTACTGCTCTGTACTTTCGCCGTCTGCCTCATACCCGATTCCGGTAATATAATTAGTCAGAGCATCCAGCCACACATAAACCACATGCTTCTCGTCAAAGTCTACCGGTATTCCCCATTTAAAAGAAGTTCTGGACACACACAGATCCTGCAGTCCAGGAAGCAGGAAATTGTTCATCATCTCATTCTTTCTGGAAACCGGCTGAATAAACTCCGGATGCGCATTGATATGCTCAATCAGGCGGTCCGCATATTTGCTCATCTTAAAAAAGTAAGCCTCCTCCTTCGCAGGTTTCACCTCACGCCCGCAGTCCGGGCATTTCCCATCCACAAGCTGGGATTCTGTCCAGAAAGATTCGCAGGGCGTACAGTAAAGCCCCTCATAAGAACCTTTATAAATATCTCCCTGCTCAT